>NZ_CTEJ01000002.1:602500-1202500 GCF_001282625.1 Lascolabacillus massiliensis
AGTATGGCTGCTCTGTTTTCTATTGCAAGAGATGTAATCAGTTCTCCCGCAACAACCAGCGTCTCCTTGTTTGCCAGAGCAATTGCCTTCCCGGCTTTTACAGCATTAATAGTTGGTTTTAAACCTGAAAAACCCACCATTGCCGTAAGCACCATATCAATATTCTCATCAAGCACCACCTCCTCTATTGATTTGCTGCCACACCAAACCTTGATCGGCAGGTCACTCAATGCAGATTTTAGCTGATCATACTTATCCTCGTTTGCAATTACAACAACCTCTGGCATGAAAGTACGAGCTTGCTGTATAAGTAGTTCAACACTATTATTTGCCACAAGTGCGTAGGGCTCAAACCTTTCAGGATGGTTTGAAATCACATCCAGTGCCTGTCTGCCTATCGAGCCTGTAGAACCAAGAATAGCTATATGTCGTTTCTTTAATTGCATGTTGTTTATTTCACCTGAAATCTTGCAAAGATAATAAAAAATTGAGAGGCATTCTACAGGTTTGCTGACGAATTGGAGGGTTGATAAAGTTCGTCTATTCCCCGTAATGCATCTTCAATGCTATAGGTTACGAGTGACTGGTTATCCTTTCTGATTGTCCAGGTGCGACTACCCTCATCAACGTAAAGTCTCACGGGAGCATCTTCAACAATCCTGTATCCTTTTCTCGAAAGAGCTTTTGTAGTCCATCTTGCTATTAAACCATCAGGTTTATCTACGAAAGTTGTTATTTTTTTATCCAGCTGTTTCTGCACTACAAAACTTCCATACTCTTTATCAAACTCATAATTGTGATGATGAAATACCTTATCAAAACTACCGTTAAGAACCATATCTTCAGGAATACCAACAGTAACCCCTCCCCTGTTTTCCATAATCCAGAGCTTGTCGGCCACCTGCATAGCGGTCTCCAGCTCATGAGTAGAAATTATAATCGTCTTTCCGGTATCACGTGCAAGCTTCTGGAGAAGAAGCAAAATATTTATACGGTTTGGCAGGTCGAGGTGAGAAGTAGGCTCATCAAGAATTATCATTGGGGTATCCTGTGCCAGAGCTCTTGCTATAAACACACGTTGCCGCTCACCGTCAGAGAGCTCATGAATGTTCCTATATTCGAACCCTTTAAGATAAGTGAGTTCAGCAGCTTCCGAAACAATCCTTATATCTTTATCAGTAAGTTTACCCAACCAGCCTGTATATGGATCGCGCCCAATTGATATAAGTTCTTTGACTGTAAAAGAGGCAACTGATTGCTGTTCAGTAAGCACTATCGAAAGTAGTCGCGCTCTCTTTGCCGGTGAGAGTTCAGTTAAATTTTTCCCGTTAAGTGTTATTCTGCCTCCATAAATTGGTTGAAGGCAGGCAATAGATCTTATGAGTGTTGATTTACCACAACCGTTTTTGCCGACCAGAACAATAAGCTCTCCTTCCTCAGCAGTTAAATTCAGGCTTGTCTGTATTACATTTAGCCTGTTTTTTGCTGTATAACCTATTGTTACATCTGAAATTTGAAGGAAAGGCATTCGATTATATGTGATCTGTAACCAGTTACAACTATTAACTATCAATAAGACCTTCTGGAAGATTCATCTCGATTACTTTATTCTCATCGTCTATCATAATTATAAAATCTTCTGTAGCAGGAATAAGGAGCTCCTTATCATCTTTCGATAGTATAAAAAGCACGTTTAATGTAGAATCGTCAACATCGCTGATTGTGCCAATCATGTTTCCACTCTGATCCACAATATCATAACCCACAAACAGGTGCCAGCTCTCTTCTATTTCAGGATTTTCCTCAGTGAGAATGCTGCGTGGCACATACACATCCAGATTCAAATACTTAGAAGCATCTTTTTCATCCTCAATATCCTCAAATTTAATACGTGCAGACCGATCTGTTGTGAATGTAAATTCTTCAATAAAAAAAGGAACAGGGATACCATCAATCATTAGGAAATAGTACTCGGAATCAGCTTCAGCAAATTCTTCCCTTGAAAAAAGTATGACTATCTCCCCTTTTATTCCATAAGGCTTTTGAGTGCTGCCAATTTTAATGATATCCTTTTCTGAGATCATCCTTTTTTATTTTTTTCGTTGATATTTTATATTCTTAAGTTTAGTGCGGCTTGGTGTAACTTTTATTTCAGGAATTGAATAGTCTTCACTCTTAATATTAAGTTTTCCACCCGACAACTCTCTTAAATCTTCAAAGATCTTTTCATCATCAATTGCTTTGTTCCATTGAACATATGATCTCTTCATCTGGTTGAGAATCAGTTTAACCAGCTGTTTCTTCTCTTCTCCATCCTCCATTTTTGTGGCGATGTTGATTATCCTCTCAAGAATTTTACCGTAATGACGATATTTCATGCTTGGGCGACTATATTCTAGTCGTCCCGGAGAAGAATAGAGTTCCTCTTTTTTAATTACCTCATATGGGTAATCAATATCCAGTTTGAAATCCGACATGATTGCAAGATGATCCCAAAGGATATGCTTGAAATTATTAACATCGCGAAGGTGAGGAAACATATTGCCCATAACATCAATTATTGCATTGGCACATCTTTTACGCTCCTCAGGATCTTCAATACTTACGCAATGATTTACCATATTCTGGATATTGCGTCCGTATTCAGGCATTATAAGTTTCTCTTTTTGAGTATTATATTTCATTTCCATATTTCTCATCTTTTATTTTTTTATTCATACAAATGAAAAAAATATTTTCATTCATATCATAATGAAATCATCTTAATTTTAGCACATCACCCTCTTCAGGAATGTATTCATAACTCTTTTTGTTCAGCCTGTACAGGTTCCTCAGTTGTATTCCATAAGTCTGAGATATACTGTACATAGATTCACCTACCTGCACCGTGTGATATTCATAAGGCTTGTCCGCCCTTGTCTTCTTCTTCTGAAAATATACTATATCACCTTCACTAAGTGGGAAATCCTCAGGCACCTCATTGAATTTCAGTAAATCCTTTTCACTGAAACCAAATTCTTTTGCAATACTTCCAAACGTATCACCATCTACAGCAATCACATATACCAGTCCATGTGTTATATAAGGCTCATGTGTCCATGATGCCCTTGAAGACTCTGCCGAACGAATAGCTTCACGGTCGCGTTTGCTAACTCCGCGTCGATACTTCTTGTCATCAAACCTGTAAAGTTCATAATCCTCTATAAGTTTTATAAGCTTATTGGCATAGGCTTTATCTGTTGCGTAGCCCGACTTTTGTAGTCCCCTTGCCCATCCTTTATAATCCGTAATCGAAAGCTCAAACAGAGATCTGTATCTGGCACTACCTACTAAAAACTCTGAATGGTCCTGATATGAATCCTCAACTCTGCTGTAACTTCTGAAACAGTCATTTGGCGTATCATCTGCGGCATACACTCTGGGTCCGCTCCACACGCTATGACATTTAATTCCAAAATGATTATTCGATCGTCTTGCCAGATCGCTCATACCTGCACCCGATTCTAATATACCCTGTGCCAGCGTTATGGATGCAGGAATACCATATTTATCCATATGCTGTATAGCCAGATCACTATATCTTTCAATGTATAATTCATATGTTCTTACCCCAGATTGAGCTGACAGGTTAGAAATATTAAATAAAAATGATAGTAATAGCGTTAACGATGAAATAAATGTATATTTGTAAGATAAATATTGCATTATAATATGAAAGAAATCAATTTATCCACAAAGATAACTGTTTATCCGATAGAGGAGTGCTCCGATATCGAAAAAAAACTTATTGAAGCAGCTAAAAATGCAACATTAAACTCTTACGCACCATACTCTGAGTTTCACGTGGGTGCTGCAGCATTACTGGCCAATGGTGAAATAATCACCGGAAATAATCAGGAGAATGCTGCATACCCTTCGGGATTATGCGCTGAAAGAACTGCTGTTTTCTATGCTCATTCCAAATATCCTGATCAGAAAGTTGAAGCTATCGCTATAGCAGCATGGAATAAAGGGGAATTTACAAAAGATGTAATCACTCCTTGCGGTGGATGCAGGCAGGTACTACTTGAGGCAGAGAACCGGTTCAATTCACCAATGAAGGTTATGATGTGCGGTAACGACTCAGTTTATGTTGTTAGCAGTATAAAAGATCTTTTACCACTAAGTTTTGGTGACGAAATGCTCAAGAAATAGCTGAATCTCTTAGAAAGAGGCTTCATAGAGTGTTACAAGATACCATTTCCTGTCGATAAGCTCAAAATAATAATCTGCGTAAATACCATTGTCAATACCTCTTATCTCGACAACCGCAGTATCATTATTGAAGCGTACAACCTGGTAATATTGATCATATGGCCTGGTTAAGTAAGTACTATCATATGTCAGGTCAAGCGGTTCCCAGTCATACCTGCCAATCACTTCCCTGATTGGAGCCATACCTTCATTGCCTGTATCAGGAACGATAACACTTATTGGGAATTTTATTCTTTGAAGTTGAAATGACTCTTCCAAACTGAATCTTTCCATAAACTCACTGAACTCTTCAACCTCAAATTCTTCTGTAAGAGCCGAATCAGCTATCTCTTTACCTTTCATACCCTTTTCACCTCTGTTTTGAGTGCATGAGATGAGAAACACCAAAATAATGCAGAAAAATAAAAAAGCTGCTTTTTTCATTTGTTATAAAAAGTAAATTAAATAACCCCTCTATTGTCTCACAAAGGTATAAAAAAACTTGATAACCAAATAGTAAAAATTATCCTTATCTTTGTTACTACAAAAAAATATTATAATGAGCTTACAGAACGATATAGAAAATCTTTTCTCTTTACAGAAAAAAGAGTGGCCTCAATTGAACGATGCAATTCTTAAACTTGATGATGTGATGGTTAAACAGCTTAACTGGGGAGACAACATCTCTGTAAAAGTTCAGTTCAACCCTGCAAGAATTACATCTACAGGAGCAAAAATAGATAAAAAGTTTATCGATGAAAGACCCTGTTTTTTGTGTGAACAAAACCGACCATCGGAACAGAAGGGTATAATATTTTTAGATAAATATTTAATTTTATGTAACCCTTTCCCAATTCTCAGAAACCATCTGACCATTCCGCTATTTTCACATGTTCCTCAGCGCATCAGGCATAAGGTAGGTGAAATGCTTACATTGACGGAAAAGTTGCCGGATTATGTGGTTTTCTACAACGGTCCGAAAAGCGGTGCTTCAGCACCAGATCATTTTCATCTGCAGGCAGGACTCAAAACAGCAGAACTTACACAGGGTGACAATGAATTGAGATCATGCCTTATCATCGAGGGGTCAACTATTTCTGAATGCACTGAGCTTTTTGAAGAGGTTTATCAGTATCTCCGCACTCTTCAGCCTGAAGAAGAGGAGCCGATGTTAAACATTATCACCTTTATGGAGGGAGACAGATACAAAATACATATTTTCCCAAGAAAAGCTCATCGCCCAAAACAGTATTATGAAGAGGGCAGTAAGAAACTATTGATAAGTCCTGGAGCCCTTGATATGTCGGGAATGATCATCACTGTGAGAGAGGAGGATTTCAACAAAATAGAAAAACAGGATATTGAAGATATCTATATGCAGGTATCTTTACCAATTATGTAACAACATAATAAAAAATTAAAATGGAAAATTCAGAAATTATTTTAGCCAATATTAATGGAGAGGATAAACCGGGTTTAACTGCTGCTTTGACCGAGATTCTGGCAAAGCATGGTGCATTTATTCTGGATATTGGTCAGTCGGACATCCACAGAAATGTAGCAATAGGTATACTTTTTAAATCGATGCACAACAATTCTGGTGAAATCCTCAAGGATCTGCTTTTCAAAGCATATGAGATGGATGTGAATATCAAATTTACTCCTATTTCGGCAGAAATGTACTCAAACTGGGTAGCAATGCAGGGCAAGAACAGGTATATCATAACGCTGCTGGGAAGAATACTCACGGCAGAACAGATTGCAGCCGTTTCCAGAATTATTGCAGATCAAAATCTTAATATCGATAATATGATACGACTGACAGGTCGTATCCCGCTTGATGAAAAACAGCGAGCTGCTAAGTCGTGCGTTGAACTATCTGTACGCGGAAGCCTGGCAGACAGGAATAAAATGCAGCAGTCGTTCCTTGAGCTCTCATCCAAACTTAATTTCGACATCTCATTTCAGGAAGAGAGTATGTATAGAAGGATGCGTCGTCTTATATGCTTTGATATGGACTCTACACTTATTCAGACTGAAGTGATTGATGAACTTGCCGAAAGAGCTGGTGTTGGGGATAAAGTAAAAGCCATTACAGAGTCGGCAATGCATGGCGATATCGATTTTGAGGAGAGCTTCAAACAGCGGATTAAATTATTGAAAGGTCTCGATGCATCTGTCCTTAAAGAGGTGGCTGAGAATCTGCCAATTACGGAAGGTTTGGGCCGACTGATGAAGGTACTCCAGAAAGTTGGCTTCAAAACTGCAATTCTATCGGGAGGCTTCACCTATTTTGGTAACTACCTTAAGGACAAGTATGGTTTTGATTATATGTATGCAAATGAGCTGGAGATTGTTGATGGTAAACTAACCGGTAACTATCTGGGCGATATAATAACCGGAAAAAAGAAGGCTGAGCTTCTTTCGCTTATAGCACAGGTAGAGAAGATTGATATAAGGCAGACTGTAGCAGTTGGAGATGGGGCAAACGACCTTCCAATGCTTGGTATCGCCGGTCTGGGTATCGCTTTCCATGCTAAGCCAAAGGTTAAGCAAAATGCTGGGCAATCACTATCGTCTGTGGGTATCGATGGTATATTGTACTTCCTTGGATATAAAGACTCTATGCTCGACAGTGAGATGCTTAAAGGTTGATTCTGCTATTTAAATTTTATAATTTATGGAATCTGTTGAAAATATTTTAAAGAAGCCGCTTAATGTTCTTGTCTGTTTCACTGATCCTGAGATAGGCCGGGTTTTAAGCAGAATGGCAGTAAGTTTAGCCGGATCAAGATCTGAAAAATCCACTGCCACCTTTCTACATCTGATTGAAAAAGAGAATCATGATAATCAAAATAAATTAGAAGATTTCATAGACATCATTGATAAGAGCAAACTCACTATTCGTTATTTTGCCAGAAGATATGATAATTACGTATCAGAAATTATCAATGTTTCAAAAGAGCAGAATAGCGATTTCATTGTGGCTGGAATTAACAGGAGTATTCTGTCTCCTGATATATTTCAGAAATATAACAGGTTAAAGAGCGACCCTGCCAATTCTGACGCATACATACAGGAGCAGTTTACAGAGAATGAGTTTGAAATGATGAACAACATCACTTCACTGCTTGATTTGAACTCTATTTCTATAGGTTTGTTTATTTATAACAACCTGAAACGTATTGAAAATATATTTGTTCCAATATTAAGTACAACTGATATTCAGGCAATTCCTTACACAACAATGCGTTTTGTACAAAAAGAGAATGTTGATATAATGGTTTGGGATGCAATTGGAGCTATTGAGTCAAATCCCAAGATGCAGAAGATATATCAGACCTATGTAAAAAAAGCTGATGATAGAATGTATCTGTGGGACGTAAACAAAAAGATTGATAACGATTTTATAATAAATCAGGATCTCTGTATTTTTGGCATAGATGGGTGGTACAAACTGATTGCCACCTCATTACCCTGGATTGAATTTCTGCCATCCACACTTATTATAAAAGAAAAAACAACATAAAGGAATTTATGAGTCCAACTAAAATAAATAGAAAAGTAAGAGAAATTCATAGTTTTATAGAAGAGAAACAATTAAAGCATGCAATTGATAGCGTAAAAGAGCTTATTGAACTGCAACATAATTGGGCTATTTCCGAAAAAATTGATGAGCTGGAAACAAATTATAAATTTATGCTCCATTACCTTGTTGAAGGTAAGGGTGACCCGGATCAGGATAAAATCTATAATAAGCTTATTCGCGATATTTACTCTATTACTGATGATGCTGCCGAGAATCTGCTTGTAAGGGATAGTTCATCTTTTTTTTTCGAGAGAGAAAGATTAATGAATGTTCGTAATACAATCTCAATCGATGAATATATACACACCATTGTAAAACAGACAGACATCTCCTCAATTATTGAACTACTGGACGAAGGCCCCGAAAAAGAATTACGAAAAATACCGTGTGCTATTGCTCATGAAAATAGTGTTAGAGATCTGTTTTATTCAATTTTTGTTTCTCCAAGAGCTAATGCTGATTTCATAAAATCGCTACATAGTTTTATTGAGAATGAGACAATACCTGTGAATGATAAGTGTATGTTGATTTCGGCAATTACACTTAATATAATGCAGCGTTTTGATGCTGCAAAAGTACTTTTTTTGCTTGATGTTTGCCGCAGACATGAAGCTGAAATATCTGCTCGCGCAATAACCGGTATTATTCCAATTTTTCAGCGATACAGAACAAGGTGGCATCTATATCCGGAATGTAGTGACCGACTGAAACTACTGTCGGATGATGCACAGTTTACCCGACGGTTTATGGCTACTGTACTCGGGTTTATTCAGGCTCATGAGACTGAGAAGATTACGAAGAGACTGACTGAGGAGATAATTCCTGAGATGATGAAACTGAGTCCCATGATTGGCAAGAAGATAAAGCTTGACGAATGGATGGAAGAAAGTGGTATTGATGATAAAAATCCTGAATGGCAGAAGATACTTGAAGAAAGTGGCTTGACAGATAAGCTTAAGGAGTTTTCTGATCTGCAGCTTGAGGGTGCTGATGTATTTCACTCTACTTTCTCTAATCTTAAGAACTATCCATTCTTTAATGAGATGAGTAACTGGTTTATGCCATATGATCCCCAACATAGTAGTCTCCAGCGACTGCTCTCCAAATCGGGTGAAAGTGATCAGTTTATCGATACTATGCTGGGCTCTTCAATAATATGTAATTCCGACAAGTACTCTCTCTCTTTCAGTGTTATGATGATGCCTGAGCAATACCGCAGTATGATGATTAATCAGCTTGGCTCTGAAGGTGATGAACTGAAAAAGATTCAGGAGGAGGAGATGACACTGAATCCTTATCAGAAGGAATCTACAATAATCAAACAGTATATACAGGATCTTTATCGTTTTTACAAGCTACATCCTCGTAGAGCCGACTTCACTGACATATTCAGTCTCCCGCTCAATTATCACGAGATAGAGGCATTTCAGCCGATTGTACTGCAAACTAAAAATCTAGAGAAAATTGCTCTCTATTACTTTGAGAAAAACAACTTCAATGAAGCACTTGGTGCATATAATATGCTGGCAGGGAAAGTGCCGGGAAACAGTGAGGTGTGGCAAAAAATAGGATTCTGTAAGCAGATGATGGTAGATATAAGAGGGGCACTTGATGCTTATCTGCATGCCGACCTGATTGAGGACAACAACACATGGCTGCTTAACCGTATAGCCCACTGTTACAGGGTGTTGAAGGAGGCTGATACAGCTTTGGAATATTATCGCCGACTTGAGCAGTTCAGACCTGATGATTTGAATATACAGCTTAATATTGGTCACTGTTACCTTGAACTGAAGCAGTATGATGAGGCTCTTAACTACTACTTCAAGGTGGAGCTTATTAACAGCAATAACACACGTGCATGGAGATCGATCGCATGGTGTGCATTCCTATCAAGGAAGTTTGATATTGCACAGAGATACTACAAGCGGATTCTTGAAAACAAACCAAATGCTCATGACTATCTCAACGCAGGGCATGTTGAACTTTGTCTTTCAAATAACAGGGATGCAGTAAAACTGTATGCCCTATCATATAAGCAGACTGGCAGTTTCGATACTTTCCTGAAAATGCTTAAGGATGATATTGACGAATTACAGGAGGCTGGTGTAGATACTGATATTTTGCCTGTAATTATCGATAAAATGCTTTATGACTCGGGTGATTCAGAGGTCAAATAGAGTCGTTTCTCAATTATATACTTATACACTTTTTCAGGCACAAATGCTTGCATACTTTTCCCTTCACTGATACATTTGCGTATAAATGTAGAGGAAACCTCTATTACAGGTGCATTAACTGACTGTACATTTTGTCCGTATGAATCAGGAATAATAATCTCGCTGCCTGCTCTTGGATAGATAAGTACTTTATATTTGCTTATAATCTCATTAGCATTTTTCCAACGGTTAAAAATCGACCAGTTGTCAGCTCCTATTATCAGTGTGAAGTTTATATCCGGGTTTTCTATAGAAAGTCTATTTAAGGTATCTATCGTGAAAGATGGTCGCGGCATATTAAACTCCACATCTGATACTGACAGCTTTTTATACCCTTCCACTGCGATCTTGACCATTTCAAGCCTGACATCATCTTCAATCAGGGTTTTAGTATCTTTCAGCGGATTATGAGGGGTTACCACAAACCACACCTCATCCAGATAGGTGAATTCACTTAGATAGCTTGCAAGCATCAAATGTCCGTTATGGATTGGATTGAATGAACCTGAAAATATACCTATCTCTCTTTTATGCATTTTATTTATGATTATAGAAAAAACCGATACCCCTTTTTCTAGAAGTACCGATCTTTATTAGTGCCTTTAGATGAATAATATCTACGTTCGCTTAAACAGTGATATAATCCAAAGTAATAAAATTGCCCCAACCAGTGCGGTAATAAGACTTCCTAAAATACCACTTGCTGATATACCGAGAAGGCCGAAAACCCACCCGCCGATTATTGCACCGGCAATACCTACAATGATGTTGACCAAGAGTCCAAAGCCTCCGCCTCTCATTAATTTACCTGCAAGCCATCCGGCAATTGCTCCGATAATTATCCACCATAACCATCCCATATTGTAAAGTTTTTAGTTAATAATTTTTGTCAATATTGTATTAACAAATCTGATAATTAAACAATGAAAACTTATAAATAGTTTAACATTAACACAAAAACTTAAAACGATGTTACGAAATTTTTAATGATAAGTGCAAACAAACACTTCACATATAACTATATTACAAGATGTTAGCTCATACGGCTTTTATAATCCTCATAGCCAAACTTCCTATAAAGTTTAAATTCATTCTCACTGGTCCATATTCCTATCGATGGATGAGAAACACCATTAAACATAGTTGTTTTAACAGTGGTATAGTGTATCATATCTTCAAACACAATCCTGTCTCCAATTTTAAGAGGATTGTCGAATGACCAGTCACCCATAAAATCTCCACTAAGACAGCTATTTCCACCCATACGGTATGTTGGTTTACCCTCTACCGGCTCCTGGTAAGCTCCTCTGATTCTTGGCTTGTATGGCATCTCCAATGTATCGGGCATATGGCATGAAAACGAGACATTAAGCATTGCTGTTTTAACACCATTGTTTTCTACAATATCAGCTACAGTTGCCACCAATACTCCTGTCTCCCATGCAAAGGCACTACCCGGCTCCATAATTATTTCCAGATTTGGGTATCTCTTTTTGAAACTGATAAGCAAATTCACTAGATGATCAGTATCATAATCTTTGTGGGTCATAAGATGACCACCTCCAAGATTCAGCCACTCAATATTTCCGAAAAACTTTCCAAACTTATTCTCCAATACCTCAAGTGTTTTCTCAAGATCATACGAGTTATTTTCACACAGATTGTGCATATGTAATCCTGTTATCCCTTCGGGTAATGTATCTCCTAATTTTGACGATGTTACGCCTAAACGGGAACCGGGACTGCTTGGGTTATACAGAGCTGTATCAACTACCGAATACTCCGGATTGACTCTTAGTCCACACTTTATATTCTTACCCGAAGATAAAACCTGTGGATAAAATCGCTCAAACTGTGAAAGTGAGTTGAAGGTAATATGGCTGCTGTATTTCATAAACAGAGGAAAATCCTCATCTGTATATGCCGGTGCATATGTGTGTGCAAGGTTTCCCATCTCTTCAAAAGCGAGCTGGGCTTCGGCAACGGAACTAGCTGTGGAGTGATCAATATACTCACGAAATATAGGGAAGGATTTCCACATTGCGAAGGCTTTAAAGGCAAGAATTATTTCAACTCCGGTTCTGTCACTAACCGACTTAATCAATGCCAGGTTCTTTCGCAGCAGATCCTCCTCCATTACAAAGCATGGCGATGGTACTTTTAATATATCTATCATCTTAATTTTTATTTTTCTTCTTGTTCTGAACTGGCTGACTCTAACCTGTATTTGCCAATATGCACTTTCTCCCAGCGCAGGTTGTTTATATCAGCTGGCCTCCTGTTTGCCTCTTTTTTACCAAAAGCAATCATACAAATTACCTCTAGAGGCATGGGTATATCAAGCAGTTCATTTATATACTCGCCTGATGTCATGTTATCTGAGTATGACCTATTTCTAACCTGTATCCAGCAGCTGCCAATGTTCAGCTCTTCAGCCTGCAGCTGCATGTTGATAGCTGCAATTGAGGCATCCTCTATGCATGCATCGCTGATTAGCGGATCGCCTGCAACTACTACTACCAGGGGTGCTTCGGTAATAAAAGATGCACTCTGAGGTTTGCACTCTGCCAACTTGGCTATTGTTTCCTTATCCTCTACAGCTATAAAACTCCATGAGTGCTTATTCTTAGAAGTGGGCGATAGAAGTGCTGCCTCCAGAATCTTTTTTGTTTCTTCCGGCTTAAGTTGCTCTTTTATGTACTTGCGAACACTTCGTCGTTTTATCTGTAATTGTTGAAAATTTCCCATTTTATATTATCAGTTATTATGTAAACTATAAAATCAATTCTACTATGTATATAGTGCTTATCTCAAAAGAAATTGCAATAATAATCAAAAGAAAGGAACTTTAGAATTTTAAGACTCGCTCAATATTTTTTTTCGCTAAATATTATAACATAAAAACTGTCATTTAGAATATTTAAACTATATTAACTTTAAAAACCTAATTTTATTTGAAGTAAATGGTTTTTTTATTATATTTACACCAACACTGAACTAATATATGAAAAAAATCAATCTAATATGATAGAATTTAACTGAGAATACGTAATTCATGAACAAATATTAATTTATATCCATATTTAATATCACATATCATAATAACATTACTAAATTTAAAATTATCAAAATGAAGAAAGCAAGAGTTTATTTGTTCTTCTTGGTATTATTTTCTGTGATATCGGGAGAAAAAGTTATTGGTAATGAAAATGCAGGAGTGGAACAGCGTCAGCGTCGCATTTACGGTACTGTAACTGACCAGAATGGAGAAACTTTGCCGTATGTTACAATTATTATTAGGGGTACAAACATTGGTACTACGTCTAATGAAAACGGTATTTATGAAATGAACATTACCGACGATGTGACTCTGATATTCAGTTACATGGGTTTCAGAGATCTTGAGGTTTCAACTGAAGGAAAAACGAGACTAGATGTTGTCTTGCTAGAGGATAACGTAAGACTCGACGAGGTTGTAGTTACAGGTTATAACGTTGTTGAGAGAAGACACTTGGCATCATCTATCGAATCGGTTGATATGGAGAGAATGGTTACTCGTCCAATCACTAAACTAGAACAGGTGTTTGCAGGAACTGTGCCTGGTTTAACAATGCTTCAGGGTAGTAACCTTCCAGGTTCTATACCAGGCAGCTTATCAATTAGGGGTATAAGTACTCTACAGAATGCTGCTCCTCTTGTTATTATTGACGGTATGGAGATGTCGCTATCAGATTTGGACCCGAATCAGGTTAAGAGCATCAATATTCTTAAAGATGCTGCGGCTGCTTCCATGTACGGCTCAAGAGGTGCTAACGGTGTTATTGTAATTGAAACAAACAGAGGTAACACCGGTCAATTTACAGTTAACATTAACACCTGGTTTGCTATACAGAATGCACTTAATTTGCCTGACTTTGTGAATTCGGCAGATTTCATGCGTTATAGGAACGAAGCGCATTCAATTCAGGGTCAGCCTCTGCTTTATACAGATGAGGATATATCAAAGGCAGAACAGGGGTTGACACCTAATACCAATTGGATTAAAGAGATTATGGAAAGAAAGGCTTCGGCCAATAATACATCAGCTAGTATTTCTGGTGGTGGTGGTGTTGGAACATTTAATCTGATGTTGAACTACATTGAGGAGAATGGATTGAACAAGATTGAGGGTACTGATAAGTTCAGTGCTCGCTTCAACACCAATATCAATATTGCTGACAGGTTTATTTTATTGGCCGACTTTTATGCTCACAGACTAAAAGTGGATAGGCTTAGAAGAAATAATGATGGCCATGGTCTTTATCAGATTGCATGGAGAATGAATCCTACTCAGGGGGTATATTATGAAAACACTGATATTGAAAAACACTATATGCTTCATAACGACCTAAACCCAGTTGCATTTATTGAGAAGGGTGGTACCTGGAATAATATGTACGACAAGAGTACAATCAATTTAAGACCACGTTATTACATTACAGACGACTTAAACCTTGAAGGTAATGTATCATATATGATTGACAAGTCGGCTAGCAAATGGAGAAGATTGACTCATAAATTCTTTGATGGTGATGGAAAGCCTGTTACATCTTGGGCAAATGATATCGGCTCGGAACAGAATGTGAGCCAGAGCCAGTTGACTGGTCGTGCTCTACTTAACTTCGAAAAAGATATTAGAAAAGATAAAGATAAGCTATATGCAATTTTAGGTGCCGAAGCAATGTCTTATATTTTTACCGACTACAGGGAGATTACAAAAGCATCTTTCTTTACTAAATGGAATTACTCTTTTGATAACAGATATCTACTTGAAGCAACAGTAAGAACCGACGGTAGTAGTAAGTTTGCTCCGGGTAATCAGTGGGGTTTCTTCCCATCAGCATCAATAGGATGGAATGTACATAACGAATCGTTTATGAACTCACTAAAAGAATCAAGAGCTATAAATGATTTAAAACTGAGAGCATCTTGGGGAAGAATTGGTAATGAAAATGTTGCTCCATACTTATGGGAAGAAGTTGTAAACACTTGGGGATGGACAATGCGTGTGCCTAACCCTGAGTTTACTTGGGAAAAACAGAATCAGTGGAATGTGGGTATGGACCTTGTTATGCTGAGAAATAGATTTTCACTCACTGCAGATGTTTATCACAAACACTCATTCGACTTGATCTATTCGCAATTCCCAGTACCTCCATTAACTGGCTCGTACTATCTTGAAACATCGGTTAACATTGGCGAGGTAGAGAACAAGGGTTGGGAAGTTTCGGCCAACTGGTCGGACAAGATTGGCGATTTCTCATACAGCATTGGTGGTATGATTTTCGACAACAAGAACAGCGTGCTTAAAGCGGGCTACAACCCAACTGATACTTTGATTTTCAAAGGAACTAACGACAGAATATGGTATCGTGGTATTCCTATTGAAAATTACTATGGTTACGAAACTGATGGTTATTTCCAGAATCAAGCTGAGATTGATGCAACAACCGCAAAATTCCCTAACACATTGCCTGGAGATATCAAATATGTGGATCAGAATAATGATGGAGTTATTAATGATGCCGATAGAGTCTTCCTTGGTGACCCTGCACCTCACTACAACTACTCACTATCGTTAGATATGCGTTATAAGGATTGGGATTTCAGTTTACTTGGTCAAGGTGTTGGCAAAAGAGTGGGTAGACTTGGAGGTCAGGAAGGTTTTCCCGTATTTGTTGATGGTGGTAGTAACAACCTTGGTGCTCCTCGTCAGTATTATGTTGACAACAGATGGACTCCAGAGACTCCAAACAGCAGATTTCCACGTGTATGGACAGGTACAAGCACTAACACTTACCTAAGTGATGTATGGATTAGCGATGCCTCTTTCTTCAGAATTAAGTCGCTTCAACTTGGTTACACAATTACAAGAATTGGAACTCATGTTAGAAATTTAAGAGTTTACTTTAATGCACAGGACTTCCTTACTTTTACAAATTGGGAAGGTTTAGAACCTGAGCGTGACGGTGGTAATGGAGCTTATCCAAGAATGGCAACTTATAGCATTGGTTTTCAAGTTACTTTATTTTAATTTTAAAACTATATGAAGATGAAAAAAATTATATTTTTACTTTTACTTATTATTGCATTTGGCTCTTGTGAAGATTTTCTCAACAAGAAAGACCCGACTGCCACCTCGTTTGTTGAATTCTTTAATGATGAAGAGGACTTGAGAAGGGTGGTTTACAGTAGTTATTTAGACGTGTTTACAAACCCTACATCGAGAGCTATTATTTTTTATATGGAAGAGGCTAAGTCTGATAACGCTTATAGCCGAGTGGAAGGTGACCATCATCAGAATATTGCTAATGGTAACTTCAACAGTAACTCTACAGCATTTTTATATTATTATGAGTTGTATATGAAACACCTTGGTCGTTTGAATACTTTTATTGCAAACACTCATGTGCCTTATGTAGAAGATGAAAGCGTAAGAGATAAGTATACAGGTATTTTAGAAGCTTTGAGAGTTTGGCACTACTTCAGACTAACAATGAGATGGGGTGATGTTCCATTTGTGTTGGAGCCTGCCGACTTAGAGACCGCGCGTCAGCCAGTTACTCCTAAAGATGAAATATTAGACACACTGTTTCCATTAGCCGAAGAGATTGCTGCAAAGTTGCCTACCGAAGAGTATACTACTGATAAGTATATGTTTAACAGATATTCATTTAAGGCCCTAACAATGCGTTATGCACTATATAATGGAAGATATGAACTGGCTGCAAGACTTGCTAAAGAGATTATTGATAGTGGCAAATACTCACTACATCCTGTATATGAAGATCTGTTTACGTATGAGGCACACTCAACCAATAATGAATTTATTATGTGGTTTGACATGGATAGCCATGCCAACAGTGCAACACAATCATTCCAGCACCTAGGCCCACACTACAGAACTGGACCAGGACAATCGTATGTAGTTCCTACAAAAGCATTGGTTGATGCGTACTGGACAGCTCAGGGAAGGCCAATTGACAAATGTCCGTTACACACAAAAGAGGAATATGAGCTAAATCCTTCTTTAAACAGAGACCCACGTTATGCTACTTCAATAATGGGTCATGGCGACATGTTCTATGGTGAAGAGATTGATATTTATAATGAAAACTCTCCAATGCATTATCAGAAGCTAAGAGCAAGTAGAACCGGATATTGGTTCAGAAAGTTTGTTGATGAGTCCGATGCGTTTAAGACGGGCGGCAACATGCATTTCCCATTGCTTAGATACGCTGAAGTATTGCTCACATATGCCGAAGCTAAAATTATGCTTAATCAGGTGGACGATTTGACTAAGAAATGTATTAATGATATTCGCAGAAGAGCTGGTTTGGATATGAGTGTTGCAGACGTTACACTTCCTGAATATGCAAACTATACTCAACAGCAGTGGCTTGAACTTCTACAGAATGAAAGACGTATTGAGCTTGCTGCAGAAGGTCAGCGCTACGACGACATAATCAGATGGAAGCTTGCTGAGAATGTACTAAACAAACCTGCTGAAGGTCACACGAGAATTGTTGATGGTAAAAAAGAGACTTTGAAGGTTGAAGATAGATCTTTCTTACCACACAACTACAGATGGCCATTTCACGAGAACAGCTTGAAAGTTGAGCCTGGATTGATACAGAATACTGGTTATTAATGTTAGTTTAATATAAAGCTTTATACAATAATTTTACAAAGTTATCGTATAATAAGAAAGCTTTATATAAGTAAAGGAGGAAGACCTATTGACATTCCTCCTTTTATTTGAGTTTAACTGTTTTAAAGTTTTAAATAAGGCTCTTAATTAATTGTCAGTTTTATAATTTTAGAATAGAAAATAATAAAATCTTTATAGTGAAATCGATTCTTTTGAAAATTACTTTTATCTTTTAAAGTAGTGTCTTATTTTATTTAGTCTTTTATAATTAGCTCCAAAATAAAATATCGACCGATCAAAACTATTATATGGAATTGTTCTAAATAACCAACTATTTTTACTACTTTTGCAAGAAAATAAAACAGATCATGCCTCATTTCACTGCAACAAAAATGAGTCCGTCTATGAAAATGGCGGATCAGATAGATGCCAATCCACGCTTACTGCTGATGCTGCAACATTTTAATATAGATTTCAGGATGAGCGATCTTACTGTTTCTCAGCTTTGCAAGCAATATAAAATCAGCGAGACTCTTTTTGTTGATATTGCCAATCTTTATAATGGCTTTGGAACGAAAAAAAATCACACTTACACGAAGGAAGATCTGCTGCAGGTAATAGATTTTCTGAAAAATAGTCACCACTACTATCGTTCAGATATGTACCCACAGATAAACTCATATATTAAGATGTTGCAGAAAAATCATCCCGAGAGGGAGTTAAAACTGCTTGAGAAGTTTTTCAATGAATATTTCACTGAAGTGCTTGAACATCTTGACTATGAAGACAATGTTGCTTTTCCATATTTTATCAATCTGCTGAAAAAAAGTAGTGACGACTTTAGCTTCGAACAATATTCTTCTATTGAGTATAGTGAGCATCATTCTGACATTGAGCTTAAGTTGCATGACCTTAAGAATCTGCTGCTTAAGTATGTGAAAATCGATAATGATCTGGATCTGCGCAGGAAACTGTTCTTTGCACTATATGAACTTGAGTATGATCTGTTTGTACACTCACTGATTGAGGAAACAATACTGATTCCTTCAGGTGTAAACATCGAAAAGAAAGAAAATGCTTAGTTCACCTCTTCATATAGTTGTTGTTGAGAGTTCGAAAATTATTTTCGAGGGATTATACTCAATACTGCATCAGTCTGATATCAATTGCCGAATATATAAAGCTGAGAATCTGGATGAACTGCTGGATTTACTGAGAACTGAGAAAATCGACCAGATTATTGCCAATCCTCTCCATTTTGTGAACAGGGACAAGGAGGTGAAAAAGATAAGAAAGGAGTTTCCTTCACTTTCGATTCTGGGTATCGATTTTGGACTTATGCAAAAAACTGTTACTGAAACAGATGCATCTTTTTCACTATATGATACGCCTGAACATATCATCAACCTGATTTCGCGGATAGACAATAAAAACAGATCACTTACCAACAACAGGGATGATGACGATAACCTGACGAAAAGAGAGATTGAAGTTCTCACCTGTATTGTGAACGGAAAAATAAACAAAGAGATTGCTGATGAGCTCAATATAAGTATACATACCGTTGTAAGACATAGAAAAAACATTACTACAAAAACAGGAATAAGAAGTCAGTCCGGTCTGACAATTTATGCAATATCTAAAAAGATTGTGGAAATTGAGGATATTGAGATTTGATAATCCTTATTAAATTTGACAGTTATCGGTTACACCTCAGCTTAACATTATTCGTATCTGGTTCAATCTTGAATCTTATAAACATCAATATTTTATATGGTTGATAAGAGCGATGTAAGAAGAAGGTAAGAAGAAGGTAAGAGCAATAAAACTGTCAGCTATTTTAAACTTCAACAGTTTTTTGTAACATTTAATAAACAATACATCGGGTTTATACGTTTCAAGCCTTTGGAAGATTTTCTAAGTTAAAATTTAAAATGATTATCGCATTTTGAAACATTTATCTTAGATTTACAAAATAGTAGTTTTTAAAATTTCTTTATCATATAAAAATATTACTTGAGGGCCATGAAAATTCATGAATACCAAGCAAAAGAGATGTTTTCGACATACGGAATCCCTGTTGAGCAAAGTATAGTTTGCCGTTCGGTGGAGGACGCTGTGAAGGCTTATTCGCGTATTGACTCACAGAAAGTGGTTGTTAAAGCGCAAGTTCATACAGGAGGAAGAGGTAAAGCAGGTGGTGTAAAACTTGCCGGTGACGAAATTGAGCTTCGCAAACATGCTGCTGCAATTCTGGGGATGGACATAAAAGGATTTAAGGTTGACCGTATACTTGTTGGTCAGGCAGTCAACATCGCGAAAGAGTTTTACATAAGCTATGTTATTGACAGACGTTCAAAATCTGCTATCCTGATGCTTAGCAAGGAGGGTGGAATGGATATTGAGCAGGTAGCTAAAGATACTCCGGAGAAGATCCATAAATTTGCAATTGACCCCTTGGCTGGCGTCCCTGATTATCTTGCACGTGAAGCAGCCTTTAAACTGTTTGACGATATCAAACATGTACGTAATGCTGCAGTTATAATTCAGAGGTTGTATAAACTCTTTGTTGATACAGATGCATCGCTGGCTGAGATTAATCCACTTGTTCTCACTAAGGAAGAAGAGATAATTGCAATTGATGCCAAGATGACATTCGATGATAATGCACTGTTCCGTCATCCAAAGATTGCAGCCTTGAATGAGCCTACCGAAGAGGAGAAAAAGGAGCTATTTGCTAAAAGCAAGGGATTTAGTTATGTAAATTTGGGAGGGGAGATTGGTTGCATGGTAAATGGAGCCGGACTTGCCATGGCTACGATGGATATCATTAAACTTTATGGTGGAAACCCTGCCAACTTCCTGGATATAGGCGGAAGTTCCAGTCCAACCAAAGTTATCGAGGCAATGAGACTACTGCTTAACGATAAGAATGTGAAAGTAGTTCTGATTAATATCTTTGGTGGTATTACCCGTTGTGATGACGTGGCTAAAGGACTTCTGGAGGCTTTCAGACAGATAAAAACAGATATCCCGGTTGTAATTCGTCTTACCGGTACAAACGAGAAAGAGGGTCGCGCTATGCTCAAAGACACAGATCTGCATGTAGCCAAAACGATGAGTAAAGCAACCAGAATAGCAGTTGAACTTGCCCAACAACATCAATATTGACAAAACATAGATTATGAGTATTCTGATAGATAAAAACACAAAACTGATAGTACAGGGAATTACCGGTCGTGATGGGGGTTTTCACACTTCAAAAATGAAAGAGTATGGAACCAATGTAGTTGGTGGAACATCACCCGGAAAAGGAGGAGAATTTGTAGATGACATTCCGGTTTTTAACACAGTAAGAGATGCTGTTAATGAAACAGGCGCAAACACATCGGTGATTTTTGTGCCAGCTCCGTTTGCCAAGGATGCAATGATGGAAGCTGCTGATGCGGGGATAAAGCTAATTGTATGTATTACAGAGGGAGTGCCAACACTTGATGTTGTTGAAGCACACAGTTTCATTAAGAGTAAAGGAGCCAGTTTGATTGGTCCTAATTGTCCCGGACTTATGTCACCGGGAAAGAGTCTGGTTGGAATTATGCCTTCGCTGGTTTTTAAAGAGGGAAATACAGGTGTAATAAGCAGGAGTGGAACTTTAACGTATGAACTGGTTTACAACCTTACGGAAAAAGGGATAGGACAATCAACAGCAGTTGGTGTTGGTGGTGACCCGGTAGTGGGACTTTATTACATTGAACTCCTCGAGATGTTTGAGAAAGATCCTGAAACAGACTCAATTGTTCTGATTGGTGAAATCGGTGGTGATGCTGAAGAGCAGGCCGCAGAATATATAAAGAACCATGTAACCAAACCTGTAGTTGCATTTATTGCGGGACAACAGGCACCTCCGGGAAAGCAGATGGGACATGCCGGCGCTATAATCTCGAGTGGTACAGGCAGTGCAGCTGAAAAGATTGCTGCATTTGAAGCAGTTGGAGTTCCCGTGGCAAAAGAACCAAAAGAGATACCCCAACTACTGTTAAACAGGTTTTAATTAAATAAAGGTCATATAAGTATTTATTAATTCAGTCTGGTAAGGTGTACCTTTCGAACAAACAGTTCGGCACCTTCAGACTGAATTTGTATTTTACCTTTGCTCGGTTTTACATTATATGCCCTATTCAGGAGATTTCCATTAAGATATATCAACAGCTCATCTCCATTCACATAACATTCAATCAGATTCCATTCACCCAGCGGTTTTTCAAGATCATTTGCTCCACGAAAGCCCTTAACATCTTTCCATTCAGGATCACGGCCATACCAGTTTATTCGTCCTCCGTTAAATGTAAGCGGTTCACCATCGGGCTGAAAATAGTGAGAACCTTGCGTTGTTTTTCCACTGACAGTGGTGGTTATAGCAAAATCTTCTGAACCATCGCCTACAACTATTATATCTCCTGTACCTCCCTCTATTAATTGACACTCAATAGAGTGCATCCAGGTACCGTCAGAAGCGCCATCTTCGCCTACCGAGTGAAGAAGTATTCCACTATCACGTGCTCTATCCTCACGAGGGTAGAAGGTTCTTTTTCCCCATTTAAATTCAACTGTCAGTTTATAGTTCTCGAACTCATCTTCTGTTGTGATACAGCCAAACTCCTCACCTGAGATTACAATATTACCATCTTTAACAGTGAACACCCCGTTCGGATCGTTGTTTACACCTTTTTCTTTAAGGAAAATATACCATCCACTCAGATCCTTGCCATTAAAAAGATCAATATACTTCTGTTGTGCAGAGACAGAAAAGTAGAAACCTGCAATAGCAATTAGTATAATCGATAATTGACGCTTCATGATGTAAATGATTAACAATGTTATTTAATTTTAATCTGCGAATGCATGGCTATAACCTTGAATACGGTTCCAGTTTCCACGAGTGAAATCAGGTATTGCAACCGGTGAGTTGTTGTTTTCAATTGATATGCGACTCAACTCAACTAATGAGCACCACTCAGCCAGATCATACACATCCATATCAAGAGGCAAACCATTTCTCAGGCAGTAAATGAGGCGATAGTCCATTATAAAATCCATTCCACCATGCCCGCCAACCTCTTTTGCCTTTTCTTCAAGCTCTCTGTGAATACGATGTTTGTATTTATCCATAAGCATATTCATATTATCCTGAGAGAGAAAATCGTGAGAAGAAAAACCCTGCCCTTCATCTTCTATAGCATAACCTTCAACAGGATATTTATTGGCATACCCTTTTGTTCCACTCACCTGATACATGCGTGAATAGGGACGAGGCGATGTTACATCATGCTGAATCTGCAAAGTTTTCCCGTTTTCAGTACTAATCATCGTCATTGTATGCTGTCCGTTTGCAAAATTATATGCACTGTCTCTGTCGACACCACGTTTCTCTATAAGATATTCTGGGAGATTTACCGGTTTAGTATCCATTGAAACCAATGTTTTCATCCTGTCACCACGATGTATATTAAGTACTTGAGCCACCGGACCAATACCGTGAGTTGGATAAACATCTCCACGAAACTCTTTATTATACTGCAAGCGCCAGTCGTTTACATACCTTTCCCAATTGTTGTTTAGATTATGGATATATGACCCCTCTACATGAAGCACCTCTCCAAAAACACCTTGCTGTGCCATATTCAGAGTAGTAAGTTCAAAGAAATCATATACACAGTTCTCAAGCTGCATGGCATGCTTTTGAGTTCTTTCTGCAGTATCTATTATAGCCCAGATCTCGTCGAGAGTCATTGCTGCCGGCACTTCACATGCAACATGTTTACCCTGCTCCATCGCATAGATCATCATTTTTGCATGATTCTTCCAGTCGGTTGCAATATATACAAGATCCACCTGATCGCTCTCACACAGCTGTTTCCAGGCATCTTCACTGCCACTATAACCTGTAGCCCTTGGTAACCCAGCTTTATCAAGTATAGCTTGAGTTTTTTCCACATTCTCTTCATAAATATCACAAAGTGCTACAATTTTTGCACCGGGAATATGTACATAACGTTGAACAGCACCCGGTCCCCTTGAACCTAAGCCAATAAAACCTACCCTGACAGTATCAATTTTTGGGGTTCTCAGTTCCAGAACATCCATTTGACCTTCGGGTCGTAAAGGCACATCAACCTGAATTGGTTCAATAACCTGACTACTCTTGGTTTTGTTGTTTGTAGTGCAACCAGTAGTAAGCAACATAGCCAGCAGTATGGCTATCAATACAAAATGTTTTTGCATAGAATGTTAGTATTTTTATGTTTAAAAGACTCATGGTGGAGTAGTTATAGCTTAAGAATGTAAATATACTTATTTTATATAAGAATACTACAAACCATTAATTATCCTTGCACCTTTTTCTTTTGCTTTGGCAATTGAGTGTGGATCGTTGGCATTGATATCATACTTCTCAACATCAGGAAGTAATAGTTTTGTACCTACAGGGATTACGTTTGGATTTATGACGCTATGCATGTTTTCCTGATAGATATAGACCCAAAACTCTTTACTTCCGAACAGATCAAGTGCGACTGTACGTAAAGTTTCCCCTTGACCAAGTGTTATTGATGCAGGGAGCTGTTTCTCAGGTTTTACAATGTTCTCAGCAGCTGTTTCGGAATTTGTTATTTGATCTGATTCAATATCAGATTCCATTTTACTGGAGTATGTGATTTGCTCTGCATCACTTGAAACTTGTGATGTTTCAACCTCTATGTCCTTTTCTCTTATTGTTTTTTTTTCTGTTTGCAACGCCATTGAAAAAAAAAAGAGTTGCCATAACAATGACTACACCACCTAATATAGGAACAAAAACTCTGGAGCTTTTATGGGAACGGGATCTGGATTTCGGACTCCGTCCTGATTGCAAAACTTGTTCGGACTGATGCTCAGTAAATGTTGTTCTTTGTCTGACTAAAAGTGGTTCCGGTAGATCTTGAGGCATCGGTTCTAAATTAAG
This sequence comes from Lascolabacillus massiliensis, assembly GCF_001282625.1. Classification (NCBI taxonomy): domain Bacteria; kingdom Pseudomonadati; phylum Bacteroidota; class Bacteroidia; order Bacteroidales; family Porphyromonadaceae; genus Lascolabacillus; species Lascolabacillus massiliensis. Next base: position 627,232 of record NZ_CTEJ01000002.1, read on the forward strand.
ATCGGGTTCTGTTTCAGTATCGGCATACTCGCTGAGACTAGCAACTACCTCATCTTCTGATGTTTCGGCTAATAGATCTTTATAATTATCAGTATCTTCCGAGGATTCATCACTAATGTCTGTTTCTTCTACTTCTGATTCATGAATATTATCGTATTCTTCGACAACAAGACTCTCTTCAATCTCAGACTTCTCAATTTCCGGAACAGCTTCGTCTTTAATCTCCTCTACCTCTTCTTCAGGCTGCTTGGTACTGATAACATCAATTCCTGGTAACTCTACCCCTTCGTTTAACAGCGTGGGTTCGAAGTTAGTAAATGCACTGTTGATACTGCTTTTAAATGAATCATCAATCTCAAAAGAAATATAGAGCTTTGGTTCTACAGACACTGAAGTATCATCCATTTCCTGTTCAAATAGCACAACTACCTCGGGTGGCATTAGATAACGATCCTTAGTTTCAGCGTCTACTAAAATATATTCCGGAAATTTGTGAGTAGAGAAGTGACCAAAATTATCAACCGTCACCACATTGTTATCAGACAACTGTTCAGTAAGAACATCTACAATATCACTCAGAATCGCAGAAGTTTTAGATTCATCCCACTGAAGTTTGGCTGCAAGCTTCGCTATAAACTCTTTTTGTGTCATTCCTTTAGGATTTTGTTAAGATTATACGGTAAATGAAATAATTTCAAATAACAGTACCGAGCAGATCAAAAGGATAAGCTGCCTCGATTCTTACATTGTAGAATTCACCTACAACAAGATCTTTGGCCTTACTGATTAATACCTCTCCGTCAACTTCAGGAGAATCAAATTCGGTTCGTCCTACAAAGTAATCCGAATCTTCGCGATCTATGATCACTTTCATGGTCTGCCCAACCTTCGTTTCATTAACAGAAAGAGCGATACCCTCCTGCATATCCATCAGAGTATTCATTCGCTCCTGTTTAATAGAAGCGGGCACATCATCTGAGTAATTCTTATCGTTATAAGTATCTTCTTCGTGAGAATAAGGAAATGCACCCAGTCGCTCAAACTTCATCTCCTTTACGAAATCAACAAGTTCATTGAAGTCCTCTTCAGTCTCTCCAGGATGTCCAACCATCATTGTTGTACGGATATGTATGCCCGGCACCTCATTACGGAAGAGCTTAATCAGATCATAAGTTTGCTGTTTGGTTATATTTCTGCGCATTATTTTAAGCATCCTGTCACTGATATGCTGAAGAGCGATATCCAGATAGTTGCATACATTGTCCCTCTCACGCATAACCCTGAGCAGGTCGACAGGGAAATGAGCAGGATAGGCATAATGCAATCGGATCCACTCAACCCCTTTTATATCTGATATTCTCTCAACCAATTCAGGCAGTTTCATCGATTTATAGAGATCAATACCATAATAGGTAAGATCCTGAGCAATAAACTGAAATTCTTTTACACCCCCGGTAACTAAACGGCGAACTTCATCTTCAATATCTTCGATAGGACGGGATTTATATTTACCTGTAATAATTGGTATAGAACAATAGGAGCAGGTTCTGTCGCACCCTTCCGAAATCTTTAGGTATGCGTAGTGAGGTGGCGTTGACAAAGAACGATCGAACTCAAGCTCTTTATTATATGATTTCCCAAGATCAGAAATAAGTCCTCGCCAATCAAACTTGCCATAAAACTTATCAACTTCTGGTATCTCTTTCTGCAACTCCTCTCTGTATCTTTCAGAAAGGCAGCCCATAACATAAAGTTTTTTAAGACCCCTCTCCTTCTTGGCTTCAGCAAACGAGAGTATCATATTAATAGACTCCTCTTTTGCATCGCCTATGAATCCACAAGTATTAATAACAGCAATTTCACCTTTAGGTGTTTCGGGATCATGCTCAAGAGTATATCCGTTAGCGATAAGCTGACGCATCAGCAGCTCAGAGTCTACAAGATTCTTTGAGCAACCCATGGTTACCACATCTATCCTATTCTTTATCATATGAAATCGTTCCTTTTCTATTACTCGCCAAAGAGAGAGTCAACAAACTCTTTTCTGCGAAATACCTGAAGATCTTCCATCTGTTCTCCCAGACCAATATATCTTACAGGTATCTTAAACTGATCTGAGATACCCAATACTACCCCACCCTTTGCTGTTCCGTCGAGTTTTGTAATTACCAGACCTGTTACTTCAGTAGCTGCAGTAAATTGTTTAGCCTGTTCAAATGCATTCTGTCCGGTTGATCCGTCAAGTATAAGAAGAACTTCATGAGGTGCATCAGGAACAATTTTGCCCATAACATTCTTGATCTTGGTAAGCTCATTCATCAGGTTAACTTTATTATGTAAACGGCCTGCAGTATCGATTATTACCACATCTGCATTATGTGCTTTAGCTGAACTTACCGCGTCGAAAGCAACTGAGGCAGGATCTGATCCCATCTTCTGCTTTACTACCGGTACTCCGACTCGTTGTCCCCAAATGTCAAGCTGTTCTACTGCTGCGGCCCTGAAAGTGTCGGCTGCACCAAGATATACAGACATTCCGTTCTGTTTGAACTGATAAGCAAGCTTTCCTATGGTTGTGGTTTTGCCAACACCATTGACTCCTACAACCATTATAACGTAAGGTTTTTTATCTCCTGCAACAGTGAAATCCTCAACATCAGTTGATTGATTCTCGGTGAGCATAAATGTTATTTCATCACGTAGTATACTATTTAGCTCATCTGTACCAACATACTTATCTCTTGCCACACGTGCCTCTATTCTTTCAATAATTTTCAATGTGGTATCAACGCCAACATCAGATGACACCAGGACCTCTTCCAGATTATCGAGAACATCATCATCTACTTTAGATTTTCCTGCTACCGCACGAGTGATTTTAGAGAAAAAACTGACTTTTGTTTTCTCAAGACCTTTATCGAGTACATCTTTTTTCCCTTTAGAGGATCTGTTAAATAAACCCATATTGAAGTGATTATTAAATTATAGGCGGAATTGATATGTTTGCAAATCTACTAAATAGTAAATAAAAAACTTCCCTGCGTTTTGGCACAGGGAAGCTTTTAGATATTATTAACGAATATTATCGTGAGTACTAACCTCAACGACGAATATCCTATTTAAAGTAATCTTTTACCTTATCGTTAAGGATCATTTCTTCTTTGAAGCTATATGCACCAGTTTCAGGTGATTTAACCATTCTGATTACTTTTGTGTGGCTTCGTCCTGTAGTGGTTGTCTTATCGCGGAAACCCGCAACTGCTTTCTTTGCCATAGTCTATAATAATTTTACTTTATTTCTTTATGAACGGTCATTCTCTTTAAGACGGGATTGTATTTTTTCAATTCAAGTCTTGCCGTTGTATTCTTTCTATTCTTAGTTGTAATATATCTGGATGTACCGGGCATACCACTCTCTTTGTGTTCTGTACATTCAAGAATCACTTGTACCCTGTTTCCTTTAGCTTTTTTACCCATCTCTGCTTCCTCCTCTTTTTATTGCGTATAGATTACGCGTTTAAATATCCTTTTTCGGCAGCTTTTTTTATTGCTGCATCCAATCCAATTTTATTAATGGTACGCAATCCTGCTGCTGAGATGTTCAGACTGATCCATACATCTTCTTCCACCCAATAAAATTTCTTTTTAAACAAGTTCACGTTGAATTTACGTTTCGTTTTAGTATTAGAGTGCGAAACGTTGTTTCCAACCATTGCTTTTTTTCCTGTTATTTGACAAATCTTAGACATTGCTATATAGTGTATTTTATTATTTGGTTCCTTACGTCCTTAAAAACAGAACATTCCTCACAAATCAGGGCGCAAAATTAAGAAGATAATTTTAATTTACCAAAGGTTTTAGTAAATTAATTTCAATCAGGTTCAACTATTTAATTCAAATTTGTATTCGGTAATTATCTCAATATATCTGTAAACTTATACAATCAATCTGCAATATCTCTTTAAATAAAAATTTAAAACAGTTTGTTTATTTCAGAATAGAGTCCGTTGAAGAAATCCAGAGAAGCCTTCCTGAGGTTGGCCCTAAGCTCGCCTTCAGTTCCGGATACGTTCACAGATTGATCCGTTATAGTTTGCTCGGCTGTATATTTTTTTGGGAAAAAGGAGTCTCCATCTTTCTTCGCACTCTGATAAGTTATATCTCTTACAACCAGCATGCATCCGGCACCTGTAATTGAGACATCAAAACGGTAGTTCATTGTCATTTCTTCCCTTACACCAGCTTTGTTTGCCGGTAGTATGAGATTTGTTCCGGCACTAACTGTAACGAAATTTGATTTTTCATCAAATCTGATACCTGACAGTAAGGGACTTCCGCTATATTTTGATTTCACCCAATTTTGTAGTTGTGCATAATTCTGTTCAGCTGATTTATTTGAATTTGTTATAATAAACTGCTCAAATACAACCTTACCGTTAACAACTGGTACAGAACTAAACACAGCATCATTCTGGGCTGCAAGGTTTAGTATTATTGCAAGTAAAAGGCTTATTGTAAGTACTGTTTTTTTCATAATTATATATATATTGGTCTTATTTCCTTGAAACATATATATAAATCATTAAACTCGACAACATTATATTTTCAAATTCCGTAAAACTTATTTTGTATTTTAGAGTTTCAATCATACTAAATATGTTCCAAAAACAACCCTTTGACTACAAACATACGAAAAAGATTAAATTAGGCAGTCACTTTTTATTAAAAACAGCTGATTAAATTTTATTTATCTGCTAAAAACGATTACTTTTGCAACTCAAAAAACAAACGTAACATTTTTTCAGTAAAATATGTCTGCTAAAAAAACTAAAGAATCGAAGGCCGAGAAGAACTTCGAAAATATTGGTGAAGCGTTAACCACAACGGAACAGTTTCTCGAAAAAAATCAAAAAAGTATTTTAACCGGATTGCTGGTTGTAATAGTTATTGTTGGTGCTTTTCTGGCGTACCACTATCTATACAAATTGCCTCGTAATAACGAAGCTCAGGCTGCAATATATAAAGGTGAACGCTATTTCCAGGAAGGTGAGGACTCCCTTGCTTTGTTTGGCAATGGCAACGACTATATCGGCTTTGAATCAGTTATCGATCAGTACAAAGGAACAAAAACAGCTGATCTTGCACATGCATATGCCGGTATCTCTTACAATCGTTTGGGTAATTATGAAAAAGCCCTTGAACACCTCAAGAAATTTAAAGGTGGAGATATCCTTATCACACCATCTGTAGCAGGTGCAATAGGTGATGTATACATGAATATTGGAGAAACAGAACAAGCTATTTCACAATATCTGAAAGCTGCTAAAAAAGCAGGTGATGATATGCTTAGCCCTATTTATTACAAAAAAGCAGGAGAAGCTTATTTACACATAGGCAATTTCGACAAAGCACTGGAAACATTTACAATGTTGAAGAATGACTATCTGAATTCACCTGAAGGCCAGGAAGCAGATAAATTCATCAAACAGGCAGAGTTACAAAAAGAGTCTAAATAAATATTATGGCAACAGAACTAAAAAATCTTTCTTCATTCGATCATGATTCAATTCCTGATGGCAAAGGAAAAAAGATTGGAATAGTTGTTTCTGACTGGAATAAAAACATAACAGGCAGCCTGTTAAAAGGCACGTATGACACACTTGTAAAATTTGGTGTGGACGCTGAAGATATTATCATTGAACATGTGCCCGGAAGTTTTGAGCTAACATATGGTGCAAAGGTACTCATTGAGAATACAGATGTTGACAGTGTAATTATTCTTGGATGCGTTATACAAGGTGAAACACCTCATTTTACTTTTGTATGCAACAGTGTTACAGAGGGAACAACTGAACTTAATTTAAAATATAATGTTCCTGTAGTTTTTGGACTACTTACTACTAACACTCTGGATCAGGCAATTGCCAGATCAGGTGGAAGGCATGGAAATAAAGGTGATGAAGCGGCAATCACTGCTCTGAAGATGATTGAACTTCAGCAACGTTATAAATAATCTGCATTTATTTATATATAAATTATTGAAGTAACTTAGCGGTTACTTCTTTTTTTTAATCTGTCCGAAATAAAAGCCTCGCTATTATATATTCTATAATATTCAAATAGCAATAATAAAAGCCCTATTTAACTGTGAGAGAACAACAATCAAACAATTATGTGCGTGATTTGACTCAGGGTAATATCACCCGTGAGCTGTTCTCCCTTGCATTACCACTTCTTGCCATTAGTTTTATTCAGATGGCTTATAACCTCATAGATATTCTTTGGATTGGGCGTATAGGAAGCGAAGCGGTAGCAGCAGTTGGATCCATAGGTATGCTGATGTGGATGATGAACTCCTTTGCTCTTATTTCAAAGGTTAGTGCAGAAATTACAATTGGCCAATCTATTGGGGCTCGCAGATTAGATAAGGCCTCAATTTATGCTTCTCATACAACCACTATTGCTATAATACTGGGAATAGCATTTGGAGTGACCTTCTTCCTCTTTCCGAATCCTTATGTTTCATTCTATCAACTCGAAAATGACATTGCAGCACAGGCTGAAGGTTATCTTAGAATTATTTCACTTGGAATACCATTCGTATTTCTGGGCCTTAATTTCTCAGGGATATATATTGGCTCAGGGAGAAGTGATATACCATTCTATTTTAATTCTGCAGGATTAATTATTAATATTATAGTTGACCCATTGCTTATTTTCGGTATTGGACCTTTTCCGGAAATGGGAGTTAAAGGAGCTGCCCTGGCTACTATTATATCTCAGGGTGTTGTAGTATTTCTTTTTATCAACCATTTAAAAAAGGAAAGAGGTTTATTTGGAGGTTTCTCATATTTTATTCGACCACGCAAGAGCTACACTATAAATATACTTAAACTGGGACTTCCAATTGCCGCCATGAATGTATATTTTGCATTTATAAATATGAACCTTGCACGCATAGCATCACTATATGGGGGACATCTTGGAATAATGAGTCAAACGACCGGTGGTCAGATTGAAGGAGTCACATGGAACTCATCATCAGGATTCTCCACTGCATTGGGTAGTTTTGTGGCACAAAATTATGCTGCCGGAAAGATGAATCGTGCCAAAAATGCCTTTAGAACAACCTTAATTCTAATGGGTATTTTGGGTGGAATAGCCAGTATCGCATTTATGGGTTACGGAAAAGAGATATTCTCGCTTTTTGTACCCGAGAAAGAAGCTTACATGGCAGGAGGAGAATATCTTTTTGTACTGGGAATATCTCAGCTCTTTATGATGCTTGAACTTACTACTCAGGGAATGTTTAACGGATTAGGAAGGACATCGCCCCCTGCAATAATTAGTATTGTTTTCAATACACTAAGAATACCTCTTGCAATATTCTTAGGTTCACTAATTGGAGTTACCGGTGTATGGTGGGCAATTACTATCACTTCAATATTTAAAGGCTCAATACTATTTATCTGGTATCTTTTACTAAAAAGAAGAGTATTAAAGGAACCGAACTTAAGTTCAATTTAGAAACCCTGCAGATATAGTCCGATATCAGAAACAGGCAAATTAAAATGACTTGCCACATAAGAATTCACCATTTTACCTGAATAGGTATAAAAACCTGAAGCAAACCCACGGTCAAACCGTGCAAAATGATCAATTCCTCCAGAATCACCCATTGCATTGAACATAGATACAAAAATATTGCTCAAAGCAATTGATGAAGTGCGCGCAACACGTGAACTCAAACTCATCTCACAAAAATGCAGCACACCATATTTCTCAAATATAGATGGATGACCAGGCAAGCATGCCTCCATTGTAGTTTCAAAACATCCACCCTGTTCCATTCGAAGGTCTATTATAATAGCTCCCTCTTTCATTTCGCTAATAAGGTCTGAGGAAATTCTGTAAAAATGTATTTTGTTTATATATTGCAATGCTCCAATTACGACATCAGCAGAGCGAAAAACATTTCTTAAGACCTTCGGTTGCAGCGTGGAAGTATATACAGGATTTCCTAATTCGTGACGTATTGCCCTAAGTTTTATAATATCATTATCAAATATCTTTACAGAAGCACCCATTGCAATAGCAACCCTGGCAGCCATTATACCTGCAACACCAGCACCTATTATTACAACTTCAGCTGGAGTAATTCCTGGAATCCCACCCAGCAGAATACCTTTACCGCCATTTGCATTACTCAACATCTCTGCCGCAAGAGTAATAGATGAGGCACCCTCTATTTCCGAAATTGCAGTTACAAAAGGAGATGCACCCGTATCATCATTAATCAGCTCATAAGAGAGTGCGTTTATTCTCTTTTCCATCATATGTTCCAGAAGGGTTCTCGACAAGTTATGAAGATAAAGAAAAGAGTACACTGAAGTTCTGGGACGCATCATTTCAACCTCCTCGAGTGTGGGAGGCATTATCTTTAGAATAATATCAGCCTGAAAAACTTCTTTAGCCGTATCTACGATTTCCGCACCCGATTCAGCGTAGTATGAATCTGAATAGTTTATAGTCAATCCGGCACCTTTCTGAAACATTACCCTGTACCCGGCTGAAACAAGTAATGATACCCCTTCAGGTGTAATAGGAACCCTTTTCTCCGTTTCCTGATTTTCCTTTGGAACACCAATAATAGTTGTAACCTTATGCTTATCAGTTTTCAGCATAAGTTCACTTACTACAAACTGATTCTTTTTTTGAGATTTATAGATCATTTCTATGTTTATTTCTGAAAACTTTCAGGTAGATATTTATTCAATTGCTCTGCTATTCCATTTACTGTCAGGTATACATCCTCTTTGGAAATCATTCTTTCAGTGTGATAAATGATTTTTGCGTTCCTGTAATAACGCTCTCTATCAGCTAAATGTTTCGTAATAAAAGGTATAAGCTCATCTTTAGATTTCCCTGCAATAAGAGGTCGCACTGTCTTAGATGCCATTAGCCTCGCAGCAAGTTCTTCCGGATCTGCCTCAATATAAACAGTTACACCCGACTCATTCATCAAACTCATATTATCAAAAAAGCAGGGTGCGCCTCCACCGGTTGATATTATTGCATTTTCAATCTGAGACACATCAATAAGAGCTCTTCTTTCTATTTTTCTGAATTCATCCTCACCTTTCTCAGCAAAGATTTCTGATATTTTCTTCCTGTGTTTACCTTCTATATATGCATCAAGATCAATAAATGAGAGCTTGAGTAAACTTGCTAGTTTCTTACCAACTGTTGTTTTCCCCGATCCCATATATCCTATTAGAAATACTCTTTTCATACTTTTATTATAACAGAGGTGCGAACAGGCGCAATACAGACTCAAAAAATCTCTGTAACAATGGACGTTTCAACCACTCTTTCAACACAACCTGCTCAGAATGGCTTTGATCCTCAACAAATATCTCATTTGCTTCAATTGCCACCTCCTCACTATATATAAATGCTTCAACTTCGAAATTCTGTTCGAAGCTCCTGGTATCAAAATTTGCCGATCCAATTAATGTTAGTGAGTCATCAAACACCATCATCTTTGAGTGTAAGAAACCCTTTTTATAAAAATAGACTTTCACACCTGACTCAAGAATACTCTTGATATAAGATCGTGAAGCCTTCTGTACCAAAGCCACATCAGAGCGTTTAGAAATCATCACTCTTACATCAACACCACGAATGGCGGCAGCATGCAATGCATCTATCATTGCCTCTGGAGGAAAAAAATAGGGCGTTTGAATAAAGATAGATTTCTTAGAATCGTAAATAGCCTGGATTATTCCGTGTGAAATATTTTTATCATCAATAAGTGGTCCACTGTTTACAATCTGCATTGGAACATCTCCAAAATTCTCCAGTAAAGGGAAATATTTTCTTGAAGTGATAAGTGTTTGAGACACAAAATACCAATCGATCAGAAACACAGACTGCAACCCCTGCACTCCTTTACCTTCGATACGAGCATGAGTATCCCTCCATTCTCCCCAATCAAACCCCTTAATATAACGATCTGCAATATTCATACCTCCGACATAGCCAACCTGACCATCAATTACTATTATCTTCCGGTGATTTCTATAATTTAGTCTTGAGGTAAATGAACTCCAGGATAGCTTTAGGAACGGCTCTATCTCGATACCGGCCATCCTGAAATCTTCAATAAATTGTTTCTTCAGCTTACGAGAGCCAAAGCTATCATATATGATACGAATTTCGATACCCTCTTTTGCCTTTCTGATTAGAACATTCTTAAACTTCTCTCCAATCTCATCACATTGCAACACATAATACTCTATATGAATATGCTCTTTTGCATTCTCAATATCAGCAAAAAGATGTTCGAACTTATCTTTGGCATTTGTGAATATCTTGACATCATTCCCTCCCAACAGAGGATTATAATCAATATTACGAAGCAGTTCAACCAGATTTTCATGCTCATCAGGGACTTTAATTTCTACCGGTGTTCCCATTTCATCAAGAGGTCTCCTTTTTAATTTACTATACATCCTCTTGGAAATTATATGCTTCCTTGTGGTATCCTGCCCAAAAATAGCATACCAGATAATTCCTATAAAAGGTAGAAAAAGAACAGCAAGAATCCATGCAACAGTTTTTATCGGGTTACGGTTTTCAGAGATAACCACAACCACGATACTCACAACTGTAAGCAAATATAGAATTTCAATTATCAGTAGTAATGCTGCGTTGATCTGCATGATTACAAGCGGTATTTACCTTCATTGATATCCACTAATATATTCAGATAAGAGTTGTATCTGCTTTCGCTGATATAGTGATTTTCTACAGCATCCAGCACTGCACAGTCAGGTTCATTTACATGAAGGCAGTTATTGAACTTGCATTTTTTTGATATTTTAAATATTTCCGGGAAATAGTGTGAAACCTCCTCAACACCCATATCAATTGTACCAAACCCCTTTATGCCTGGTGTATCAATAATGAACCCCCCATTATCAAGTTCAATCATCTCTGAATATGTTGTAGTATGTTTTCCTTTAAAATGGTAATCCGATATTTCTCCTACTTTCTGAACCTGTTTTTTCATCAGGGTGTTAATTATTGTAGACTTCCCAACTCCTGAATGTCCTGCAAGCAGAACCGTTTTACCCGTAGTAATATCTTTCAGTTCATTTACCCCTTCACCAGTTTCCATCGAAGTTTTAAGACAGGGATAACCAATCGTATTATAAAGATTAATTATTGCATCAAGATACTCTTTTTCCTCTTCATTAAAAAGATCTATCTTATTAAATATAATATGTACGGGTACGGAGTATGCTTCTGCAGTAACAAGAAATCTGTCTGTGAATACAGTAGTTGTTTCAGGATATCGTACAGTAAAACAGAACAATGCCAAATCAATATTTGCAGCAAGTATATGTGAATGCTTTGATAGATTTGAGGCCTTTCTCACGATATAATTTCTTCTGTCTTCTATATCCGAAATAAAAGCAGTCCCATCGGCATTAACATCCATGAAAACAATATCACCTACAACAATTGGACTTGTACTCCTTATTCCTTTAAGCCTAAGGTTACCCTTAGCCTTACATATATACTCGTTATTGTTGTAATCCCGGACGAAATAGGTGTTACCGGTATTCTTAATTACAAGACCTTTAACACCTTTCCGGGTTCTTTCATCAAGTTCGTTTACCATTAAACGGTTAAAATTTCTTTCTCTTTTTCGGCAAAAGCCTCATCCACTCGCTTGATATATTTATCATGCAGTTTCTGTAGTTCATTTTCACCATCTTTACCCATATCCTCTGGCAGACCATTCTTAACAGCCTTTTTTATCTCTTCCATACCTTCTCTGCGTGCGTTTCGAATACTTATTTTAGCATCCTCAGCTTCCTGCTTGGTCTGTTTTACAAGCTGCTTTCTGCGTTCTTCGGTAAGTGGAGGAATACCCAATCGAATTACTTCTCCGTTATTTTCGGGAGTAATACCAACCTCGGAGTCCATTATTGCTTTTTCCACAACCTTAAGCATTGATTTTTCCCAGGGTTGCACCACAATCGTTTTTGCATCAGGTGTAGTCACTGTGGCAACATTTGATAGAGGAACATTACTTCCATAATATTCAACACGAATTCCATCAAGGATATGAGTGTTTGCACGTCCTGCCCTTATACGTGAAAAAGTTTCATCCAAAAACTCGAGGGTCATTTTCATTTTTTCTTCAGCCTCTTGTCTTATTGCTAATGTATCCATATAAAAATATCGTTTTATTTTGTTTTTCTGTTATAATCTGTTTAATAAGCAAAAATAGTGAATAAAATCTATAGAACAACTATTTAACCACAGTACCGATGTTTTCGCCCTGCATCAATCTTTTCAGATTTCCGTAAATATCCATATTAAAAACTACTATCGGCAAATTATTCTCTTTACACATAGTAGTTGCTGTCAGATCCATCACCTTCAGCCCTCTTTTATAAACCTCATCAAAAGATATAGTCTGAAATTTAGTAGCATTTGGATCTTTCTCCGGATCAGCAGTATACACACCATCAACTCTGGTTCCCTTTAACATTGCATCAGCCTCAATCTCAATCCCTCTTAATGCAGAGGCAGTATCTGTAGTAAAGAAAGGATTACCTGTACCACCTGAAATTATTGCAACTTCACCTTTTTCCATTGATTCAATCGCTTTCCATTTAGAGTATAATTCACCTACAGGCTCCATGCGGATAGCTGTATATAGTCGGTTTCGCTGACCCACATTAGTGAGCGCAGAACTCAATGCAATACTATTTATCACTGTTGCCAACATACCCATTTGATCACCCTTAACACGATCAAATCCTTTTGAGGTACCACTCAGTCCACGGAAGATATTACCTCCACCAATCACAATTGCAATTTGAATACCCATTTGAGCCACTTCATGTATCTGTTCTGCATATTGATTTAGTCTTACCTCATCAATACCATACTGTTTGTCACCCATAAGCGACTCTCCACTGAGCTTCAGTAAAATTCTGTTATATTCCATATCTAGTTTTTGTATCAACTTAATCCACGAATGAGACCTCTTTAAAAGCATATACTCTCTCTTCAGCTGTCTCAAGAGTCTTTAGTACCAGATGACCCGAAGGAAGCACCTCTTTTATTATTGCTTTAAAACGTCCATTATCATCTTCAAACCAGTAGTAATCATTGATTCTATAGAGATCTAGCATATATTCATCTTCTATAGCTTTCTCGTTTCCATTCTGGAATTCACGATAAATAAGAAAGAACTCTCTAACGAAATTATCCAGAATATAGTCTCTATCGAACTCAGACCCTGTAACCTGTTTTAATGAAACAGGATTAGGCAATTCTTCAGGGAATTGATCCTGATTTATATTTATTCCTATTCCGATAATCGAATTTGTTATCACCCTTCCACTGATATCGTTTTCAATCAATATCCCTGCAATTTTCTTATCTTTCCAATATATATCGTTAGGCCATTTTATACGAATATCATCAGTAAACTGGTCTAAAGTATTTTTTACAGCAAGTGATGCTATACGGGAAATTATAAACTGCGCGTTTGCCTCCACATTATCAGGATAGATAAGTAAACTAAACAGAAGATTCTTACCTTTTTCTGAGAACCAGCCATTTTCCATTTGTCCGCGTCCTCCCAGCTGGAATTCTGCAATTACAACAGATCCCTCTTCAGGTTTTTGCTTTCTGACCAGACTATGTAAATAATTATTTGTAGAATCCACTTCGTCGAGATGCACAACCAATCTTTCTTCACTTAAAAGTTCCATAATATTCCCTTTGTAATTTTTTTGGCAATTTCTTTATTACCTCCTCTACTGAATTATCGATACACACTTTAATTTCACTATCCGGCAAATCACCATCCAGAAAGATTGTGTTCCAGTAGGTTTTATTCATGTGGTATGCACTCTCCACACATTCATAAGATTCACGCAATAATATTGCTTTTTCAGGGTCACACTTCAGAGTAATGCTAAACCTTTCATTATCAGTTGGTATTAATGCAAACATCTTCCCCATCACCTTCATGACAATAGTTACATCATCAAAAGGAGTGGTAGCCTCTGCACCGGGAATAGACATACAATAATCAAACAGCTCTTCAATATCCATAATCAGGTTCTGCTATAAGAAAGCCATAAAGGCATCTTCAAAATGTTCCAGAACAGGTTTGTCTTCATTCCAGACTATAGCGATAATATCAAACCTGGCAGGCTTATCAATACAGTTAATTTTCAAATAGTGACTTGCTGAATTTATCATTCTCCTCATTCTCTGTCTGCTTACAGCATCTTCAGGATTTCCCCAGACATCCGTTGCCCGGGTCTTTACTTCGGTAAATATTATAAACTCGCTGTCTTCTGCAATGATATCAATTTCGTAACCATGAAAAGTCCAGTTTCTTTCAATAATCCTATATCCCTTTGACTTCAGAAAAGCCACTGCTTTATCTTCACCCTTATTTCCTAAATCGTTATGATCAGCCATCAGATATAGTACGAAAAACGCTATATACAGTGTAAAAATACAAATTTACCGCATAAATACTTCCTTTTAGCGAAAATATTTTGTTTTTTTGTATGTACAAAGGGATACCCTATTTTCAATTATAACTTAATGGGAACTAAAAAACAGAGTTTGAACGTTAAAACCAGACCACGCACAAAAAAAGTGGTCTTTGCTCTTGCTGAAGAGGAGTATGATTTAATTCATTTCTATCTTAAGAAATATAAAATTACTAATAGATCAAGATGGTATAGAGAAACTATTCTTTCTCATGTTTTAAAAAGTATGGAAAAGGATTACCCCACTCTGTTTGAAGAAAATGAAATGAGACGTTGATAGCAGAGGCTTGAAACATTACGAAAGTAAGATTTTATCAGGGAATAATAATATAATTTATTGCGTTAGATATATGTTTGATGATGAGTATTTTATGAAACAGGCCCTGCAGGAAGCACAAAAAGCCTTCAATAAAAATGAGATTCCGGTCGGCGCTGTTGTAGTTTCTGAACAAAGAGTTATTGCAAGAGCACATAATCTTACAGAACTGCTAAATGATGTTACAGCACATGCAGAAATGCAGGTAATTACATCTGCTACAAATGTTTTGGGAGGAAAATATCTTACCGACTGTACACTATATGTAACGGTAGAGCCTTGTCCCATGTGTGCCGGAGCACTTCGCTGGGCACAATTATCACGATTAGTTTATGGTGCCTCAGATGAGAAAAGAGGTTACTCAACAATTTCGCCATTCTTACTTCATCCAAAAACTACAGTAACAAAAGGTGTTATGGCAAATGAATGTTCTGAACTTATGCAGACATTTTTTAAGAACATTCGTTGATTTGAGATTAATTTACAAATTATTATTTACCTACAGTCTGATGTCACACACAAAATTAATCTGCTCCCTCGCATACAGGTTAAATAATTAAAATTTAGGTTATTAGAATAAATATCAGTATCATAATCCAGAATAAATAAATATTTTTGAGAACAATACTAACTCTATAATATTTACGATTATGAAACACTTCATTCTAATAAGTATTATTGTATCTATTACTTTTTCCCTTGTTGCTCAAAAAGATGTATTAACTCAGGACAATACATTTTTTCTGCCATATAAGCCTCAGCTTCCACGAGAATTTGTCTTGCCAGACACAATCAGATTTTACCCCGGAGATACAATTCCCAATAGTATATGGGAAAAGCTAAGAAGAGAGTTTACTGAATCGGAAATAAAGCCATTCAAATCCCCTATTGATCAAATGCCTGTAATTGTTCCACCCAATTATAATTTCTCGATGATTGTAAGTAAGCCTGATTCATCTGTACAGTATTATATTCGAAACTTAAATACAGGTGAGACTAAAATCTCTCCTCTAAAAAAACTGATACGTCCCAAATAATAGCTTATAAATATTAACTATAGAACAAATTGTTCTATATGGCGTTTATATATTCAAATATGAACTTACAGGTAATTGATTTTTAGTTGCTTTACAAAAAAGTAATTATCTAAATGTTACCATAAATATAAAATTATATAAACATAAAAAAACAAAGATATGAGCAAGAAAAAAATCGCAGTTATAGTAGGCAGTTTAAGAAAAGACTCCTATAACAGAAAATTAGCTCTCGATGCAATTAAAATGCAGCCCGACACATTAGATATGGAAATAGTTGAAATAGGTCAGCTAGCCCATTATAATGAGGATCTGGATCATAATCCACCTGCAGAGTGGGTAGAATTCCGCAAAAAAATTAAAGAAGCAGATGGCTATCTGTTTTTTACACCTGAATACAACAGATCAATTCCAGGTGTATTGAAAAATGCAATCGATGTCGGATCAAGACCATATGGACAAAACAACTGGGGAGGCAAGCCAGGTGCAATAGTCAGCAGTTCAATCAGTGCGCTTGGTGGAGAGGCTGCAAACCATGTACTTCGTCAGCCAATGGTTTTCATTGATGTATATATGATGCAACAACCTGAAGCTTATATTGGCAACACCACAACACTCTTTAATGAGAATAACGAAATTGCAAATCCCGAGACTCGTAAGTTTCTGGATAACTGGCTGAAAGCATTCGAAGCATGGGTCCATAAATTCTATAATGATTAATATCATTACAGACCACAGATAAAAGGCAAATAACTAAATATTAAAGGCAGAGTATAGATTTACTATATTCTGCCTTTTATGTTCTTTTTATAGTAGTTTTAAGAGAAGCACTTCTATCCTGTTTATCAGATCAATAGTACTTCATCTAAATATTAATATTACAAAACAGGAAGCTTCCAGGGTGATCTGTAATTAGCCTTTGCCAACAGGTTAGCCTCTTCATTATCAAACAACCCTGTCTTATTATCCCATCTTAATGCAGAACCTACCCTACATGATATATTTGCCATATGACTCAGTTTAGCCACCTCAGCTCCTATTGCAATATCAGCGTTAGGCAGTTCCCTGGTTCTTATACAGTCAAGCATATTACCCGCATGCATATAAAGTCCCTTTCCCAATCCCTTATGCATTTCAACCGCCTCCATTCTCAAACTGTTTGGTTTTCTTTCATCATCACATGGATAGCAATATGGGAAATTTCTACTATTCACAGCTTGCTCCGGGATTACCTCCCAGCCACTTCTTGTAAGCACAAGTGTTCCGTTCTCACCAAAGAATGCAACACCTTCACGTTTGTCAAACAACCCATTGCCAATTCCACATGCATGATCCCAAATAATATTAAAATCGGGATATTTATAAGTTGCCATTAATGTATCCGGTGTTTCCATAGCATCATCAGGATACCCAAACTTACCACCTGCACCATAAACATATGATGGTAAACCAGCATTCATCCCTTTCATAGCATAGTCGAGAAGATGCACACCCCAGTCGGCCATCAACCCCCCGGCATAGTCCCAGAAAAATCTGAAATTATAATGAAAGCGGTTCTGGTTGAAATTACGTTTAGGAGCCGGTCCAAGCCACATATCATAATCGACACCCGCCGGAGGAGCAGAGTCAGGAACAACAGGAAGTGTCCACTTACTTGTCTGATATGCCCATACCTTAACAGTTCTAACTTTACCAAGAACTCCACTCTGCACATAAGCAGCAGCCTCATCCCAGTGAGGATCACTCCTCTGCCATTGACCAACCTGAACTATCCTGTTATATTTACGTGCAGCCTTCACCATCAGGTCGCACTCCTCAATAGTATTCGCAAGTGGTTTCTCTACAAAAACATCTTTCCCTGCTTCACAGGCAGCAATAGTCTGCAGACAGTGCCAGTGATCAGGAGTCCCAATGATCACCATATCAACATCCTTATTGTCAATAACACGGCGCCAGTCCTTTACCAACTGAGGAGGTTTTTTGCCTGTCATCTCCTCCAGTTCAGAAGCTCGCTGATAAAGCCACTGATCATCAATATCACAAAGAGATACACACTCCACATTCGGATATTGTAAAAATGTAGTAAGGTTACTCCACCCCTGATTACGGCACCCTATTAATCCTATTTTTATTTTATTACTAGGTGCCGACTGCCCAAATATTGAGTTAAAAGGTTTCCCCATTAATGGTGTCAGACTTAAACCTGTTGCTGTAATAGCTGATTTCTTAAGAAAATTTCGTCTATCCATGATAATAAATGTTGATTGACAAATATAGTAATTAATGAATTACAAAGATAATAAAGTTAACAGCCTCAATGTGCATGTTTAAAAAAAATATATATATTTGAATTTTTGTATAATTATTTTCTCACCATTATTCTGCTTATATATGCAGCAACTCAACGAGATCTTTACAACATTACATCAATACATCGGAGGTAACAACTGGTTTATTTTCCTTCTTTTAGGAACAGGATTGTTTTTCACTCTATATCTAAAATTTCCTCAAATAAGATACTTCAGACATGCTGTCAGGGTGGTAAGAGGCAAATATGATAGAATTACAGACAAAGGAGATACCACCCATTTTCAGTCGCTGGCAACTGCACTCTCAGGAACAGTTGGCACAGGTAACATTGCCGGAGTTGCCCTGGCTGTTCATTTAGGAGGACCGGCTGCCCTGTTCTGGATGTTGGTTACAGCATTTCTGGGTATGTGTACTAAGTTTGTTGAAGTTACTCTTTCTCATAAATATCGCGAGTTTGATGAGAAAGGAATGGTTGCGGGTGGACCCATGTATTTCATGAGGAAGCGACTAAACATCCCTTTGAAGAACAATAAAATGATAAAAACCGGTTACTGGCTGGGTGGTTTTTTTGCAATTGCAACTGTACTTTCATCTTTTGGAACCGGAAGTCTGCCTCAAATAAACAGTATTTCCAATGCTATATTTGCCACTTTTGGAGTTCAGCATATAATCACTGGTGCTGTAATGGCTGTATTACTGGCTCTTATAATTATTGGAGGTATACGCCGCATTGCTAGTGTTACTGAAAAACTTGTTCCTTTCATGGCCATCATCTATTTTCTAACCGCAATTGCAATAATAGCTTCAAATTATCAAAATATTATTCCTTCATTTTTATCAATATTTGAGAATGTATTCACAGGCACTTCAGCTATAGGTGGATTTCTAGGTGCCGGATTCGCTTTTGCATTCAATAATGGGGTAAACAGGGGACTCTTTTCCAATGAGGCGGGACAAGGCTCTGCTCCAATTGCACACGCTGCTGCAAAAGCACATGAGCCTGTTTCGGAAGGTATTGTTGCCATTCTTGAGCCATTCATTGATACTGTCGTTATCTGTTTTCTTACCGGAATGGTTATTCTTTCATCCGGAGTTTGGAGTGAAAAGGTTCCCAATCAGTTTCAGAAAACAGATATTATTGTGCTGGCAGAGAGCTATACTGAATCAAGTGAAGATAATGTTGCAAAACTGAGTAATTATCTGAATAACAAATCTGATATTCCGCTTTACACAGGTACTTTAACAGTCATCGATGGTAAAATCCTTGACAATAACTCCATTATTCATGCCCGATCTCTTGCAGAAGATATAGTGGTAAAAAAAGGAGGTGTGTTATATAGTGGCGAAATAGTTGTAACAAATGGAAGTGTAGCTGATACGCCCAATGATCTTATTTTCAGTGGCAAATCACTTATTCATAGTGCGCCACTCACCACTCTTGCTTATACACAGAGCTTTCTTGGTGAATCTGGCAAATACGTGGTAGCTATCGGATTACTTCTATTTGCGTTCTCAACTGCAATTGCATGGTCATATTATGGCGACAGGGCAATCACCTACCTTATTGGGGCAAAATATGTTATGATTTACAGGATAATATTTGTTATGGCATTCTTTATTGCATCGTTTGTAGATACAACAATAATCTGGAACCTGTCGATGCTTACAGTAGCCTTTATGACAGTTCCAAATCTGATCGGCCTGTTAATACTGCACAAAGAGGTTAAGTCTGTAATAGGAAGTTACTGGGTTGATTTCCGTAAGGAGCATCCCAATGAAAAGGTTCCAAAAGAATAAAAAGATTCCAGATGTGTATCTAATTCAGAAAAGTCTTAAAATCAAAGCAAACCACTAACCAGTCCACCATCAATCTGAATAGTGGTACCTGTAACTGATCGTGCCTGATCTGAACATAGATAACAAACCATCTCACCCAACTCCATTGGATCCATATATCGCTTATGAGGAAAATCTTCAATTGCCCTCCTCTCATACTCCTCAACAGAGATATTTTCTGCTTCAGCACCCCTGTTTATCAGTTGAGTTATGCGATCAGTTTTAAAGTAACCGGGACAAACTGTATTCACTGTTATTCCTTTTGGGATCAGATCTCTGCTGATAGTCTTGGCGTAACTAACTACTGCTGAACGGAATATATTCGACAACACAATATTTGGCAACGGCTCTTTAACACTTACCGATGCAATATTAATAATTCTGCCCCACCCCTTTTTCTCCATATAAGGCAGGCAAAGATTTATCATACGTATATTGTATTTTAAAACTGAATTATAAGCCTCATCCATATCATCCTCAGAAACTTCACGAAACGTACCCGGTTTTGGTCCCCCTGAATTATTTATCAGTATATCAACACCACCAAACTTTTCAATAGTAGCACTTACTATTCTCCGGTTATCATCTGCAACAGACATATCAGCAGTAAGCGCCAGTGTCTCAACTCCATGTGCTTCTATCTCCATCTCTGTTATTTTCAAAGCCTCAACGTTTCTTGCACATATTACAACATTTACCCCCTCACGTGCAAGAGAAACAGCACATGCTTTGCCCAAACCTTTACTGCTGCCGCCAATAATTGCGGTCTTTCCTTTTAAATTTAAGTTCATAGCTTAATTACAAATTTCCGTTTATTCATCCAAACTGCACAGGATAAGTAATAAGTGGAACCAAATTTAAACAAATATATTTATGATTTTGTCTATCTTTGCAACTTAATTAATACATGACATGTCAAAACAATTTAAACGTACACTGATTACATCTGCACTGCCATATGCCAATGGTCCGGTGCATATTGGTCACCTCGCCGGTGTTTATGTTCCTTCTGATATTTATGCCCGCTATCTAAGGCTGAAAGGTGAAGAGGTTCTCTTTATTGGAGGATCTGATGAACATGGTATTCCTATTACAATAAAGGCCCGCAAAGAGGGTGTAACGCCACAGGATATTGTAGACCGATATCATGAATTGATTAAAAAGTCATTTAAGGAGTTCGGAATAACTTTCGATATATACTCTCGCACCACCTCTGAAATTCATAAGGAAACAGCTTCAGATTTTTTCCGCAAACTTTATGAAAAAGGTGAATTCAGTGAACAGGAGAGTGAGCAATATTATGATGAAGAGGCACAGCAGTTTCTTGCTGACAGATATATCACAGGCACTTGTCCCCATTGCGGCAACGAAAACGCATATGGTGATCAGTGTGAACAGTGTGGCACATCACTAAGTCCCAACGATCTTATCAATCCTAAATCAACACTAAGTGGCAGCGTACCGGTTATGCGCAAGACAAAGCACTGGTATCTCCCGCTGGACAAACATGAGGCATGGCTGCGCCAATGGATATTGGAAGAGCACAAAGAGTGGAAGAGTAACGTATACGGTCAGTGCAAATCGTGGCTCGATCTTGGATTGCAGCCTCGTGCTGTGAGTCGCGACCTCGACTGGGGTGTCCCTGTGCCGGTAGAAGGTGCCGAGGGCAAAGTACTTTATGTATGGTTTGATGCTCCAATAGGATATATATCTAATACAAAAGAGCTTCTGCCTGACGATTGGGAGAAATGGTGGAAAGATGAAGATACCCGTCTGATTCATTTCATCGGAAAAGACAACATAGTGTTCCATTGTATTGTATTTCCTGCAATGTTAAAAGCCGAGGGCAGCTACATATTGCCTGATAATGTACCTTCAAACGAGTTCATGAATCTGGAGGGTGATAAGATATCAACCTCACGCAACTGGGCAGTTTGGCTTCACGAATACCTAGAAGAGTTCCCGGGTAAACAGGATGCACTTCGTTATACACTTACTGCAAATGCACCTGAAACTAAAGATAACGATTTCACATGGAAAGATTTTCAAGCCCATAACAATAATGTACTGGTAGCTGTGCTTGGTAATTTCGTAAACAGAGCAATGGTGCTTACTCAGAAATATTTCGATAATAAAGTGCCTGCTATAGGTGAGTTGACCGATCTTGACCGTGAGGCTATAGCAGAGGCTAAAAAAGTTAAGGAGGCTGTTGAGTATAATCTGAACAACTTCCATTTCAGAGAGGCGCAGAAAGAGGCTATGAATCTTGCTCGTATCGGTAATAAATATCTTGCTGATGCTGAGCCATGGAAGACGGCCAAAAGCGACATGAATCGCACTGCAACAATTCTTAATATCTCTTTGCAGATTACTGCTAATCTTGCAATTGTGACTGAACCATTCCTGCCTTTCACAGCAGAGAAGATTCTCTCATTCCTCAATATAGAACACATCAACTGGGATATGTTAGGTAGCTTCGACCTGCTTTCAGAAGGCCATACATTGGGCAAGTCTGAACTCCTTTTTGAAAAGATTGAGGATGAAGTGGTTGAAAAACAGGTTCAGAAGCTTCACGATACAAAGAAACTTAACGAAGCTGAAAATGAGAAAACAGTTGCAGCTGAGAAGTCGGCAGTAAAACCTGTTAAGCCTACTATTGATTTTGATGATTTCGAAAAACTTGATATCCGTGTTGGTACTGTTATCGAGTGTGAGAAAGTGCCTAAAACTGATAAGCTCCTTAGATTCCTTCTCGATGATGGATTGCAACAAAGAACAATATTATCAGGAATCGCAGCATACTATCCAAACCCAGCAGAGCTGGTGGGTAAGCAGGTCTGCTTTATTGCAAATCTGGCTCCAAGAAAGATGCGAGGGTTTGTATCAGAAGGAATGATTCTTTCAGCTGAAAACAGTGATGGAACCCTAGCACTGGTAACACCTTCCAAAGATGTTGACCCTGGAAGTCAGGTAGTATGATTAAGTTAATTTAACTAGCAACTTTGTAACTATTGGTATAGTTATTAATCTATCAAATAGTGCTCTTAATAAATGTTTTATTTAAAGAGTAAAGTATAAATCTTTTAATAACTTTTTTATGAAAAAACATCTATTATTGATTTTTGCTCTGTTTGTTAGCTTATCAATGTTTTCTCAGAGAACCTACCGTGCTTTTGGATGGAAATTGACAAAAGACATTCCTAAGAATGAGCTGAAGATTAATCTGGGAACCTCTATCTTCGCTTCATTCCCTGAAATTGCCTATGAGCGGATTATAAATTCAGATCTCAGTGCAGGTGCTTCTCTGGGTGTTTCTCTTGATGATATTTACGCAACTGACTTACTTTTCACCCCGTACGTGCGATGGTTTTTTGGAGGCAATCAGGAAAACCTTCAGAAATATGGTGCAGGTTTCTTTATTGAGGCAAACGGTGGTATATTCACAAAAGAGAAAGAAACAATATACTATGAGAATGAAACCTTCGCCACTGTATATGACAACGTTACAGGAGCTGGAGTGGGACTTGCTCTGGGCTGGAAGTACCTGTCAGGCAATAACTGGGTAGGTGAGATATATGCCGGAGGGGGACGAGACTTCGTAAATGGCGGAGGTTATCCTCGTCTGGGTATTACCATTGGAAAAAGATTCTAAAGAACCATCAATTTATACAATTACAATTTTTTAATTAAAAAAACATGAAAGCATTAGGTACATTGATTTTATTGAATTTTTTATTTGTCTTTACAATGAATTCGCAGGATAGACAATATCCTGAACAGGCACGTATGAGACCTGAAATGAGTGAATACTGGCAACCTCAGCCACCTGTGGTTACTCCGGGCAACAGTTCACAAGCGCCAGCTGCTGCACCTTCTGATGCTATAGTATTGTTTGATGGCAAAGATCTGTCTGAGTGGCAAAACAGCAAGGGTGAAGCGGCAGGATGGACTGTTCACGATGGTGTGTTTACTGTTAAAAAAGGTACTGGTGATATTCAGACAAAAAGGGAGTTCAACGATTTCCAGCTGCACCTCGAATGGCTTATACCGGAAGGCATTACAGGCGAAAGTCAGGCTCGCGGAAATAGCGGGGTATTCCTGCAGGGAATGTATGAGATTCAGATACTTGATTGCTACCAAAATGAGACATATGTGAATGGCCAAACAGGTAGTGTTTATAAACAGACTCCTCCACTGGTAAATGCAATGAACCGTCCGGGTGAATGGAATACATATGATATAATATATACTGCTCCAACATTCAAAGCTGACGGAACTTACCGCACACATCCAAGGGTAACTGTTATACAGAATGGTGTAGTTCTGCAAAATAATACAATCATACTTGGAACAACAGAATATATTGGTTTCCCAAAAGTTGTTGAGCATGGTGCAGGACCAATCAGACTGCAAGACCATGGCGATCCGAGTGCTCCAATAAGTTTCAGAAATATTTGGATAAGGGAACTTTAATTAATTGATTTATCATAATTAAATGTAAATTTGTGGTTTAATATAAAACTGCAAAGGATAGATCATGCAAATAAGTGGCAATATCAGAAAGTTAATTCCCGACCTGATTGTTATAGCGGGATTCATT
The DNA here is from genome assembly GCF_001282625.1 of Lascolabacillus massiliensis. NCBI lineage: Bacteria > Pseudomonadati > Bacteroidota > Bacteroidia > Bacteroidales > Porphyromonadaceae > Lascolabacillus > Lascolabacillus massiliensis. The sequence continues at coordinate 651,928 of NZ_CTEJ01000002.1, forward strand.
ATTATTTCATTCATATATTTTGCTCCGGCTGTAATAGACGGGCGGGTAATTGCTCAGCACGACTCACTTGCCGCTATAGGACAGGGACAGGAACAGCGTGACTATATGGAACGTCATGAAGGCGAGCGCACTCGCTGGAACATTTCAATGTTCAGTGGTATGCCATCATATCAGATGAGCCCCACTTACAACTCCTCAAAGCCTCTGGATAGTGCCAAAGAGCTCTATTCTCTGTTTTTACCAAATTACGTCTACCTGATGTTCATAATGCTCATCGGTTTTTATATTCTGATGCGGGCATTCAGGGCATCTCCGCTGATTAGTGCACTGGGAGCGGTAATATGGACATTCTCATCCTATTTCTTTATTCTTATTTCGGCAGGACATATATGGAAATTCATCACATTGGCCTATATACCTCCTACAATTGCCGGTATGGTTTATGTTTACAGGAAGAGGTATCTTTTGGGAGGACTACTCTTCATGATCTTCGTGGCTTTCCAGATTTCGGCAAATCACATACAGATGAGTTATTACTTCCTGTTCCTGATGCTTTTCATGGTTATAGCTTTCTTTGTTGATGCATATAAAAAAAGGGAGTTGCCTAATTTCTTCAAAGCAACGGGAGTACTGATAATAGCGGGAATCATTGGTGTAGCGGCAAACTCAAGCAATCTCTATCATACATATGAGTATTCAAAAGAGACAATGCGAGGGAAGTCGGAGCTCTCCCACCATGAGGAGGCAAACACAACGGACAACGGACTAGAACGTGACTATATCACTGCCTGGAGCTACGGAATTGGTGAAACATGGACATTGCTTGTTCCCAACACTAAAGGTGGAGCATCAGTGCCTCTTTCTCAAAATGAGAAGGCAATGAGCAAAGCACGCCCGGAATATTATCAGATTTATCAGCAGATAGGCCAGTACTGGGGTGATCAGCCCGGCACTTCCGGTCCCGTTTATGCAGGCGCTTTTGTTCTTGCACTTTTTATATTAGGTCTGTTTATCGTGAAGGGGCCCGTTAAATGGGCACTCCTTACAGGTACAATTTTCTCCATACTCCTTTCATGGGGGAAAAACTTTATGCCACTGACCGACTTCTTCATCGATTATATTCCGATGTATAATAAGTTTCGTGCCGTATCATCTATTCTGGTAGTTGCTGAATTTTGCATTCCATTACTTGCTGCTCTTACAGTTAAAGAGATAGTTCATAAACCGGAAGTACTAAAAAACAATCTGAAGTATTTATATATAAGTCTCGGTTTAACCGGTGGCTTAGCATTGCTTTTTGCTATTGCACCAAAGATATTCTTCCCATCCTATATCTCGGCTAATGAGATGCAGGCTATTAGTCAGGCTGTACCACCCATTCATATTCAACCATTAGTGGCAAACCTGACGGAGATGCGTCTGTCACTGTTCACTGCAGATGCCTTAAGAAGCTTTATAATTGTAGCAATAGGTGGATTGATATTATGGCTCTTTCTGCAGAAGAAGATTAAAGCTACATGGACTGTAGCTGGTATTCTTTTACTTTGCCTTGCAGATATGTGGGATGTGAACAGACGTTATCTCAACGATGATGATTTTGTCTATAAATCAAGTCAGGAGCAACTTTTCACATTAACTCCAACAGATCAGCATATTCTGCAGGATACCACCAAATATTACAGAGTGCTTAATCTTGCAACAAGTACATTTAACGATGGTATAACTCCGTATCACCATAAGGTTATTGGAGGTTATCATGCAGCTAAACTAAGACGTTATCAGGATCTTATCGATGTATACCTTACAGATGAATTGATGAATATCCATTATGCTGTAATCACATCAGCAGGTAATCTTGATTCAGTGGATACAAACGGTTTTAAGGTACTCAATATGCTCAACACCAAATGGGTTATACTTCCCTCTCAGGAAGGGGCAAATATACCTGTGGAAAATCCACATGCGATGGGCAACGCATGGTTTGTTGATGAGATTCTTTTTGTAAATAATGCAGATGAAGAGATAGAGGTATTAGGAAGTATCGATCTGTGCAGTGTTGCTGTAGCTGACAAAAAGTATGAGCCCATACTTGATAATTTTAAACAGGGGTTCAGACCTGCTAAGGCTGATTCAGCATCAACGATTATGCTTACTGATTACGACTCAGATTTTCTAATCTACTCTGTTGATGCAAAAAAAGATGAGTTGGCCATCTTCTCTGAGGTGTATTATCCAAAAGGGTGGCAGATAACAATTGATGGGGAACCGGCTGAGATGTTAAGGGCTAACTATACGCTTCGCGCATTACCTATTCCTCAAGGAAAACATACTGTTGAATTCCGCTTCGATCCCGAAAGCATAAAAGTGACAGACAGAATTGCATATGGTGCTCTGCTAATTATGTTGCTGACAGCAGTTGTTATTTTTATAAATGCAATTAAAAGAAATAAAACCAAAATCAAAAAAGATTATTAACAAACCAATTAAAACAACAAAAACTATGAGAAAAATTATTTTACTTCTGATGATTTTATTTGCAGTAGCATCTGCCTGCAACACCGGTAAAAAAACCTCAAGCGGTACTGAATTGTCTGCAGAGTTTGCAGCAGAACATAGTAGCAGAAACTCCTTAGATTGGGCAGGAGTTTATAGAGGTACACTGCCTTGTGCCGACTGCGAGGGTATTGTTACAGAAATACGTTTAAATAGTGATAACAGCTTTGAAAGGATAATGGACTATCTGGGTAAGGGAGATGATAAACTTCGCGAATCAGGTAGTTTCGATTGGGATGAAACAGGAGGTAAAATTATAATCACTGATAAATCTTCAGATACCAAAGAGTGGTACAAGGTTGGTGAAAACAGACTGATTGCACTAGATATCGATGGCAACAGGATAGAGAGCTCAATCCCACAAGAGAAGTATGTACTGAATAAAATCGACATTGACAATGTTGTAACTGAAAAATACTGGAAATTAATTGAATTAAACGGTAAGAGTATTCAGTCGTCAGCCAATGAAACAGGAAGAGAGGCTCATTTTATTCTCCATAGTAATGAAAACAGAATTACAGGCAACAGCGGATGTAACAATATGATGGGCAGCTATGAACTTACAGAGGGTTCTGCACAGCAGGGAGAGATAAAATTTTCACCTCTTGCAGCAACAAGAATGGCATGTTTAGATGCTGAATACGAGCATGAATATCTTTTAATATTTGATGGAAGCAAAAAATACTCTATAGAAAACGATACTCTTTCACTTTTTTCTGACGGAGACACACCTGTTGCAAAATTTGTAGCTGTATACCTAAGGTAATATATTCATACCTCGCTCTTATATTGCTCTTACCTCGCTCTTATAAACCTTATAGTTATAAGAGCCAACCAAGAATAAAACAGGTCACAGGTTAAATCAATATATTAATCATTCACTACTGTGCTGGTGATATAACTATTAAAATAATTATGCAGTCAAAAATTATCACAGCCTTTATTGCTGTTTCTCTAAGCATCTCGATGAGTGCACAAAAACTATCCTTCAACAAAGAGGGCGAATTTAAAGTTGTACAGTTTACTGATATGCATTATGTGCATGGAAACCCTAAATCAGATACAACACTTTTGTTAGTCCCATATATACTTGATAGTGAAAAGCCTGATCTTGTTGTTTTTACTGGTGACATTGTTACAGGCTCTGTAGAAGGATGGGATGTTATCACAAAATATGTAATCGATCGGGAAATACCATTTGCTGTTACCCTTGGCAATCACGATCATGAGAATGGCGTTACAAGGGAAGAGATTGCTGAACTTGTCACCTCTTACCCCTTTAATGTAAACAGTATTAATAATATCGGAGGAAGGGTACTGAATGATGCAATACCTGTCTACCACAGTGAAAAGCATCTTAACCCGGCTGCTCTTATCTATTGCTTCGATTCGGGAGCATATTCCACGATTGATGGTGTGGGTGGTTATGGATGGATTACTACTGATCAGATTGAGTGGTATAAGAAACAGAGTATGCATTACACTGTTCAGAACAACTTCAATCCTCTGCCTGCTTTGGCCTATTTTCATATACCGCTGCCTGAATACCGCACAGCATTTAATGATAAGAAGAATATCTCTTTTGGTGAAAGAAATGAGGACGAGTGCAGTTCTGAACTTAACTCAGGAATGTTTCTTGCAATGAAAGAGATGAAGGATATTATGGCAACATTTGTTGGGCATGAGCATATAAATGATTATATTGTCAACTTTTATAATATCGCACTTGCTTATGGACATTTCAGCGGCTGGACTACAACCTATACTCCTAAACCTGCGGTTAATGGTGTGAGGGTTGTTGTACTCAAAGAGGGTAAGCGTGAGTTTGTTACATGGTTGCATCAGATGGATGGAACAATAAAGCATAAGGTTACTTACCCTGATCACTTTGAGAAGATGCCCTGAAAATAATAAAAGATTAAATTAAGATGACAGATTTTAAAACGTATTTATTTGATATGGATGGTGTGGTTATCGATTCTGAGAAGCTGCACCTGAAAGCTATGGACTTATCACTGGAGAAACACAATGTAGTATATGATAAGTCAATCTTGAATAAATTTGTGGGGAAATCTGATGAATCTTTCTTTAGGTATATTTATTATAACTTTGACAACAGAGTAGATGTAGAGAAGCTGCTTGAAGAGAAGAACAGATTTTTTGAAGGAATGCTGAAGGAGCTCGAGTATGTTGATGGATTTACCGAGTTTATAAAGGTTATCGGTATGAAAAATATTCAGAAGGGACTAGTTACCTCTTCTTCTAAATTCACTGTAAAAAAGATTGATGAGCTTCTTGATATAACTCATAATTTTGAGGTGATTATAGCAGAGGAAGATACTCAAAAGCATAAGCCGGAACCCGATCCATATCTTCTGGCATTAGAGAGGTTAGAGGCTGATAAATCAATGACACTGGTCATTGAGGACTCTCTTAACGGGATTGCATCAGCTAAGTCAGCCGGCTGTGTGGTGGCGGGACTTACAACATCTTTCGATGCAAAAACATTATTGATTGCGGGAGCTGATTTTGTTGTGGACAGCTACGCTGAGTTACAGAAAAGATTAAATTTATAATCTGCTATTTATTGCAGATTCCTTTAAACGCACACCATTTACAGTTTTCGTTGTTTTTTGTCTGATAGAAGGGAATTTCCGGACTGAAAATCTCTTCTATCAGTTCATTGAACATTTCCGTAAACTCAGGTAGATATTCTGCAAGGTTACTAACAACTTTTTTATCTACTTTAATTGTGGGATTGAAATCTTTGAATACTTCCCGCAGATAGTAGACTGCCGGAGATAGCTCAACAGAAGGGTTCTCGAGCAGGTAGAACAGGCCATACACAAAAACCTGAAGTATCTGGCTTGGGCGTTTGGATTTGGAGTCATCAAACAGTTCCGGGATATCTTTAACAGTTGTCTTCCCTGCTCCGGTCTTATAGTCGATAATTCTAACAGAACCCCCTACTATGTCGATTCTGTCAATACTTCCCTTAAAGTTGACAGTAAGCTCGTCGTTCAACTTATACTCCCTGTTGAAACGATACTCAGAACTGATATAGGTGAATGGAGCAAACTGCTTATCTATATTTAATGTCTGCTTCACATAACTCCTCAGGATTTCACCTATAAGGTAGTACTGTCCTTCAAGCGGGCGTGGATTGTCACTGTCTTTAAAATAGTATTGTGCAAATGTTTTTTCAATAATAGCTGTGAGGTAGCTATCATCTTTTATTATCTCGTTGAGTACATCAATTGTCACTACACTATTTTTATACCTTTGATAGATTATCTCCATCAGGCGGTGGAAAATTGATCCGAACACGTCAGATTCAACAGATTCCTGTACTTCCGACTCCTCGGAGAGTCCCTCTATTGCTGTAAAGTAAAACTTTAGCGGACAATCAATATAGTTATTGATAAGTGATGCTGAAAGAGATTTACTTCCACCTTGACGGAATTCTCTTAGCTTCTCCATAATAATATCGGTTTTGTCAACTGACACAGGTGCAATCTGTGGTGTTGTAACATCATAAGTTACAACACGCTCAGAGATATCAAAATAGTCGTTATAGAGGTACTTCAGCTGATAGAAATAGCGACTTACTTCACCCGACTGCAAACCATCGCTTCTTGTATCGTAGAGTAGGTAAATGTTTTTGGGGCGACTGATCATCCTGTAGAAGTGATATGCATATACACTATCCTGGTGCTCATAAACAGGCAGTCCGAACCCTTTACGTAAAGTGATTGGGATAAATGAGTTGGCACTATTCTTCAGTGGAAATACACCCTCATTAAACGAGAGAATTATCAAATTCTCAAAATCAACAGCCCTAGTTTCGAGTACACCCATAACCTGCAGTCCAGACAATGGTTCACCCTTGAAAGAGACAGTAATATTGTGTGCCAGCTTCTTGAGAAGTCTGAAGTATGTATCTATACTCATATTTCCGGCTTCACTCAATGTATCCTGCAATCTTGTAACAGTCTTATAATACTGAACTATAAACTCACGCTCCAGATCGTCGGTACCTGCACTACTCATATCTGCATCAATCTCCTCCTCTACCGATAGATCACCCGGTTGCATTTTTTCCATATCAGCATGCTTCTCCGCGGTTAAACTATTATATAGAGTAGACAATATTTCATGCAGATATCCGCCAATCTTACGCCAGTCGTCAATAGGTGTAAATATAAGTCTTAGCAAACTGTTTGTAGGAATTTCAGAAACAGGAACAACTATCCTGTTATATTTGAGAATATGACTTTTGAGCTGTTCAGAATCTGGTCCGGCAGATCTGCTCACCAAAGGGTGATTAAGAACAGCATTTACATAACGGTGATAAAAAGCATCTTCCCCATTCCATTTTCTCAGGTTTTGCTGCATTAAAGAGAGATGATTTATAAGTCCCGCTATTGATGAATTAGACAAGCTATATCCCATTGTTACATTTATTTTGTCTATCTCTTCAGGAATAGAGTAAAGTACAGGTAAAAGGAGATTCTCATCAGGAAGAACAATTGCCGTATTAATAGCCTCATCCGGATCAGCAATATCATTTGATTTAATCAGATCCTGAATCACCTGAGTTATAAATTTAGCCTGTCCCACGCCAGAGGGAACGCCAATAACCTCCATCTTTGGCTTAATATCAGAAGAGTTGTCAGCAATTTCAAACCTGGAGGGGAAACGAGTCAGATTTTCCTTCACCCTCAACGAGGCACGGTTAAGTTCATCATGAACAAATGGAGAATCGTAGTCCCAATAAAAATCAGCTTTGCCTATACTTTTCAGATGCTTCAGCAGAACCATTTCTGAAGGGGTAAGCGCATTTAATCCCACAAAAACAAAACCATCAGACTGCCACTCATCAACCTCCCTGTCTTTAATATTTTCAGCTACATCTCTAAAAATCATCCCCTCATATGCATGCCCTCTTTCAAGCAATTCTGTTCTGAATGAATCATATAGCTCATATAGTACCTTCCATGTTTCATGAAACTTCTCTTTTGTCTTACTGCCCTCAGCAGGCATGAAGTTTGACCAGAAACGGCGAAGTGCCTCTATCTGATTTTCATCTAGATGAGAGAGATCATCATCGAGAGATCTGAAATTATGAACATTCCTGAAAAGCTGCTTCGCATCTGCCAGATACTTATCGACATCATCAAAATCATTCAACAGCATCTCACCCCAAAAAAGGAAATCGTCGAACGTTTCGTCCGATCCGCTAATCTTTACAAAATGTTTGTATAGCATTACAAGCATCTCAATTCTATCAGCAGGCAGTAGTGAAGAAAGTGAAGAAAAAAGCTCCTGAATTGTAAGCATCCTTGGAGAAAACAGTGGCTTCCCGGCTATCTCTGCAAGATACTTCTGGAAAAACATTGCAGCACGACGATTTGGGAATACAAATGTAAGCTTGTACAGATCAAAACTATACTCACGTAAAAAAACTTCAGCTACTTTATAAAGGAAAGGGGTCATATATATTTTTGCAGGTTACATTACTAATCTCCTTACCTACAAATTTAGTCAATATCTTTTATGTAAAAAGAATATTAATGCATTAACAATCTACATAAACAATTTTTTTCTATAAATTTGTCGGTAATAGCAACCACAACCTAATGACAAGGGGAGTAAATTTTTCATACATAGCCTCTCTATACGATGAATATCTAAACAGTATGTATTCATACGCTATTCATATGGGTTTTAATGAACAGACCGCGATGGATGCTATACACGATGTGTTCTATAAACTCTGCATCAATCAATCGGTACTAAATAATATTTCAAACCATAAATCATACCTGTTAAGAGCGCTAAGAAACCGTCTGATAGACATAAATCGTTCAGACAGAATACAGACAGTTGAAAATACAAAAAAGGAAGAGGATGCTGAGAAGCTTACATTTATGCTTAATGTGACTGTTGAAGATGAACTGATTGAGAAAGAGGCTCAGGATGAGATCAGGCATAAAGTTGAGGAGTATCTTAAAAAACTGAGTGACAGACAGCGGGAAATCATATATCTTAGATTTATAGAGGAACACAGCTATGAGGAGATTGCAGAAATTATGAATATATCTGTGGAATCATCAAGAAATCTGATTAGTAAATCTCTCAGCAAATTAAAAAATCAGAATCTGTTGACATACATTTACTGATTTTATAACCCATCCTATATTACAATAAATCGACCTTAATTGTTAAATTTAAGCAGTTATTCATTTTTCTTTCGAAAAGTGATGATATTTTTTGAATTTAATCGTCTATTATTAAAAGCATCTTAATATACCAAAATGAGAAGCTGTCATTTTTAACATTTTGACTAATGGGATTGAATACAGAAAACAATAAATATATCAATTACCTGAAAGATGAGAAGTTTATTGAGTGGAAACTGCTTCCTAATGATGAGCTGAATAATTTCTGGAGTGATTTTGTAAAAAGCCACCCGGAAGAGAAGGAGAATCTGGAGCTGGCAGACCAACATTTTCATAAAATAAAACTATCTTATTTTGAAATCCCTGAAGAAAAAAGGGTTGAACTGAGAAGGCGACTTAAAAGCTCAGTAGAGAGTTTCAACAGAAAAAGAAGATTAAGAAATTTAGGATATGTTGCAGCTGCCTGTATATCGATTTTGATTATTTCACTTATTTACTTCCAGAGAGGATTTAACCAATCAGCAGATGAGGCTGTTTTTTCACCGGGTTATATTGTAGGGAGTGAATTGGAATCGCAGGATATAATTTTATCGTCAGGAAATAATGTAACCTCTTTTCAGGAAAATATAGATATTCATATTCAGAATGGTAACAGTGCCCGCGTAATAACAGGCGAGAGTGGAGAAAAGGAGGTTAAAATTGCCGATAATACTATGAACAGGCTAATAGTTCCTTATGGTAAAAGATCCAAGATTATATTATCAGATGGAACAAAGGTTTGGCTTAATTCCGGTTCAATTCTTGAGTTTCCTTCTATGTTTGAAGGAAGCAACCGTACAGTTACAATATCAGGAGAGATGTATATTGAGGTGGCTGAAGACAGCAAGCACCCATTTGTAGTTATTGCCCCGGAATTTAATGTGCAGGTACTTGGTACCAAGTTTAATGTAACAGCATATGAAGGCTCAAGCTCATCAGTTGTCCTTGTTGAAGGAAGCGTAGAGCTCAAGTCGTCCGCAGCAAAAGAAGAGATCATTCTTGCACCTAACCAGCAGGCATTACTTTCTGATTCCGGCACCTTCAACAGAAGAGATGTTGACGCCGGTCTTTACACCAGCTGGAAGGATGGTTACCTAACATTTAGCGATACACCCATCATGGAAGCATTAAAACAGATTGAGAGGTATTACAACCTTTCATTCAATTTTGGTGATAATGTGTCATTTGCAGGTTCAGAATGCACAGGTAAAATTATCCTTTCGGACAACCTGGATAATGTGCTGACTGCTCTTTCACTTATCTCTTCCACAAATTATAAACGAGAGAATAATTCAATATTTATCTACAAAAATTAAAACTTATGCCTATGTAAGACAAAAAATGACCTCAAAAAAAGTCGAACGATAGTGCGAATATCGTCCGACAAAGAATTCTAATTACCTAGTATAAAAATAATTAAAATCATACAAATATATGAATAATAACTTTATTGAAGGGGAAAGCCCGGTCGATAATTTAAAACATCTGCTGATAATAATGAGAATAACATTTTGCTTTTTGTTCCTTGGCATTCTGCTCGCACAGGCTGCCCCGGGTTATTCACAGGAGACCGAATTAAATATAGATCTCAAGACTGCATCTATTCAGGAAATACTTGCTGAGATTGAAAGTGAAAGCAATTTCCGTTTTATTTTTGACAGCAATGCAAGGAAGATTATTGGGAAGAGAGTAACTCTATCTGATAATACTCACAAGATTGAGGATATTCTTGATGAAATACTTACTGCTACAGGACTTACGTATAAAATTCTTGATGATCAGGTAGTAATTTACCAGAATGAGGTCATGCAAGCTACGAAAGAAATTGCAAAGACTATTACTCAGATTGAACAGCAAAAAAAGAGAATCTCAGGTAATATAACCGATCAGGCAGGTGAGGCAATCATAGGTGCAAATATTATTGAGGTAGGCACTACAAATGGTACTGTTACTGATATTGATGGTAATTACTCACTGGATGTGGAGGATAATGCTACAATTCAGGTGAGCTACATAGGTTACCATGATCAAACGATAAACACTTCGGGAAGGACAAGCATTAATATTGTTCTTGTGGAAGATACTAAAGCTCTGGATGAACTGGTTGTGATTGGATACGGTACTGTCAGGAGAGGTGATGTGACAACTGCAGTTTCGACTGTTTCTCTGGATGACCTTAATGAGAGACCGATAGTATCGGCAGCTCAGGCAATACAGGGAAAAGCTGCAGGTGTGAATGTTTACAGACCTAGTGGTACACCGGGGGGAGAAATGGTTGTACGTGTCCGTGGTACTACCTCTTTTAATGGTAGCAACGACCCGCTATATGTGGTTGACGGGGTACCTGTGGATAATATTAATTTCCTCTCTCCAACAGACATTTCAGGTATACAGATATTAAAGGATGCTTCTTCTGCTGCTATCTACGGATCGCGTGCAGCTAATGGTGTTGTATTGATAACTACAAAACAGGCAAGCAGTGAGGCTAAGATCTCTGCAACTGTTCAAATGGGTGTAAGCAATGTAAGCAACCCTATTAAATCGCTTAACGCACGCCAGTATAAAGAGCTTATTGATGAGATTCGTCCGGGCGCCATTCCTGAGGGGACTACTGACAGAACCGACTGGTTTAAAGAGGTGTATGGAACTGGTATTACTCAAAATTATCAGCTTCAGGTATCAGATGGTAATGAGAGATTGCGTTACTTTGTTTCGGCTGGTTATCTTGACGAACAGGGTGTTTTAAGCTCAGCTTTTTTCCGCAGATTTAACTTCAGAAGTAATGTGGAGAGCCAGATAAGAAAATGGCTTCATTTTGGGGTAAACGTTTCATATTCAGACAATACAAGCAATGGTGTAACAACAGGTCAGGGATCTAACCGCGGTGGTGTTGTTCTTGCTGTTGTAAATCTTCCTACCTCTGCATTGATCAGGAATGAGAGTACAGGACTATACAACCGACTGTTTTACGGACAAAACATTGCAAACCCAATAGAGGAGATTGAGAATGGAAGAAACAATAAGAATAATGAGAACAGACTTATTGGTTCTGCAAATATGACATTTACTTTTTCGCCTCAGTTAAATCTTAAGTCGACTTTTACAATTGACCGCCGCAATGGTAAGATTACAGGTTTTACACCTCCATCGCACGGATCTGACAGAGATGACTGGGGTAATGCGTGGGATACCCGAAACATGAATACCTTAATGGTATTTGATAATGTTATGACATATAAGAATACATTTAATGAAAGGCATAATCTGGAAGTGATGGCTGGTAGTTCATGGACCGATTCTCAATGGTCGCAGAGCTACATAAACGCTTCTCACTTTAAGGATAGTTCGATCAAAACATTAAATGCTGCAAATAAGATTGCATGGGATAATACAGGTTCAAATGCATCGCAATGGGGAATATTTTCACTGTTTGGGCGTGTATCCTATAACTTTGACAGCAAATATCTGATGACTTTTAATGTTCGTGAGGATGGATCTTCGAAACTGCATCCTGATCACAGGTGGGGCACATTCCCTTCACTTTCTGCCGCATGGCGTCTCTCTTCTGAAGAGTTTATGGAGGATGCTGACTGGGTATCTGATTTGAAGCTAAGAGGTGGTTGGGGTCAGACCGGTAACCAATCGGGTATTGGTGACTTTGCTTACCTGCAGAGATATAATATCACCAGACAGGCTTGGTTTGAGACAGGCAAAACAGATGCTCTTCCTCTTATTACTCAGGCTAACCTGAGAACAACTGACCTGAAATGGGAAACCACCAATCAGTTTAATGTGGGTGTGGATGCAACTCTTTTCAACGACAGGCTTACATTGGCTATGGACTGGTACTACAAACGTACTGAAGATATGCTTATGTATGTTTCTCTGCCTTCAGGAGCTGCTGCAGCCACTCAAATTGTGAGGAATGAGGGTGAGATGACCAACAGAGGTTTTGAGTTCAGCGCCGATTCTCGTAACATGACAGGAAAATTCAGCTGGGACACTAACTTCAATATATCATTTAACAGAAACAGGCTGGAAAGTCTTGAGCTCCAGCAGATATACTACGCTGCCGAAACTACTCAGGCATTCCATCAGACACGTGTTGTTAGAAATGAACCGGGAAGACCTCTTGGTGGATTCTACGGATATATAAGTGATGGTGTTGATCCTGAAACTGGTGAACTGATGTATAGGGATATAAATGAAGATGGCAGGGTGACTGCTTCGGATAAAACCTATATTGGTGATCCTAATCCACTTTTCACTTATGGATTAACTAACACTCTATCATATAAAGGATTCAACCTTAATATTTTCCTCCAGGGATCAATAGGCAACGATATATTCAATGCTTCGAAAGGCGATACAGAAGGTATGTATGATTTAAAAAATCAGTCGGTTGAAGTACTTAAGCGCTGGCGTACACCAGGGATGATAACAGATATACCAAAAGCCGGTTTTAATCTTCAGCCATCGAGCTACTTTGTTGAAGATGGAAGCTATCTTAGAGTAAAAGATGTATCACTCTCATATAATTTTAGAGGAAACCTCTTGAACAGAGCAGGAATTTCACGGCTTCAGCCTTTTGTAACTGTAAGCAATCTTTTGACAATTACTAAGTACAGCGGTATGGACCCGGAAGTAAACCAATGGGGTAACAGTGGTGCTGTTCAGGGAATTGACTGGGGAACATATCCTCACAGTAAAACTGTTGTTTTTGGTATTAATCTTGAATTTTAAAAAAGCTATTAGTAATGAAAAAAATAAATATAATTTCAATCATATTTGCTTTATTGCTGGCTTCCTGTTCTCTTGATTATGAGCCGCTGGATACATACTCTGATCTTACTGAGGGTATGAGTGATGACAGCGTGCAGGTTGTATTTAAGGATAAAGCTGCTGTATTATCGCACAGACAAACGCTGACTGATCTGTTTAAAAACGGACAGGAACACTGGTATCTTGATATGTTACTGCTTGCAGAATCACATTCTGATAATGCATATGCAGGTTCACCCAACGCTGAGACAACTCCGTTTGAGGTTAACTCTATTGAGGGTTCTAATACCAATCTAAGACGTGACTGGAACGGGCATATGGGTAATATAGCTCAGGCTAACAAAATGATTAACAATGTTGATCTGGTAACAGATGCTTCATTGACCGCAGCAGAGAAAGCTCAGTTTAAGGCTGAAGCTAAGATACTCAGGGCAATGATTTATTTTGATATGGTTAGGATTTGGGGAAATGTTCCATTAGTTATTACCTCTGCAGGTGATATTACTTCAGAAACGATTAAGGATGTTTATCCCGCCTATTTCCCGCCTCAGGTGGATGCTCTTACCATATATCAGCAGATTGAGGAGGATCTTCTTGAGGGTTTACAGAGTGCACCGGTAAATGATCCTACTGACAAAACTAAGTTTACAAAATCTGTTGCTCGTGCTCTGCTTGCGAAGATGTATGCCGAAAAGCCTTTACGTGATTATGATAAAGTAATTCAGTATGCTGATGAGCTTGCAGCCGATGGATTTACTCTTGAAACTGAATATAGATCTCTTTTTGATGTAGTTTTAACTGATCCCAACTCTCCCCCTTCTCAGGAAAACAGGGCAATAGAGGCAAAGACAAGAAACAGCGTTGAGAGTATTTATGAGGCTCAGTTTTTCCCAGGTAATGCTAACTGGGTGACATGGATGTTTGGAAGACCACTGGATGACTGGAATTTCTACTTCACATGGCTTAAGTGGATTACTCCTTCACGTGACCTTATAAAAGCATTTACCAGTGAGCCTGGTGACAAGAGGTATGAACAGACAGTTGTATTTTATCAGACCGACTGGAGTGTTTATTATCCTGCAGATCACTATGCGTTTATGTACAAGACACGCAGTGCATACAACAGTATTATTAAAATGAGATATGCTGATATTCTTCTTTTAAAAGCTGAGGCTTTAATTGCAAAAGGGGATTATAGTGGTGCTGCACAAATAATAAATCAAACAAGACGCAGAGCAGGGTTATCAGATCTGCCAACATCGGCATCGGCTAGCAGGGAGTCTATTCTGGCTGCTTATTTGAAAGAGAGACGACTTGAGCTGGCTCTTGAAGGTCATCGCTGGTTTGATCTTGTAAGACTTGATAAAGTTGAAGAGGTTATGAATGCAGTTTATGCTAAGGATGAAGGACGTCCTGCTCAGGCATATCCTTTTACAAGCTTATCTTACATTCTTCCTATTCCACAGGATGTGATAGATCAGAATCCTAATCTTGTTCAGAATCCGGGATACTAATTTTATGAACTATTCATTCTAAAAAAGATAATTTATATGAAGCATATATATAATATTTTAATAATAACCGGAATTATTGCACTGCTGTTTATATCGTGTGATGAGGAATATGGACCACGTAAAGAGTCGGTACCTGAATTTAAATCTGCTGCTGTTAGTCCAACCACTTTTACATTTGGTGACTCGGTGACTTTAACAGCTTCAATTATTGATCCGGCTACTAATCTATCTGAGCTGCTTTATGAGGTAGCTGACGGAGGGAGAGTTATCACTTCGGGAAGTATCCCTCTTGATGGTGACACTGCTAATATTACTGCATCAATCTATATACCTTTATTAAAAGATCAGGCTAACGGTGTACAGTTGAAATTTAATCTGATTGCGAGGAATGTGCTTAAAGGTATGACTTCGCATACAATAGAAGGTATTACCGGAAACAGACCTCAGTATGCTCAGCTTTATCTTGTAACCGATAATGGAACAGTTATAACACTTCTTCCAGGGGACAATAATAGTTTTGGGAATGAGGGCCTAACGCTTGACCCATCTTTTAATTTCAAAATTGCTGAGAAATTGCATGCAGATAAAAGCATCGATTATAGTGGCGATGTTTATGGTAATGTTAATGGAAAATTAGGGCTTATTACTGAAAATGGTGAATCGGTATTTGTTTTTACTCCAAATGTAGATTATACAAAAGAGTTTGTCTTTAATAATCTTACTTTTAGTGTAACTGCGGTGGGGGATAACCTGGGAGCAGATGATATCTCTTTGAGCAGTTTCGGTAGTCAGGATATTGAGAATGAAACTTTCCATACTTTGACCCGCACGTTGGAGAATAATAAAACATATACCGTTTTTGGAGCATTGGGTGATTCACAGAATATATACAATCCTGATTTCTTCGAGAGAGTTTCAGAAAGTAGTGTTAAGTTTCTGGGTAAGACCGGTGAATATACTATCTATTTTAATCCTGTGAGAAAAAATGTGTTCGTGGGTACAGAGAATCCTTCATATCCTGATTATTTGCTGGCTTGTGGCTGGGGACTTGGATATCCTACAAACGTAACTTCTGAAGAGATAGGTGCTGTTTATTCAGGTCATGGACGCACTCACACCAGCTGGGGTTTTGGTAATGTACTGAATTATGTTCTTCTGCGTCAAATAAGTGAAGGGGTTTATCAAGGCACTTTTTATACACCTGGGGATCATGACAGATATGCCGGATTTAAACCTTTTGAAAATACTGGCTGGGGTAATGAGAAGAAAGCGGGTGACTTTACTTTCACAGGTGAACAGATAATAAGTGGAGATAACGACTGGACTATTGCCAATGGAGAGAATGATCCGGTGGTGGAACCTGCTAACTACAGATTTACTATAAATCTCAATACTAATACTGTAAACATTGAAAAAATAATACTATAACAAAATGCAAATAATACATTCATTTAAATTGATTTTACTTGTTCTTGCACTTTGCAGCTGCTCTTCGTGTGAAAAAACAATACCAGATAATAGTAATGGAGAAGAGCCTGAATTACCAAAAGGAGATGTGACTATATATGTTACAACCAACAATCGCTCTCAGGATTTCAAAAAACAGGCTGCAGATTTCAGCAGTAAAAGTAATATGTCGCCTACAACCATAAAACTTAATCCCGCTGAAAGGTTCCAGACAATGGATGGATTTGGAGCTGCTATAACCGGCTCTACTGCATTCAATCTGATGAAGATGACGAAGGAAAACAGAACCAAGTTTCTGAAGGAGACATTCTCTCCTACAGAAGGTATGGGACAGAGCTATGTGCGAATTTCAATTGGTTGCTCCGATTTCTCTTTGAGCGAGTATAGTCTTTGTGATACTCCTGGCATTGAGAATTTTGGACTTACTTCTGAAGAGACTGATTATGTGATCCCGGTGTTGAAAGAGATATTGGCTATCAATCCTGATTTGAAGATAATGGGATCTCCATGGACACCGCCGCAATGGATGAAAGTGAATAACCTCACTGATCTGCAGCCGTTCAACTCATGGACCAGCGGACAGCTAAATCCTGCATATTATGGTGATTATGCGACATACTTTGTGAAATGGATTCAGGCAATGAATCAAAATGGTATTAAAATATACTCGGTAACTCCTCAGAACGAACCTCTTAACAGAGGTAATTCAGCATCTCTATATATGGGATGGGAAGAACAATTTGAGTTTGTACAAAATCATCTTGTTCCTCAATTCAAGGCAGCTTCATTGAGCACAAAAATCTATCTGTTTGACCATAATTATAATTATGATAATATGGCTGACCAGAATGGTTATCCTATGAAGATTTATGATGCAGGAATTGATTCAGATGTGGTGGCAGGTGCTGCTTATCACAACTATGGAGGTGACAAGGCTGAATTATTGAAAGTGCAAAGCAGGTACCCCGAGAGAGAATTGGTATTTACTGAAACTTCAATCGGGACATGGAATGATGGTCGTAATCTTCAGGTAAGACTGATTGATGATATGCGTGAGGTTGCACTGGGTACTGTTAATAATGGTTGTAAAGCAGTCATCGTATGGAATCTGATGCTTGATACAGAAAGAGGTCCAAATCGTGAGGGGGGCTGTCAGACCTGCTACGGAGCTGTTGACATTGATATTTCAGACTTCTCTACTATCACCAGAAATTCGCATTATTACATTATAGGGCATCTTTCTTCAGTAGTGAAACCGGGTGCTGTAAGAATAGGTACAACTGGATTCTCTGACCCTGGGTTTATTCATTCTGCCTTTGAGAATACGGATGGTACTTATGCAGTGGTATTATTAAATAGTACTTCAGCCTCAAAAAGTATTACACTTGATGATGGAAAGCAACACTTCACTTACGAAGTTCCTGCTAATTCGGTGATCTCTTATAAATGGAATAAATAGTAAACAGAACAACATTTGAATCATGAGAAGATTAATATATTTTATACTTACTATATTCGGGATTCTCGGCATATACTCTTGTGCAGAAGAAATAAGTGATCTGCAGCAGGAAGGTAATCCCTCACTGCAAGTAGAGAATCAGTTTACAAACGTACACTTTGGTGATGTTTTATCATTTACAGCAACGGTGAGTGATAACATCCCCCTCTCTACTCTAACAGCAATTCTTTACTTTGGTGAAGAAGAGGTTGAAAGAACAACTATACGAACAAAAGAGAATGGTGTGTATTCAGGTGAGATTACTGTTCCTTTCCTCAAGGATATACCTGATGGAACGGCAACTTTGGAGTTTGTATTGCTTAATACAACTCTTAAAAGCGTTATTCAAACTTTTGATATTCCTATTACAAGAGCATCTTACCCATACCTCATACTTGTTACAGCTGATGGCTCATATCCAATGATTCCTACAGGTGTGCCTAACGAGTATGCAGCAACTGAACCATTCCCTTCAACTGAGCTTCCGGCATATATAAAAACACCGATTGTAGATGATAAAGGACAGGAAATTATATTTGGATGGGAAGCTGGTGCAGTTACTCAGGGTGTATCTGAAAATATACCGTTTGTAAGTCCTACCGGAGGCACTTACTCTGTAACATTTAATACAATGACTTATGCCGCAACTCCATTTTTTGAAATACTTCTGAATGGAAATAAGATGATGATGGTTGATAAGCAGAATTATCAGATTGATATAGATCTAACTCAAAATCAGGAGTTTGAAATTGAGGGACTGGTGGATATTGCCGACTGGTGGATTGATGTTGATTTTTTCACTGAGATCGAAACTGGTAAGTACAGATTCAACCCAATTAGTGGCAAATATCGTGTAATGGCAAATCTGACTCATAAATACTTTAGAGTGGAGGTGCTTGATGGATCTTCTCCTGCAACTTTAAAGTCCGATGGAACAGGTGCAGTTTGGGTTATTGGTGATCAGTTAGGGAAACCTTCTTATACCGAGAATCATGTAGGCTGGAATACATCAAATGCTTTATGTATGGCTCCTATTGGCAATAAAACTTATCAGATGACTCTTGTTGCAGGTGAATCAATAAATGCCAATGAGATTAACTTCAAATTCTTCCATCAAAAAGATTGGGGCGGTGAATTTGGAAGTGCTACATTATCATCATCAAGTGATATTGTATTTGTTGGAGACGGTAATAACGGCAGAGATAATGGTAACCTTGGTCTTGTAGAAGGTACTACTCTGGAGGTAGGAGCAACATATGTATTCACTGTTGATCTTTCAGCAGGTAGCAGCAGTGGTGTTCTCACAGTGGTTAAGAAATAGTACTTATTGAGATATTCAATCATGGTACTCACTCCGACTTTTTACAGAAGTAGAAAGTCGGAGTGTTTTTTATACAACTGATTACTACCAATTAATCAAATAATTATATAAATTTGTTCATCTGAGAAATAATACCAACACATTAAAGACAACAATTATATGAACAAAAGGCTTCTACTGAATTTAACCTCTATTTTTCTTTGCCTCTTCACAGTGTCCATTCGTGCTCAGGAATTTAAGCTGACTCCATCCGAATACTTCCAAAACAGGGGAGTAGACATGATGGTTTATGATGATATCTATCCTGAAGGTCACCAGGGAGGTTTATCACTAATTATGCATGGAAATCGTGTGGCTACCAATGGTGATATCCGATTAGAACCAACACCGGGACAATGGCAGCCTGTACCAGTACAACGCAAAAGGGTTGTTGATCATAGTTCAAATACAATAACAGTGCATTTGAGTTATCCTGATTCTTCTCGTCATCTGACAGGATTTAATCCTATGATATATCCCGATCTGGTATTTAATTATACTGTAAAAGTCAAAAGTGAGGGTAAGTCAATTATAGTCAGTGTTGACCTGGACCGTCCTATTCCCCCTGAGTTCATTGGTAAAGTTGGTTTCAATTTGGAACTTTTTCCGGGTGCTCTCTTTGGTAAACCATGGATAATGGATGATAAACAGTCGGGTATATTTCCACAACAGCCAAATGGCCCTACCAGCATCATACATACAAATCATAATCATACAGGTAATTTCAACAAAACCGGGAAAGCATCTGTTGACCAGCTTGCAGGAGAAGGATACAGTCCCATTATAGCTGACGATATTGTATCCGAGCCATATGCTACAGGCAAACGTTTTGTTGTCCGACCCGATGATCCATATAATAATTACACAATTGAATCGTTAAGAACAGAACTAAAATTATATGATGGGAGGATGAATCACAACAATGGATGGTTTGTCGTTAGAAGTGAAGTTCCTGAAGGAATAACAAAAGAAGCAATCAAATGGGTAATTACACCAAATGTTGTTGAAGATTGGCTATATACACCTGTTGTACAAACCTCACAGGTAGGATATCATCCAAATCAACCTAAAGTAGCTGTTATCGAGCTGGATAAAAAGGATATAGGTCGCGACACTCCTGTTTTATACAAGATTACTTCTGATGGAGTAAAAGAGATATTTAAAGATGATGGTAAAAAATGGGGTGAATTCTTACGTTACAGCTATTTAAAATTTGATTTTTCAGATATCAAAGAAGAAGGTTTATACCAGGTTATTTACGGTGATTCAAAATCAAGCATCTTTAGAATATCAAAGGATATATATGACAGAGGAGTCTGGCAACCGGTACTTGAGTACTTCCTACCTGTTCAAATGTGCCATATGAGAGTAAACGAGAAGTATCGTGTTTGGCATGATCTGTGTCACTTTGACGATGCTCGGATGGCTCCTGTTGATTTCAACCATATTGATGGTTATGTACAGGGGCCGTCAACACTTACTAAGTTCAATCCGGGTGATTTTGTACCAGGTCTGAATATAGGAGGCTGGCATGATGCTGGTGACTTTGACTTAAGAGTAGAATCTCAGGCGGGTGAAACCTATATTTTAACCTTAGCTTATGAGGCTTTTAATGTAGATTATGATGTTACAACTATTGATCAGCACTCACGTATAACAGAGATTCATCAGCCAGACGGGAAGCCTGATCTGCTGCAACAGATTGAAAATGGAACATTGTCTGTTGTTGGAGCTTACCGTTCACTGGGTCGTTTATACAGGGGGATAATCACTAACAGTCTGCGTGATTATGTTCTTCTTGGAGATGCGTCTGCTATGACTGATAATGAGATTGGTAATAATGATGACCGATGGGTGTTTACTGAGAATAATCCCGCCAGAGAACTGACTACTGCAGCAAATGTGGCTGCTGCATCAAGGGCATTGAAAGGTTTTAATGATACTCTAAGCATTCAGGCTATAGAGTGCGCCAAGGAGATTTATGAAATCACAGAGGAGAATAATCGCTCTAAATCAGCAAAGGTGCATGCTGCTGTTGAACTATATCTTACAACCGGTGATGTTAAATATAAAGAGTGGCTTCTCAAAGAAACAGATTATATAGTAAAAAATATAAATAGTTTAGGTTGGTTTCTTGGAAGAGCAGAAAAGAGAATTAACGATACTGCATTCTCTAAAGCTATTGAACAATCACTGCATAGTCTGAAAAATAACCTGGACACTCAAGCCGCTGAAACACCTTACGGAATTCCTTACCGCCCGCACATCTGGGGAGCCGGATGGAATATTCAGGAGTTCGGATTCAAACACTATTTTCTACATAAGTCATATCCTGATATTTTTGGAACTGAATATATTTACAATGCACTTAACTTCATCTTAGGATGTCATCCAGGATCTAACACTGCATCATTTGCTTCGGGTATTGGAGTAAATTCAGCAACAGTTGGATACGGTTTAAACAGAGCTGACTGGTCATATATTCCTGGGGGTGTTATTTCAGGTACAGCATTGATTCGACCTGACTTTCCCGAATTACTTGAGTTTCCTTTTTTGTGGCAACAGGTTGAATATGTAATGGGAGGAGGGTCTTCACACTATATGTTTCTTGTTTTGGCAGCACAGCAATTATTGACAGAACAATAAGTCTTTTACGAGATAGCGTTATCTAATCTCATTGAGAAATATGTAATGAAAAAATATTTGTTATTATTTCTAGTAGCTGTACATTGCATTTCTTATGCACAAGAAATCGGCTCATCAGAGAAACTAAATCATTTAGTTTTATCTGTTGAGGAAAATTTATATGATAATGTAATACCATTTTAGCTTAACTACAGTATAGATAGTATTAATGGAGGGTTTTACGGAATGGTTGATTCTGAGGGGAATGGAAATCCCGAAACAGAAAGAGGCTTAATACTGAATTCTCGCATTCTTTGGACATTTTCATCTCTTTATTTTAAAGATAGGGATGAACGCTTTCTCTCAGTTGCTGACAGAGCCTATAGCTATATTGAAGATAATTTTATAGATATAGTATATGGAGGCGCTGTTTATACAGTTGACAATACTGGCAACTGGATAAATGAAATAAAAAGCATATATGCCAATTCATTTCTTATCTATGGGCTATCTGAATATGTGATGGCAACAGGTAACAGGTCGGCATTAGAACATGCTAAAAACACATTCCTAAGATTAGAAGAGCATGCTCATGACACATTATATGGAGGTTATGGGGAAATTTACAACAGAGACTGGTCGCCTGTTACTGATAGCTCAATAAATGAGATTGGAGATGCAGCAAAAACTATGAATACGAGTTTACATATAATAGAGGCTCTCACAAATCTATACAGGGTATGGCAATCTCCTGTTGTTAAGGATCGATTGCAAGAAATGATTATCCTCACTCTTGAAAAGATAATAAATCCAGAAACTAATCGTCTATACTATTTTTTTGACCATGATTGGAAAAGTATTACTAATATTAAATCTTATGGTCATGATATTGAATGTTCATGGCTAATGCTCGAAGCTGCTGAAGTATTGGGTGATATAGAACTTATTGAAAAAGTGGAGAAAGCGTCAATTGCTATGGCTGAATCTACATTAGAAGCATTAAATAAGAATGGTAGTTTGACAAATGAATCGGTTGATGGTGTTAATTCAATATCGCTGCAATGGTGGGTACAGGCTGAAGCAGTTGTCGGTTTCATAAATGCTTGGGAGTTGACAAAAGATGATGTATGGATTGACCATACACTATCTGCCTGGAAGTTTACTGAAGAGAATTTTGTAGATAAAGAGTATGGTGAATGGTTCTGGGGATTTGGAAATGATGGGCAGCTCAACACAACAGCACCTAAAATTTCAGCCTGGAAATGTCCATATCATAATAGTCGAATGAGTTTAGAGGTACTACGCCGACTCTCTAGATACAGTTAATAAACAGCTGTAAATTAACGACATAACATATGTTTACATTTCTGACATAATAGATAAAGAACTCATTCTGTTTACAATATATTCATGAATTGAGTCCTAATCAATTACAATAAGTATATCTTTGATGTAATAGTTAAATAAAAGAAGATATGAAGTACACATCAATAATTGTTATAGTTTTAGTAATGATTTCAGGTTTAGTATCCTGTAACAGCCAAAGGCCAAAAGAGATAAAAGCAGAATGGAAATTAGTCTGGGAAGAAGATTTCAATGGTTCAGATATTGACTATTCTGTATGGTCGAAAATACCAAGGGGGAAGAGTGACTGGAATAATTACATGAGTGATTATGACTCACTTTACGAAGTAGCTAACGGCAATCTGATTTTAAGAGGAATAGTTAACAATGTATTACCAAATGATACTGCACCTTTTATAACCGGAGGTGTATATACTAAAGATAAGATAGTATTCGGCGAAGGACGTTTAGAAATAAGAGCAAAACTAAATGGAGCTAAAGGTGCATGGCCTGCTTTCTGGATGCTGCCCGAAGACGCACAATGGCCACATGGAGGTGAGATTGATATTATGGAACGACTTGATTACGATTCAATTGTATATCAGACAGTTCATACTAATTACACCTATAATTTAAACATAAAAAATCCTCCGAATGGAGCAACTGCCCCTATAAATCCGGAGGATTATAATACATATGCTGTAGAAAAAAGGAAAGACACTCTGTCCTTTTTCGTAAATAATAATCTTACTTTCCAATATCCAAGAATTGAAACTGATAAAGTGGGACAGTTCCCATTCAATGATCAGGACTTCTATCTGCTTATAGATATGCAGCTTGGAGGAAGCTGGGTTGGTAAAGTAGATCCCGAAACGCTCCCGGTTGAAATGTATATTGACAGAGTAAGGTTCTACACAACTCCCTGAGCCATCATTGCATCAGCAACTTTCATAAATCCGGCAATGTTAGCTCCCTTTACGTAGTTGATATAATCACCTTCCTTGCCATAGGCAGCGCATTGCTGGTGAATGTTATTCATTATCTGACGCAGCCATCTGTCCACTTCATCATTATCCCATGACAAATGCATTGCATTTTGAGTCATCTCTAATCCTGAACATGCAACACCACCGCCATTTACAGCTTTACCAGGTGCAAACAGCATCTCGTTCTCAGTAAAGAAATCCACTGCCTCTGATGTACAACCCATGTTGGACACCTCAGCAACAAGAATTACACCATTACTTTTCAGTTGTTTAGCATCTTCTAGATTTAGTTCATTCTGAATTGCACATGGAAGAGCTATATCTACTTTGCACTCCCACGGCTTCTTACCCGGGTAGAATTTAGCACTTGGAAACTCATCAGCATAAGGAGCTACAATATCCTCTCCCGAATTGCGCAGTTCAAGCATATATTCAATCTTCTCTGGTGTATTAATACCCTCTTCGTCATAAATATAACCATCAGGACCAGAAATTGTCACCACTTTTGCACCCAGTTCTGTTGCTTTCGTAACAGCGCCCCATGCCACGTTTCCAAAACCAGAAACAGCTACTGTCTTACCTCTTAAGCCTATATGAAACTCATCACACATTTTCTGAACAAAATAGAGAGCTCCGAAACCAGTAGCCTCAGGACGCAATTTTGAACCACCGAAAGAGAGACCCTTTCCTGTGAAAGTACCAGTATGCTCACGGGCAAGTTTTTTGTACATACCGTACATATAGCCAACTTCTCTGGCACCTACTCCAATATCACCTGCAGGAACATCAGTATCAGGACCAATAACTCTCCAAAGTTCCATTACAAAAGATTGGCAAAAACGCATTATTTCGGCCTGTGACCTCCCTTTAGGTGCAAAGTCAGAACCACCTTTACCACCACCCATAGGCAATGTTGTGAGTGCATTCTTAAATGTTTGCTCAAACCCTAAGAACTTCAGTGAAGATAAAGATACTGATGGATGGAAACGTATTCCTCCCTTGTATGGACCAATAGCACCGTTGAACTGTACACGATACCCAATGTTCACATGTACTTTGCCATTGTCATCAACCCATGGTACACGAAATGTGAAAACACGGTCGGGTTCTACTATACGTTCAATAATACCGGCTTTTTCAAATTCAGGATGCTGATTATAAACATCCTCAATAGAAACTAATACTTCTCTTACAGCCTGCAAGTACTCCGACTCACCTGGGTGCTTAGCTTCCAGTTGAGTCATAACATCATTTACTCTCATGTTAAATAGCTTGTTTAATAAATATTATTTTTACAAAAATACACATTACTTCTCAAAATACTAAAATTATGATAGTCAAAAACTGTTTTGGTTCACTTTTTATCTATTTGAGCTAACTTATCAATGGTATATACATCTAAATTAAAGCTTAAATGTAGTCAATTTTAAATCTACCTGTTAATCAATAATCGAAAATTTCTGTTTTTAACGTTTAAATGTTACTTTTGCTATGTATTTGTTTAGCAGTTAATCGAATTTAGTCTCAAATGGCAAAAAACAAACTAGCCAAATTCGCCGAGATGGCAACGTACAGCAATGTATTTCAATATTCCTTTAAAACATTGGAAACAGAGGGCTTCCCTCTAAAGGGTAAATGGAATACCCATTTTAAAAACAACAATCCAATTATACTTGAACTTGGCTGTGGTAAAGGAGAGTACACAGTTGGCCTTGCTCGTAAGTTTCCAGACAAAAACTTTATAGGCATTGATATCAAAGGAGCTCGTATCTGGAAAGGTGCTACTGAAGCCCTCAATGATAATCTTGATAATGTTGCATTCATCCGCACTCATATTGAGATGATAAACTATTTCTTCTCAGATAATGAGGTTTCAGAGATTTGGATTACCTTCCCTGATCCGCAAATGAAGAAAGTAAACAAACGTCTGACTTCAACCAGATTCATGAAAGAATATTGCAAAATACTCAAGGACAATGGTGTTATACATCTTAAAACCGACAGTAATTTCCTTTATAGTTATACAAGTGCAATGATTAAGGAGAATCAGCTAAATGTGCTTTTTGATACTGACGATCTGTACAACTCTGTCCCTGAGGATGACATATTAGGAATTCAGACATTCTATGAACAACAGTGGCTAGAACGCGGTTTATCTATTAAATATATCAAATTTATCTGCAAGGAGAAGACCGACTGGATAGAACCAGATATAGAAATCGAAAAAGATAACTACCGCAGCTTCGGAAGAAGCAGGAGAAACATAAATGAAAACAAAGATTAATAAGATATTCAGGCTGATATGATCATTAAATACACAGCGTCAGTTAAATTGAATATTCAAATTGAAAACTTATAATTATGGCAATATATCCACAACTTATAATTGATGCACTTAAAAATGTGCGATATCCGGGAACCGGTCAGGACATCGTTTCTGCAGGAATGGTAGAAGACGATATACGTATAGAGGGTATGAAAGTGAGTTTTTCCCTTATAACAGAGAAAGCTCACGATCCTTTCATTAAATCTCTGGTAAAGATGGCAGAGCAAGCTATTCTAACCTATGCTGATAAAGATATAGATATCGTTGGAAACATATCTGTGAAATCAAAGCAAGCACCAAGACCTGAACTACCTGAATTGTTGCCCGGAGTAAAGAACATAATAGCTGTAGCTTCGGGAAAAGGTGGTGTAGGTAAAAGTACCGTCTGCACTAACCTTGCAGTAGCTCTGGCACTAAAAGGTTATAAGGTTGGCCTTCTCGATGCCGATATTTTCGGTCCTTCTGTACCTAAAATGCTTGGAGTGGAGGACTCCTCACCTGCATTGGCAAAGAAAGATGGTCGTGACCTCATGGTTCCCATCGAGAATTATGGCATTAAAATGCTCTCAATAGGTTTCTTTGTAAACAAGAATGATGCAGTTGTATGGCGAGGTGCAATGGCGAGCAATGCACTTAAGCAGATGATCGCTGATGCTGATTGGGGCGATCTGGACTATTTCCTCATAGATTTCCCTCCAGGTACAAGCGATATTCATCTTACACTTGTACAGACAGTACCCATTACTGGTGCAGTTATAGTGAGCACACCTCAGGAGGTTGCTCTGGCAGATGCCCGTAAAGGTATAAGTATGTTTACAGGTGATAAGGTAAATGTTCCAATTCTTGGTCTGGTAGAGAATATGTCATGGTTCACACCAGCTGAGCTGCCAGAAAACAGATACTACCTTTTTGGAAAAGAAGGATGTAAAAGGCTTGCAGAAGAACAGGGCTACAATCTGCTTGGACAGATACCTATCGTTCAAAGCATTCGTGAAGGAGGTGATGATGGCCAGCCTGTAGCACTAAATCAGGACAGCATCACAGGAGTCGCATTCAGTCAGCTTGCCGACAATTTGGTTGTTGCAGTTGATAAACGAAACAGTTCACTTCCGAAGACCTCAATAGTGGAAATGAAGAGTAAATAAGCTGCAATCAAATGAATCACCCACTTTATCAATTCACCTTCTGTCCCAGATGTGGTTCAGCACATTTCCAGGAAAATAACGAAAAATCCAAGAAGTGTGCTGATTGTGGGTTTACCTACTATTACAACTCATCTGCAGCATCTGTTGCAGTGATTGAAAACAGCAAAGGAGAGATTTTAGTTGCCCGCAGGGCTAAAGACCCTGCAAAAGGAACCTACGATCTTCCCGGAGGTTTTATTGATGTAGGTGAAACTGCCGAAAATGCTGTGAAAAGGGAGATTATGGAAGAGACTAACCTTGATATAATTTCGTTAAAGTACCTTTTCTCAATACCAAATATTTATGTATATTCGGGCTTCGAAGTACACACTGTAGATCTTTTCTTTAAATGTAACGTAGATGACTTCAGCAACTTAAAAGCGCAGGATGATGTTTCTGATCTGAAGTTTATTGCTTTGGACAAACTCAATCCTGATGATTTCGGACTACTCTCTATCCGTAAAGGAGTTGAATTGTTGATTCAGAATAAATATTAAATTAAAATATTCTCACGTTTACGACAAATTGTTACATTAAGATTAAACCACATCAATCAAGATATATCTGAACAGAACAAACATAACTTAGATCATATGAATAATGTAAAAGGTAAATTAATTATACTCAAAAACATGAAGAAAATTATCTTTGTTTTTACTCTTGCCTTAATAACACACGCATCCCCGGCACAGAAATCTGTCCATAACTCTCAACCGGAACGACTCTTTAACCAGGGAAAAGAGATGTTTCTCGAAGGGAACTATACAGGTGCCCAGGACATTCTTAAAGAATATATTTCCGGGAGCAATGATCGGATTCTTAAAGAAGAGGCAGCCTATATGATTGCAGTTTCTTCATTTCGAAAGGGAAATGAAAATAGTGGAGAGATACTAAAAGAGTTCCTGGAAAGTTATCCTGAAACAGTACACAAACATCAGGTAAATTTTCTTATTGCCTCTAACTACTACGACAAAAAAGAGTGGCAGAACGCTCTTCAGTGGTTTAACATGGCTGATCTAGATTATCTCTCACTCGATGAACAGGAGGATTACAGCTTCCGTTTAGGTTACACACAAATGCAACTGGGAAACAGAGATGAAGCCAGAAGGTATTTTGGACTTTTGTCACAGAACAGTCGCAAATACCGCGATGCAGCTGATTTCTATCTTGGATATATTGAGTATGCCAACGGAAATTATTCAACTGCGATGAGTCGTTTCGATAGACTAAGGAATAATCCTTTATATCAGGAAGATGTTGCCTTCTACACTGCTCAGTCAGCATTCTTTGATGGTAGAATTGAAGATGCTATACGACTTTCCGATGCATTCATAACAAGATATCCTGTAAGTGAACACAACACAGAGCTTAGCCGTATACTGGGTAACAGTTATTATCGTCTTGGTCAGCCCACCAGTGCTATACCATATTATGAGAGATATCTATTAGGTGCGGAAAAACCACTTCGCGGTGATGCCTACTTCATGGGGCTATCCTATTTTGAGACAGGAAAATACAACGAAGCACTGAGAATGTTCCAGCAAGCTGTTGGCGAACCAGATGAGCTATCGCAAAATGCACAACTGCAGTTGGGACAAACATACCTGAGACTCAACCAGAAACAGCAGGCACAAATGGCATTCGAAGCTGCCTCAAGGCACAATTTCAGTCCACAAGTAAGAGAAACAGCAATGTTCAACTACGCACTGCTTGCTCATGAGACTAATTTCTCGGTCTTCAGTGAGTCAATATCACTTTTCGAGAACTTCCTTCAACAGTTCCCAAATTCTCAATATACCGATCAGGTAAACGACATTTTAGCCGAAACATTCCTGACAACAAAGGATTACCAGGCTGCCCTAAACGCAATAAACCGTATAAGCAACCCAGGAAGAAGAATTCAGGAAGCTAAACAGATGGTACTATTTCAGCTTGGTGCTCAAGAATTTATCAATGGAAATATGAACCAGGCAGTTCAATACTTCAATAACAGTGTCGGTATGGGTAACTACGACACAAAAGCACGTAACAATGCCTACTTCTGGCGAGGAGAGGCATACTATCGCATGGGCAACTACACCAGTGCAGCAAGTGATTTCAGACAGTTCACACAAAATGCATCCCCTTCCGATGAAAATTACTCTATTGGGTGGTATAACCTTGGTTACTCACAATTCAAACAACAGCAATACTCACAAGCGGTTGGCTCTTTTCAGAAATATATCTCTACTGAAACAAACCGCAGTAAAAGTGAATATGCCGATGCACTAAACAGAATAGGAGACAGTTACTATTTTAACCGTAATTTTAGTGATGCTGAAAGATATTACGCACAGGCTGCCGATGCCAATCCCTCTGCAGCCGATTATGCAGCATACCAGCGTGCTTTTGTACTCGGTTTGCAACGCAATTACCAGGGTAAAATTACTGCACTGGATAATCTTATGAACAGATATCCCAACTCGCAATATTTCGACGATGCACTATATGAGAAGAGTCGCGCTTTAACAATGCTCAATAGGGAAAACGAAGCAATAAGTGTATTACAGCGACTGGTAAATGATTTCCCTAGAAGTCCCCTCACCAGTCAGGGTGGTGTTCAGCTTGGTCAGCTATACTACAACATTGGCAATTATCAGCAAAGTATTCAGGCCTATAAAAATGTAATAACCAATTTCCCGGGATCAGATGATGCACGTAATGCGCTGATTTCTCTTGAAACGGTTTACAGGGATATTAATGACATACAATCATATGTTGATTATGCGAATTCACTACCAGGAGGATTAAGAATATCTACTTCAAAGCAGGACTCTTTAACCTACCTTGCAGCTGAGAGTGTTTATATGAGAGGTAACCGTTCAGAGGCTGAAACAGCAATGAACCGCTATCTGCAGTCATATCCAAATGGTGCCTATAACAGTGATGCTCACTATTATCTGGGAACTATTGCTGATGAAAAGAATAACAAACAGGAAGCTTTATCTCATTTCAGAAGGGTAATCGATGCAGGTAATATCAAGTTTCTCGACAATGCTTTAATCTATACTGCGCAGACAGAATATCAGAATGGCAACCTGCAACAGGCACTTTCAGATTACGCAAGACTTTCCAACTCAGCAAGGAATGCTACTAACAAGCAGATCGGACAACTGGGTATAGTTCGCACTCAATCTCAACTGGGCAATCATCATGATGCTGTAAGGGCTGCTACAGAATTACTTGCAAGCAACTCTCTTTCGGCAGAGATAATTACTGAAGTAAGATACATACGCGGTAAGGCATATCAGCAGGTTAACGAAATAAACAGTGCGATTGCAGATTTTCAATTTATTGCAAATGACACAAGAAGTGCTTATGGATCAGAGGCTCAGTTCATTCTTGCAGACATATATTACAAACAGAGCTCTTATGACAGGGCTGAAGCTCAGGTTAAAGAGTTTATGCAGAAAGGTACTCCTCATCAATACTGGATGGCACGTGCACTTATAGTTCTTTCAGATACATACCTTGCTAAAGGTGATGAGTTTCAGGCAAAACAATATCTCGAAAGTTTAAGGAATAACTATAAAGGCACAGAAGCTGATATTCAGCAGTTGATAAATGCAAGATTGGGAAATTGATTTTATGAATATTCAAACTGACAACTAAATATGAGAAAGATATATATAATAATTACTGCATTAACCTTGTCTGCCGGACTATTTGCTCAGACACAGGACTCTTTGTTGAGAAGACAGATGGAGCTTGAGAGGGAGTTTAACCCTACTCTGCTGGATGCTGACAAGATCAATTCTCTGCCTGCATTGCGAGAGCCAACCGTACAAAAGGCAAACACCAATTACTCCAACTGGGCAGGACGAATTGCTCCTCCTCTTGAAATAGCACTTCCGCGTCCAGGAGATATTATGACTGAGATTCCCTACAGTATGAAGAGAGGTTACCTATTCTTTAATGCCGGCAATTATGCAAACTTTAATGGTGGATTGGGATACAGGCTGGTTGATAATGCTAAGCATAACCTTGCTTTTTCTTTCCTGCATAACTCCACAAACGGTGATATAAATTATGTACAGGAGTCAGATCCTGCCGGCAACAATGCTTTTTTTATGGATAATATCGGTAAACTGGTATACAGCCATAATGCAGAGACTGCCAAACTCAATATGCACATCTCGTACCTCAATTCACAGTTTAACTATTATGGAAATACTTTCGGAAATGAACGTTTCTTCGATAACGAGAAAAACAGTCTGGGAGTACTGAATGCTATGGTTGCTCTTGAATCTGCTAAAAACGATCTGTTGAACTATAATGTATTTATCGACTTTAACAACTTCAATACAAAAAGAAGTGAAACTCCTGTATATGATTGGATGAAAGGAAATGAAATTCATGCCGGCATTGGAGTTGACAAACCTTTTGGAGGAGGCAGCAAAATTGGTGTCGATGGTTCTTTTCTGACAGCTCTATATAATGGCGAAAGAGATAATTATTTTCTTTTAAATGCATCCCCATATATACGTTTTGGCG
The DNA here is from genome assembly GCF_001282625.1 of Lascolabacillus massiliensis. Classification (NCBI taxonomy): domain Bacteria; kingdom Pseudomonadati; phylum Bacteroidota; class Bacteroidia; order Bacteroidales; family Porphyromonadaceae; genus Lascolabacillus; species Lascolabacillus massiliensis. Next base: position 684,321 of record NZ_CTEJ01000002.1, read on the forward strand.
AACTCAACAGGTACGCTAAACTTGGGGCTGACATTCTTTTCCAATCAACTGGAGGTACAAAAATCCGAGTTGTTCCTAATGTAGATCTTAAGTTAGGATTCACTGATTATTCATCTGTTTATGCAACCATACATGGTGGATTTGACAGTAATACTCTGCTGGATATGATGAATGAATCAAGGTACTTCCTTGCATTTGCACCAGTTAACCCATCTTTTTCACATCTGGATATAGAAGCAGGATTAAAGATTGGTGAACTGAGTGGCTTCAGGTTTGACCTATTCGGTGGATATAAGAAAACAGAAGATGAGCACTTTCTCATTTTAAATGGTCGCGACATCATTGGTGACGATGCATTCGGACCATTTATGGAGTCCCTTAAACCCATATATGGTAGTCTCACCCACTCTTTTGTAGGAGGTATGATTCAAACAAATATATGGTCACCTCTCAATTTATCACTACGTTTAAAAAAGAACTTCTTTGAAGCTGCTGAGATGACATCTAATGGTGTAGAAGTTAGTGATCCAATGGCTTATAACAAACCCGGTTTTGAAACTGATATCAAGGCAACACTTGATATTATCAGCAATCTAAAGCTAACTCTTAACTACTATCTGGCAAGTGACCGATGGACTTTCTCCGAGAGGATTGACAATTTTGAAAGGGTGAATGTTAAAATGGATAATATAAACGATCTCAATCTGGGAGCTGTTTATGATATAAATGACTCGTTTTCTCTGAATGTGAAGGCAAATAATCTCTTCTCTCAGAGGTATGACATCTGGTATGGTTACCCTGCACAGGGAATTAATATTGCCGGTGGGTTCACTTTTAAATTCTAAGAGCCGAATAAATTAAGGGTAATATTGATTAATATAAGGGAGTTTCATAATGTGCCGAAACTCCCTAAAAAACTATTTTTAATAATACTTCTTTCTTCTAGTCACTGGTTTTGTGTACTTTTGCGCCATCTTTGCAACATGTATAATATCCTGTAGAGACTCTACTGAATTATGAGTAAGAAAAAAACAACAACAAACAACAAAAAAACTGGAGCCGACAGCGGAAACAAAAAGGGTTATAATAAAACCAAACGTGATATAATTAAAACTCTTTGGGGTATATTTGGACTGATGGTGGCTGCTGTTATAGTTTTCTTTGGATTGCTCTCTGTTGGAGCAATAGGTTATCTGCCCAATATCGACGAACTTGAAAATCCTATTGACCGATATGCATCTCAGGTGATATCATCTGATAATGAGCTGCTTTTCACCTACTCACTTAGTGATGACAATCGAATCATGATCGATTATTCCGACCTATCACCACATCTTATCAGCGCATTGGTTGCTACTGAAGATATTCGATACTATTCACATTCGGGAATTGATATCATCGGTCTGGGTAGAGCAATATTCAAAACAGTAATTCTGCAGAGAGAAGAGAGTGGAGGTGGTAGTACAATTACTCAGCAGCTGGCAAAACTGCTCTACTCTCCCAGGGCTACCAGCAAGCTTCAGCGTGTTTTCCAAAAGCCTGTTGAGTGGGTAATTGCTGCAAAACTCGAACGCTACTACACAAAGGATGAGATTATTAATCTCTATCTGAATAAATATGACTTCAATTATAATGCCGTGGGTATTGAATCTGCCACACGCACCTACTTCAATAAAACCCCACGAGAACTTTCAATTGAGGAGGCTGCAACAATTATCGGCATGCTCAAAAACTCATCTCTTTACAACCCTGTACGACGTCCCGAGATAACTCTTGATAGACGTAACGTTGTTCTTAGTCAGATGCGTAAAGCAGGGCATATAACACGTCAGGAGTTTGATTCACTTAAGCAGTTGCCTTTGGAGATCGACTTCAACCGTTCAGGTCACATCGATATCTCTGCTCCCTATTATCGTCAACATCTTGCTAAGATAATGATGGCTGAGAAACCTCAGAGAAAGAACTACGCTTCTTGGCAGAATCAGCAGTTCACAGAGGACTCATTAGCATGGATTGAAGATCCTCTCTATGGATGGTGTAATAAAAACTTTAAATCAGACGGTTCCAAGTATAATATATATACAGATGGACTTAAGATATACTCTACGCTCGATTCCCGTATGCAGAAACATGCCGAAGATGCTGTAACCGAACATATGGGAGGATATCTGCAGAATGAATTTTTCAGAGAAAAAAGAGGAAGGTCATATGCTCCATACTCACGTGAGGTAAGTGATCAGGTAGAAGACCTGATGCTTAGAGCAATGAGGCAGACCGATCGTTACCGTATTTTAAGGAACGAAGGTATGTCTGAAGCTGATATCATTAAGAATTTCAAAGAACAGCCCGTTGAAATGAAGGTTTTTTCATGGGAGCATCACGAGATTGATACTGTAATGACTCCGTGGGACTCAATACGCTATCACAAAAACTATCTGCGTACCGGCTTTATGGCAATGGATCCTTACACAGGGCATGTTAAAGCTTATGTAGGAGGACCGGATTATCAGTTCTTCAAGTATGATATGGTAACAACCGGAAAACGTCAGATTGGTTCTACAATCAAACCATATCTTTACACTTTGGCTATGGAAGAGGGATTAACTCCCTGCACACCTTTAGTTCATCAACCAATCACTCTTATGGATGAGAATGGCAATCCATGGACACCAAGAAACCCAGGACATACAAGTGGAGAGACTGTTACTATTAAATGGGGACTTCAGCGTTCAAGCAACTGGGTAACAGCTTATCTTATGGGGCAGTTTTCTCCATATGCATTTGCAAGGATGTTGCAGTCATTTGGACTAAAAACGCCTGCCGATCCTGTTGTTTCTCTTGCATTAGGACCAAACGATGCGTCTGTTTATGAGATGGTTGGAGCTTATTCGTCTTTTATAAATAAAGGCATACGTGTTGAACCACTGCTGGTTACCCGTATTGAGGATTCATACGGCAATGAGATTTCAGCTTTTGTTCCCCGAATGAAGGAAATATTCAGTGAATCAACATCTTACAAGATGCTGGATATGCTAACAGCAGTAGTTGATGGAGGTACAGGTAACCGTCTACGCTGGAGATACAACTTAAAAGGTGCTATGGGTGGTAAAACTGGTACAACCAATAACAACTCCGACGGTTGGTTTATGTCGTTCACACCAGATCTTGTTGCAGGTGCCTGGGTAGGAGGAGAAGAACGCTCGATACATTTCGATCAGATGGCATATGGTCAGGGAGCCAGTATGGCGCTTCCCCTGCATGGTCTCTTCTACCAGAAGGTGTATGCCGATCCTGAACTGAACTATACTGATGATGGCAAATTTGATATCCCGGAAGATTTCAATCCCTGCGCAGGATCAGAGAGATACTCACCTGACTTTTACAAAAGTACCGAGCCTGTACAAAGCGAAGGAATTGATGATATATTCAATTAAAAAACATAACGGGAGACTCATTACTGAAAGCTCCCGTTTGAAGTGATTGTTTGAAAGAAAAACTCCCCGTGGGGGAGTTTTTTTATAAACTTTTATCATGAAGCATACCCAACTACAACAATAGCATTTTCGGGTAATGGTGGACCATCATAAGGTTTTGTGTTATCACCTTGCAAGCGAAATTGCACAGTTAAAGTAGCAACACTGGTGGTACCCTTGCCATCAATTCTACTGGGTGTCCAGTCAGGCATCCCCTCAATAATTCGCTGTACTTCCCTCCCCAGCAAAGGATCAGCTCCATTTGTTATATCAATGAATTCAACTTTTCCATTAGAAAGAATTCTATATCTTGCTAAAACCAATCCCTGAATACCGTTTTCCTGAGCAATAACAGGATACTTAATGCTCTCAGTTAAATATTTAAAATATGCACTCTCTCCACCTGGAAATTCGGCCTCTACAAAACTATCCTTAATTCTTTGAAGCTCCTCTTTTTTCTCTTCTGATAAAGGCTTATTATCAAGTCTGAATACCACAGGCAATGTATACCTCACATTAACAGCTTGTCCTCTCTGCTTGCCGGGTTTCCAGGCAGGCATTGACTTTAAAACTCTTACAGCTTCTGCATCCAGCAATGGATCAACACCTCTAACAACATTAACATCGTCAATAGATCCATCTTTCATTACAACGAAATTGCAAATTACCCTGCCCTGTATGCCTTTGGCTTTTGCTTCATCCGGATAAACTATGCTTTCTGACAAAAATTTCATCATTGCTTCCTGTCCTCCCGGAAATTCAGGTTGTTGCTCAACTACTACAAATACTTCAGATGGTTCCGGCATCACTTTCTGATCACCTTTCTCACCATCTGTCATTCTATTCCTGTCTTCAGTTGTTAACAATTTATTCTGGGAATCCTCAGCAGATATCCTGAATACCACAGGCAATGTATACCTCACATTAACAGCTTGCCCTCTCTGCTTGCCGGGTTTCCAGGCAGGCATTGACTTTAAAACTCTTACAGCTTCTGCATCCAGCAATGGATCAACACCCCTAACAACATTAACATCGTCAATAGATCCATCTTTCATTACAACGTAATTGCAAATCACCCTGCCCTGTATGCCTTTGGCTTTTGCTTCTTCCGGATAAACTATGCTGTCTGACAAAAATTTCATCATTGCTTCCTGTCCTCCCGGATATTCAGGTTGCTCCTCAACAACTACAAATATTTCTTCTGTTACTTCTTTCTTTACAGGTGGGGGTTCCTGAAGACTCTGATCTTTCTCACCGGCATACGAGCTGTTTGCAGCAATCAGAATAAAGAATATAGGCAAAATGGTTAAGTATTTAGCCAACTTCAGTGAAGAAGACCTGGTTTTATTCATCATCATAATTCTCTGTTTTAATTGTGATACATTAAAGTTATTTACTATCTGAACTGCAGTTTCATGATAAGTCAATCGTAACAGGTGATATTGATACTCCCTGCTGTCAACGCCCTCTCTAAGCACACCTACATCGGCAAGGTACTCAAGGTTCATTGCCATTTCTCGCTTTAGAAGCCAAACAGCGGGATTCCACCATGAAAAAAGTAATATAGATTCCACAAGCATTATATCGAGAGAGTGTTTTTCACTTACGTGTGTATGCTCATGAATTATAATTTGCTCCAATTCCTCCTTTGAGTGCATTTCTGAGTTTATAAAGATCATCCCGAAGAACGAAAATGGAGTTATATTATCTTTAAGATCGTAAACCTTTATACCCAAGACCTCTGTCTCTTCACTCTTTAATCGAATCCTGAAGATTGAAATCAGTTGCCATAAAAATCTTAGGATAAAGAAGATCGTCACAGCTATATAAAGTGTGATAAAGATCTGCTCCCAGGGGATATTTAACGAGCCAGCTTCTGCTTCCGATTCTTCAACCATCACTTCTAGTGTTGGTGCCTCAAAGAAAACTGTTGCTTCAACCGTCTGAGGCTCACTGAATCTGAAATTCCAGAAATCACTCAATCCGGGAACAACCAAAAGTGGGTATATAACTGAAAAGAGTAATGCCGAGAGGAAATAGAACCTCCTGATTTTCAAAAACGTATCTCTTTTAAACAGAAGTGTAAAAAGGAGATAGAACAGCACCAATGCAAAATTAACCTGTAAAATGTATACTAATATTGGATGCATGATCGCTGATTTTTAGTGTGTTTAAATTTCTACCTCTGACTATTTTCGATTAGGCGCACAATCTCTTGAAGATCATCAGCACTAATCTTCTGCTCTTTCGCAAAGAAAGATACCAGCTCTTTGTATGAGTTATCGAAATAACTTTTCACTACATCAGACAAAAAGTGTTTTTTATATGCTGATTCTGTAATTTTTGGCTTATACACTTTTACGTTACCGAATCTTCTTTTTGTCAAATATCCTTTATTCTCAAGATTATTGAATATTGATGCAACAGTTGTATATGGCTGACGGGGTTCCTCCATCCTTTCAACAACATCTTTAATTGCACATTCATTAAGCTGCCACACATGCAACATCACATTTTCTTCCTGAGGTGTTAATCGTTCCATAATCATTTATTTTTAGACTACTTCAAATAATCAATATTATTACATCACAAATGTACGATATTTTCGTAATAGTCAAATGTTTTCGTATTTTTTTATAGTTAAATAATTATAACACCCTAAATCTGACCTAAAAAGGATTTTACCAAACTCTTGCATTGGCCTTACCTTCTTCTTATATACCTTATATAAAAAAGATGAAAGAGTGTATAATGTTAAGGCGAGGTATATGTTTAGTTTATATTAAGTATGAATAAAAAAAAGGAGTATCACAATGGTGATACTCCCTTATTATTTAAAAAGTTTAGTTCTATCTCTTAATTCTGAGCCTCAAAATCCTGCATACATTTGATAAGAGCTTCAACCGCTTCTTTTGGACAGGCATTATAGATTGATGCACGGAAACCGCCAACCGAACGGTGTCCTTTTATTCCAACCATACCTCTTTCTGTTGCAAATTTCAGGAATTCTGCCTCTTTATCTTTATACTCTTCTTTCATTACGAAACATACATTCATAATTGAGCGATCCTCTTTTGCAGCTGTTCCAACAAAAAGTTTATTTCTGTCGATTTCATCATAAAGCATTCCGGCTTTCTCTTTATTGAGTTTATAGATTGCTTCTACCCCGCCCTGCTCCTTGAGCCATTTAAGGGTTTCATGCATAACAAATATAGAGAATACAGGAGGAGTATTAAACATTGAGCGGTTTTTCTCCGAATCGCTTATATGTGTGCGGTAATCAACCATAGTTTGAATAGGGCGACCAGTCTTTCCAAGTATATCTTCACGTACAATTACGAATGAAACACCGGCAGGACCAACATTCTTCTGTGCACCACCATAAATGATACCATATTTAGAAACATCAACCGGACGGCTCATGATGTCTGACGACATATCTGCTACCAGGGTAACAGGACTATCTATATCTTCATGAATCTCTGTTCCGTAGATTGTATTATTACTTGTTATATGGAAATAGTCAACATCTTCAGGGATAGAATAACCCTTAGGAATATATGAGAAATTTTTGTCAGCCGATGAAGCTACAACCTCAACTTCCCCATAAAATTTAGCCTCTTTAATTGCTTTCTTTGCCCATGAGCCTGTCTCCAGGTAGGCTGCTTTACTTTTTAACAGGTTGGCCGGTACATCAAAGAACTGTGTACTTGCACCTCCACCAAGAAAAAGAACATGATAATTATCGGGAATATTCAGAAGTTCCTTCCACAAATCGGCTGTCTCTTTCATGATTCGCTCCCAACCCGGGGTGCGATGTGAAATCTCAAGAATACCTATTCCTGTGTTGTCAAAATTGCGGATTGCTTCAATAGCCGACTCAACTGCCGGTCTGGGAAGCACGCAGGGTCCGGCATTAAAATTGTACTTTTCCATTGATTGTTATTTTAAAAATTATATCCAGAATTCAGTTTGTCACTCTTCAAGCTGATTCAGGAAGATGACTTTTATTTGATATCCCGTTGATTTTTATTAGTTGACTCTATACTTGTCATCTCCACTCTTTAAAAACATTACTGCCTGATGGGCAGCTGCAATTCCTGCATTTCTGTTTGCCTCTGTAGTTTGTGCACCTGATTTTTTTGGTGTTGCGAAATAACGATTAGGGAATTTCTCCAGGAAGATTTCATGCTTATCAGGTTTGATATCTGTTACGTACTGAAAAGCAGGACGTTCCTCCATTATCCGAATCAAATCATCCTCAACAATATGCTCTTTACGAGCTGTATTGATCAGCAAACCATCTTTTGGCATATAAGCCAGAAGTTTATAGTCGATACAGTTTCTGGTATCTTCCAGCAAAGGCATGTGAAGAGATACTATATCACTGTTTTCAAAAAGCTCTCTATTGCTATACGCAGTAATTACTCCATACTCTCCCTCTTTCCTGAGGTCATCATGTGTCAGAGCAGGTGAATATGCGTAAACAGCCATATTAAACCCACGTGCAATACGTGCAACTTTTTTAGCAACGTTACCAAAAGCGTACAGTCCGAGTCGTCTGTTTATCAACTCACGACCAACAGATCCGTCGAATTTGTTTCGCTGCATATATATCATCATTCCAAATACCAGTTCTGCAACAGCATTGGCATTTTGTCCCGGAGTATTCATTACACAAATATTGCGACTGGTTGCAGCATCCAGATCAACATTATCATAACCTGCTCCGGCTCTGATAATAAGCTTCAGTTGCTTAGCAGCATCCATTACTTCACCATCTATTTTGTCACTTCTAACAATTAAAGCGTCTGCATCTTTAACGGCATCAAGTAATTGCGATTTCTCTGTATAGTTTTCTATTTTTTCAAATTCAAGACCAGCAGTTTCAACTACATTTTGAATTCCCTGCACTGCCTGTAAAGCAAAAGGTTTACTTGTTGCCAAAAGTACTTTCATATTTTGTTTCACTTATTAAATAAATTGGAATCACACCTTGATATGATTGGTAGATTTTTAGACAATTCTCCTATAATAAAAAATATTAATGGTTACAAATTTACAAACTTAAACGTTACAAAAAACGAAATTAGAAGAAAAAAACAAGACAAAGTTCACAAATGTTCCAAAAATAAAAGATATTTGTTCAGGAAATCGATTCATATTATCTTTGTGATAATGCACCAAAGATAACTCTATGAACAGTCATTACCCTTCCACCTTACTAGAAAATGCAGTAAATGAATTTGCGAAATTGCCCGGTATCGGGAAAAAGTCTGCACTGCGGCTTGTACTTCATCTGCTAAGACAGGATGAAGAAAAGGTGGTTACTTTTGCAGATACTATCCTTAAACTCAGACAGGAGATAAAATACTGCGCAATTTGCCACAACATTTCAGATATAGATATATGTGAAATCTGTTCCGATAAATCCAGAAGCAACTCACTCATTTGCGTTGTTGAAAATGTGAAGGAGGTTATGGCTATAGAAAAAACTGATCAGTTCAGGGGACTATATCATGTACTTGGAGGAATAATTTCTCCAATTGATGGAATTGGTCCCTCCGATCTTGAGATAGCAAGTCTGGAAGAGAGAGTTAAGTCGGGTGAAATTAAAGAGGTTATTTTAGCCCTCAGCGCCACAATGGAGGGAGATACAACCAACTTCTACATCTATCGTAAACTGCAGCCTTACAATATAAAAGTGAGCATTATTGCCCGTGGAGTATCAATTGGAGATGAAATTGAATATGCAGATGAGGTTACTCTGGGACGCTCAATTTTAAACAGGACACCGTTTGACGAATCTTTTAATCAATTATCTAAATGAGTGAATCTAAAAACATTTTCGACGAAACAATCAGCAGCTTAAAATTGTATTACTGGTTTAGCATAGCAGCGGTTGTTCCACTCTTCCTGCTTCTTATTTCTAAAGTACTTACAATTAAAGTAGAAGGAGCAGAAGTAAGTGTAACATTAGAGAGATATGCAATTGTAATTACAATACTGGCTATTCCTGCTGCACTAAAACTCTTTGCAGAGATATTGAAAAAAACATCACCTGATTCCGACAATGCAACTGTAATAAAAAGATACAAAAGAGCATCAGTAATTCGTCTGCTGATAATTAATGCAGTTACATTAATGAATATAGCCCTTTATGCTATTTCAGGAAATATGAACTTCTTCTGGTTTACTATAATACTTTTTATTATTTACTATTTCTGCAGACCCTCCTATCCGGAACTGACAGGATTGACCGAAAAAGGTGAGCAGAAAAAACCTTTGAGGAATGAGATTCAGGAAATAAATAAAGCAAACGAAGCAGATGAAGAAAATACTTGAAAACAATGTTATCCGTTTACGAGCTCCTGAGCCCGAAGACCTGGATCATTTATACAGGTGGGAGAATGACACATCTCTATGGGAGTACGGCGCATCTATTGCTCCATACTCACGTTTTGCTTTGAAACAGTATCTTATTGACTCAAAACAAGATCTTTATGCAGATAAACAGTTACGTCTGATGATAGTTATAAAAGAGTCAAATGAGGTTGCTGGAACAATTGATCTGTATGACTTTGATCCCTTTCACAAGAGAGCAGGAGTTGGTATTCTTATAGACGAGAAGTTTCGTGAACAGGGATATGGATTGCAGGCATTACATATTCTTGAGGAGTACTCGTTTAATTTTCTGAAGATAAAACAGCTCTATGCCATTATTCCTGAGAATAACAGAGGCAGTATAAGACTTTTCAGCAAAGCGGGATATTCTGAGGCCGGGATACTGAAAGAGTGGCTTTCAAGCGGAAGCATATATGAGAATGCATTAATAATGCAAAGAATAAACGGTTCACTAATTTAAACAAAGATGCAGGAAGATATAAAAAAAGCAATTGAGGTTTTAAAGTCGGGAGGAATCATACTATATCCAACTGATACAATATGGGGTATAGGATGTGACGCTACCAACGAAGAGGCTGTTAAACATATCTATGATCTGAAGCAGCGTGACGACAGTAAATCTATGCTTGTACTGCTGGACAATCCTGCAAAATTGCAAACCTACGTTCAGGATGTGCCGGAAATTGCCTGGGATATGATAGATTTGACCGACAAGCCACTCACAATCATTTATGATGGAGCAAAAAATCTTGCAGCAAACCTTATAGCTCCTGATGGATCAATAGGGATAAGAATAACCGACGAACTGTTTTCAAGAGAGCTGTGCAAACAGTTCAGAAAACCTATCGTCTCCACATCAGCAAATATAAGCGGAGAGGTATCCCCTACTAAATTTTCAAAAATATCAGCTGAAATCAAGAATGGAGTTGACTATGTGGTAAACTATCGCAGAAAAGATAATAGTGAAGTTAAGCCATCCAGTATAATTAAGCTGGGTAGGAATGGGACAATTCAGGTTATTAGAAAATAACATTATTTATTATCTTTGCTATTGTGAGACTGTTTATGCCGATACAATTTAAAGAAATACATAATAAATTTCTCCTCTGGCGCGATGAGCATATAAAAGAGCGCCATTTTTTGCTGTTTGTATGTTTCATTGTTGGAATACTTACTGCATTTGCAGCATATCTGCTTAAGCTTAGCATAGAGTTTATACAGGTATTCCTAACGGAGAATTTCAGTCAGGTAAGCCACAACTACTCATACCTTCTGTTCCCGATAGTTGGAATTCTGATTGCAGGACTCTACGTGAGATATATAGTGAAAGACGATATCAGTCACGGCGTTACAAAAATCCTGTTTGCTATATCACAACGCAAGAGCAGAATAAAGCCACATAACATGCACTCATCACTTGTGGCAAGTTCCATAACTATTGGTTTAGGAGGATCAGTTGGAGCCGAGGCACCAATTGTGCTTACCGGTTCGGCCATCGGATCTAACATTGGAAGGTTTTTCAGACTGGAGCAGCACAGTTTGATGATTCTTGTTGGGTGTGGCGCTGCAGGAGCCATTGCAGGCATATTTAAAGCTCCTGTTGCAGGCATTCTTTTTGTGATAGAGGTGCTGCTTTTAGACCTTACCATGTCATCAATCATGCCTCTGCTTGTTACAGCAGTAACCGCAACCGTGGTATCATATATGCTAACAGGAATGGATGCCATGTTTGCCTTTACACTGCTTGAACAGTTTACTCTCGACCGCATTCCTTATGTTGTACTACTTGGTATACTGTGTGGACTAATATCACTCTATGTTATCCGCATGATGAGCTGGTGCGAGAATATATTCCATAAACTTTCGCCATGGAGGCGATTCCTGCTGGGAGGAGTTACATTAAGTCTATTAATATTCTTTTTCCCCCCACTTTTTGGTGAAGGGTATCATACAATAGAAACATTGCTTGAAGGAGGTGACTCATTTCATAGATTAACCAATGAGAGCTATTTCTACAACTGGAAAAGTCCATGGTCGGCAATCATATTCCTTGCGTTGGTAGTACTATTTAAAGTTTTTGCCACAAGTGCCACAAACGGTGGTGGAGGTACAGGCGGTGTATTTGCTCCTACGCTGTTCCTTGGCTGTATTGCAGGTTTCATATTCTCATATACATTAAATCATATTGGAGTTGCAACATACTTACCCCAGGAGAATTTTGCGCTTATGGGGATGTCGGGGCTAATGGCGGGGGTTATGCATGCACCGTTGACTGGAATGTTTCTTATAATTGAGCTCACCGGGGGATATGACCTTTTCCTGCCTCTAATGATTGTATCCCTTGTTTCCTACGGTACAATTCTTATTTTTGAGAAGCACAGTATATATGCTATAAGGCTTGCAAAAAGAGGGGAACTTATCACACATCATAAAGATAAAGCTGTACTCACATTCCTGAAGGTAGAGAACCTTCTTGAAAAGAATATACCAACTGTTACACCTGATATGACGCTGGGTGATATGGTTAAGGTTATTTCTAACTCAAATAGAAATATATTCCCTGTTGTTGACAAAGAAAACAAACTGCTGGGCTTGGTACTAATGAATGATATTCGCAATATAATGTTCAGGTCTGAGCTCTATGATCGGTTTATGGTGAATAAATTTATGGTTGGATCTCCCGCCATAATAAATATCAGCAACAGTATGGAGGAGGTGATGGATCAGTTTGAAAAGACAAAAGCTTGGAACTTGCCTGTTGTTGATGACAAAGGGGTGTATCAGGGATTGCTTTCGCAATCATCAGTTTTCAACTCATACCGCGAGGTGTTAGTGGAAAATTATTCTGAAGGTGATGAATAGTAATTAAGGTGAAATGTAAGTTAGTAAGATGAAAAAAGAAGATTTAAGGATAGTTTTCATGGGTACACCGGAATTTGCGGTTGAATCACTGAAAACATTGGTTGAGAATGGTTATAATGTAGTGGGTGTGATTACAATGCCCGACAAGCCGGCAGGTAGAGGTTATAAATTACAACCATCACCTGTGAAGCAGTATGCATTGGAAAAAGGTCTGCATCTGTTACAGCCTGAGAAGCTTAAGGATGAAGAGTTTTTGAGTGAGCTTAGAAAATTAAAAGCTGATGTTCAGGTTGTGGTGGCTTTCAGGATGCTTCCTGAAGTTGTGTGGAGTATGCCTGAGAAAGGAACATTTAATCTTCACTCCTCTTTACTCCCTCAATACAGGGGTGCAGCACCCATCAACTGGGCAATAATAAATGGAGAAAAGGAGACAGGAGTAACCACATTTTTCCTATCCCATGAAATTGATACAGGAGAGATAATATTCCGTGAGAAAACAGAGATAAGTGAGTCCGATAACGCAGAAACGTTGCATGACAGACTGATGGTTATGGGTGCATCACTTGTGAAAAAGACGATTGATGCAATTCTTGAAGATAATGCTAAGGCAATTCCTCAGGAAGAGCTTGTCGGCAGTGAAACAGTACTTAAACCGGCTCCAAAGATATTTACTGAGACCTGCAAAATAGACTGGAACAGGAAAAGTGCTGAAATATTTAATTTCATAAGGGGCTTGTCGCCCTATCCTGCTGCTTGGACCGAGTTACAGCGCCATGATTCAGATGAAACTCTTCGTATAAAGCTGTTTGCAAGCGAAAAGATTGCACTCACAGAAGATTATAGGATTAATTCATTAACTCCCGGAACAATTATAACCGATAATAAAACCTATATTGATGTAGCAACAGGTGACGGACTGCTCCGGATAACAGATCTGCAGCTTTCAGGAAAGAAGCGAATGAAAAGTGTGGATTTCCTGAATGGATATAAGCTGGATAATAAAGACAGTTTCCAATAGTCTGAACAAAAAAGATCCCTTATAAAATTAAATAAGGGATCTTTTTTTATAAACAGTTGTAGTATAATTACCACTTATAGTTAAGTCCAAAACTAAGTGTTTGGTTGTATTGCAGATATTTTAAATCGGGATGTGGCGGAACACCATCATCAAACCTCACATTTAAATAAATTCTTGTAGAGAATGCATTACTCAAAGCCATATTCAAACTGTTCTCAAATTCCGCCTCAACCTTATCGTAGCTTGTAAAGTATGTCAGACGCGAATCCCAGGTAATATATCTAGTTATATCATATTTGAGTATTGATGTTACCGTGGTACCCATATCTAGATTGTATTTTTTATTTTCTGGTATACCAAAGCGTACAACATCTACCGAATCATTTGATACATATTTAAAATTAAGTGAAATAGGAGCTAATGCCAGATCCCAGCGAACACGACGACCACGTACCTTTTCTGATTTTTTGTCAAGGTTAAATTTCAAACCGACACCAGCATTTACATATAGAGGAGACAATAACGCTGAACGCAGTTGATTTGAATTTGTAGGATATGAATTAAACAATTGCGATTTAGCCTCCATATTCATTGAGTAGGACCATCCTTTTGCAAAAGCATCAAGTCCAAAATCACCATAATAGCGAATAAGGTCATTACCAATTCTATACTCTCTCAGAGAGTCATCAGGAGCATTAAATACTGACAGTCTCCATTCAAGTGTATTGTTGAACCTAACCTTATCTTTTTTATAGTTAGCCCTTAACACATGATAGCTATTGAAGTTAAGGTTATTTGTACCACCCTTGTGCCAGTTATCAGAGAAATAGTTCTGTGCGAATTGAAAAGAGTGCTCGCCGGAACGAACCCAGTATTTTCTATTTATTGTAGTTAATTCCACTCCAGGAGCCTCCAGAGAGTATGCTGTTTCAGATCTCAGAAGTTCGCGGAACGGATTAAAAGTCTCTCTTACAATCTCATCATCAGTTGCCACTTGCGGAAGAGATTCAAAATTTAAAATCGAATACTTAACTCTGTCTGGATGGTCGGTGTAATAGTTACGTCTTATCTTTTGAATAAAATCGGATCTCTCCAGCCTTGGTTCAAAAGTTTTATCTTTGTCAATGAGTTTTCCCGGTTCATAATCTTTATCAGGATTATAGAAAGATATATCACGTGGTAACATCCTGCCATTAAAAATCATTGGAAGGAACAACGGGTTATAAAAAAGAGTATCTCTGAAAGTTAAACCTCTCAATGCATCAGGATTATAATAGTTTTCCGGTAACTGCAGAATACCTCTCTCATTCCTGACGTAGATTGAGTCGAGAGGATTTCTGGAAACAGGCAGTACAGGCTGAATCACTTGAGCAGGTATAACATAATCTGTAACTCGTTCCTTTGGTAAAATTGTGTCATTAACAATAATCTCACCATGGGTGGTACGATTTTGAATTAAACGGCTGATATCGGTAATATCTTCAAATAAATCCAGACTATCATTTACCTGAGATAGATCAGCTGCTGTGACAGACAATGAAAAAACAGATATAATCAGAGATAAAAACAGTTGTTTCATAATTGGGAAAATTTGGTTAAGACTTGCGTCGGCTCTCAGAGCCCCATCTAATTACAAAGATATATAAAAAATATATATTTAAGGAGTGAAGAGTACAATGTGATATATAATTCACCAAAAAAATGATATATTTGTATAAAATAATTAGATAAACTAATTCATTAAAGTTATGAAGAAAATATCCTACCTTTTATTAATTGTTATAAGTGCAATCACACTCACGAGCTGTTCAGGCTATAACAGAATGGTTGAAAAGCAGGAAGCAGTGACTGCACAATGGGGTAATGTTCAAAATGCATATCAGCGAAGGGCTGATCTTATTCCTAATCTGGTGAACACTGTGAAAGGTTATGCAGAGCATGAGCAGGAAACATTCACTCAGGTGACAGAGGCAAGGGCAAAAGCAACTCAGACAACTATAAATCCTGAAAATCTGACAGCAGAAAGTCTGCAGGAGTATCAGCAGGCACAAAACGAACTGAGCCAGGCATTGGGAAGGTTATTGCTAATTCAGGAAAACTATCCTGAACTGAAAGCAAACCAGAATTTTCTTGCACTTCAGGATGAACTTGCCGGAACTGAAAACAGAATATCGGTAGAACGCAACAGGTTTAATCAACTTGCGCAGGACTATAATTCATATATCAGAAAATTCCCTCAGGTTATATATGCCAAGTGGTTTAAGTTTGACTCCAAAGCATATTTTGAGGCACAACCTGATGCACAGACAGCTCCGCAAGTACAATTTTAGAGTATGCTAAAGAAAGAAGAGTTAGATAAGATTTCTGAATCGATAAGATTAGCAGAAAGCGACACCTCTGCCGAGATACGTGTTTACATTGCCAGGCATTGTAAGGGATCTCCTCTGGAGACTGCACATAAAGTATTTCATCAGCTTAAAATGGATGCAACTGAGTTGAGAAATGGTGTTCTTATCTACCTTTCACCATCAGATCACAAAGCTGCTATTTATGCAGATGAAGGCATTAATGCTATGATTGATGATTCTGATTTCTGGCAGGAAACTCTCGACTTGATGCTTTCCTATTTTAAAAAGGAGCTTATTACGGAAGGTGTCTGTAAAGGCGTTGGCAAGGTAGGAGAAGTTTTAAGATCATGTTTCCCGTTATTGGAGAACGACATAAACGAACTTGACAATGAGGTTATTATTGAAGAATAAATTTCTTCTTATTTTTACACTTTTACTACTCTCTATTGAGGTTACGGCCCAGGACATTCCGGACCCTATGGTTCCCTACCGTTTGGTGAATGACTTCGCCAATATATTCTCAGGTGCTGAATCGCAGGCGCTGGAGCAGAAGCTGCTTGCCTATAATGATTCTACTTCCACACAAATATATGTAATTACTGTGTCTGATCTTGGTGGTTATGCTGCCTCAGACTTCTCATTCCGACTAGGTGAAAAATGGGAAATAGGACAGAAAAGCAAAGATAATGGAGCAGTAATTCTAATTAAACCCAAAATAGGAAATAGCAGAGGTCAGGCCTTTATTGCAACCGGCTATGGTCTGGAAGCCAGAATTAATGATGCCTATGCAGGCAGGATTGTAAGGGACGTTATGATCCCCTACTTTATCGTAGATGACTATTTTGGTGGTGTAAATGCTGCTGTTGATGTGATGATTGAAAGACTTTCGGGTGAATATGTTGCGGAAGAGAGCGAAGCAGAAGAATTTCCCTGGGTTGCAGTTATTATAATTATTGCCGGAATAATTGTGATACTTGTTATCATAACCGGTGGAGGTGATCAGAATATTGGTGGCGGTGGTCACCACACGACAAACTTTCCTCCTATCTTTTTTCCTCCAATGTCAGGACGTCGCCGTGGTGGATTTGGCGATGGATTTGGCGGATTCGGAGGCGGAGGTTTTGGAGGAGGCTTCGGTGGCGGAGGAGGAGGTCGTTTTGGCGGTGGAGGAGCAGGTGGAAGCTGGTAAAATGAAAAGCAAACTTATAACGATCCTTGGACCAACTGCCAGTGGTAAAACTGCTTTTGCCGTGCAGCTTGCGTATAGGCTTAATGGTGAGATAATCAGTGCCGACTCTCGTCAGATCTACAGAAAAATGGATATTGGTACAGGTAAGGATCTATCGGAATACATTATCAATGATGTTACAATACCCTATCATCTTATAGATATACGTGAACCAGGCGATAAATATACACTATTCGATTATCAGCACGATTTCCATAAAGTGTACGAAGATATATTGTCAAGGGGCAAAACACCTATTCTATGCGGTGGAACCGGACTATACATCGAATCAGTTCTAAAAGGATATAACCTTCCTGATGTACCTGCAAATCCTGAGCTTAGAGAGTCGCTTCAACATCGGTCGCTTGAAGAACTGACCGAGATTCTTAAAAGTTATCGTTCTCTGCATAATACCACAGATACAGATACAAAAAAGCGTGCAATACGTGCTATTGAGATTGCTGATTTTCAATCGAAACAGGATCTCTCCAAACTTGAGTTCCCACCACTTGAAAGTATAATTCTAGGATTGAATATTGAGAGAGAACTTCGTAGGGAAAAGATTTCAAAAAGATTAAAGGCGAGATTAGAGGAGGGAATGATTAAAGAGGTGGAGGGTATTCTTAATTCTGGAGTCTCTGCAGAAGATCTGATATATTATGGACTAGAATATAAATTTGTTACACTATATGTAACAGGTGAGATAAGCTATGATGAGATGTATAGAGGTCTTGAGATTGCAATTCACCAGTTTGCGAAACGGCAGATGACCTGGTTTAGAGGAATGGAACGAAGAGGATTCACAATAAACTGGATAGATGTAACTCTCCCAATTGAGAAAAAGCTTGAAGAATCCCTAAAATTGATTGAGTATATTCCAACTCAACAAGAAAAATAAAATGCAATATTTTTTTTGAATTAAGATATATATTTGTTGTTTATCAATAAATATATATTATTTTTGTGTCATATTACTTTAGTTCTCTAAGATAATGGTAAAATGATAAAAAAGAATAATCATGAAAAAGAAATCAACTTTTTTCCTTCAGGCTGTAATTGTAATTATCGCTCTCCTTTCAATAACTGCTCTGATATGGTTTCCTTTAGTTGAAGGGCGGGCAGAAAATTTAGACCTGCTTCATGTTTATATTGATCCACTCATTTTGTATGTTTATGCATCATCAATAATTTACTTTGTTGCATTATACAAAGCCTTCAAACTACTTGGTTATATAGGAGAAAACAGTATATTCTCTATAAATGCGGTAAAGGCTTTAAGAAGTATAAAATATTGTGCAATAGCAATAAGTATACTGATTGTTGGTGGTGGACTATATATAAAAATATTTCATCCTGAAGAGGATGACCCTGCAGGCTTTATAGTACTATGCTTTGTGGCCGCAATTGTTTCTGTAGTCGTGGCAACTGCAGCTGCAATATTTGAGAAACTTCTACAAAATGCTATCGATATAAAATCTGAAAATGAATTAACTATCTAAGCTATGCCAATAATTGTAAACTTAGACGTGATGATGGC
Source organism: Lascolabacillus massiliensis (assembly GCF_001282625.1). Classification (NCBI taxonomy): domain Bacteria; kingdom Pseudomonadati; phylum Bacteroidota; class Bacteroidia; order Bacteroidales; family Porphyromonadaceae; genus Lascolabacillus; species Lascolabacillus massiliensis. The sequence continues at coordinate 703,192 of NZ_CTEJ01000002.1, forward strand.
AAAGAGAAAAATCTCTCTTAATGAACTATCTGAAAGAGTTGGTTTAACGTTATCCAACCTTTCTATACTGAAGACAGGAAAGGCTAAAGCAATTCGTTTTAGTACACTGGAAGCAATCTGCAAAGCTTTGGAGTGTCAGCCGGGTGATATCCTGGAATATACAAATGATTAAAATATCAATCACTCAATTTTTAATGTTCTGTGAAATTTGAATACATTTTTTGTATTTTTGTGATCGGTCCATTCCCTAAACTACATAAACCGATTATAAATGATAAAAGGAAAATTCCCAAACGATAAGTTCGAACAACTTGAAACTCCGTTCTACTATTATGATATGGAGTTGCTTCGCAAAACATTGATAGCAATAACAAAAGAAACTGAAAATAAACCATTTCATGTACACTATGCATTAAAAGCAAATTTTAATCCAATAATACTGAAGGAGATTGCATCATTTGGATTTGGAGCCGACTGCGTAAGTGGAAATGAAATACTCAGAGCAATAGAGTGTGGATTTGATCCTTCAAAAATTGCTTTTGCAGGAGTTGGAAAAACAGATAAAGAGATAAATATTGGTCTGGACAACAACATCTTCTGTTTTAACGTAGAGTCAATTCCTGAAATTGAAGTAATAAACAAACTTGCAGAAAAAAAGGGAAAGATTGCATCCGTGGCTTTGAGAATAAATCCTAATGTAGATGCCAGAACACATAAATATATTACCACAGGACTTTACGAGAATAAGTTTGGCATTAATGAGCAGGATCTTCCCAATACCATCCAGACTGTAAAATCATCACCAAATATTAAACTTATAGGAATACATTTTCATATAGGTTCACAAATCACTGATCTCACATCATTTGAGGATTTATGTGTTAAGGTAAAAAGTATTCGTAACTGGTTTAAACAGGAAGGAATTGACCTGCCTGTTTTGAATGTTGGTGGAGGACTGGGTATAAATTACCAGCACCCTAATCATTTTCCAATGGCTGACTTTGAATCATATTTCAGACTTTTTGAAAAATATCTTGATTTGTGGGAAAATCAGACCCTGCATTTTGAGTTGGGAAGGTCGGTAGTTGCCCCCTGCGGATCGCTGATTAGTCGCGCTGTCTTCATTAAAGAGGGAATAAAAAAGAATTTTCTTATCATTGATGCAGGTATGACTGACCTGATCCGACCGGCTCTCTACCAAGCTTTTCACCATATAGAAAATATCAGTTCAGATGAAGAATACACCCCGTATGATGTTGTAGGACCAATTTGTGAGTCAAGTGATATGTTTGCCGAACAAATTATGCTAAACCGTTCTAAAAGAGGTGATCTGATTGCAATAAGATCTGCGGGTGCTTATGGAGAAACAATGGTATCCAGGTATAATTGCAGGGATCTGCCGGCTTCATATTTTTCAGACACATTATAATCTTATCTGTTCATATTTGCTTAGAAAATTGATATAAAATGGAATTTATTTTTTCTTATATTGCCCAATTCTCTATATACGAATGGATTATGGGGGCTTTTCTTCTTTTTTTCTTTTTAACACTTTTGTGTTATAATCTCACTGTATATAGAAAGCCGTACAAATATGAGATGAAAAGAGAAGAGATATCTGTTGATGACAGCAATCTGCCCGGAATTTCAGTAATAATAAGTTCGAAAAACGATTCAGTACAGTTAGAGAAGAATCTTCCATTTATATTAGAGCAGGATTATCCCAACTTTGAAGTGATAGTTGTTAATTGTGGGTCAACAGATGAAACAGATACTGTTTTAAAGGCTGCTTCACTTAAATATCCTCGGCTTTATCACACATTCATACCTCCTGAAGCTGATGAGATTAATGAAAAGAAACTGGCATTGACTGTGGGTATAAAAGCTGCAAAGTATGATTATCTTCTTTTTACTGAATCATACTGCAGACCTTGTTCTTCGGAATGGATAAGGGAGTTTGGCAAGCAATTTACACGAGGTAAGGATATTATACTTGGTTATAGCAATCTGCTTTTACCTAAGAAAATTATGCGGGGCAGCTTTATAAGGTATGACAATCTGATTCACCAGATTAAATTTTTATCAAGGGCCATTTCACGCAAACCATTTATGGGAACAGGAAGAAACATGGCATATAAAAAAGAGCTGTTTTTCTCCAACAAAGGCTTTTCATCTATTTTGGGAATTGATGGTGGAGAGGATGATCTCTTTATAAACCGTATAGCAAATAAAAGAAATACAGATGTTGTAGTTTCCACTAAGAGTATAACCGAGACAGACAGCGTGGAGAACTTCTCAACCTGGAGATCATTTAAATCAAAGCATCTCTATACAAAACAGCTTTACAAGGGGTTTTCTCACCTGTTTTTTGGGTTTGAAAATTTCTCAAAATACTCATTTGCCCTTTTATTTATATCATCAATATTATTGTCTGTCTATACTACTAACTATATTTTGCTTGGTTCGGCTATTCTGCTTTTTTTACTACTCCTCTTTATCAGAATATCTGTAATCAATAAAAACAGTAAGCAATTTGGTTCAGGCAAATTTAACATCCGGCTGCTTATATTTGACCTACTGCAACCAATAAGTAATCAACGTTTTACAAAATATGCCAATAGTCGAAATCGCGCCATTTTGTCAGTAAAGAAGTGGTATAAATAGTTACTTTTAAGGTTAAAACGGGTTAATCCGATTTTTATTCAGTTAAAAGTGTTAAAAGCTAGTCCTGTAAAAATAAAATTGTATATTATTTGCGTTATATTTGGTGTAATAGAGTTATAAGTATTAATTAACTAGGATATGAATACAAATAAAACAAAAAATGTACTTTTCATTGTACTGATAGCAGTTGTAAGTTCTGTAGTTACTTTACTTGGATATAATGTAATAAACAGAAATAGTGTTGCTAACACTTCAGGCAATACAGTAACTTCTGAAGAGATTGGAGCTTACTCAGCAACTTTTGATCAGAACAAAAATGTTGTCCTTACCAATCTTACAACTTCAGATGGATACCCTGATTTTACAGAAGCAGCAAAAAGATCAGTTGACGGTGTTGTACACGTAAAAACCAAGACTGTTAGTCAGCAGCAATACATCAATCCATTCGATTTTTTCTTTGGATTTGGTGATCGCATGCCCTCTCAGCCTCGCGAAAGAGTTGGTTTTGGTTCAGGTGTTATCATCTCAAGTGATGGATATATAATCACAAATAACCACGTAGTAGAAAACGCAAATGAGGTTTCTGTATCACTTAATGATAACAGAGAGTTCATAGCTAAGGTTATTGGAACGGATCCACAGAGCGACATCGCTCTTATTAAGATAGAAGGCGATGATTTCCCATACCTGACGTTTGGAAATTCAGACGAGCTACAGGTTGGAGAATGGGTACTTGCAGTAGGGAACCCATTTAATCTTACATCAACAGTAACAGCCGGTATAGTAAGTGCCAAAAACAGAAGCAATGTGATGAATGGAGGTATTCAGTCGTTCATCCAGGTTGACGCTGCTGTAAACCCCGGGAACAGTGGTGGAGCACTAGTAAATACAAGAGGAGAATTAGTTGGTATAAACACTGCTATATTCTCTCAGACAGGTAATTTCACCGGATATGCTTTTGCAGTACCAATTTCAATTGCAGGCAAGGTTGCTGCAGACTTAAAGGAATATGGAGCAGTACAACGTGCATACCTCGGAATTCAGGTACCTAACATTGAGAATATCAGACGTGATGATCCTGAAAGGGCTAGAGAATTATCACAAATATCAGGAGTTTTAGTTGAAGATTTCTCTGACAGAAGTGCAGCTAAAGCTGCTGGAATAGAGAAAGGAGATATAATTACTGAAATAAACAATGTACCTATCCGTAATTTTGGAGAACTGCAGAATCAGCTGAACAGATACAGACCAGGTGACAAAATAACTGTTACAGCAAAAAGAAATAACAGGGAACATAAGTTCAACATTGAACTCAAGAATGATGAAGGCAATACTGAAATTACACGCAGTACAGATGCCCTGAGTCAGCTTGGAGCAACATTCAGTCAAATTTCCAGCGAAAGAAAAGCAAAACTTGGAATCTCAAGTGGTATTGAAGTTGCAACTGTTGAACCCAGCGGTTTATTCAGAAAAGAGGGTATTAACAAAGGATTTATCATTATGAGGATAAACAATACTCCTGTAAACACGGAAAATGATATAAAATCTATAGTTGCTTCTACTCAAAACAGACAGGATAAAGTACTATTGATCGCAGGCTTTTATCCCAATGGTAGAACACAATACATTGCTATCGATCTGTCCGGACAATAAATCATTAAGTTAAGCAAAGTTAATTCAGGCTTTTTAAGTAACAAAATCAGATCTATAAATGTTTCTATGCAAAGGAAATCGGGATTGATTCGGCTTCCTTTGCTTTAGTTTTTATACTATTGCATTCATTACTTGTGGGATGATAAAAATATTTTGTATTTTTGCACCCCCCAAAGTGTTTTAATAAGAAAATATTCAGAAGGATAAGATATAGATGAGACAATTAAAAATTACAAAATCGATCACTAATCGTGAGAGTGCTTCTTTAGATAAATATTTGCAGGAAATAGGTCGCGAAGACCTGATCACTGTGGAAGAAGAAGTGGAGTTGGCGCAAGCTATTAAAAAGGGTGACCGCCAGGCATTGGAAAAACTAACCAGAGCTAACCTCAGATTTGTGGTTTCAGTAGCAAAACAGTACCAGAATCAGGGGTTGAGTTTACCTGACTTGATTAACGAAGGCAACCTTGGGTTGATAAAAGCTGCTGAGAAGTTTGATGAAACCAGAGGTTTTAAATTTATCAGTTATGCAGTATGGTGGATTCGTCAGTCGATTCTACAAGCACTTGCTGAACAATCACGTATTGTGAGACTACCTTTAAATCAGGTTGGTTCACTTAATAAAATCAGCAAAGCTTTTCAAAAATTTGAACAGGAAAACGAACGCCGTCCTTCCGCTGAGGAGCTTTCTGCTGTTCTGGATATACCTGTGGATAAGGTAACCGACTCATTAAAGGTATCAGGTAGACATATCTCAATGGATGCACCATTTGTAGAAGGTGAAGATAACAGTTTGTTAGATGTACTCGTAAATGATGATGCACCGGTAGCCGACAGGACACTCATAAATGAATCACTTCAAAAAGAGATTGACAGAGCTCTATCTACACTAACCGAAAGAGAGAGTGATATCATTAAGATGTTTTTTGGCATTGGATGCCAGGAAATGACACTTGAAGAAATTGGTGATAAATTCCAACTAACCCGTGAGCGTGTTAGACAAATAAAAGAAAAAGCTATTCGCAGGCTAAGACAAGACTCAAGGAGCAAATTGCTGAAAAGCTACCTGGGTTGATAAATCTTTACTTAAAGAAATAAATGTAGAAAAATCACCCATTATCTCTGTTTTTTGAAGATTTTTTACACAAAAAGGGATAAATGTGAAAATTAAGTTTTATATTTGCGTTTAATAGTTTTAATGTTAAGTTAAATGCATGGCTATTAAGGTTTAATTATGGAACTATATTAGTTTTCATTAATTTTTCCGAACTTTTTTATAACGGGAGTGTTATAAATAATACTTTATAAAGTGGTTCTGCATTGAAGTACAGAAGCACCATGACAAAAAAATATCGAGTTATTGTAATAAAAAATGTTTAATTAGAATTGAAAATTTATGAAAAAGTTTAGTTTACTTTTATTTACTGCTCTTGTTGCGTTTAGCATAAGTGCACAAGAAGTACAAAACGTTTCTCAAGGTACCGTGTATCTGAAAAACAAAGCAAGTGACAATTGGTACATCGGTCTAGGTGGCGGAACCAACATTTATATGACTCAGGGTGAAAATGACGCTGATGCAAGTTTCGGAGACCGTTTAGGCTGGATGGGTCAACTTGAGGTTGGTCGTTGGAATTCTCCAAACTGGGGAGCTCGTTTAGTAGTTGATGGTGGTAACATTGCTCACGTAGCAGCAGGTATCCCAGCAGAACAAAACTGGCTAGGCGGACACGTTGACTTGATGTACAATATTATTAACGCTTGGGGTTCTTACAATCCTGACAGAGTATACAGTCTGATTCCTTATTTAGGTATTGGTTACATGTATGGACTTGATGAAGATTGGAAAAAACCAAACCCTGATGGTGATCTTTTCAAAGGTCAGAATCAAACACTTACTTACAATGTTGGTTTAATCAACAACTTCCAGGTTTCAAAAAGCGTAGGTATTTTTGTTGAATTAGGCTGGAGAGTTTTACAAGAATCATTTGATGGTTCACCAGTAAGTGGTGATTATGAATATGACAGCATGTTCACAGGAACTGCAGGTATCAAATTTGGTTTAGGTGGCAAACAGGATTTCACACCAGCTGAACTTATGGATTACAACCTGATCAACGACCTGAACAGCCAGATTAACAGACTTCGTGCTGAAAACGAACAGCTGAGACAGAGACCAGAATCTTGCCCAGAATGTCCAGAAGTACAGCCAGTTGTTAATGAAGCAGTTTATGTACCTAACGTAGTATTCTTCCGTATTAACTCTGCAAAAATTGACAGAGGTCAGCAAGTAAGTGTATACAACACTGCTGAATACATGAAGGCTAACCCAGATGCAAAAGTAAACATCGTTGCTTATGCTGACAAACAGACTGGTACACCTGCATACAACTTCGCACTTTCTGAAAAACGTGCAAGAGCCGTTGCTGATGCACTTATCAACGAGTACGGAATTGACAGCGATCGTATCTCAATTGACTGGAAAGGTGACACTGAACAGCCATATGCAGAAAACGACTGGAACCGTGTAGCAATTTTCTTCGTTGACTAATCAACAAGATTATATAAATAAAAAAAGCATCTCGTACGAGATGCTTTTTTTATGCTTGATATTAAACTATCTATTCATTAACAGGTTATATGAGATAAGTTGAACAAAGCTAAATAATAGATTATTCCTTTATATAAACACGTTTCACACGTGGAGAAACAGAAGTAAGTATTTCATACGGGATTGTTCCAATACTCTCGGCTAAATCAGTAACCGGTAACCCTTCTCCGAACAGTACAACAGTATCACCCTCTTCTGCTTTTATATCGGTAACATCAACCATAGAGAGGTCCATACATACATTTCCCACAATAGGTGCATACTGCCCGTTTATAAGTACTTTACCTTTTCTATTGCCAAACTGTCGGTCCATACCATCTGCATATCCAAATCTTATTGTAGCGATCCGGGCATCATGGTCCAGCTTTTCCTTTCTACCGTAACCAATGGTCTCATTACTTGATATCTTTTTAATCTGCAGTATTGTGCTTTTTAAAGTGCAAACATTCTTGAGTCCGGAAAGACCACTTGGGCTGACACCATACAGACCGATACCCAATCGTGCCATATCCCACTCATAGTCATTAAAACGCTCAATACCTGCAGAGTTAAGTATATGTTTATGCACACTGTATCCAAGTTCATTCTCAATTTTTTGTGCAGCGGCTCTGAAAGTTTCCATCTGCTGATGTGTGAAATCATCGAAAGACCAACTCTCACTGGCTGAGAGGTGTGAAAATATGGAGCTAACCCTAAGCCCCTTCTGCTTCTTTAGAGTCTCAACAAGCTCCTCTATTTGCTCAGGAAGGAACCCCAGGCGATGCATACCTGTATCTATTTTCAGGTGAATTGGATAATTAGTTATACCGCTTCTTTCTGAATTATTTATAAAACTCTCAAGTATGCGCATATTATAAACTTCTGGCTCCAGATTATTCGTAATCAGCTCTTCAAAGCCATTTACCTCTGGATTGAGAACTATTATTGGAAGTGATATACCTTCATTTCTAAGTGTGACTGCCTCCTCTGCCACAGCAACTGCGAGATAATCGCATCTATGATACTGCAGAGTCTTTGCTATTTCTACGGCTCCTGCACCATATGCATTGGCTTTGACCATACATACCAGCTTTACATTGGAGTTGAGCTTAGATTTATAGAAATTAAAATTGTGCACCACTGCATCAAGATCAACCTCAAGTACGGTTTCATGAATTCTCTCTTCCAGAATATTGTTGATTCTTTCGAAGTTAAATCTCCTTGCACCTTTAAGAAGAATCAGCTCATCCCGAAATGAGTCTTGAATACATGACTTGAGAAAATCATCAGTAGTTAAGAAGAAAGTTTTATCAGGCATTGTGAACAGATCAGCATTTGCAAGAATATCTTTTCCAATACCTATTATTCTTTCTATCCCACTCTGCTCTGCCATGTCAGCAACTCTTTTATAAAGTCGCTTTGGTGGAACACCCGACTGAAGAATATCTGACAGGATAAGAGTTTTTTTTAATTTACGATCCATTTTACGCTGATGCTGAAAATCAAGAGCAATCTTGATTGAGTTCACATCAGAGTTATAGCTGTCATTTATGATTAGTGAACCATGCTTGCCTTTACGGACATCAAGTCTCATCGCAACAGGCTCAAGTGTACTCATACGTTCTGAAATCTCATTGGGTGACACATGAAGATATAGTGCAATTGCAAGACAATTAATTGCATTTTCTATTGATGCATCATCTATGAAAGGTATTTCAAAGCTGTAGTAGAAATTCAGGAATGAATATTCAATCTTAGTGCTATTTTCTAATTTCTCAATATCTGAAATAAAAAGATGAGCTTCTCTGTTTTTTCTTGACCATGAGAAGGTCTTCTGAGATAGCACTTTAAGGTCGACACAACTACTCACCAGTTCATTGTCCTCATCATAAACAAAGACCTCACAATTTTTGAAGAGCTCAAGTTTCTCGAGAGTTTTCTGCTGAAGTGAGTCGAAATTTTCCTGATGTGCATCCCCTATTTTAGTTAACACCCCAATAGTAGGTCTGATTATTGGTTCCAGGTTCTCCATTTCGTCAGGTTTGGATATCCCCGCTTCAAATATTCCCAGTTCTGCATCATTATCGAGTTGCCATACCGAAAGTGGTACTCCTATCTGAGAGTTGTAACTTCTTGGGGAACGAACAATATTATAATCTTTTTCCAATAACTGATATAACCACTCTTTAACAACTGTTTTACCATTACTTCCGGTTATACCTATAATAGGTATATTAAATTTTGATCTGTGATGCTGAGCCAGCTTTTGTAATGCAGACAGGCAATTCCTTACTTTGAAAAAGTTTGCACCTTTGAGATCTTTCCATTCGTTTCGTTGTTTGGAAACAACAAAATTACGCACCCCCGATGCATACAATTCACTTATATAATTGTGAGCATCGTTATTCTTTGATTCCAGAGCAAAAAAGAGAGTCTTTGATGGGTCTGTAATCTTTCTGCTATCCGTTAAGAGTGTGGTTATTTCGGAATAATTAAGATTACTTGATGAAACTCCAAGAGTAGATGCAATTTCTTTTATTTCGTATTTCATAAAAAAACATTCATTGTTTACAGTTAAACTAATCTCAATTATCTTGTGATTTCAGCAGAGATAACACATGATTAATCTCCTGTTCACAACTTAAAAAAGGATATTTCAGAGCAAAATCATTCATATTACTAACAGTCTTTTTTAGAAAATTCCTGTATGAGCTGGTAGCTGGAAACAAAGGTTTATGATTTACAGCCTTCATTATTTGCCCCCACTCCTTATTTATTGTCATTGTAATATCAGTAAAATAGGTCTTCGAAAACTGCTTCCATATATAATCTACAGCAAATGATGAAGGATGATTCATATCCTCTTCATAAAACCTGTAATCACGAAGCTCATCTAACATTATCTCATAAGCTGGGAAATAGTACATATCATCTATAAAATTACTAATTAACTTATCAATAGCAATATGTAAAATGGATTTACTGATTTGGTTTTCATGTGCACCATCTTTCCAGTGACGAATGGGACTTACCGTAAAAATAAACTTAAGTTTCGGATTAACACTTTTCAATACAGTGATCAGATTTATCCAATCTTCTGTTATCTCTTCAACTGTTAATCTGGCTCTAACAAAATTATCTGCTGGGAATTTGTGACAATTACTAACCACATCATTTCTCGCTTCTTCGACAGATTGATTTAATCGATATACATACGCTGTTCCGAAAGTAATAAAAAGCAGATCTGTTTTCTCTATAAAATCAGAAGCTTTATTAAATCTGTCTGATATGTTTTTAAGGCATATATCTTTATCAGTATCTGAAAAATTACCATGATGCATAAAGCTATGATACATTTCATTACCGAATACAAGATCAGATTTTGTGAACTCTGTTTTATCCAGGAGTCTTCTGATTGATGATGAGACAGACATGGGATTGTAGAGTATGCCAAATGGATTAACATCTACATTAAATTTGCTTTGTTGAAGTCTTATTCCTATATTTTCGGAAAAGCATGATCCAAACAGCATCATTTTAGAGGTATGATCAATTTTGAAGTCCACCTCAGGAATATGTATACGTGTTCTGAAATCCATCTCTTTATTTTTATCAATACAAAAATATAAATAAAGAGACCAATTAACTAATTGAAAGGATTATAAATTGTGAAACTTGAAAATGAGATTGAATGTGAGGAAGATGGTTTCTATAAAAAAGGAAAGGTTGTCTCACGACAACCAATCTTCATTGTTAACCTTAAATCTAATACCATGAAAAACACGTTGCAAATATAGTATGTTTTTTTATATCCTCCAAAACATTTGAAAGAAAAAACTCTACATTTTACACAGTTTAACCATTAAAAAGATGATTAAACAGAATTTTGTTAGTCTATGTTGGTTTTTTATATAATTTTGATTATTCTACATACAAAACTAAACCTTTTAGATACTCCCCTTCTGGGTGATAAATGTTAATTGGGTGATCTGCAGGTTGAGTAAGTTGGTGAAGAATTTGTACTTTTCTACCGCTTATTGCTGCAGCACTGAAAACTGCCAGGCGGAATTGCTCTTTGGAGATAACCTGGGAACATGAAAACGTAAATAGAATACCTCCCTTAGCGATTTTTGCGAATGCTGAATGATTCAGCTTTTTATATCCCTGAAGTGCATTATTAACAGCTCCTCTATGTTTAGCGAAAGCAGGAGGATCAAGTACAATCAGATCATATTTACCATCGGGTATTTCATTTAAAAACCTGAATGCATCTTCCGAATATGAATTATGACGCGGTTCATCGCCAAAATTTAGTTGCACATTATTATCTGTGATCGATATTGCTTTAGAAGAGCTGTCAACAGAATCCACTACTACAGCACCACCTCTGAGTGCATATACAGAAAATCCACCTGTATAACTAAACATATTAAGTACGGTGCGACCATGTGAGTATTTTTCGAGAAGAGTGCGATTCTCTCTCTGATCAATAAAGAAACCTGTTTTTTGCCCCTTTAGCCAGTCAATTTTGAATTTCAGTCCATTTTCAACCGCAATATCATCAACATCTGCTCCACCAAAAATATATGAATCTTCCGGATCAATATCAGCTTTAAAAGGCAAGGTCCCTTCTGATTTATAAAATATATTTTTAAGATTATCAGAACCATAAACAGCTCTCAATGCTTCTGAGATTTTCTCTCTGTCACTGTGCATTCCTACAGAGTGAGCCTGCAACACTGCAGTATTACCGTATATATCAATTATTAATCCCGGAAGATTATCTCCTTCACCATGAACAAGGCGGTATGTATTATTTTCAGAATTAATTAATCCGATATGTTTACGCATTTTATAGGCTTCAGAAAGACGCTCTATGTAGTAATCTACATTTATAACAACATCTTTAAACGATAAAATACGAACTGAGATACTCCCTATCTGATAATGCCCTACACCAAGAAATTCTTTTTCATGTGACAACACTTTGACTATCTCGCCTTCCTCTATTTCTTTGGATTTATATGCTACTGCACCTGAAAACACCCATGGATGAAATCTTTTTAAAAATTCATCTTTTTTGGGTTTCAGAACAACTTCTTTGTAGGTATTCATATGAATTATATATTTAATTTATTGGAGTATTATCTATTGTTTCTTTCTATTGTTATTCTTCTTAGATTGAGTTAGATAATTATATATTTTCAGACAAGCCCAGGCATCTATGGCGGCATAGGACTGTTGTGCCGGAGTTAATTCAGCTGCTTCCCAGTTAGAAAGTCTCTGACTTTTTGATATTTTTTTTCCAAATATGATTGCATAAATCTTTTGCAGGCTGTTATCTTCTATACCAAACTTATCTACAAAAAGTTGAAGGTCGATGAAGTTTTGTGGTTTCTTTCCAGTTCTTTTACGCAGTGCGGCAAAATCATCTCTAAGAGAAAGTCCAATTTTCTTAACTGACTCATTACACAATAACTTCTCAAGTGATTCCGGGTAGCCAATTTTATTAAGCCTGAATAAAAAACACTCATCTTCTGTTGCAAGCTGAAGCAAGGCAACATTATTAACCTGACCGCGTTTAAAAGCAGGCTTAGTTTCGGTATCGAATCCCAGAGCAGATTTAGTAGAAAGATATGCAACAGCATTGTCTACTTCAGCCGGATGATCTATAACATAAATTTCTCCTTCAAAATTTACCTTTTCCAACTCTGCCAACTCCTGTTTAGTAATAGTTAATCCCACGAATCCTCCATATTTAAGAAATCATCATAATCTTCATTTTCAAACTCTCTGCTTTTGATTGAATGTAATGGGCGTAAAACATTTACAAGCTTTTGTCCCCAATATGTGCGAAAATTTACAGTGCAGATATTTATTGCACTCTGCATCTGCTCTGTGAGCTCCATCTGATATACAGAAACAAAATTCCTTACATCCTGATAAATATCAGCAATGTTTTCAGAAACAGTAGCAGAAATAGGTCTTTCGCTATACTTCATTTCATCCATAAAAACATCAAGATAAACATCCTCTTCTCCCATAATTTCACTTATCGTATAAACAACCCTTGCATAATCTTCTTCACGAACGAAAGGTGCAGGCGGCTCCTCAAAAGTTTCTATTGTATCCGGGAGCATAGATGCCTTCATATACATAAGTGGAAGAATTTTAAGCATTTTGTCGATCCATTCTGAACGAGAAAGCTTTTCTTCTGCCTCAAGATATGAACAAAAATTGACTGCCACAGTCAGAAATTCAATTACGTTTTTATCATAAATTATTTCATCTATGTCACGTTTTTTCATATTATAAAAATTCATTAAGATGTCATTTGGTCAACCATCTGTATGAACAAAAGTACATAATATTTTCGATAATGATATAAAGTGAACATCAACTATCACCTCATACATTCATATAGTTTAAAAAAAATCCCAAACATTTTGTGAATACGTTTAAAAACAATATCTTTGCATCTGAAATGAATGAAGGGAAGCAGGAAAAATGGCTTCCTTTTTTATTCAATACATACCAAATTTATGGTTGATAAAAAAGAACTTGTCAATATTGTCGAGGAGTATCTTAAAGATTCATCGAATTACCTGGTGGATGTCATTTTGGGTACTGGTAATTCTATTACGGTAGAAATTGATAATGATAATGGAGTAGATATTGACGATTGTGTAGCACTGAGCAGAGACATTGAGTCTAAATTAGATCGTGAATCGGAAGATTTCGAACTGACAGTAACCTCAGCAGGACTGACATCGCCTTTTAAAACAATACGTCAGTATAAGAAGTATGAAAACAAAGAAATTGAGGTAGTAGACAAAAAAGGTGTTAAACTGGCTGGAGTTCTAAAATCATCAGATGACAACGGGTTTACTATAACGGTGATCAAAAAGGTTAAACCTGAGGGAGCCAAACGTAAAATGGAAATCGAAGAGGATATCCATTACAAGTTTGATGAAGTAAAATATACAAAATATCTTTTAAGATTTTAATAACACATGGGCAAGAAGAAAGAATCCATAAGTCTCATAGATACATTTTCTGAATTTAACGAGCTGAAAAATATCGATAAGGCTACACTTATCAGCGTTCTGGAAGAAGCATTCAGAACTGTAATTTCCAAGTCACTCGGTACTGACGAAAATTACGACATAATTATTAACCCTGATAAGGGTGACCTTGAAATATGGCGTAACAGAGTAATTGTTGAGGATAATGAACTGGTGGATCCAAACATGGAAATTAAGCTTTCAGAAGCTTTAAAGATTGATGAGGATTTTGAAGTAGGTGAAGAGGTAACAGACGAGGTGCCACTTGAGCATTTTGGTCGCCGCACCATACTTAATCTAAGACAAACACTTTCTTCTAAGATACTGGAACTTGAGAAAGATAATTTATACAATCTGTATAAAGAAAAGGTTGGAGAGATTGTATCTGGAGAGGTATATCAGGTATGGAAGAAAGAACTCTTACTTCTTGATGATGATCATAATGAACTCATACTACCAAAAACTGAGCAGATTCCAAGTGATTTCTTCCGTAAAGGAGAGCATGTCCGTGCAGTAGTTGCCAGAGTGGAGAATAAAAACAACAACCCTAAAATTATACTTTCACGTACATCTCCAGTATTTTTAGAACGTTTATTTGAACAGGAAATACCTGAGATTGCAGACGGATTAATAACAATAAAAGGTATTGCCCGAATTCCTGGTGAACGTGCAAAAGTGGCTGTTGAAGCTTATGATGACAGAATAGATCCTGTTGGTGCCTGTGTAGGTATGAAAGGATTTCGTATTCATGGTATAGTTCGTGAATTGCGCAATGAAAATATTGACGTAATTAACTATACAAACAATACCTCTCTGTATATACAGCGTGCTCTGAGCCCAGCAAAAATCAATTCAATTACAGTTAAAGAGGAAGAACACCGCGCAGAGGTTTTCCTTAATCCTGAAGAGGTTTCACTGGCAATTGGCAAAGGGGGTGCAAACATTAAACTTGCATCTATGCTTACTGGGTATAATATTGAGGTGTTCAGAGATATTGATGAAGTGGATGAAGAGGACATTTACCTGGATGAGTTTCGCGATGAAATTGATGGCTGGGTAATTGATCAGCTAAAGAAGATTGGATGTTCTACAGCCAAGAATGTACTTGCAACAAGCAGGGAAAGGCTGATCAGAGAGGCTGATCTAGAAGAGAGTACAGTAGATGAAGTTCTTGCTATTCTTCGATATGAATTCGAGGATGAAGAAGATTCTGAAGAATTTGATGATTCTGCTGATATTGATTTAAATGAGGCGCAGGAGCCGGAAATAGAGGATGATAATGTGGAAGAATAATTTAAATCGTTTCACATTGTAAAATCAACAAAAAAAGAGTAAGGTTAGAAGATATATATATGCCTATTAGACTAATTAAAGTTTCGAAAAATTTAAATGTGGGAATTAACAGTCTTGTTGAGTTTCTGCACAAGAAAGGTATTGAAATAGAAGCAAATCCGAATATTAAGATTGAGGATGAGCACTATGATATACTGATCGCTGAATTTGGCAAGGATAAGAATATCCGGAAAGAGGCTACAGAAACACGTGAAAAGATGCATCGTCGTGATGATAAGCGTGAAACTGTAGCTATAGAAGGTTATGAATTGCCAGAAGATAATGTTTCTAAAAAAGCCGTTGAAAAAGAGACTATTGAAACAGAAGTTCCACAAGAACTGAAACCACAGGTAAATGTGATTGGCAGTATCGATCTTGATAAACTGAATAAGAAAAAAACAGAACCTAAAAAGAGCGTATCAAAAGTTGAAAAAGCTCACAAGGAAGAAGAAGTTCAGACTCAAGAAAACATTCAACCTAAAATTGAAGTAAAAGAAGAAATTGTTGCAGAAACTCCTGTAAAAGAAGAGCCTAAAGTTGAAGCTACTGCTAAAAAAGAGAGCAAAATTGAAGAGGTTGCTGAAGAAAAACTGATACCACAAGTAGATTCGGCTCCAGAAGTAGTAAAAGAAACAGCATCAAAGAGTAAACCAGTAGCGGAGGTTAAAGAAGAGGTTAAAACTAAAACTTCTGCTGAAACTAAACAGAAAACTGAAGTTGAAGAAACAGTAGAAAAAGCAGCTGAGACAGACAGTAAAATTGATACTGAATCAAAACCTTCAATTAAAAAAGAAATTAAAGAACAAGAAATATATTCTAAGGACGAAGAAGAAGTGAACGTAAAAACTGTTGAAATTAAAGCTGCTGAAGAAACAGAACTGGAGGTTGACAAAAACATTGAAGGTGAACAGGAAAAAGTATCAGAGGATACTACTACTGCTGCTGAAGGTTCCAGGTCGGAAAAGGTATTCCGATTACATAAAAATAAACTGGAATCGAACATAGTAGTAAAAGGCTCCATTGATTTAAGTACAATTAATGACCGTACTCGTCCACCTAGAAAATCCCGTGCTCAACGCAAAAAAGAACGCCTTGAAAGAGAACAGAAGCTCCTCGATAGCAAAAAACTGAAAGAAGAAAAAGTTAAACTTCTCAAGAAAGAGGCTATTGACGAAAAGAAGAAACATATAGATGATGCTGAAGCTACAGAAGACAGCAAAAAGAAAAAACGTAAAAGAATACGTTCTAGTAAAGTAAATATAGATAAACCTGCAACATTTAACCAGACACCAAGAAGCGACAGAAGAGCTACACTTAGAAAGCCAATTAAATCGGAGGTTAGTGAAGAGGATGTGCAGAAACAGATTAAAGAAACATTAGCACGACTAACTGCAAAAAGAGGCAAGAAAGGTGGGGCCAAATATCGTCGAGAGAAACGTGAAGCAAGTGCAACAAGACAAAGAGAGGAACTAAAACAGCAGGAAAGAGAAAGCCGCATATTGCAGCTTACTGAATTTGTAACTGCAAATGACCTTGCCAACATGATGGATGTATCCGTGACAGATGTTATATCTACATGTATGAGTCTTGGCGTTATGGTGGCTATAAACCAGCGTCTTGATGCTGAAATTATTAACCTTGTTGCTGAAGAATATGGATTCAAAACAGAATATGTAAGTGCAGATGTTATTGAAGCAATAGCCGAAGAGGAAGATGATCCTAAAGATCTGGTACCTCGCTCTCCTATTGTAACGGTGATGGGTCACGTAGACCACGGAAAAACATCACTTCTTGACAGTATCAGAAGTACAAATGTTATTGCCGGTGAAGCTGGTGGTATTACTCAGCATATTGGTGCTTATAATGTAGAACTATCAGATGGTAGAAAAATCACATTCCTCGATACTCCGGGTCACGAAGCATTTACTGCTATGCGTGCTAGAGGAGCTAAGGTTACAGACGTAGCTATAATAATTATTGCAGCAGACGACAATGTGATGCCTCAGACAGTTGAAGCGATCAACCATGCCGGTGCAGCAGGAGTTCCGATAGTATTCGCAATTAATAAGGTAGATAAACCAGGAGCTAATCCTGAAAAGATTAAAGAGAAACTGGCCGAGATGAACTACCTTGTTGAGGACTGGGGAGGTAAATATCAGTCACAGGAAATCTCAGCAAAGAAAGGTACTGGAATTCGCGAACTGTTGGAAAAAGTAATTCTTGAAGCTGATTTGCTAGAGCTTAAGGCAAATCCTAATCGTAAGGCAACAGGTTCGATAATTGAGTCTGAGCTTGATAAAGGTCGTGGTTACATCGCCACTGTACTGGTAGAAAACGGAACATTGAGACAGGGAGATATTGTAATTGCTGGAGCTTATTTTGGTCGCATTAAAGCGATGTTTAATGAGCGCAATCAGCGAATAACCGAAGCTGGTCCTTCAGAGCCGGCACTTATCCTGGGACTTAATGGAGCACCTCAGGCTGGAGATACATTCAATGTTATGGATACTGAGCAGGAAGCACGTGCAATTGCTAATAGAAGAGAGCAATTACAGCGTGAACAGTCTATGCGTACGCAGAAATTACTTACACTTGATGATATCGGCAGAAGAATTGCAATCGGTAACTTCCAGCAATTAAATATAATCGTGAAAGGTGACGTGGACGGTTCAGTAGAAGCTCTTTCTGACTCACTTATTCGTCTGTCAACAGAAGAAATACAGGTAAATGTAATTCATAAGGCAGTGGGACAGATTTCAGAGTCTGATATTACACTAGCTGCAGCATCAGAAGCAATTATAATCGGATTCCAGGTACGTCCATCACTAAATGCACGTAAAGAAGCTGAAAAAGAGGGTGTTGATATACGACTCTACTCAATCATATATGATGCTATTGAAGAGGTTACTGCTGCAATGGAAGGTATGCTTTCACCTGATATTAAAGAAGAGGTAACAGGAAACGTAGAAGTACTGGAAGTATTCAAAGTATCTAAAATTGGTGCTGTAGCCGGTTGTATGGTACGTGACGGAAAGGTGAAACGCTCAAGTAAGATTAGACTAATTCGTGATGGAATTGTTGTCTACACCGGAGAAATTGATTCTCTTAAACGTTTTAAAGATGATGTTAAAGAGGTTACTTCAGGCTACGAATGTGGAATAACAATACATAATTTCAACGATATAAAAGTGGGTGATATAATTGAAGCTTATGAGGAGATAGAAGTAAAGAAAACTTTATAAGAAAAAATATTCATTTCATTAATAATATGTTTATGAGAAAAATAAAACTTTTAGGTCTTTGCTTGTTTATAGTGGCATTTAGTGGTAAGGTCTTTTCTCAAGATTTTAATCAAACACAAAATTTTGGCCAACAGCAAAATATTCAGCAGATAAAGATAGGATTTGTAAACTCAAATGATATTCTTAAAGAATTTCCTGAAAAGAATCAGGCTACTGAGCAATTGCTTAACTTAAGTAAAGAGTATGAAAGTGAATTACAGTTAATGCAGAGTGAGTATAACAAGAAATATTCCGACTATATCACTTATCAAGCATCTCTAGCAGAAAATATCAAACTACGCAGAATGCAGGAGCTAACTGAACTGGAGAACAGAATTCAGGAGTTCATGAGTATGGCCCAAAAAGATATTGAATATCAGGAAAAAGAAAAACTTGAACCATTACAGCAAAAGATTAAGGAAGCTATCAGACAGGTAGGTATTGAGCGTAATTATACAGTAATTTACGATTTAGCCAATCCTGGAATAGCCTTTGTTTCTCCTCTTGCTGAAGATGCCAATATTTACGTAAAACAAAAGTTAGGTATCAAATAAGTGGTAGCAGGTGGAAAAGACAGATCCCGATAGATCAGGTGCAGTCGGAATTTTTGATTCCGGCTACGGTGGACTCACGGTATTATCGGGAATAAAATCAGTTTTGCCTGAATACGACTATATATATCTTGGAGATAATGCCAGAGCACCCTATGGAAACCGTTCATTTGAAAGAGTATATGAGTTTACACTCGAAGCTGTAAAATGGTTTTTTAAACAGGGATGCCATCTTGTTATACTGGCATGCAATACAGCATCTGCAAAAGCACTTCGTACCATTCAGCAGGTAAATCTGCCTCAGATTGATCCTGAGAAAAGAGTTCTTGGCGTAATACGCCCAACTGCAGAGCAGATAGGACTCGCTTCTAAAAGCGGACATATTGGCGTAATGGGGACAGAAGGCACTATTCAATCAAAATCTTATCAGATTGAGATATCAAAACTGCATCCTCATATAACTGTTATCGGTGAAGCTTGCCCTATGTGGGTTCCATTAGTGGAAAACAGAGAGTATGATAAACCGGGTGCAGATTATTTCATTAAACAACATGTGGATAATCTTTTAACCAGAGATCCTCAGATAGATACCATAATATTGGGATGCACACATTATCCTCTTTTAATGGAAAAAATAAGAAGGTATCTGCCTGAAAACATTTCTATAATTTCGCAAGGAGAAGTTGTAGCCTACAGTCTAAAAGATTATCTGAGAAGGCATCCTGAAATTGATGAAAAATGTACTAAAGGAGGTACTACACGTTACTTTACAACCGATTCACCTGACAAATTCACTCATCAGGCTTCAATATTTTTAGAAGAACAAATAGTTGCCGAATATGCAATGTTATAATTATTACTATGAACTGGTTTGATTTAACTATTCTTATTTTTCTATTGATAGCCTTGGTAAATGGCTATAAGAAAGGTTTTGTTATGCAATTGGTGGGACTGGCAACTATTGTACTCGCTGCAATATTCGGTGGTAAGCTAGCAGCTTCAATCCTTCCGGAGATTAACCGATTTATGGAGATCTCTCCAAGCTTTGCTAGAGTACTATCCTTTCTGATTGCCTTTGGACTTATTGCTGTTGTTATTTCAATTATAGGAAGACTTATCGAGAAGTTCATTGATTTAGTATCCTTGAGTTTCTTAAACAGGCTTTTGGGTTGTGTAATTGCGTTAGGAACAATAATGGTAATTTTAAGTATCGTCTTGAACCTGGTACTTATGCTTGATAAGAGAGAAAACATTATTACTAAAGAGATAAAACAGGAGTCTTTTTTCTTCGAACGTGTTGAAGCAGTTGTTCCAGCAATTGTTCCCTACTTGGATAAAGAGTTATGGGAAGAATTTATACCCGAAAATTATCGTAATGAGATAGAAAATAAAGGAGACAGTTTACTTCATGAAATGCCTGGTTATATCAATATTGATTCATCTTTTCAGCAAAGACATTTTAAGGTAGATTAGAGGTATGGCTATACATAATGAAGGAAAAAAACCACTGATCAGGATATTTATCGTTTTGCTTCTGATAAATGTCGTAATAACTTATTTTCTACCTGATACACTTTTCGCAGTAATAGTGTTAGCTGTTTCACTAATACTGTTTGGTTTGTCAATGAACTTTTACAAGAAGCCAAACAGAGAATATAAAGGTGATTTACATGGATTGGTAAATGCCCCTACAGACGGCAGAATAGTAGCAATAGAGAAAGTATTTGAGAAAGATTTTTTTAATGATGAGAGAATACAGATCTCCATTTTCATGACTTTCTTCAATGCCCATTCAAATTGGATTCCCGTATCAGGTAAAGTAGTTCATTGCTCTCATGTACCTGGTAATTTTTACGCTGCCTATCTGCCAAAATCAAGTACAGAAAACGAGCATTCAAACATATTAATCGAAACCCCTGAACATGGCACTATTCTCACTAAACAGATAGCAGGAGCTATTGCCCGCAGAATAGTAACATATGTAAAAGAGGGCGAGATTGTGCATATAGGCTCTCCTTTAGGATTTATCAAACTCGGTTCAAGGATGGATATTTATCTTCCCTTAGATAGTGAGATACTAGTAAATATTGGGGAAGAGGTCAGAGCTAATGTTACATTTCTTGCACGTTTAACCAAAGAAGAGAACAAATGAGAAAACATGTTCCAAATATCTTAACACTCCTAAACCTATTCTCTGGCTGTATTGCGATAACAATGGCCTTTAAAAGCAATTTTGAGGGAGTGGTAATCTGGGTCGCCATTGCAGCTCTTTTTGATTTTCTTGATGGGATGGCAGCAAGAATTCTAAAAACATTCTCTCCTCTTGGCAAGGAACTTGACTCATTAGCAGATGTGGTAAGTTTTGGAGTAGCTCCCGCAACTGCATTATTCATCTTGATGAATAATCACTTTCTTCTATACGTATCACCACATACAATAAGTCATTTCGCTCCTTATCTTTCTTTCATTATACCAATGTTTGCGGCTTACAGACTTGCAAAATTCAATATAGATGAGCGACAGTCTACTACATTTTTCGGTTTGCCTACTCCGGCGAACGGACTCTTCTGGATAAGTTATTGCTATGGTTTACATAAGCTAACACCATTAAACGATCTGATTTTCTACCTTACTATAATGTTGATTTTTCTGTTCTCATGGCTGATGATTTCAGAAATTCCAATGTTCTCACTTAAGATTAAAAAGTTGACAATCAAAGGAAATGAAAGACAACTCTTACTGGTTGCCCTGTTCATAATATTCACATCACTATGGGGTATTTCAGGACTTGCAGGAGTGATAACTATGTACATAATAATCTCAGTATTTACAACAGGCATATCGAGCCGAAGCGTTAAATAATTAAATAAAGTTGAAAGGTTCAAAGTAAACATTGTATCTTTACTAAATATAAAAGTATTATATACTTATGGGTATTCTAATAAAATTTTTCTTATTCTTCGTATTTATATACCTTATACTTAAAGGTCTTGTGGCTTTCGTATTAGGTGGCAAAAGATCCGGTAAATCAAATCCATACAGACAATACAGATCTCGGCCTGAGCAACCCAAACAGCCTGAATCACAGGAGGATCGTATCATTGAGTACCAGAAAAAGACATTTGAATCTACCGAAGCTGAAGATGCCGAGTTTATTGAGATAAATGAAAAATAACGGAACAGAGCTATTTACTTTATTATTGGAAAATCATTAACATCATATACTAAAAAACATGACTGATATTTTTGACAGACTGAAAAGTGTTCAGGGACCACTTGAGCAGTATCGCAGAAAAGCTGAAGGCTATTTTATGTTTCCTGAGTTAGAGGGAGAAATAGGACCTAGAATGATATTCCATGGCAAAGAGGTTATAACATGGAGTTTGAACAACTACCTCGGTCTAGCCAATCATCCCGAAGTGCGTGAAGCTGATGCTAAAGCTGCAGCCGATTGGGGTATGGCTTACCCCATGGGTGCCAGAATGATGTCTGGACAAACAAAATATCACAAAGAACTTGAAGAACGACTAGCCAGATTTGAGAAAAAGGAGGCAGCTTATCTGCTTAATTATGGCTACCAGGGAATGGTTTCAATACTCGACTCATTAGTTTCAAGAAACGATGTAATTGTATATGATTCAGAATGTCATGCCTGCATTATGGATGGTATTTTCCTTCATAAAGCAAAGGGTGGCAAGAGTTATGTATTCCCACACAACGATATGGAACGTTGTGAAAAGATGCTAGGTTTTGCAACAACAAAAGCAGAAGAGAACGGTGGAGGAATACTTCTTGTAACAGAAGGTGTTTTTGGAATGTCTGGAGGATTGGGCTACTTGCCCGGAATAGTTAAGCTAAGGGAGAAATTCAACTTCAGAATAATGATAGACGATGCACATGGATTTGGTACAATGGGTGAAACAGGTGCAGGCACAAGTGAGCATTTTGGACTAATGGACGAGGTTGATATCTATTTCTCAACATTTGCAAAATCCATGGCAGGCATTGGCGCTTTTGTAGCTACAGACAAGGATATTATTGATTCACTCAAATACAATATGCGCTCACAAATATTTGCCAAGTCTCTTCCTATGCCGATGGTTATAGGAGCACTCAAGCGCCTTGATATTCTGCAGAATCAGCCACAACACAAAGAAAATCTTTGGAAAGTAGCCAAAATGCTTCAGAATGGATTGATTGAAGAAGGATTCAATATCGGTGATACCGAGTCACCCGTTACTCCTGTATATGTAAAAGGAAATGTAGCTGAAGGAACAAATGTGGTAGTCGACCTGCGTGAAAACCATGGAATATTCTGTTCAATTGTTGCATATCCTGTGGTTCCTAAAGATGTACTAATGCTCAGACTTATTCCCACAGCTGCACATACAGTAAAGGAAGTAGAAGAGACAATCAAAGTTTTCAAAATTATAAAATCAAATCTCGAAGCCGGAAAATATAAATCCGAAGAGATGCCGTCGATGTCAGTCGAATAAAAAAACATACCAGATGCTACGAGTAAAAGTTCAGCATAAGTACAAGTTAACCTGTACCAAATGCGGTTACGTAACACCCAACTTCTGGACATGGTTTGATCAAAACCAGCAATGTCCAAAGTGTGGTAGTAAACATTCGGAAGTATCATACAACAGAAGGTACCAGAGGTTGCCCCGTATCATGAAACGTGAACCGGACAGCTTCTGGCTCTATTTCCCATACCTTCCTCTTTTACGCAGAAGACACATAATCTCACTTAAAGAAGGCGCTATACCTGTTGAAAAATGGACTTTCCTTGAGGAGTTTGCAAAAGAAAAATTTGGATTGAACATCAATGTTCATGTCTACCGTAACGATCTAAATGGTGGAACAGGCACATTTAAGGATATTGCTGCTTCTTTAGCGGCAAGTCTCTTTAAAGAAATAGGAATAGATCAATATTGTATCGCTTCTACAGGTAACTCTGCAACAGCCTATGCCAAATATCTTTCCATGGCAAAAGTAAACTGCTCGGTTTTCATGCCCGAAGATACTTTAAAAGCCTCTGAAGCAACTATCAGCTCATACGGACAGCAGGTGTTCAAGGTGCTTGGCGACTATGCCAAAGCAAAGGAGATTGCTGCAGGCTACGCCAGGATACATAATATACCTATGTCAACAGGCAATATCGACCCAATACGAATTGAAGCAAAAAAGACAATGGTGTTCGAGTGGATACGTCAGATGGACAAATTTCCTGATGTATACATTCAAGCTATTAGCGGAGGAACAGGGCCTCTTGCCATAGATAAAGGTATCAGAGAGTTAAAGGGAATATATCCTAAACTTAAGAATCCACGATTTCTGCTTGTTCAGACAGATGGGTGCGACCCTATGGTACAAGCCTGGGAGAAAGCTGAAAAAGAAGGATTTCCGGAAGGATTCGAAAATGAATACCCCATTATATATAACCCACAGACAGAGGTACCAACACTTGCAACGGGTAATCCGGCCACATATCCAATACTAGCAAAGCTAGTTCAGAAAACAGGTGGAAGTTTTCTCAGAATGCATGAGAGCAAACTGCTTTCTGTAGGTAAAATTATGGCATATGAGAAGAAGGTGATACCGGGACCCGCATCGGCAGTTTGTATGGCTGGTTTCTTCATAGCACTGAAAAAGAATAAAATCAAAGATGGAGAGACTGTACTAATCAACTTAGGCGAGGGTGCAAATCGCGCACCTTACTTTTTGGAACAGATGATTTATACAACTAAGAGTGTAAATAGTGTGGAAGATTGTGCACCTCACCATATTGAAGACTTCCGCACCAAACTATGGAATGATATTCTGGAAGGTTAATGCAAAACAGTAAAACAATATGGATTACAGGAGCCTCGTCAGGAATTGGCGAAGCTTGTGCATATCAATTCGCTAAGGAGAAGTTTAATCTTATACTTACTGCAACACGTGTTGACAAGCTGCAAGAGGTGCAATGTACATGTGTTAATCTGGGCGCACGTTGTGTCATAATTCCATACGACCTGTCCGATCTCGAAAACATTGATGAACTAACCGACAATGCATTAGCCGCTTTTGGCAAAATTGATACACTCTTTTTAAATGCAGGCATCAGTCAGCGCTCTAAAACACTCGATACCTCATTCTCCGTAGATGAGAAAATAATGAATGTCAACTTCTTTGCCCCGGTAAAGATAACTAAGCGTATTTTACCATCAATGATAGAAAACGGAGGAGGCACAATAGCGGTAACCAGCAGTATCTCAGGAAAATTCGGATTTCCTCTGCGTTCAGCTTATGCATCATCAAAGTTTGCTGTTTACGGATTCTTTGAAACAGTACATGCTGAGTATTACGACAACAATATACGCGTTGTGATGGTATGCCCCGGCCGCATCAAAACAAACATATCATACAATGCTCTGGAGGCTGATGGCAGCAAGCATGCCAAAATGGATGAAGGGCAAAACAGCGGAATGTCAGCAGAGAAAGCGGCAAAAAAGATAGTAAAAGCAATTATAAAGCAAAAACCAGAAGTGCTTGTAGGTGGTAAAGAACTCCTGATGATATATATCAAACGGTTCCTGCCCGGATTATCCAGAAAGATGGTAAGAAGAGTCAGTTCAACTTAATAATTCATTCTGCACGAATCATTGAAAGGAAAATAAATTCGCAACTCTACAGTAAATTAATTTTATGTTCTAACTGTAATCCTTTCAATGAAGAAAATAAAAGGAGATTAAAACAATGAAAGAAAATTATATAATATCCGGAATTCAACAGATTGGTATTGGAGTAGAGAATTTTGCTGAAGCTTGGAGGTACTACATCGAAGTATTTAATATGGATATCCGAATCCTTGAAGATGATAAAGTAGCAGAGCTGATGCTTCCATATACAGGAGGCAAACCTCAGAAGCGAAGAGCAGCAATAGCACTCAACCTTCAGGGAGGTGGTGGTTTCGAGATATGGCAGTACTCAGATCGCAAACCCAAACCTGCTGATTTCGAGATTCAGGCAGGCGATCTTGGAGTATTTGCTGCAAAGATAAAAAGCAAGCATGTAGAAAAGACATACGAGCTCTTTAGTAAAAAACCCAATATTAACCTGTTAGGGAAACCCGAAATCAGTATCGATGGTAATAAAACCTTTTTCATGAAAGACCCCTATGGAAATATCTTTCAGATTGTTCATGACACAACAATATACAGAAATGAGGGTCGTTTAACCGGAGGAATAGTTGGAGCAATGATTGGAGTTACAGACATAGAAAAAGCAATGCCAATCTACCGCGACATCCTTGGATATGATATAGTTATAGCAGATGAAACCGGCACCTTTAATGATATAAAAGTACTCCCTTCCGGCGAGGGACAATTCCGTCGCCGCATACTTTCACACAGTAAACCGCGACAAGGCAGTTTCAGTGAACTATTTGGAAAATCATACATAGAGCTGGTGCAACCCCTCGAACGTGCACCCCGTAAGATATATGAAGGTCGCTTCTGGGGCGATCCAGGTTTTATACAAATCTGCTTTGATGTACGCAACACAGACGTCTTAAGAAAAAAGTGCGAAGAGATGGGCTACCCATTTACAGTAGACAGCTCACAAAGTTTCAAGGAGGGAGAATCGTTCGACATGGGAGAAGCTGCAGGACAGTTTGCCTATATCGAAGATCCCGATGGCACACTCATAGAGTTAGTTGAAGCACACAAAATACCACTATTGAAAAAACTCAATCTCTATCTTGATCTCCGTAAACGTGATCCCAGAAAACCACTGTCAAAGAAAATGCTGGGAATGCTTAGATTTATGAAAGTCAAACCTGAAAGCTTATAGAATAATCCGAGAACTTATAGGAGAATAAACATCTCTTATAACACAATTTCACCGCCGTTTCTCAGTTATATAGATAATGGAGAAACGGTGGTGAAATTTAGTAATAACCATACAGTTGTGCGTGGCAAACAGATCACATGCACATTAATTTTATTGCAGGATACAATAACGGACCTTTTAACTCGTTAGAAATACAACCGGTAGTATGTTTGCTTATTCAAACTTACAGATAAGGTTCCTAAGAATCCATATATGCTGGGATTAATAGAAGTTATGGTTACAAGCATACGACTTTTATAGAGAATAAACTATAATATAAACATGAGGAAATATTTTTTATTGTTGCTGATAATCACTCTAACCTATTCATGTGGTGGTGGAAGAATGGGGAGAATTGGAACAATTGGCGGAGAACTTACTGGTGTACCTGTGGGCAGAGTCTGGGATGAGCCAACACCATATAATATGGTATTAGTTTCCCGTGGAGCCTATACAATGGGTCCCGGCGAGATTGATTCTCTCTGGGGAATTAATATCCCAACACGCGGAGTCTCAGTTGATAACTTCTGGATGGACGAAACAGAAATCACCAACTCACAATATAAGCAGTTTGTCTACTGGGTACGCGACTCAATAATTCGTGAGCGGATGGCTGATCCCAGGTATGCGGGTGACGACTTCTACAAAATCACTGAAGATATCTATGGAGATCCTGTTACACCACATTTAAACTGGTCGATACCCATACCCTGGACCCGAAATACAGAGGAAGAAGAAGCAACCATAAACAGCCTCTACATCACACACCCAATAACAGGAGAAAAGATGCTTGATGGCAGTCAGCTTAACTTCCGCTACGAACTGTACGACGCTGCAGAGGCCGCAAAGAGCAAATACCGCAACGTATCAGGCAA
Organism: Lascolabacillus massiliensis; assembly: GCF_001282625.1. Classification (NCBI taxonomy): domain Bacteria; kingdom Pseudomonadati; phylum Bacteroidota; class Bacteroidia; order Bacteroidales; family Porphyromonadaceae; genus Lascolabacillus; species Lascolabacillus massiliensis. The sequence goes on from NZ_CTEJ01000002.1 coordinate 731,077, forward strand.
TGGCAGTACCCCAATCTTAATCTCAAAAGATACAGCATATATAGCACAGGATGGCTCAATTGTAAACGAAACAATTACACGCCCTTTCAGTAGTCACTACGACTTCGTACACACCTACATAGTTAACGTTTATCCCGACACAACATGCTGGATAAACGACTTTCACAATAGCAACAATGAGATATACATGCGTAACTACTTCTCAAATCCTGCCTATGCCCACTATCCTGTTGTAGGAGTATCTTGGCAGCAAGCCACAGCCTTTTGTGAATGGCGCACACTCTTCCTTCGCAGAAGCGTTAGCAGTGCAGGAGTACAGGTTGAAAAATACCGACTACCCACCGAAGCTGAATGGGAACTTGCGGCACGCAGTGGAAGCTCCGACAACATATACCCCTGGGGATCAGATGGAACATTAGCGGAAAATGGATGCTATCAAGCCAATTTTAGTCCCGGTGACGGTGCCTATGCCGCCGACAACTTCCTAATAACCGCACCTGTCAGAAGCTTCAAGCCAAATAATATAGGACTATATGATATGGCGGGCAATGTGGCAGAATGGACTTCAACCGCCTATAGCGAATCGGGCAATGAGCTAATGAGTAATATCAACCCGGAATACAGTTACAGTGCATCAGAAGATGCCCCTCCTTTTATGAAGAGGAAAGTTGTTAAGGGGGGATCGTGGAAAGACAATGCACTCTTTATCCGTGCCGATATGAGAGACTCTGAATATCAAAACAGAGGCAGGTCATATATAGGATTCCGCTGTGTCAGAACTCAAATACCCGGATCTCGATGATTTAAACAGAGATGAATAAGTAACAATCTGCTTAACTGCGTTGAATATGACAGTTTAAACAAGATTCAGAATTCTGCAGATAAACCATATGGATTAAAGACAATAATCATTAATGAAAGTAAAATGAACGCATATAAAAAATATAGAAACCGAATCGAGAAGTACCTGCAAACAGAGAGAGGCAAACGACTCATCAACTTCACCTACAGCATCGGTGCGGCAATCGTAATTCTCGGAGCCATGTTCAAATTGCTCCACTTCCCATATGGCAATGAACTTCTATTCATTGGAATGATAACAGAGGTAATAGTATTTACACTCTCAGCATTCGACACCCCCATAAGGGATTATAACTGGGACAGGATATTCCCGGCTCTCACATCAGATAACAGTGATGATCAGCCCAATATAAATATAAATTCCACAACAGAAAAAGTATTAAAAGATCAACAAACAGAAACATCTCATAAACCTGATGATCATCAACATTATAAAGAAACATATAAAACTTATGGGCAGTCGGTTTTCCCAGATAACCGAGTTGATATAACACCACAGAACGAGAAATACTCAAAACAACTTGAAGATCTCACTGCAGAAACAGAAAAGATGACAAAGCAGATACAGGAGCTTAACGACATATATGCTCGGATGCTAAAGGCGATGTCAGCCAATCGTGAGAAATAATTCAAAACTCAGCAAATGGCAGTAAACAGTCCCAATTCCCCCCGTCAAAAAATGATAAACCTGATGTATCTGGTTTTCATTGCCATGCTGGCTCTCAACGTGTCGGCAGAGGTACTCGACGGCTTTGGTCTGGTAGATAACAGTCTGCGCGACTCCTCCACCACCCTGTCCAGCAGGAATGATCTCATCCTGAATGAACTTGCACAGTACAAAGAGTTAAATCCTGAAAAGGCTGAAGAGTGGTACAACCGTGGCATGGAAGTACGCACAATGACCGATTCACTAACCAAATATATTCAGCAGCTCAAATATCTCATGGTCAGAGAAGCCGATGGCCGCAAAGCAGACATCAGTAACATCAGGCACAAAGATGATCTCGAAGCAGCATCAGTAGTAATGCTATCACCCGTAAAAGGAGAAGGTAAAAAGCTTAAAAACGCAATCGATAACTATCGCAACAACATCACCCAATTTGTTCATAACCCAGCACGCAGAGAAATAATAGAAAGGAGTCTGAGTACGCAAACATCAGGCAAAAGCTGGGAAGCATCACACTTCGAAAACATGCCACTTGCAGCAGCAGTAACAATACTCACTAAAATTGAAAACGATATCGTAACAGCCGAAGGCGAAGCCCTTGAAAACATCCTAAACAGTGTAGATGCAGGAGACTTTCGCGTTAATCAACTCAATGCATACCTCATTCCTGAGTCGGATATAGTCTTCCGTGGAAGCAATTACAGAGCCCGTGTGGTGCTTACAGCTGAAGATACAACCAAACAGCCACAGCTAATAATAAACAGCTCAGCAACCCCTGTAATTGAGGGAAACAACAGCTTCACACTTCCCGCCAACACCACTGGAACTTTCCCTATTGATGGCCATCTTGAAATCAGCGGAAACAACGGCACTGTAATCCGTCGAGATTTCCAAAGCAGCTATACAGTCATCGAGCCAATGGCAACAATTGCCCCCTCACTCATGAATGTGTTATATGCCGGAATCGAAAATGAGGTAAGCATATCAGTACCAGGAATTTCCCCACAAAATATAAGTGCTGTCATGACCAACGGAACAGTCACAAGAAGAGGAAATATGTGGTATGCAACACCATCACAAGTTGGTACAGATGCAACAATTACAGTAACAGTTACCACACCCTCAGGAGCGGCACAACAGCTAACCTCCAGAGAGTTCGGGGTAAGAGCACTGCCCGACCCCACTCCTTACATTATATATAGGGATTCGGATGGCAAGCCTGTAATATTTAAGGGAGGAAGCATTGCAAAATCGGTACTAATCAATGCAGATGGAATAGAGGCAGCCATTGATGACGGAATTCTCAACATACCATTCAGAGTTACAGAATTTCGCACACTGTTCTTCGACTCAATGGGGAATGCAATTCCTGAAGTTTCCGACGGCAGTCGTTTCTCCCAGAGGCAGAGAGAGCAGATAAGGCGACTTTCGCGTGGAAGCTATTTCTATATTTCAGGCATTCGTGCTGCAGGTCCTGATGGAGTAGAGCGCGAAATTGCAGTTATTGAAGTTAGAGTAAACTGATAAAAAACATGAATTTCGAAAACTCTGTCAATTATAACAGGTTCCACTCTATAAAGAGAGAAACATATCAAAAGAAATGACAACATTACATGCAATGAAAACAAAAATATTTGTAATTCTCCTGCTGGCAGCAACAGCACAGATCGCCTACCCACAAGAGACAGCCAGAGAAAGGATAGAACAGCGACGACAGGCAGAAGCCGCCAGAAGCAGTTCCACCAGCCAATACAACATCAGTCATAGTGAGGATGAGCTGACCTACATTCTCGAGAACTCACGATGGTCACGCATAATCTACCGCTACCTCGATCTCTCAAAACCTGAGAACTCACCTCTCCTATTATTTACTAAGATCTTTACCTTGCTGCAAAATAATGAGATAAAAGCTTATGAGTACCTCGATGGCCAAGAACTGTTCACCGAAGACTATCTCATTAACTTTACAGAGTTTACAGAACGGTTTGGCATTCAGTCGACCGACATACCGTTAGACGAAGTTCAGGGTTACTATCTCAAAGAGGTATATTACTTCGATACACCAACATCCAGTCTGCGCGTAACACCTTTAGCAATCTGCCCCATCATACAGAGATTCAACAACATCGAAGGCACCACCCGATACCCGCTTTTCTGGATTCCATACAGTGAAATAGCACCCCATGCCAAACAGATGCCGGTAATGCTTTCACCCCTCAACAACAGTATAAGAGGCACTATCGACGACTTCTTCAGAGCCCGCAGATATAATGGGGAGATCTATAAAACAGGCAATCCCGGAAACAGAACCCTCTCTCAACAGACAACAACCCCTGAAGAGTTGAAAGCAGAACAAGAGAGGATAGAACAGGAGCTTATCGATTTTGAAAAAAGATTAAGGCAACAAGAGGTAAGTCAGTCACGACCAACAACCCCAAGATCAGTCGGCAACACCCACAAATCAAACATAGTAGGCACATCACAGCAAACAATGCGAACAAGGCGATACTGACCTATTGTTAATTCAGCAATCATACCAAACCAAAACATCAGAAAAAACGTTTGGTCTGATATCCATTTAAAGTGATATCAAATATGAGCAACAGTAATCCCTCACAAACTAACTACACCGAACTGCTTCAGACACTGGAAAAGCGCTTCGAAAAAAACATAAATAGACATCCCGATCTCAAATGGGAAGAGGTACAAAAAAAACTTGAAAAGAGTCCCACCAAACTCCACACACTCAGCCTGATGGAAGAAACCGGTGGAGAACCCGACGTAATAGGCTACGATCCCAAAACCAAAGAGTATATCTTTTGCGACTGCTCAACAGAGAGCCCAAAAGGTCGCCGCAGCCTCTGCTACGACGAAGCTGCACTTAAATCAAGGAAAGAGTACAAGCCCAAAGGCAGCGCCCTTGGCATGGCGGAGGAGATGGGTGTTGAGATGCTCAATGAAGAGCAATACAAAAAGCTTCAGGAGCTGGGCGATTTCGACAACAAAACATCCAGTTGGGTAACAGCACCAGATAGTGTGCGAGAGAGAGGAGGGGGACTATTTGGTGACAAACGATACGGTCGCACTTTCATCTACCACAATGGAGCCGAATCTTATTATGCTTCAAGAGGATTCAGAGCAATTATCAGAGTATAAATTACATAACCCATACGATAAATCCAGATACCGACATAATAAATACTTAATATTTGTAAATATCAAGGTGCTAACCTGTGCCCAGTAATTTTTTTTGTCTAAAACATGAAAATAATGTCGCTTTATAGAATCATTTTTCCAAAAAAATACTACTTTTGTTAAATGTAATGATATTTCCCTACTGAATATTAAAACATAAAAAACCACCTACAATACTGGATATATATTAACACATCAAGATAACTGGTTTAACGAAAAAATAGTTATAACAATGAAGCAAGCGTTTATTTTAACAGCTGCAGTCATAATGGTCCAACAAATGTCAGCACCCCCTCCAGCCAGGTTATATTGTCACCAACATTAAATGCTGCAAACACACCTGCTGAGACTGCAACACCAAGCGCTATTTTCTGGAATATTTCTTTCTCATATTAAAATTGTAATATGAAATAGGATAGAAATATAAAATCCTGGAGGTCTATACAAATCGAAAAAGTAACCAACATTTAATTCCAAAACATGAGATGGAATTTCAGAAATCTAAAAAATTACAAATCTCACAGAGTATCTGCATACCCCTTTACTGCTTCTCTTTCAGAATTAATGAGAAATAGAGTTATTTACTAATATGTATTGTATTGTCCTGTTTTTAATTTACATTAATTTGATTTAAGTGTAAACCTATTTCAGAACTAGACAGTATCAATAAGTATAAATGGTTTATACTTATTCCACTTCCCGTTTATTATCCGCTTATATCCGGTTTATATTACCTTTATTATCGGCTTATGTTTGAATAAGCATATTTTATACATAGTATAAGCTTTTTCTGGATATATAATATTTAAGATAGTGCCTCTGAAGGTTGCTTTTGTGCACAATTTTGGTTATATTGGACTATATATAAATCTTAATATTATGGCAAAAGGTTCGATTTTTGGTACCCTATCGGGTAAGATTGGCAATGTGGTTGTTTATGAGAGGAATGGCAAGCAAATTGTGAGATCAAACCCTAAGCAACGCGATCCGAAAACTCCGGCACAGTTGGCTCACAGGTTAAAATTTTCATTGGCTAATAAAGGTCTTTCTCCACTTAATAATGTTATAAAAATTGGTTTTAAAAATAGTGAAAAGAGTTACAGAAAGCTTGTGGGTGAGGCTTATCACAATGCTATAATTGGCGAATATCCGAATTTCTCAATGGATTATAGCAGGATTCAGGTTGCTGAGGGTAAGGTTCAACTTCCTTCCAACATTCAAATGAGTTATGAGGAAGGCTCTAACATAGTTGGCTTCATATGGGATACACAAATTGCGGATACTGCTATTAATAGCAGACCTGACGATCATGTGAACATTGTGTGTCTGAATTCAATCTTTCTGGCAGAAATGCACACATTCAACATTTCTAAACGATCTGATGGTAAAGCTTTTTTTGAGCTCCCTATCGGTTGGAAGCCTGAAGATCTTAATTTCTGGATATTTATTACCTCTTACGACTTATCGGAAAACTCTGACAGTATATATCTTTCTATTTCTCACTCCCAACCTTCCTAACCCAATAATTCAAAGTATGATTGGGGGTTTTAAGAACTACTTTAAGAAAGTCTGATACTTCGGGCATTTCTATGGAAAGTAGGGCAAGCTCTTCTTTTAATGGTACTTCGCCAATTTTTATGTATCTGTCGGGATTGCCCTCTTTAATGTTGTTAGTTGTGCTGATATAGACTTCGGCTGTGGTATCGATGTTCTTGCTGATGGAGGTCCAGCTGAGAAGAAGCTTGCTGTTGTCTATCAGTACTCCTTTAAGATTGAAGGCGTCTGCGGGGCTGAATAGAGACAGGCCATCGAGCTCGTAGAGGGTGCTCTGATCTATCGCTATATTCATATAGTCTGCAATGGTGGGAAGAAGGTCTACTGCGGCTGTCCTGTAGTTAAGGGCATAGTCGTTGATGTCTTTCTTGCTGATTACCATCCATGTATTTCTTTCGCTGTCGCTCTGACCACCGTGACTGCGGGCGGTGAGGGGGGTGCGACCATGATCGGTGGCTACAATAAACAGCCACTCTTCGTTATACTCTTCTTCACGCTGTTTTACGGCATCGTATATGAGGCCTATCAGCGCATCGTGATAGGTGATGGAGTTGTAGAATTCGGGACTGTTGCCGTAGTGGTGACCGGCATCGTCGGTGTACTGCAGATAGACCCACGAGAGGTCTGGTCCGTTCTTAGAGATGCTGCTGGCGGCTTCTGAGGCTATGGCGGCATCTATCTTTTTTATGTAGTTGCTATGCTTGTCGTGGGGGTAGTTGATGGTGTCGTGCTCTAACCCGTCGAAGGTATAATCGATCTTCAGGTTTTTAGTTGCATCGAGTCCCTCGCCAAGCAGCTTGGTTCTGTTGTCGAGCCAGGTTGAGTAGATGGCTGTTTTGCCATCGGGATAGGCATCTTTATATAGCCTGAAGATGGTGGGATAGTTGTAATTGGGGTTGGCAATGTTGTTGTCCCATACGTTGTGCTTGTTTACCCAGGTTCCGGTGATAAGTGTTGCATAGCAGTTTGAGGATATGGTGGGGGTCTGTGTGATGCCTCCTCTCTCGCCTCCCACGTATGATTCCAAAAAGATGCCCTCCTGCTCTATCCTGTCGAGATTGGGGGTGCTTGCTTTGTGGATTATGTCTACCGGTATACCATCTGTTATTATGAAAACTGTTTTTCTTTCTGGTTGTTGCGCAAGGGTGATGCTGCCTGTAAGGCAGAGCAGTATCACTAAAAATAATTTGTTCATAGTATCTCTTCCAACTGATCTAATGTCTGTGTTATGCCTTCTTTGAAGCCCATGTCTATATAGGTGTCGATATCTTCGGCTTTTTCGAATGTAAGCAGCATATCAACCATTACTGTATTGCCTGTTTGACTCATCCTGAGCTCCCAGTGGTTCTGAGGGAGTGTTGTGTCTAATGTTCCGTTCTCATCGCTGAAGCCATCTTTTCCTGTGAACGACTCGTTAGGCTCTATGGTGAGGTAATCGAACTTGCCCCACTGAACTTCGCCTTCGGGTCCGTTCATCAAATAGTGCCAGTGACCGCCTTCCCGGAAATCGAGCGACTTGGTAATGGCTCTCCAGGGCTTGGGTCCCCACCACTGATCTAACATCTCGGAGGTGGTCCATGCCTTCCATACTTTCTCTAAGGGGGCATCATATTCACGAATGATTGTTATGGTGTTGTTGTGTTTGTCAACTGTGAATCCGTATTCAAGCTCTTTCATTTTCTGCATATTTTTTGAAATTATCTAATATTGCCTGCCAGCCTTGCTTCTGAACTTCAGGGGGGTTCTGGTTTTCGGCATCGAAGGTTACTGTAACGAAGGTGGTTCCGTCTTGATTGTCGAATATTATTTCAACATCACGGCCATCATCTAATCTGTAAGCAATTTTTTCATGCTCTATCACTTCGGTGTAGGTTGCACTGAAATCGAAGCCAAAGCTGCCATCTTTTGCTTCCATGCGTGCTACGTACTTACCTCCTACACGAAGATCGTTCTTTGCACTGGGACAATGCCAAAGGGGATCGGCAAAGTTCCATTTTGTTATATGTTCGGGCTGGTTATAGTATTCCCAGACTTTTACTACATCGGCATGTATGGCCGACTGAACTATGATCTTAGCTGTCTCCATATGCTGAGTTTTTTTAAAGTTAAGTTCTTATTTGTTATCTGAAGGAACTCCATCCTCCGCCATTGTATGATTCAAATCCTTTGCTTTTCAGGTATCTGACTACCTGTGCACTTCTTGCGCCGCTCTCGCATACGGCTATTATTACATTGTCCTTGTCTAGCCTGTCGATCTTGTTGTGTATTTCTGATGCCGGAATATTTATCGACCCTTCTATGTGTCCGTAGTGATACTCTTCTCTGGTGCGTACATCCAGCAGAATGGCGCCTTTGTTAAGTTTATCTCTGATAAAGCTTTTATCGGGTAACCCTAACAGTCTGCGTAATATTCCCATATATGTTTTATCCTGTTTTTTTTAACTGTTTTGATGTTTTCAATTATAAACATATTTGTGGACGCAATGTTTAATTTTTTAGAATAAATATCTATTTACGGTCGATATTATATCGATTTTTTGACTAAAACTGTACTAGGGAGCTGATAAAGTATCCTCCTACTACTAACCAGATGAATAGTATAAATGCAAGGACAAAGGGTTTGATGCCTGACTGCTTGAACTTTTTGAAGTTTGTTTCTGCTCCTAATGCTGTCATTGCCATGGTTAGTGCGAAGTTGTCGGCTCTGTTTATTCCATCTACTACTGCTTCGGGGAGCAGGTTTAATGAGTTGAAGCCTATCACTATTAAGAAGCCGAAGGCGAACCAGGGAATGGTGATCTTGGACTTCTCCGCTGTTTCTATTCCCTGTTTGCGGTTTTTTCTGCCTACAAGCATGCTTAGGATCAGGAGGAAGGGGGCAAGTAGTATGACTCTTATCATCTTCACAATTACTGAGCTTTCGGCAATAATCGGGTTGTTAAGGGCATTGCCGGCTCCTACGACGTGTGCTACCTCGTGCACTGTTGATCCTATGTATATTCCCATTTGATGGGGATTGAGGCTGAGCCAATCCATCTTATACATCAGGGGGTAGAGAAACATTGAGATGGTTCCGAAGATGACTACCGTTGAGACGGCTATGGCGGTTTTATGTGGTTGGTTTTTTAAGACGGGTTCTGTACCGAGTACGGCTGCTGCTCCGCATATAGCACTACCGGCTGAGGTGAGTGTTGTAATGTGTGGGTCTAGCTTCAGCATTCGCCCTGCGAAATAGCCTAGTAATAAAACGGAGAGTACCATTATTATGTCTACAATGATGGCTGCAGGTCCTACCGCCACAATATGCTGGAATGTGAGCCTGAATCCGTAAAAGATGATTGCTCCCCTGAGTATCTGCTTACTGCAGAACAGGATGCCCGGTACCCAGCTGTCGGGTAGTTTTTTGCGCAGGGTGTTGCCGTAAATCATTCCTACAATGATTCCTATGATTAGGGGACTAAGTGATAACCTTTTAACAAATGGCAACGATGATATTAATAGTGCCACCAGTGATAGTGATACAATGAGAGTGACCCCTTTATAAAAGGGTAGTTTGTTATTTGACATGAAGTTTTATTTTGTGAATTGCAAAATTAACAAATAAGGATGGGTTATTAAAGTTTTTGCATTATGTTAACCTAATAAATAATTTTTTTTAGTAGATTCAGTTATCGTTATAATCATAATCAATGACTATTATATTTAAAAGGTTCTCTGACGTTTATTGGCGATAAACTAATTCAAACTGCGATTGTTATATAGTCATCAATGAGAACTAAACACGTTTTTTAATTCAATTTATTATGCAAGTAGCAGTCTGGGACACCTATGTAACTAAAAAGGATGGCATGATTATGCATTTTGATATTATAGCTCCTGAGGAGGTTAAAGATGCAGAAACTATATATAATTACGGCAGGGAGTATTTGAAGAGCAAAGGTGAGGAGGGTCAGCCGCTTACCTCTGAAGAGTGCACGTTTTGCCATATCGAATCCCTGAAACCTGAACATGAGGAGGAGATAAAGACCAAGGGCTATTATATTGTTGAAATGGAGAATTGCTGAGATTACAATTTATCATAGAGCTTCCTAAATATTATAGAACTTACAACTATGAGAACATCAACTGTTTTATCTGTTCTCGTTGCACTGTTATTTATGTCGTGCAATGAGCGGGGGTCTTTTAATCGTACTGAGATTGTTTGGGATAACTGGGGGGTGCCGCATATTTATGCTCAGAATGAGGCTGAGATGTATTATGCTTTCGGATGGGCTCAGATGCAGAGTCATGCTAATGAGATTATGAGGTTGTATATTGAGTCGCGAGGTAAAGGCAGTGAGATTCGTGGTGAGAAGTCTTTGCAGATGGATAGACTGGTCTACTTATATGATCTGCCTGGAAAAGCTGCTGCTCAGTATGCTGGTTTTGAGGGTGATGAAAAACTGTTTCTGGATGCTTTTGTGAAGGGGCTGAACGACTATGCAGCGGCTCATCCTGATGAGATTGATGTGATATACAGGGGTTTTCTGCCATTGACAGCCATTGATGTTTTGGCTCACAGCAAGAGGGTTATCAATATTGAGTTTCTGGCTGTTAGCGATCTGATTACAGGTTATAACGAGCTGAAAGATATGGAGGGTGCAGCTATACCCGGATCTAATTCTTATGCAATTGCTCCTTTGAAATCTGAATCGGGCAACGCTATGCTGGTGGCTAATCCTCATTTGCCGTGGGGTGACTTTTATCGATTCTATGAGGCACATCTGAATGCTCCTGATTTTAATGTGTATGGGGTTACTCTAATAGGTATGCCTATACTTAATATCGCTTTTAATGAGAACCTCGGATGGACTCATACTGTGAATACAATTGATGCATCTGACAGGTATGAATTGAAGCTTGAGGGTGATGGGTATATTCTTGATGGTGAGGTAAAGCCTTTTGAGGAGAAGAGCGTAACAATAAATATTTTGCAGGAGGATAGCAGTTTCGCTGAGAGGGAGCTGGTTATGAAGTATTCGGAGCATGGTCCTGTTCTTGGTGAGCAGGGTGATGTAGCTTTTTCTGTCAGAATTGCGGGAATGGAGAATGATTCCTATTTTTATCAGTATCACAAGATGGGTAAGGCTCATAATTTTAATGAGTTTGAAGATGCTGTAAAGATGATGCAGATCCCTATGTTTAACCTGATTTATGCTGATAAAGAGGGAAACATTATGTATCTTTTTAATGGTAATGTGCCTGATAGAAGTGAGGGTGACTGGAGCTTCTGGAGAGATAAGGTTGATGGTACGCGTTCTGATCTGATATGGAACAGTTATCTTGATTATGATGAATTGCCTAAGCTTCTTAACCCTGAAACGGGGTTTGTGCAGAATGCAAATGATGTGCCGTGGACTGCAACCTATCCTCTCTTATTTGATAGTAAGGAGTACTCTGCTTCTATGTCGCCGCAACTGGAGGAGTATCCTACATCTTTCAGGGCTCAGAGGGCTATAAACCTTATTAAGGATGATGAGTCGGTCACTTTTGAGGAACTGGTGGACTACAAGCTGAATACTGGAATGGAGATTGAGGATCGCTTTCTGGATGATCTCCTGGCGGCTGTGGAGCAGTATCCCGACTCAGTAACTTTACTGGCTGCCGATATTTTAAAGAGATGGGATGGAACTACTGATGCTGACAGTAAAGGCGCCGTTCTTTTTGCACAATGGTTTGATAAACTTGATAACAGCATGTTTGCAGTACCATGGAGCGCCGATAGTCCTGTTACAACTCCTGATGGTTTGAGTGATCCTGAAAAAGCTGTTGTCTTACTAAGAAAAGCGGCTATTGAGATTGAAGAGGAGTATGGCTTTATGGATGTTGAATGGGGTTATGTAAACCGCTTCAGTGTTGGCAATATTGAGTACCCTGCAAATGGAGGAAAGAGTGATTATGGTGTTTTCAGAACTATGTATTTCCAACCTAAAAAGGGGAGCTATAGAAATTATGTGTATCACGGAGATACATTTGTAGCTGTTGTTGAGTTCGGAGATAAGGTAAGAGCTGAAGTTTTACTGAGTTATGGCAACTCATCTCAGCCAGGCAGCAGGTTTGTGGGTGATCAGCTTGAAATGCTGTATGAGAATAGATTGCGAACAGCTCTGCTAACCAGAAACGATGTTCTGGATAATATTGTTGAAATGAAGGTATTCAAATGAGTGAATCGTACTGGGTTCGAACCAGTGACCTCTGCCCTGTCAAGGCAGCGCTCTGAACCAGCTGAGCTAACGATTCGGGCCTGCAAATTTAATAATAAATTTGCAGAATATAACTATAATTCCGGTTCCCAACCTGGCTCATATTCGCGACTCCATAAATTCATTGCATCGCGATCAAACATTCTGCCGTTGGTTTCATCGATATCAAACCCTTTGCCTATTCTGTAGGCTATGTTTGAATAGTGTACCATGGCCATGCTTATGCTTGCATCATCAATTGGTGCAGTGAGTTTCTCCTTGCCTCTTATTGCTTCGAAGAAGTTGATAACATGACCTGTAGTCATATCGCCTCCTCCGCCTAAAACATTGCCTGCCTCGCTTCCTGATGATTTATTATCTTTTACAACTTTTCCGCCTCTGTCGTACAGGAAATATTTATCACGATTTACAAAAACAGAACCTTCGCTGCCATAAATTATTGTTCCCCTGTCACTATTGTAGGTCAGGTAGCCGTTGCGACTCTTGCCATCCCATTTGATGATTTTATCATCTTTGAAACGGAAGGTTGCGTCCATAGTGTCATACATCTCCCATCCATCATTAATGAAGTGACGCTTTGCAGCCTCTACGTCAACACGTGTGGGGAAGTTAACTTGCAATGCCCATCTTGCAACATCCAGTTCGTGAGTGGCGTTATTGCCTGTTTCAGCTGTTCCATAATCCCAGCCATACCAGTGCCAGTTATAATCCCATGTCTCCGAAGTATATTCACGACGTGGTGCCGGACCCTGAAATAGCTCCCAGTCGAGTCCTGCAGGCACAGGCACTCTCTTCTGCAGTGGTACTTCTCCTCTTGTATTGCTGTAAAATGCCACCGCTTTATATGGTGTACCAATGATTCCGTTATGTATCTCATTGATAATCTCAATTGTGTGGTCTGAAGAGCGTTGCTGATTTCCCATCTGCACTACCTTGTTGAACTTCTTTGAAGCGGCTACCAGCAGCTCATTTTCGAACATGTTGTGACTACATGGTTTTTCTACATATACATGTTTGCCGTTCTTCATTGCCATAATTGAACCTGGTGTATGCCAGTGGTCGGGTGTAGCATTGAAGATTGCATCTACCTTATTATCATCAACAACCTTACGGATATCTTTTTCAAGCTTTGGTGTATAGTTTATATGCTTTGAAAATATTTTTGCCGCATTGTCCATCTGTTTATCATATACATCGCACAGATAAACAAGTTCAACATTTGCGCTCTTCATTGCGATTGGCTCAATAAATCCACCTAATCTTCTTCCGAGCCCAACAACAGCAACCCTGATTCTGTCGTTCGCTCCAATTATTCTACTGTAGCTCTTTGCTGATGTTCTTGTTACTGCAGCTTTTTCTGATGCAGTGATGGCGGGTGCTCCCACGGCTAAGCCTGCGGCTCCGGCTCCCATCTTTTTAATGAAATCTCTCCTGTTTACGCTCATTATCTCTGGTATTAAGTTAATATATAAAATTTGAATTTATCATGATATTTATATGATCATGATCATTTCTGCCCTATTCCTCTGTATTCGAAACCATAGGCAGCCATATCTTCTTTATTATAAATATTACGTCCATCAATTACCAAATGGTTATTCATTATTTTACTTAGAATCGACCAATTGGGTAGTCTGAACTCCTTCCACTCTGTTGGTACTATCAGTGCATCAGCCTCATTGGCAGCATCATAAATATCTGTAGCGTAATATATCCTGTCATCCAGATATTTGCGTGCTTCCTGCATTGCAGCGGGATCATATGCACGAACATTTACACCTTCCTTTAAAAGACTCTCAATTAATGTCAGTGAGGGTGCATCCCGCATATCGTCTGTTTCGGGTTTGAATGATAATCCCCATACTGCTACTGTTTTACCTTTAATATCTCCGTTATAATAGCGGTTGAATTTATGGAACAGTATACCTTTCTGTCGGTTGTTAACCTCCTCGACTGCTTTGATTACAGTCATTTCATATCCCACATCCTCTCCTACTTTCATTATTGCACGTATATCTTTTGGAAAACAGCTGCCGCCATAACCGCAACCGGGATAGAGAAAGCTTCTGCCAATGCGGGAATCGCTTCCCATACCTCTGCGTACCATATTTACATCAGCTCCAACAATTTCACAAAGGTTGGCAATATCGTTCATAAAGCTAATACGTGTCGCAAGCATGGCATTAGAGGCATATTTTGTCATCTCGGACGATAAAATATCCATGAAGATGACCCTGAAATTGTTGAGCAGAAATGGGCGATACAGTCTCGACATAAGATTTTCAGCCTCTTTACTCTCAACGCCTACAATTACACGGTCGGGACTCATAAAGTCGTTTATTGCAGCTCCCTCTTTCAGGAATTCAGGGTTAGAGGCTACATCAAACTGAAGATCATTCAGTCCTCTTTCATCAAGACGTTTACGAATTAATTCTCTTATGCGGTATGATGTACCAACCGGTACTGTGCTCTTGGTTACTATCAGCAGATGTTTGTTCATATTATCTGCGATAGTGTTTGCTACAGTCATAACATACGACAGGTCAGCATTTCCCTCTTCATCCGAGGGTGTGCCTACTGCAATGAATATTATATCCATTTCATTAAGAACAGATGTCAGATCAGTTGTGAAGTGTAGTCGCTCCGCATCATAATTTCGTACAACAATACTCTTTAATCCGGGCTCATAGATAGGTATTATTCCCTTCTTGAGACCTTCGATCTTCTCGCTGTCGATATCAACACAAGTAACATCCACTCCCATCTCTGCAAAACAGGCACCAGAAACTAAACCTACATAACCTGTTCCGACAATTGCTATCCTCATATCTTATGTTTTATATTATACTTAATTATTTAAATTATAAAGAGTTATACGCTATATTATCTTTTTATCCAACTGTGCTGACTGGCATATAACTTTAAATAGATCTTGTATCTCTATTAATTATGTATCTCAATTGATCTTAAAAAAACAGCAGATCTTTATGTATTAACCAATCACTCTTTATATCTCATATTATTGAACTCGCCTGTCAACTTCTTCCTGAGGTTGTTTACAGGGTAAAGCACTGTTAACAGCCCGATTAAGCTTACTACGGCAATAACAATCAGTATATCCGTAAACTTAACTATTACAGGGTAAGCATCAATTATATATGCACCTGGAATATTGCTCAGACGTATTAACCCGAAATGCTGCTGCAAAAGACATAGAACCAGTCCTATCACTATACCAGCCACTATCCCTGAGAAAGTGATCAACCACCCTTCATTAAGAAATATTCGTGAAATAAGAGTGTTGGAAGCTCCCATGTTTCTAAGGCTGTTAATATCATCTTTCTTCTCTACAATGAGCATAGAAAGTGATCCTACAACATTGAAAACAGCTATGAGCAGTATAAATGCCAGAATGAGAAATGTTACCCATTTCTCCACCTGCAGCATCCTGTATGATTCTCGTTGCTGTTCAAAGCGATCCTCAATAAGAAATTCATCACCAAGAATATTCCTGATCTGATTTTTCACTCTTTTTACTGATGCTCCCGGTTGAAGTTTTATATCGAGTGAAGTTACTTCATTACTATAGTTAAGCAGTTCCCTTACCTTTGAAATTGGCATGATTGCCATCTGCTCATCATACTTTGGTGTGTTAAGGCTAAACACTCCTCCTATCTGCACATAACCTGTTGTGAAAGCTGCCGCTGGATTTGCAAGATTGACTCTCACATCTCTTTTTGGTGCATAGATCTCAATCGGATTTATGAAACCGGGACGTGCTCCCAGCGAGACTGCCAGACCTGTACCTAATGTTGTGTAATCAACCACATCTTCTCGAAGTTTGAATGATCCGTCGACCATCAGTTTCTCCATATCGGTCATATTACTGAACTCCTGTGAAACTCCTTTCATGAGTACAGGAACCTGCTGACCATTGAAGCTGAACAGGGCATTCTCTTCGAGTGACTCTGATATCATCTGTATCCCTTCAACCCGTAACGCTTCATCAAACTGGGGTGTATTGTAGTTAAATACCTTACCCTCTCTTACAGTTATCTTTAAATCGGGATCAAATGCACTGAACATACCCTCAACAATACCTCCGAAGCCATTGAAAACGGATAGTACCACCACCATTGCCATTGTTGCAATGGCAATACCGCAAACGGATATGGCAGAAATCACATTTATTGCATTGTGCGATTTCTTGGAGAAGAGGTACCGGCGTGCTATGAATAGTGATATGTCCAAAGCAGAGATTTCAGTCGTTTTTCAACAATCTGTCAATATTCTCAACATAATCAAGTGAATCATCAACATGAAAAGTTAGCTCTGGTATTACCCTTAATTGATTTCTCAATCTTTTACCCAAGTCATACCGAACAGATTTAACGTTCTCATTAATATTCTTAACTAACTCTTCACCTTTATCTGATGGGAAAATACTTAGATATGCATGTGCAACACTGAGGTCGGGCGATACACGCACATTTGTCACCGAGATCAGTACCCCCTGCATCTTCTTGGTTTCCAGAAGGAATAATTCGCTCAGTTCTTTCTGTATCAACCGATTTATCTTTTGTTGTCTGTTCGAGTCCATAATATTTACTTTTTTCTGATAAGCGTTAAACCGTCACGAACTGCTAATATAACCTTTTCGACACGATTATCGCTTTTCAAATGAGTATTAAATTCCAAAATACCTTTAGTCTGCCAGTCATTACTCTTCGGCTTTTCCAGAACCTTTCCATGCCAGAGAGTATTATCCGCTAGTATGAAACCACCCTGTTTCACTTTAGGGAGAATCTTCTCGTAGAGCTGCCAATAGTCACGTTTATTACCATCCATAAATACCAAATCGAAGGTACTATCCTCATAATCAAGCACAACTTCATTGGCATCACCAATTATCAGAATGATCTTATCGCTGTAGGAGGAGCAACTAAAATTTTCGCGTATTATATCCTCCATCTCATCATCTATCTCGATAGTTTCAAGAGAAGCACCATCTTCAAGCCCCTCAGCAATGCAGAGCGCGGAATAGCCTGTGTAGGTTCCAATTTCAAGCACTCTTGAAGGACGAATCATCTGTACCAGCATTTTAAGTAATCGTCCCTGCAGGTGACCTGATGACATCTCTCCGTGAAGCAGCTTTACATGAGCCTCACGATATATCTGACTTAACAGCTGAGGCTCCTCATCGATATGTTCAATTATATAATCTTCAATCGATCTCATTTACCGGTTAAATGAATATGATTTCAATAATACTTTTAGTGATTCAAAACTAGTTTGAATCACTAAATTACTATGAAAACATCAAGTATTTAAAACAATTGAATTAAAATTTACTACATCAGAGTTAAAATAATTCAGTTGGTTAAATTACGCTGTGTAGTCGGGCAAATTATATTTCTCTTTTGCTTCAAGAATTCTCCAGGCATCCACAACTTCCAGATATGTTGTTCCGCCCACTTCACCAAAGCTCCCTCCCAGATATGCAACTCTGTCATCAGGTTCAATCATCTTGTTTTCGATGAGTCGGCGAATTGCCTCTGTAAAATATGCCCTGCGACTCTCTTTTGTGTTGCCATCTCCTTTACCCTCCTGGAATTCAGCCATAATACCATAAGAGAGTGCAAGTTCGCGTGCAAGTCTCTTTGTTGTTGTGATGGCGTATATAGGGCTCTTACCTCTGAATGCTGCAAGCACCCTTGCTGTTCTTCCGGTGTGACTGTCTGTTACAATAGCTTTTACACTAAGCTTGTTAGATGTTTTTACTGCCTGTTTCGCAAGAAATTCAGTAACATCACCCTCTTTATAGGTGTCATACGGAACACGTATATCATTATCTGTCAGTTTAGTAAGCTCTGCTTCGTAGGCTGTCCTTGCCATTGTCCTTACAGCTTCAACAGGATACTTGCCATAGGCAGTCTCACCACTTAGCATAACAGCATCAGTTCTGTAATAGATAGCATTTGCTATGTCGGTAATCTCTGCACGTGTGGGGCGTGGATTATGAATCATCGAGTGCAGCATCTGAGTTGCAACGATAACAGGCTTCTTATGATGAATTGCCTTTTTGATAAGGACACGCTGAATGCCCGGAATCTTCTCCTGTGCCACCTCAATACCAAGGTCACCACGAGCAATCATTATACCATAAGCCGATTCAAGAATCTCATCAGCATTATCAACACCTTCCTGATTCTCAATCTTTGCAATAATCTTTATTGTGCTGCCCAACTCATCAAGTATCTCCTGAACAACCTTTATATCTTCAGCATTTCTTACAAATGAGTGTGCTATAAAATCAACATTGTGCTTTGCAGACAATGCAATGAATTTTTTATCTCTTTCTGTGATTGCTGGCAGATTGATACGTACACCCGGAATATTTACACTCTTTCGGCTGCCAATCACACCATCATTCATCACACTGCAGATAAGATGATCTTTGTTAACTGTAATAACTTTCAGATCCACTTCTCCATCATCAATAAGGATATCATCGCCAACACGCATCTCTTCAGCAATATTGGAGTATGAAATATAGATAGTTTCATTGGAAGAAACCCCTTTCGGGTCGCCCACAATTTTCACAAGTTCCCCGGTTTTAAGTTCAATTGGATTATTTGCAACCGTTGTTCTGATTTCCGGTCCTTTTGTATCTACTAGAATGGCTATCTCTTCAGAAACCTCTCTTACATTGTTTATAATTTTGAGGAAACCCTCTTCGTTTAAATGTGCGGAATTAAGTCTCACTACATTCATTCCGGCTTCGTACAACTGTTCTAAAAACGGTACTTCGCAACGTTGATCGGATATCGTTGCAACTATTTTTGTTTGTTTCTGCATATTTTATATTAATGATTCGATTATCAGTAATCGATACTGATCATTTTAACGTTTAAGTTCAAATATTGTTTGCCAACTGCAAAGCCTTAATTGCCAGTTTATATGAGTTTAACCCAAAACCGGCAATTACACCCATGCAAACAGCAGAAATCATAGATTGATGTCTGAACTCCTCTCTTGCATGAATGTTTGATATGTGAACTTCTATAACTGGTGTCTTAACTGCCTTAATTGAGTCTCTTATTGCCACTGAGGTGTGAGTATATCCACCTGCATTAAGAATAATTCCGTCATAGTTAAAGCCTGTTTCCTGAATTTTATTGATTATTTCACCCTCTACATTCGATTGGAAATAATCTATCTCAATATCTGGAAAGCTAATCCTAATATTTTCCAGAAACTCCGTAAATGTTATACTTCCATATACTCCCGGCTCGCGTGTTCCGAGCAGATTGAGGTTGGGACCGTTTATAATTTGAATTTTCATAAATCAGAAAGCTTTTTATAATTTTTTTATATGGAAACAGGATACAAAGATACTATAATATTCGCATATTGTTATAAACAACTAAGGGTATCACATTACGCGATACCCTTAGAAAAAAATATGTTACTAAAAATTTAGTTTATCTGTTCAGCAGGCTGTTTTACTCCCTCACCTTCGGTTTCCGATGAGCCGAAGTTTGCTTCTGCCATACGTACATAGGATTTATATCTCCATTGAGCATTCTGTCTTGCAGCTTCAAACAGCTCATCTGCCTCTGCAGGGAATGCTTTCATCAACTGTGTATAGCGCACCTCACCCTTCAGGAAGTCAACAAACTTATCCCACTCAGGCTCTTTACTGTCGAGCTGGAAAGGATTCAGTCCCTGCTCCTCAAGACGTGGGTCGTAGCGCCACAAGTGCCAGTAACCACTCTCAACAGCAGCCTTCTGTTCCGATTGAGCATGTCCCATTCCTTTCCTTAATCCATGACTGATACATGGTGAGTATGCAATTACAATTGAAGGTCCGTTATATGACTCAGCCTCACGGATAGCTTTCAGAGTTTGTCCCTGATTAGCACCCATTGCTACCTGTGCTACGTAAACATAACCATAGGTGGTAGCAATCATACCAAGATCTTTCTTACGTATGCGCTTACCTGCTGCTGCAAACTTAGCCACAGCTGCAATTGGGGTTGATTTGGATGACTGACCTCCAGTGTTAGAGTAGACTTCTGTATCAAGTACAAGGATATTTATATCCTTTCCGCTTGCCAGAACATGGTCCAGACCACCAAAACCTATATCATATGCCCATCCATCTCCACCAAACACCCAGATAGATTTCTTAGCAAGATACTTTTCAAGTGAAAGTATCTCCTTGGCTAATGGAATATCACTACCTGTCAGCGAAGCAACAACTTTAGCAGATATCTCTTTTGATAGTTCAGCACTATCTTTATTCTCAATCCATAGATTAAACAGCTCTTTCTGCTCTGCCGTAAACTGATCGGAAGCGATAGCATCCTTCATCAGATTTTCTATTCTGTTTCGCATACTTGCCTGAGCAATTGCAAAGCCATAACCAAACTCTGCGTTATCTTCAAAAAGTGAGTTTGCCCAAGCCGGACCTTTACCTTCCTCATTTTTAGTATAAGGAGTTGCAGGTGCTGATGCCCCATAGATTGAAGAACAACCTGTTGCGTTTGCAATCATCATTCTTTCTCCATAAAGCTGAGTAATTAGCTTGATGTATGGTGTTTCACCACATCCTGAACAAGCTCCGGAGAACTCAAACAGAGGAGTGGCAAACTGAGAGTTTTTAACATTGAGACTGATATCAACAAGATGAGCTTTACTTGTAACGTTCTCCATCATCCAGTCCCAATTCTTCTGATTTTCAAGCTGAGACTCAATAGAAACCATCTCAAGAGCTTTTTCTCCTTTTCTTCCGGGACAAACATCGGCACAATTACCGCAACCAAGACAGTCAAGAACATCAACCTGGATACGGAATCCCATTCCTGCAAACTGTTTACCTTGAGCTTTTAGCAGTTCCACTCCTTCGCCTACACCTTTCTGCTCTTCCTCATCAAGCATGAACGGACGGATAGTAGCATGAGGACATACATAAGCGCACTGATTACACTGTATACAGTTTTCAGGCTGCCAAACAGGAACATTAACAGCTACACCACGTTTTTCATACTTGGTGGTTCCTGTTTCCCATGTTCCGTCTTCACGACCAGTGAAGGCTGATACCGGCAGGCTATAGCCATTTTGTGCATTAACCGGACGAACGACCTTTCTGATGAATTCAGGAGCATCATCTGTTGTATCTGTCGATACCACAAGGTTTGCCCATTCCTGAAGAACTTCCACTTCCTCAACATCACCACCGCGATCAACAGCAGCATAATTCATCTTAACAATGGTTTCACCCTTTTTACCGTATGACTTAACGATGAATTTCTTCATCTGTTCCACAGCAAGATCGTAAGGAATTACATTTGAGATTTTGAAGAAAGCCGACTGCAATATTGTGTTGGTTCTGTTGCCCAGTCCGATCTCTTCTGCAATCTTTGTGGCATTTATTATGTATAGCTTGATATTGTTTACTGCAAAATATTTCTTCACATGATCGGGCAGGTGATCTGCCACCTCTTCCTTAGGCCACAGAGAGTTTAGAAGGAAAGTACCATTCTTCTTAAGTCCTGCAGTCACATCATACAGATGCAGATAGGCCGGAACGTGACATGCTACAAAATTAGGAGTATTCACTAAATAAGGTGACCTGATCGGGTTATCGCCAAAACGGAGATGAGAACAGGTAAATCCTCCAGATTTCTTGGAGTCATACGCAAAATATGCCTGAACATACTTATCTGTATTGTCACCTATAATTTTAATGGAGTTCTTATTAGCTCCAACCGTACCATCAGATCCAAGTCCGTAGAATTTAGCCTCATATGTTGTTTCATCCATAGAGATCTCAGCCTTTACAGGAAGCGATTTGAATGTAACATCATCAACAATACCGATAGTGAAATCGTTCTTAGGCATACTAAGAGAGAGATTTTCGAAAACCGATAATATTTGTGACGGTGTGGTATCTTTAGATGATAATCCATAAATACCTCCAACAATCTCAGGAGCATTTTCTTTTCCATAAAAACTGTTCTTCACATCCAGATACATCGGCTGACCAGGTGCTCCCGGTTCCTTTGTACGGTCGAGTACTGCAATACGCTTTACTGTATCAGGTATAACCGACAGGAATGCCTCTGCCTTGAAAGGACGATATAGGTGCACTGCAACAACACCCACCTTCTCGCCTTTAGCTCTCAGGTGATCAACAACCTCTCTGATTGTTTCTGTTACAGACCCCATAGCAATGATAACTCTTTCTGCTTCAGGATCACCGTAATAGTCAAACAGACCATACTTGCGTCCGGTTACCTCTGCCAGTTTCTCAAGATACTTCTCAACAACATCGGGAACATTATCATAAAATGGATTAGATGCTTCACGCGCCTGAAAATAGATATCATCATTCTGAGCTGTTCCTCTGGTAACAGGGTTATCAGGTGTTAGTGCTCTTTCACGGAATTCTTTCAGTGCTTCCTGATTTAAAAGCGGTGCCAGATCTTCATTTGACAATGCTTCGATCTTCTGGATTTCGTGTGAGGTTCGGAATCCGTCGAAATAGTGAAGGAACGGCACGCGGCTCTCGATGGATGCAAGGTGAGCAACTGCTGCAAGGTCCATTACCTCTTGAACAGAGCCTGTTGCAAAAAGAGCAAAACCTGTAGGTCTTGCTGCCATAACATCCTGTTGATCACCAAATATTGATAATGCATGAGATGCAAGTGCGCGAGCTGAAACATGAAATACTCCGGGAAGAAGTTCCCCGGCCATCTTATACATATTAGGAAGCATCAGAAGTAACCCTTGTGATGCTGTAAATGTAGATGTTAGTGCACCGGCCTGCAGAGATCCGTGCATTGCGCCGGCAGCACCGGCTTCTGATTGCATTTCCTGTACTAAGACCGGCTGTCCGAAAAGGTTTTTTCTTCCGGCAGCTGCCCATTCATCTACATACTCTGCCATAGTAGACGAGGGTGTAATCGGGTAGATTGCAGCAACCTCGCTAAACATATAGGCGATATGCGCTGCGGCCTGATTACCGTCGCAGGTTAAGAATTTTTTTTGTTTTGCCATAATTATATGATCTATATACTTAATGATTTCAAGCGCAGTTAATTAGTTATTATTCATGTGTGATTTAGACTACGAAATTACTATAAAAAAGCGGAAGCAACAAACGATATCATGTTTTTGTTCACTCTAAACTAAAGAATTTCAATTCAATCCATTTGTGAATATATATTAAAAATTGATCAAATGTCAACTTTCTACGTTATATTGATGGAGTCAAACATTTTTTAAGTTATGAAAATTATTATAATTGCTAATCGGCTTCCGGTCAAAATTGAGCGTTCCGATGATGGTTTCAACATTATAAGGAGTGAGGGAGGATTGGCAACCGGTCTTGGTTCACTAGAAACAAAATCTGACATTTACTGGGTTGGCTGGCCCGGAATATTTACTGAAAATGAGAAAGAGAAAAAAGAGATAACTGAGAGATTGCATGATTTAAACTTTCATCCGGTCTTTTTATCAGCAGATCAAATTGAGAATTACTATGAGGGTTACAGCAACAGTACTATCTGGCCTTTGTGCCACTATTTT
Organism: Lascolabacillus massiliensis; assembly: GCF_001282625.1. Classification (NCBI taxonomy): domain Bacteria; kingdom Pseudomonadati; phylum Bacteroidota; class Bacteroidia; order Bacteroidales; family Porphyromonadaceae; genus Lascolabacillus; species Lascolabacillus massiliensis. Next base: position 755,191 of record NZ_CTEJ01000002.1, read on the forward strand.
TTCTCATTTATTGAATACAGAGCAGATTACTGGGAGGCCTATCAGCAGGTGAACAGTCTGTTTTGCGATGAATCAATGCAGTTCATTGAGGATGATGATATAGTATGGGTACAGGATTATCAGCTTATGCTACTCCCCAAAAAGATTCGTGATAAAAAACCCAATGCCAATATTGGATATTTCCATCACATACCATTTCCATCATATGAGCTTTTCAGGGTGTTGCCTGAAAGGGAGGAGATTCTTGAAGGTTTGCTGGGAGCAGATCTCATAGGATTTCATACACATGACTACATGCGTCACTTTATAAGTGCAATATACAGAGTACTTAACATCAACTGCAATCTGGATGAGGTTAACCTTGACAACCGTATAATACATATAGATGCTTTCCCAATGGGGATCAATTACGAACAATATAACCAGGCTCCCAAACTCCCTGAGGTTAAAGAGAAATCGGATCTTCTCAGAGAGAAACTTGGCGAAAGGAGTATAATATTGTCTGTTGACCGTCTCGATTACAGTAAGGGTATTCTGCATCGACTTAACGGCTTTGCTCAGTTTCTTGAAAATCACCCTGAGTATCATGAGAAAGTGTCTCTGGCAATGATTGTGGTACCATCTCGTGACACTGTTGATATATATGCGGAGCTGAAAACAAAGATTGATCAGCAGATAGGTGAAATAAACGGAAAATATTCAAAGTTAGGCTGGAACCCTATCTTCTATTTCTACAGAAGCTTCAGTTTTGATGAGCTGATAGCCATGTATGATGTTGCAGAGATAGCTTTAGTTACACCTCTCAGAGATGGTATGAATTTGGTTGCAAAGGAGTATCTGGCCACCAAATGCAACAGGCCGGGAGTACTGATTCTGAGTGAAATGGCAGGTGCGGCAATAGAGCTTCAGGATGCAATAATTATTAATCCCAACGATACAGATCAGATAGAGAATGCTATTCTGCAAGCTATGAATATGCCGGCAAAGGAGAAAAAAGAGCGACTTGAAAAAATGCAGAAGAGGATCTCAAGACAGGATGTAAAAAAATGGTCTAATGATTTTGTAAAGGAGTTGCTTAGCATAAAGACTCAAAATAAAGAGATTCTTCAAAAGGTTGTTGGTAAAAGACAGCTTAATCAAATAAAAAAATCTTACGATGATGCAAACTCACGCCTGATAATGCTGGATTACGACGGCACATTATCACCCTTTACCAGTAAACCGGAAGATGCAATACCTTCGGCTGAAGTATTAAGTTTACTTAAAAAGATGAATTCAGATCCTAAAAACAGAGTTGTCATAAATAGCGGCAGAAATCATCAGATACTGGATAAATGGTTCAAAGGTTTAAATCTCGACTTTGCAGCTGAGCATGGTATGTTTTATAAGGAGAATGGCAAATGGCACAGAAACCTCAATACTGATGTGGTTTGGGATGATGAGATACTCGACATAATACAGCACACCATCGATAAAACACCTCGCTCATATATGGAGCAGAAAGAAGCCTCTCTTGTGTGGCATTATCGTAATGTGGATATATGGCTGGCCGAACTCCGTTCACAGCAGTTAGTTAACGCACTGATCGGTCCCTGCGCCCGCCTCAACCTACAGATAGTACCGGGCAACAAAGTGGTGGAGGTAAAACCCCCCGATTTCACGAAAGGGAGTGAGGTGATCCGCCGTATGTCGCTGGACAACTATGATTTTATTCTTGCTATTGGTGATGATACAACAGATGAGGATATGTTTCGTGTACTGCCGCCAGATGGAGTGAGCATTAAGGTTGGCAACTTCTCACCTGCGGCTAAATATCGTATTCCGCTACAATCATCCGTAGTGCCATTCCTCACAAATCTTATCAAATAACATGAATTTTATTGATAATATAACAGCAAATGAGTCTTTAAGATATTTGCTAATTTCACTGAGTTTCATTGTACTCTTTATTGTTCTTGCAGGCATCTACAACTTTATAATTAAGAGATGGCGAATACGTACACATAAGAGTAAAAGCAAGATAGATGATTTTATTGTGCGTCTGTTCAGGGTGCCCGGTACATGGGCTATTTTCGCTGTTATGCTAAACATATTCAGCTCATACCTAAAAGAAGACGAAAATATTTTCTCTCTATTACAGAAAATAAGTAATATCCTGCTGATACTTATAGTTGGCTGGCTTATAGTACAGTTTGTTAGAGCTATGTTTCATCACTGGCAGAAAAAGCTTGATATAAACAATGCTAACAATCTTGAAGCCAGAAAAAAACTCACGCAGGTGAGCATGTTAGAGAGAATAGTGATAATTTCAATCACCTTTATATTTGTCTCAATTGCCCTGATGTCAATAGAATCAATCAGAGAACTGGGAGTAAGTCTTCTTGCATCAGCAGGTGTTGCCGGAATCATTATCGGTTTTGCAGCACAGCGTAGCTTTGGTCAGGTTTTTTCAGGAATACAGATTGCATTTACTCAACCGATCAGGATTGACGACGTTGTGGTTATAGAAGGTGAATGGGGGCGAATAGAAGAGATAAATATAACCTATGCAGTAGTTAAAATATGGGATCAGAGAAGGCTGATTGTGCCTATAGATTATTTTCTCAACAATCCCATTCAAAACTGGACACGAACCGAATCTGAAATCCTGGGAACAGCATTGCTTTATGTATCCTATGATCTTCCTGTAGATCCTTTAAGGAAAGAGCTTGCCAGATTGGTAAAGGATAATCCAAACTGGGATGGCAGGGTTCAGAATATACAGGTAACAGATAGTAAGCAGTGGTATAAAGAGCTGCGTGTACTTGTAAGCAGCTCCGACTCAAGCAAGAACTGGGATCTGAGGGTATATATTCGTGAGAAGTTAATCGACTTCATCAATGATAACTATCCAGGCTCTTTCGCAAAAGTTAATTCAACTTCCACCGAAGGCGGAGCATCTCAATACTTAATGTAAGGCCTGATAAATTATGCTTTAAGACCTGTAAAACTTTGCCTGAACCCAGACTAACATAACTTAAGAGAGGTTAAGCTTAAGGCCTGATAAATTTTGAGAGCTTCTTCTCTTCAGAAAAGAGGGCAGCTGTATTTATAAACGCCAGGTGAGAGTATGCCTGAGGAAAATTACCCAACTGCCTTTTGGTATCGAAGTCCAGATCTTCACTATATAAACCAAGGTGGTTGGAGTATGATATCATATTCTCAAACAGCTCACGTGCCTCCTCCTTCTCACCAATCATATATAGAGCATCAATAAGCCAGAAAGTGCATATTGTAAATGATGATGTAGGAACCCCAAAGTCATCCTCTGCCTTGTATCTGTACATCAGACCTTCGTGAAACAGATTCTCTCTGATATACTTCACAGTTTTCACGAAGCGATCATCTCCGGCATCAATGAAATCATAAAAATACATAAGAAGCAATGAAGAATCGGCATCACTATTATCATACGCCTGAGTAAAGGTCTGCAGCTCCTCATTCCACCCTTTTTCATGCACCTCTTTCTTTATTATATCAGCCTCCTTGCGCCACTCAGTTGCGTAATAATCCCTCTGAAGGAGTTCCGCAATCAGAGAAGCCCTGTCAACCGCAACCCAGCTCATCACTTTAGAAAATACAAAGTGTTGCTTCTTTGTACGATATTCCCAAATACTCCTATCTGGTTTCTTCCATGATGATAATACAGCACGGACAAGATTCTTAATAATCTCCCAGATCTCCTCAATTTCATCAAGAGTTCCGGGGAAATAGAGGTAGTATTTATAAATCACATCCAGCAGGTAACCGATGGAGTCATTTTGCTCCTGATGATAGGCGGCATTTCCTATTCTTACCGGATGTGAGTTTTCGTAACCTGACAAATGTGGAAGTATCTCTTCGGTAAGATCTTTCTCTCCCCTGATGCCATACATAATCTGTATTGGTTCATCCCTTGAGGATTTTAAAATGCGTTTAATAAAACCGATAAAGCGGTTGGCGGCCGACTTCTGCTTCATGAACAGGAGTGTGTCGATCGACATGGATGCATCTCTAAGCCAGCAGTAGCGATAATCCCAGTTGCGGGTCTCTCCTATTGTTTCGGGGAGACTGGTGGTTATTGCTGCCAGCATTGCACCCGACTCCTGATATGATAGCAGTTTCAATACCAGGAGACTCCGCTTTATCATATCATCATACTGAACGTAATCCCTAGATCTGTTCACAAAGTTGAGCCAGTAGACCTTGGTGCGCTCAAACTCCAGCATAACCCTGTTGAGGTCGATAGTAACCAATTTCTGATTATAGGAGAGTACGAAGAACTGATGATCGGTAATAACTACCTCCTCACTTTTAAGCACCTTCTGCATATCCAGACTGGTATATAGATATACCTTATCTTCAGAGTCTTCAACAGAATGTGTTTTGATATAGTTGCCCACTATTTCGTGACGCACCTCTTCACGTGCATAGTTTATGCGTGGATCATAAACCACCCTTACGGTGGGGCTGCCCTTGAAAACCCTTATATAGCGATGTATTTCAGGAGGCATATAGTGACGCAGATCACTGGTTCTGTACCTTGGCATAAAGTCGAATAGTATAAAACCATGCTCAGGCGATTCAAACTTGGTCATCAATATATTAGTGTGACCATTATATTTTTGGGTAATTTTATAATCATCGGCAACCTCTAAGTGAAAACTGCCCCCTTTTTCCTTATCAAGCAATTTTGCAAAAATAGATGGTGAATCGAAGTCAGGAAAGCAAAACCAGTCGATGCTCCCCTCTTTAGATATTAACGCAGCAGTCCTGCAGTTGCCTATAATTCCGTAGTCGAGGTTATTCATTTATTTTTGAAATTTATTTTCTATTAAAATACAACCTTTATAACACAATGACAAGTGCTGATGTTTAACAGAAATGAACAGCTCCTGATATTTATCAGATAACCAAATACTTATAATATGGTGACATCTCTCCGCGTAAAGTGATCTGCATCTGCTGTTTCACCTCATCAGTTGTTTCGCAGTTTCCGAACAGTGACATCATTTTTGTTACAGCTGCCTCTGTGGTGATGTCGTGACCACTTATTACACCCAGTTTTTCGAGTTGGCGGCCATTTTCATAACGATACATCTCTACATTGCCATACATACACTGTGTTACATTTACAATAACTATACCTCTGTCTATGGCATCACTAAGCAGTTTCATAAACCATGGGTATATTGGAGAGTTGCCTGTTCCGAATGTTTCAAGCACAACACCTTTCAACCCAGGTATCTCAAGATGAGCCTTTACCACCGCTTCTGTTATACCGGGGAACAGCTTGAGTATAACAACATCAGGACTAAGGTTGTAATGATATTTTACAGGTGCGTTGTAATCAGGCTTAAGAATATCGTTGGTATTATATTTAATGTCAAGTCCCGACTCCGCCAGGTAGGTGCAGTTGGGACTTGTAAATGCACTGAAGTTATCCGCATTAAGCTTAGTTGTTCTGTTTCCTCTCATCAGAAGATTTTGCATATAAACCGACATCTCAGGTACTTTCGGCCGCCCTTCCGAATTTTTATCGGCTGCAATCTCCAAAGCTGTAATCAGATTCTCTTTTGCGTCAGAACGCAGTTTACCAATTGGCAGCTGTGAACCTGTCAGAATAACCGGCTTTGTAAGATTTTCACACATAAAACTCAATGCAGAGGCTGTGAATGCCATTGTATCTGTTCCATGCAGAATAACAAATCCATCGTATAAATGATAGTGTGTTTCAATAACCTTCAACATCTCCTGCCAGGTATAAATAGTTACATCTGACGAGTCGATTGGAGGGTTAAACTGATAACTTTCCACGTTGAAGTTCAGCTTCTTCATCTCGGGAATATTTGAACGCAGGTGACTAAAATCGAAAGGCTCCAGAGCACCAGTCTCCTTGTTCTCCAACATTCCGATAGTCCCTCCGGTATAAATTAACAATACATTAGCATTCCTATCAATCATACTAGCTTATTTTACTGCAAAATTAGCATAATGATATAAATTTATATCATTATGCTAATATTTTTTTATAATGTAATAGGTTACATGATATTAACGAACCAATATGCCAAATGTTTGTTTAATTTAGAATAGAGTAATAATAAACAAGTTAAAAAGAGAGTAATTCTATGGCAACACATTCAATTAAAACCAGCTGGAGAGAGAATAATATTTTTGATACCGATCTTGATGGGCACAAAGTAACAATTGATCTTGGTGAGGAGCAAGGTGGTAATAATGACGGACCACGACCGAAAAAGCTTATGCTTGTTGCCGCCACCGGCTGTTCAGGTCTGGATGTAGTAGAAATGGTACGCAAGATGCGAGTAGATTTAAAAGGGTTTGATATCCGCATCGATGCTGAGATGTCTGATGAACATCCTAAGGTGTACACCTCTATGAAGGTGGTATATGAGTTTACCGGTGATAATCTGCCAGTTGAGAAGCTTGAGAGAGCCTGTAAGCTTTCCTTTGATAAGTACTGCGGTGTGCTTGCTCTTTATAAGAGTGCAGTACCCGTAACTTACGAAGTAGTAATTCATAACTGATAAACTTTTACACTTTATTACAGAAAAATTTCCATATATTTTCATATCTTTGCGGCAGGTTTATCATTTATCAACAGATCATTCTTAAAAAAACATATTAAACATAGGAACTATGCAAACAATGGACTCATTTAATTTTGCCAATAAGAAGGCATTCGTGCGTGTGGATTTCAATGTGCCACTCGATGATAACTTCAACATTACTGATGACACACGTATCCGTGCAGCTGTACCCACTCTGAAGAAAATACTTAAAGATGGCGGCAGCGTTATCATAGGATCACATCTGGGCAGACCAAAGGGTGTTACCGATAAATTTTCTTTAAAGCACATTTTATCACGTGTATCAGAACTTCTTGAAGTGGATGTTAAATTCGCAGAGGATTGCATAGGTGAAACAACCGAAGCAATGGTGGCTGCTCTTCATCCGGGTGAAGCGTTGCTGCTTGAGAATCTTCGTTTCTATGCTGAAGAAGAGGGTAAACCCCGCGGCCTTGCTGCTGATGCAACAGAAGAAGTTGCTGCTGCAAAGAAGGCATTAAAGGAATCACAGAAAGAATTCACAAAGAAACTTGCTACATATGCAGATGTTTACGTGAATGATGCTTTTGGTACTGCACACCGCGCTCATGCATCCACAGCTCTGATTGCTGATCATTTCGACAGTGATCACAAACTGTTTGGCTACCTGCTTCAGAACGAAATCACTGCAGTAGAAAAGGTGATGAAAGATACAGAAAAACCATTTACAGCAATTATGGGTGGTTCTAAAGTGTCTACTAAGATTGAAATTATCAAGAACCTTCTGGATAAGGTGGACAACCTGATCCTTGCAGGTGGTATGACATACACATTCGCAAAAGCTTTCGGTGGTAAGATCGGTAACTCTATAGTAGAGGATGATAAGCTTGATCTTGCAAGAGAGCTGGTTGAACTAGCAAAAGAAAAAGGTGTAAACCTTGTACTTGCAACCGACACTAAGATTGCCGACAGCTTCAGCAATGATGCAAAAACCGACTTCGCTTCAGTAAAAAATATACCTGATGGTTGGGAAGGTCTGGATATCGGTCCTGAATCTGAAAAACTGTTTACTGAGGTAATCAAAAACTCAAAGACTATTCTTTGGAACGGTCCAGTAGGTGTATTCGAATTTGACAACTTCGCGAAAGGTTCACTTGCTGTATCAAATGCAATTGTAGAAGCAACTAAAAATGGTGCTTTCTCACTTGTTGGTGGTGGCGACTCAGTAGCTTGCGTTAACAAATTCGGTCACGCTGATCAAGTTTCATACGTATCAACAGGAGGTGGTGCTCTTCTTGAGATGATCGAAGGAAAAGTTCTTCCGGGAATTAAAGCAATCAGGGGGTATTAATACCACTGACTAATTAAGCCATAAAATATCCACGGGGGCGGGTCATTCGTTTGACACCGCCCCTGTTTTGTTTTACAACACTCTTGTCAGACAGATTTAATACAAGAGTACTGCTTCAGTATTGTTCCTGATACAGTAATAACTATTATTTATCTGGGCTGAGATGATAGAAGTCAGTAGTGAACTCACTGGGATTCTTTGAAGTTTTAAGCTAATGTATTGGTTTTTTTTGTAATTTTGAAACCAATTTCAAAAAAATACAGGATTATGGGATAAGACTGTAATACCTGATTCGCAATCACAAAAAAATGAATATTTCTTATAACTGGCTCAAGGAGTATCTTAAATTTGATTTAACTCCACAGCAAACTTCTGAGGTACTGACACAGATCGGACTGGAAACAGAGAGTGTAGAGGAGGTTCAGACTATTAAAGGTGGTCTGAAGGGTTTGGTAATTGGTGAAGTCTTAACATGCAAGGATCATCCTAACTCTGATCATCTGCATCTGACTACAGTAAACATTGGTGATGGAAACGAACCCCTGAATATTGTATGCGGTGCACCAAATGTTGCTGCAGGGCAGAAGGTGGTTGTTGCTACTGTTGGCACAACCCTATATTCCGGTGAAGAGGAGTTTAAGATTAAACGCTCTAAAATTCGTGGAGAGGAATCATTAGGTATGATCTGCTCCGAAGCTGAGATCGGTCTGAGTAATAATCATGATGGAATTATTGTTCTTCCTGAGGATGCTGTAGTAGGAACTCCGGCTGCTGAATATTACAATGTTCAGAGTGATTGGGTATTTAGTGTGGATATTACTCCAAACCGTGTCGACGCAGCTTCTCACTATGGTATCGCGCGAGATCTTGCAGCATATCTTAAACAGCAGGGTAAATCGTTCAGTCTGACAAAACCCTCTGTTGATGATTTTGCAATTGACAAAAAAGATGGCGGTATTGAGGTAATAGTTGAAAACAGGGAGGCCTGCCCCAGATATTCGGGACTGACAATACGTGGTGTGACCGTGAAGGAGAGTCCCGACTGGTTAAAGAACAAACTTCTGCTGATTGGTCTGCGTCCCATTAATAATATAGTGGATATCACCAATTTCATTCTGTATGAAACAGGTCACCCAATGCATGCATTTGATGCTGCATATATTAAAGGTGATGAGGTGGTTATCCGCACACTTCCTGAAAAGACCAAATTTACAACCCTTGATGATCAGGAGCGTGAATTGAGAGATAAGGACCTGATGATATGCAACAGTGAAGAGGGAATGTGTATAGCAGGTGTATTCGGCGGTAAAAATTCCGGTGTAACTGAAAACACAAAAGATATATTTCTGGAGTCGGCATATTTCCATCCCACCTGGGTAAGAAAAACAGCCCGCAGACATGGCTTGAACACCGATTCATCATTCCGTTTTGAACGTGGTGCAGATCCAAATAACACAGTTTATGCTCTTAAAAGAGCTGCCTTGCTGGTTAAAGAAATTGCAGGTGGAGAGATAGCAGGCGAGATAAGAGACATCTATCCTGTTGAAATAGAGCGGCCTAAAGTTGTTCTGTCGTATGATAAGACAAACAAGCTTATTGGTAAGGAGATACCAAAAGACGATATAAAGAGCATTCTGAAGAGTCTGGATATTGAAATTGAGGCTGAATCTGAATCTGAACTTACTCTTCGTATCCCCACATACAGGGTTGATGTTACACGTGATGTTGATGTGATTGAGGATATTCTTCGCATATATGGATATAATAATGTAGAAGTGAGCCATTCATTGAAGGCAAATCTTTCATACAAAACAGCTACTGACAGGAAACAAAACCTGCAGACACTTATATCTGAACAGCTTACAGCAAACGGTTTTGATGAGATAATGAATAACTCGCTCACTAAGAAGAGTTATTATGAGATACAGGAGACATATCCTCTGAAAAACTGTGTAACATTGGTGAACCCGTTAAGCAATGACCTTAGCGTTATGCGGCAGACACTTCTGTTTGGCGGACTTGAAAGTATTGTATACAACCGTAACCGTAAACATAGCGATCTCTGTTTCTATGAGTTTGGTAATTGCTACTTCTATGATGCAGACAAGAAAAAGGATAATGATATACTTGCAGAGTACTCTGAATCAACCTATGCAGGTTTATGGATAACAGGCAAGCGTACACATAAAAACTGGGCTGCACCTGAGGAGCAAAGCTCTGTATTCGAACTGAAAGCTCATATTGAGAACATAATGATCAGAATCGGGATTGGTAAAGACCGCATTATATATGAACCTCTGCAGAACGATCTCTTCTCCACAGCAATGTCAATTGGCACAAATAACAGAAAATTGGGTTATTTTGGGGTTGTATCAAAAGCAATCAGGAAGTCATTCGATATAGAATCAGAAGTATTCTTTGCTGAGTTGAACTGGGATCTGCTGATGAAGGATTCTGAAAAACATAAGGTACAGTTTTTCGAAATCTCCAGATTCCCCGAGGTTAGTCGCGACTTAGCCCTTCTCATAGATAAGAGTGTCACTTTCGCACAGATAGAGCAGGTTGCACTGAAATCAGAAAGAAAATTACTGAAGAATGTTGTTCTGTTTGATGTTTATGAAGGTAAGAATCTGCCAGAAGGCAAGAAATCCTATGCAGTAAACTTTATCATTCAGGATGAAGAGAAAACGCTGACCGACAAGCAGATTGACAAGGTTATGAGCAAGATACAGCAGAACCTTCAAAATGAGCTGGGAGCACAGTTAAGATAATCAGGGATTATAATTTTGAAAATAATCGATATATAGATAAAAAAGAAGCGCAATCAAGATAATATTATGGGAAGAGCATTTGAATACCGCAAAGCAAGAAAGATGAAGAGATGGGGCAATATGGCCCGCGTTTTCACCAAGTTGGGAAGAGAAATAACTATTGCAGTTACAGAAGGTGGTCCCGAGCCCGATTCAAATCCCCGCCTAAGGGTACTAATTCAGCAGGCTAAGAAAGAGAACATGCCTAAGGAGAATGTTGAACGCGCTATAAAGAAAGCAACCGACAAAGATTTCTCCAACTACAAGGAGATGGTTTATGAAGGATATGGTCCTTATGGTATAGCAATTGTTGTGGAAACAGCCACTGACAACCCCACCCGCACAGTTGCAAACGTTCGCAGCTATTTCAACAAGCATGGAGGTTCTCTCGGAACTACAGGCAGTCTTGAGTTCATGTTCGACCATAAATGTGTATTCAAGATCGCTCCAAAAGAGGGAGTTGATCTGGAAGATCTGGAACTAGAACTTATCGATTTCGGAGTTGATGAAGTTGTTAACGAAGAGGAAGATATACTACTTTATGGCGACTTCAAATCATACTCTGATATTCAGAAATATCTGGAAGATAACGGCTTCGAAATCTTTTCAGCCGAATTTGAACGTATCCCCAAAGACACAAAAGATCTTGAACCAAGTCAGCGCGAGCAGATCGAGAAACTACTCGAGAAGTTCGAAGAGGACGATGATGTTCAGAATGTATTCCACAACATGTCTGAAGTGGAAGATGAGGATTAGAACCTATTTCTGCAGCTGGGAGTATCTTTCTAGAGCCTCCTTGGCTGCAGCATAAGAACTTTTTCTCGCGTGCAGTAGATCATCCTCAAGCTTCAGTAGCAGTGCTGCAATTTCAGGATCATTATAGAAACTGTTTCGCAGATGCTCATTAATAGTTTCATACATTCTGTACTTAGCTTGCTCGTTCCTTTTCTGATAGAAGTAACCATTATCCTTTACAAACTTTATATAACGGTCGATCATATCCCAGATCTCCTCAATCCCGATGTTATAATAACCTGAGTAGGTAAGCACTTCAGGAGTCCACCCCGATTCAGGCAATGGAAACAGATGCAGTGCATTTTGAAGCTGCCGTTTGGCAATCTTAGCCTTTGCAATATTATCACCATCGGCCTTGTTAATAACAATACCGTCTGCCATCTCCATTATCCCCCTCTTTATTCCCTGCAGCTCGTCACCCGTTCCTGAAAGCTGTATCAGCAGGAAGAAATCCACCATTGAATGAACTGCAATCTCCGACTGACCCACTCCCACCGTCTCTACTAATATATAGTCAAACCCTGCTGCTTCACAGAGAATTATAATTTCACGCGTCTTTCTTGCAACGCCACCCAGAGAACCTGCAGATGGGGAAGGTCTGATAAAGGCATCCTGTTCAACCGAAAGCCTTTCCATTCTTGTTTTGTCACCAAGTATACTTCCTTTTGAACGCTCACTGGAAGGGTCTATAGCCAGTACAGCAAGTTTATGCCCATTCTTCAGAAGATGCATACCGAATGAGTCGATTGATGTACTTTTCCCTGCGCCCGGCACTCCTGTAATCCCTACTCTGATTGAATTACCTGAGTGTGGCAGACACTTCTCTATAATAGATTGCGCCAGTTCGTGGTGCTCAGGCAGAGAGCTCTCTACAAGCGTTACAGCCTTACTTAGCATTGTGCGGTTACCCGACAAAATACCTTCCACATACTCCTCTGCAGAATTAGTCTTCCTCTTTATCCTCTTCTTAAGATATGGATTTACACTTGGTGGTTGGGTTACTCCTTTATTCACAATCAAACCTTTGTATTTCTCGTCGTTCTCGGGATGTTCCATCATATGATTAAAATTAAAAACCGAATGAAGTCATTTGCAAATTTACTTCATTCGGTCTGTATTATCAATCCGAAAATGAAATATTATTTTTTCGGAGTTACATTACCTTTGATAGTAAGCACATAAACGGTATCCGGAATATTAGTATAAACCCTTATGGTTTTGTTGAAAGTACCTGGACGACGCACAGTTGAATATTGCGCTGAAATGGTCCCCTCCTTACCCGGCAGTATCGGCTGTCGAGTATAGCTTGGAGTTGTACAGCCACAAGAAGAAGATACACGCTGAATTATAATAGGGGCATCACCTGTGTTCTTGAATGTGAATTGAGTTGTAACAGCTCCGATCTCCTCCTTTATTGTACCGAAGTTATGTTCTGTTTTCTGAAATTCCATGGCAGGCTTTTGAGCAAAAGCTAATCCTGTCATAATTAAGCTGAATAGTAGAATAAAACCGACTTTTTTCATTGCAATATATTTTGTTGATAATTTTATCTTAATTTCTAATTGACACAAAAATAACAATTCTGTTTAACAACAGTTCTTTTATTAACTATTTTTTTACTAATACTTTATCACCCTTTGACACAGCATCAGAAATATATTTTACTCCTTATGTACAAAAATCCTTAACAAACATCATCTTCCCGCGTGGCACCGATAGTTGCTATCTTTTAATCTGCAATATCAACTCTTAACCCTTCTGTATGAGAAGTGAATTCTGGAGCATACATACACTGAACTGTGGTTATTCCGTTTGAATAACTACCTTTACGGGTAACGTAAACGGAGTACTCAAAAACGTAAGTACCACGTGGCAGCACATCGAAGTAGAAGTTTGTTGATGCATCTTTAGAGGTTCTGTAATAGATGATACCATTCTGCCAGCTTATACCTGAAACCTGATCGACAGGCTCAAAAGCTGAAGCACGCAAATCTTTCAGATGCACAAATTCAAAATCACGATCCGCACGCAAAGTGAGTCGCACCACCACCTTATCTCCAACCTTAAGCTGTCTCTCCCCACTAATTCTCATCAGCTGCACACCAGATGCACCACTCTCCTCAACAAACAGTTGCTTTTCAATATCGAGAGAACCATCACTCTTACTGATCCTGTCAAGATTCTCATAATATTGCCTGTATAGAGCACCCCAAGCAGGTGCATTACCTATGTGAGTCACTGTTACCCTACCCATATCTGTCGTAATATCACCTCCGCTCCAGCTCTCTTTAATATAACCTGTTCCAGCTTCACCTTTATCCGTTTCAATAATTTTTTCACCTAAGGAGATTGTAGTTGTGCCACTGTCGGAGAACCAGTCATTTCCACTGTTCAGTAATACATAAACCGCATCTGCAGTGGTGTGAGCTGACTCCCAAATCTGAGTCTGCTTCTGCTTCAGAAGCCATCTTTTCATATTATCCATTTCGGTATTGCCGGCACTACCTGCAATAAATGCCTGCATAATGAAGGTGTGTACCGTTACTGCAGATTGTGACATAAATACATTAGCACGGTTATTTGGCCAGTACATACCCAGCTCATCAGAAATAACTGCATGCTCACGGTAGGAATCAAGTATATTTTTTACAATACCACTGTTACCCTCTCTTTCCATCAGTATTGCTATTAATGAACGTTCGTAGAGACCGTAGGCTGACCAGTTTTTCATAATCACCGATTTATAGAAACCGGTCATCTCTTCCACCTGATCATCTACTGGAAACTCACTGTATGCACCCCTCACAAAAAGATATTCAAGATCAGCAGTAGAGATCGTTTTAATACTTTTCCAGTTCCTGTTATATTTCTTAAGATTCTCAAAGCGTCTTAATGCCTCAGCATCAATGTAGCTTACTGCCTTCGACTTCATAGATTGCAGGTCATCAGTAACCACAACTGCACCCAGAGATTTTAGCTGACTGAATCCATACAGTATATATTGAGTTATGCTGACACTTGGATTAAATCCCTTGAACCAGCTCCATCCACCCTCTGTTGTCTGAAGCTCAGTGAGTTTATCAATTGTAGTCAGAGTTAGATTGCGACTCCTGTTAAGATCAAACAGCAGAGCCAGTTTCTCTTTCTGCTCAGACTCATTTTTAGCCTCCATCACCCATGGAGTCTCTTCCAGAAGAATATTTTTCAGTTCACTGTTCTTCTCAAGATCAGAAAGAAGCGTTTCTGCATCGCCGCCCTGTTTTTTCCATGCTTCAACCATTGCTGATACTCTTGGATAGGTTTTACCAATATGAGATGCCAGGATATTTGCATAATATGAGGCAAACCAGGATATGGCGTTATCGCTTACAGGCTGTCCCAGAACAGGCAGTGCCTGCACCGCATACCATGCAGGGTTAGAGGTAAACTCAAGAGTCAGACGATAGTCTGTTTCCGTATCACTACCCCTGTTAATAAGCGACTCCATAGTGAAACTTTTTTTATCATTACCATTTATATCCATACGCATACTCTCTATAACCATCATCCTGTCAGGTAGTATCGCAACGGCATGCTGTTCACCATCACTGAAAAGAGCGCTCTCAGCTACTATACGAATTCCCAAAAGATCTATATCTGAAGGCACAACAAAGGACCATGAAACATCGGTAGATGCACCACTCTCAAGAGATATTGATCTACTGCCATTCATCAGTTCAATATCATCTGTTTCAATATCATTCTGAGGATTGAAGAAAATCAGTTTCACGCTGACTGCAAGAGTAGTGTCAGATAGATTGGAGACCTTTGCAGATATCTCTGTCTTATCTCCATGTCGCAGAAAACGGGGAATATTTGGTGTCACCATCAGCTCCTTCTGTGAAACAGTAAAAGCCTCTGCTGCATCATTACTCAACCTCTTATCGTGAGCCAATACCCTGAAACGCCATCTGGTATTGCTTTCAGGTACAGTAAATGCTATCTGTACCCCACCCTTGTCATCAGTTTTAAGCTGTGGGTAGAAGAATGCAGTCTCATTGAAGTTTCTTCTAACCTGTGGCTGAGCATCGCTCTGCTCTGCAGCACCCGCTGCCATCTCCTCACTCTCAATATCAGAATCAGTCTTTAGTTCAGCATATCCCACTATTTCTGAAGGAGCCGGTTGTGGAGCTGCAGCATCGACCCTTAATGACACCCCTTCGTTCAGGATATTTGAAGTACTGCTCCTAAACATGATCCTTCCATAGTTATACAATGAGAAGCCAAACCAGTTGAATCGGTCGAATTCAAACGTTTTTACATTTTTCGTTGGCAATTGAAAATTACCCATTGCTGTTTCAATGCTGAAAGAGATATCCTGACCAAGTGAGCTCATTGTTCCGTAGCGGTCAAACATATAATTTGAGAGATTCCACGGGTATGTTTGGAAGATATTGTCAAGCGAGTAATCATACATGGAGGCCAGCAACTCAGCAACAGCTGGTCTACCTTTTGAATCTGTCACAGAGATACGCCACTCCTCCTCAGACCCCGGGCGAATCCTGTCCCTGAACACATCAAGTCGTACATTCAATTTCTCATCCTCTTTTTCAGGACGAAGCTCCACTCTGCGTGAATAAAACTCACTATCCTTAACATAAGTAAGAATAAGCGTGAGACCATTCTTATAGCTCTCACTGTATGGAAATGTGAATGTAAGGTTTTGGTTATTCATCAGAATCCACTCCCTTTTAAGGAGAGTTTTTTCCTGCCATAATTCATAAAGCAAATTAACCCTCTCCGAAACACCAAAGATTATCTCTGCACTCTTATTAGGAGAAAAGAGAGTGTTCTTCTCAATGAACCAACTGTTTGTCTTTATTGGCGGTCGTTTATCATTAACCGAGTAAAGTACAAAATCCTTTTCAGCCTCTATCCTATTGCCCCTGTCATCCTCAGATTCAAGCTTCAACCTGTATTTACCCGATTTCAATTTTGACAATTGCTCCTTAATCTCTTTCTGCACACCTGATTCAAACAGACCGCTAAACATAAGTCTATCTGTTGAATCATTCTCCAGCAGTGAGAACAGCTGATAATTCCCTTTGGCAACTATATCGGCACCATCAAGGTTTTTTGCAGCGATAACAATATTATCATCACCATCCTTATCAAACCAGTCAGGCATCTCTGTCTGTAGTATCATTGAGATATCACCTACAGTTACTGTATAACTGCCTGTTTGTGTTTCACCATTTATATCTGTGATGGAAGCCTCCACAACAAATGAGTATATTGCTCTTGGAGATATTCCGCCGTCAGGTTTTTCAGGGATAAATGAGATCACGAACAGACCATCATTATCAGTGACACTAACGCCCTCCGCAAAATGCTCGGGAGAGCTTCGCCACGACCACCACCATGACTGGTTTCTTGAAACTCTCCAATCCACGATAGCATTCTGCAGTTTGATCCCTGAGAAATTCTCAGCCTTGCCTTTAAGAACTATCTCCTCACCAAACTTATAAGTTCCCTCTATCTTGTCAAAAGTAACCTCAAACGTTGGTCGCTTATACTCCTCCACATGGAAACTGACACTACCCTTTTCAGATTCAATTATGAAGGAGCCGGGCAACAATCCCTGAGGCAAAACAAACTCACCTGAAACTGATCCAAACTCATTACTTTTCAGTAGCTGTTTCGACAGCTCTCTGCTGTTTGCATCACGAAGAATAAACTCAACCTGCTTGTCGGTAAGAACCGCAGCTACTCCATCAGCCGAACGGGATAATATTGCTTTAAAGTAGACAGTTTGTCCGGGACGATAAAGCGACCTGTCAGTAAAAATATCAGTTCGTTCAACCACCTCTGAACCCATATCTATTTCTTCTGTATAATATATATGTGAAAATGGGAAACGATTCAGGAATGAGCCGTTATCATCACCTTTTATAGCATGAAAGAAGATATTATTGTCATCTGCTGTATTAGCATAAGCTGCATGACCCTCAGAATTGGTATTCAGCGACGCCACCTCAGTCAACACTGAATTTCGCCAGTTACCCGGTAAATTATAAACCTTTACCAGGGCATTATTAACAGGTGCTCCCGTAGTTCTGTCAACAACAAAAAACTCATACTCATTTTTAGATACAGAACGTGTAAATATTGTAAGATCTGAGACAGCAAAGTAGTATATATCACCCCAGCCATTGTTCTCAATTTCAGGATCTGATGAGAATGTGAGAATATATGAACCGGGAGTAGCTATATCAATATTAAATTCAGTTTCACCCTCCATAAACTCAGGAATATCCTTGAGAGGAATATCAATATCACTGATAAAAGTTCTTTTTCCTTCCAGTCCACGACCAATACCGGAACGCGACATCTGAATATCCAAAGGTGAATCAATCCTGTAAAGTTTTGCAGTGAGAGATTTCAGATTGCGGTAGGAAGCTTTAACCTTCTTCTCTTTTTTTATAGAGAACGTGCTGTTTCCCCTCACAGTAAAAGATGGGTTGGTAAGCCGCTGCAAATGGTTTTCCAGCAGAGATATACGCTCATAATCAGGATACCAGTTTATATATTCATTAAGCAGGTTATATAGTTTTTCCTTTTTCTGATCAGCTGCTAAATTGTCAGAACGGGAGACTCCTATTTCATATAGATTCATTGATGCTATTTTATCAACAATCTCAACACTGAACTCGTTCCCCTCCCACTCTTCAAGCAACTTGCTGAATAGTGGTTGAATATTCGAAGCATAAGTGGTTTGCAATTGAGAAAGATATTCAATTCTATCAAGATCCGTTAACAGTACAGAGTTCTTTAATCCTCTGGCAGATAGCGATCTAATCAGTTTTTTATATGTCTCAAGAGCCCAAAGGTTGTATTCAGTAGATTTAGGGCTGAAGTCGATTTCAATAAATTGCTCAGAAGGTGTAAACAGAGACTCCGGTAAGATATTTTTCTTTTTAAGAGTTCTGGTCAGATCTTCATCTGTATCAATCTGTCTAAACAATTCAATAGCCCTTCGTGCGAGAAAATCATACATAGAAGGGAAGAAGCGACGAGAATCCTTTCCTGTTTCAATAATTTCAGAATAGAGTTCTGTGTTTACGGCAACCAGCTCATCCTCGGATGTTATCGAGGCATTCAGATGCTCTGTAATCCTATCATAAAAGTTGTTTCTTGTCCACTCCTTCATATCAGAAGGAAGAAAATCTCCCAGCTCGGTGCGCTGGTTAACTGTCCACTGATCTCTCTGATAATATTGAAGATATAGCTCCCCCAGCATTGAGTGAATAACAGATTTCTCTACCTTGTTACTGCTCTTCTCGAGCATCTCCTTAAGGTTATTAAATATCAGGGAGTCGTTCTGACCATCAACAGACAGATCATACTTGCCCTCATGTATGAGAGCTTTGATAACCTGAGGAGTGTTTTTCTCCTTAATAGCTTTTTGCAGTATTAGTCCCACTTGCTCTGAAGCTGATTTAGGCAGTGATTTCTTTTCGAAATCGGCAACAATAGCCCACTCTTTTTCATAGTTATCTCTGTTCATTTCCGTTCGGTTCTGGGAAAAAACTCCTGAGACAAGCAGTGTCAGAAGTAATATTAAGTAAGCTTTTCTCATAAATGGTAAGGGTTTTCTTAGAATTCTTAGAAAATGGGACTAATAAACCTCATTGAATGTTTAAATTGACAACTGAAATTATATATCAATTTAACAATTCATTCAAACAATTTGTTTTCACGGCTTCATGACGACACCCATTCGTTTCTTACCATTTATCTTGATTACTATAGGTTTATCGAAGCGAACGTGACGAATATAGTCAGTTTCAAAAAATGCCGTTTGTTCATTTAAAAAATCCACATCGAAGAAACCATCATTCTCAAGAAACGGGTTCACAGTGAAGTACCCAACACCGAAAGATGTGAGGTTCTGGAAGAAATGAGTGCCCTGGCTGGGCTCGATGCGATAGTTTTCCATCCCCGACTCCACTATTATTTTTGCCTGGGAGATATGAGGCCATTTAACAGGTATTCCAAGCCATGGATCAGAAGAACCCCATCTGCCAGGACCAACCAGTACATAGTTTTTTTCTGATGCCAGGAACTCCGCGTTGAGTCGTTCAATCTCACGTGCAATCATCGGATTTTTTGCAGCATTGAATGTATCCGTCTTCACATATATAATATCATATACATCTTCCACCAATCCATTTCCAAGTGCATTCCTGGAGATAAGAATAGTATCACTGCTGTCTATCTTTTCAAGATTCTCATGCATCACCTCTCTGCTGTCGACAATAGGACGAATCTGCAGAACATAGAATGATGCATGTTTCTGATCAGCAATATCAACTGCAAATTCAATTTCGACAGGTCTCCCCATCTCTTTTTGTCCTGCTTTCAGAAGTTTATCCAGAATCTCTGCAAGTGGAAACATATCATGCTGAAGAATATTGGCAAATGAAACGATTTTCCTTCCACCCTCATAATACCCTTCACGAATAATCTGATCCTGCGGATCATATGTTGATGCAACATAACGCAAAGGACCGCTTTTCTCTGCCACTTTCAGACGAACCTTAAGCAGATTAAAACTATCATCCACACTAAAATCCTTTGTAACAGAATTCAGATCGAGAGCATAAAAGCTGGTTTGCGTATCTCTCAGAGCCAGTTCAATAGTACTCAGCTGAAGAATGTTGGATGTGTGAAGCGGAGAAAAACGGAGACCAATATTACCATCTACAATATATTTTCCTAATCCGAAAGCCATATTAATAATGCCATCCTCAGTTTTTTCATTGCCGATAGGATAATAGTTTATCGACCTGCCCACTCCTGATATTGCGGGATAATACAGATTATCATAACGTGACCCCACAACCTCCTGTAGTACAATTGCCATTTTTTCCTGATCTATAAGATTATGAGTAGCCGCCATATAAGCCTTACTGTCTCTGTAAAATACAGATGCATATACAGCTTTGATAGCATCACTGAGAAGTCGCACCATCATATACTTATCACTCACGTAAGGTATCATGTAAGTTGAATAGATACCTGCGAACGGCTGGTACTGTGAATCCTCGAGCAGACTAGAAGATCTGATGGCAATAGGAGACTCAATAGCTTCAAAGAACACAAGGAAGTCGCTCACCAACCTTTTTGGAAGTTTGGCAGCAAGAAAATGATTGAGCATATCCTCATCTGACCGGTCGGCCAGAGCAATTGGATAGAGATCATTAGCCTCCATAAACTCATCAAAAATATCAGTACACAAAACAACCGTTTTAGGTGTCGTAACCGGAAAGTTCTGATGATTATTCAGCTCTAGGTGAGTTTTAACCATATAACCGATAAATGCCAGACCTCTACCCTTTCCACCCAAAGAGCCATCACCAATACGGGCAAAATTTGAGTACTGATCGAATCTGTCCTTCTCAAATACAGCAACAACACCGGTATTCTTCATCCTGCGGTACTGTACAATAGTGGCATATATCAGTTCACGAGCATCATGCATGCTGGCATACTCAGAGACATCAATCTTCTTGAGCATTTCAGCCACGGGAAACATTGCACGTGAATAGAAAAATCTGGAAAAGTGATTATGAGAAAGGTGGTAATAGAGAGCATCATCAGGAATATTGCGAATATTCATCTGCAGCTCCTTAAGGTTTCTGATTCTGAATATCTCCTTGTTTGTATTTGGATCAGTAATTATAAAATCACCAAACCCAAGATTCTCCTTGATAGCTTTTCTAAGATCCTGTGGAAAGGTTTTGGAGTTTTTGTCAATAAACAGATCTTCCGCCTCATTAACATGCTCTCTGTTCTGAGACTCCGAAGATGTGAAAATAAGAGGGATATCAACATCATAAGTTCTAATCCACTCTCCCAATTTTTTTCCTGCCAGCTTATCTTTTACCCCATTACGACTGAAGCTCATGTCACTAATGACGCCAAGCATGTTGTCACCATACTTTTTGTAATAAGAAACAGCCTCTTCGTAATTACGTGCAAGCAGTATTTTGGGACGTCCACGCATCCTAAGCATCTGCAAATGTTCGTTCAGTGCCTCTTTTGAAAACTCCTTAGACTCTGAAAGAACAAATTTATACAGCAGTGGAAGAACAGAAGAATAAAAACGAACAGAGTCCTCCACAAGCATAATTGTCTGAACCCCTACAGTTTTCACATCATGTTCTACATTCATGTGGTCCTCGATTAACTTGATAATCGCCAGAAGCAGGTCGGTATCACCCAGCCAGCTGAATACATAATCGATACCACTAAGGTCCTCTCTGCTTAGGGACTGTGTTACCGCCTTAGAGAATGGAGTAAGTAATACCACCGGGATACTCGGATAATCTTTCTTAAGCTGCTTGGCAAGCACAAACGTCTCACCTGTATCCATATTTGGCATACAGATAATCAGCTCATAATGATTCTGCTTTAATTCAGCAAGAGCCTCCTTATTATTGCTTACCTGTGTGAACCGTGGCGGATACCTTAGATTAAGTGAGGTGTATTCATTAAAGATCTGTTCATCAACACGACCATCATCTTCAAGAATAAACATATCATATCTTGATGCAACCATAAGAATATTATATATACGCTTATTCATTAGTTTCACGAATGGTGTGTCTCTGAATCTCAGCTGACTTATATCATGAGCTTTAATAACCGAACTGGATGTTTTGAACTTCATATTTTAATAGTTTCTTGAGAACTTGCCTGCAACAACATACCGGAGTACTTTATAACGGTGATACTTAACAGAAATCAAATATAAATTAAAAAAATGAACCGTTTATTGTTTTATCTCATTCTTTGCCTAAACTCACCAATAGAAATAGTAACTCAACACTCTTCAGAACAATGCGCAGAACTTCATTGCTCGAAAACAGCACTAATGGAGTTGATGAGTCAATCGAAATAAATGAGAATAAAAGTAATAAAACATTAAATTAATTCTTATATTTACAAGTTGTATCCAATATAAAGCAGATCTGCAATAATATCAATTAATATTTAAGATATGAGAAACATTACGACCTTTTTAATTGCTCTATTAATCTGTGCATCTTGTTATGCACAACAAGCTCTATGGGGTGGAGAAACAATAATATCACCCGAGATACATGATGATAACAGTGTTACTTTCAGACTAAATGCTCCAAATGCAGAAAGAGTAGAGATTACAGGAGATTTCCTCCCTCCTCTGAAAATAGAGACCCCCAGAGGCATAAGTGAAGCTCCCGGGAGAGCAGAACTTGTTATAAATGAAAAAGGTATATGGGAATATAAAACAGAAGGACCACTCCCTTCTGAACTTTACAGTTACGCATTTTATGTGGACGGATTTCGTACTCTTGACCCTGCAAATGTTTTCATGATACGTGATGTGGCAACTGTTACCAGTCAGTTTATCATTGGTGATGGTCATGCAGATTACTATATAGTTAAAGATGTGCCACACGGATCAGTTACAAGAAGATGGTATGACAGTCCAACTCTTAAAGAACAACGACGTATTACAATTTACACTCCTCCCGGTTATGAAAGCAGTAACGAGACCTATCCTGTATTCTATCTCCTTCATGGTTCAGGAGGTGATGAAGAGGCATGGATTGCTTTAGGTCGCTCCGCACAAATTATGGATAACCTGATTGCTCAGGGTAAGGCTAAACCTATGATTGTGGTAATGCCCAACGGACATACCCAGAATGCTTCTGCACCAGGCGAATCAAGTCGCGAGTACCACCCCGCGATGGGAGGGGGACCTCGTGAAGCTGTGGCTACAATGGAAGATAGTTTTGGAGATATAATCAACTTTGTTGAGAGCAATTACAGAGTTAAAAAGGATAAAGCCAACCGCGCTATAGCAGGGTTGTCTATGGGAGGAAGACACTCAGCAGCAATCTCTGCCCAGTATGAGAACACCTTCGATTATATTGGAGTATTTTCAGCTCCTCCAATTTCGGCAGTGAGGATTGCAGATGAAGCAGAGAGAGCAAAAGCCGTGGATGAGTTTGTAAAGAAGCTTGAAGTACAGCAGAAAAATGGTTTCAAGCTCTACTGGATAGCATGTGGAAACAGCGACTTTGTATATCAGGAGCTCCCATTCTGTTTTAAAAAAATGGATGAGATAGGATTTAAATATACTTACAGAGAAAGTGATGGAGGCCATATATGGAGAAACTGGCGTATCTACCTCACTGAGTTTGCTCCGATGCTGTTTAAATAGATCAATTTCTAATTTACATATCTGTTTTTAAATGCCGTATGACAATTATTTCATACGGCATTTTTGTGGTAAACAGATATAATTAACCGATATAAAATAAGCATATTAACCATAAGCACTGTTCCTAATTTCCAAAAAAGTGACTAACTTTGTTAGTTGATATAAAATTCCGGCATCCTTTTTTTATGATTGATATGGATTCCTCAAAGAAAGAAATAAAATGAAAAAATCACTGCTTTTCTCCTTAGTTATTCTACTGGCCGCACTTGTGACCAGTGTAGTTTTATTGACATCTGGAAACGATCCGGTAAAAACTGAGATTGAAAAGCCTCAGGTGCTTTCGATGACAGCCTCAGTTTCTATTCCTGAAAGAATGACATTTGCGGGTGAGGAGATTGTTTTCGACCGTTATGATAAACGAGAGAGAATGGACCGGGAGCTGAACAGTTTCACCTATTTCCACTCAACGACAATGCTGTTGATAAAGAGGGCAAACCGCGTTTTTCCTATTATTGAACCGATACTTAAGAGAGAAGGTATTCCTGATGATATGAAATATCTTGCAGTGATTGAAAGCAATCTTGATCACAGAGCAGTATCACCTGCCAGTGCGGTTGGTTTATGGCAGTTTATACAGACGGCTGGTCGTGAAAACGGACTTGAAATAAGATCTGAAGTAGATGAGAGGTATCATATAGAAAAATCAACTGTTGCTGCATGCAAGTATCTCAAAAATGCATATAGGAGATATGGGTCATGGAGTGCTGCTTCAATGTCTTATAACGGAGGACAGGGAAGAATTACAAATGAACTGAGAAATCAGAAAGCAGAAGATGCACTTGATTTGTGGCTGGTGGAGGAAACCACCCGTTATTACTACCGTATGCTTGCAATAAAACAGATCTTTGAGAATCCGCAGCAATATGGTTTTGTAATAAAACCGGAACATCTTTACAAGCCCATGGAGTTTAAAAAGGTAGATGTTACAAATACAATACCCGACCTTGTATCATTTGCCCGTGAACATGGTATTACTTATGCACAATTAAAGGATTTCAACTCTTGGCTAAGATCTGACAAGCTTAATAATGCTTCCGGGAAGAAGTACACTATACTTATTCCTACAGAGGAAGATCTGTACTATAAAAAAGGGGGTAAACCCAAAGTACATAATCCCGCCTGGGTTGTCGACTGAATATAGAATATGACATCTGAAACAGAACTTATAAATGTGTACGGAGCTCGCGTACACAATCTTAAAAATATAGATGTAACAATCCCGCGCGACTCGCTGACGGTGGTTACCGGACTGAGTGGCAGTGGAAAATCATCTCTGGCTTTTGACACTATTTTTGCCGAAGGCCAGCGTCGTTATATAGAAACATTCTCAGCATATGCACGCGGTTTCTTAGGTAAACTTGAACGTCCCGATGTAGATAAGATTACAGGATTGAGCCCAGTAATCTCAATTGAACAAAAGACTACAAACAAGAACCCAAGATCGACTGTTGGAACCACAACTGAGATTTATGACTTCCTTCGTCTGCTGTATGCCCGTGCAGGGGAAGCCTATTCCTACATCACAGGCGAGAAGATGGTAAAATATACTGATGAACAGATTCTTGAACTAATTCTTGAGAAATATATCGGTAGGAAGATCTATATTCTTGCACCAGTTGTGAGGAACAGAAAAGGACACTACAAGGAACTATTTGAACAGATACGTAAAAAGGGTTATCTGAATGTGAGAGTAGACGGTGATATAAGGGAAATTCTACCCGGAATGAAAGTTGACCGCTACAAAAACCACAGCATAGAGATATTGATTGACAAGCTGGTGGTGTCAAATAAGTTTGAAGACAAGCTGAAAGCGAGTGTGAGAACAGCCATGAAGCAGGGAAACGGACTGATTCTTATATTGGATGTGGAAGCAGATGAGGTACGACATTATAGTCGCAGTTTAATGTGTCCCACTACAGGACTATCATACAGTGAGCCGGCCCCGCATAATTTCTCATTTAATTCGCCACAGGGAGCCTGCCCTCGCTGCAAGGGCCTTGGTGAACTGGATCAGGTGGATATTGAAAAGATAATACCTAATCCTGATCTAAGTATTGCAGCCGGTGGAATTGCTCCATTGGGTAAGGAGAAGAGCAATATGCTATTCTGGCAGATTGCTGCGATATGCGAAAAATATGGAGTAACCCTGAAAACAGCTATCAAAAACATTCCAGAGGAGGCTATTGATGAGATACTATATGGAACAAATGAGAGACTGAAAATAAAGAATGAGTCGCTTGGGAACTCCAACTACATGGTTTCTTACGAAGGAGTTACCAAATATATCGAGATGCAGCAGGAAGATGAAGCATCTGCTACTGCACAGAAATGGGCTGGACAGTTTATTACAACCTCAGTATGTCCGGAATGCAACGGTCAGCGCCTCAACAAGGAAGCCCTCCATTTTAAGATCAATGAAAAAAACATTGCAGAACTGGCCGATATGGATATACAGTCGCTTTACAACTGGTTTTCTGAATCCGTAACAGAAGTATCTGAAAAACAGAGATTGATTGTAAATGAGATAAAGAAAGAGATCTTGTCGCGATTACAGTTTCTGCTTGATGTGGGACTGGGCTACCTGTCCCTCTCACGTGCATCAGCATCACTATCGGGAGGTGAGAGTCAGCGTATCCGTCTTGCAACACAGATAGGATCTGAACTTGTAAATGTGCTTTACATTCTTGATGAACCAAGTATTGGACTACATCAGCGTGATAACCGCAGATTGATTGATTCACTGAAGAAACTGCGTGATACAGGCAATTCGGTTGTGGTGGTTGAGCATGACAAAGATATGATGCTGGCATCAGACTACATTGTTGATATGGGACCTTTTGCAGGCCGTAAAGGGGGAGAAGTAGTTTTTGCAGGCACCCCTGAAGAGATGCTGAAAAAGAATACCCTCACCTCAAATTACCTTAACGGCAAGCTTGAAATTGCTATTCCAAAAAACAGGAGAAAGGGAAACGGGAACTATCTAAAGATAATCGGTGCTTCGGGCAACAATCTGAAGAAGGTATCAGTAGCCCTTCCCCTGGGAACACTCACCTGTATAACCGGAGTATCGGGAAGCGGTAAATCCACACTTATAAATGACACACTTCAGCCAATACTTAGTCAGAAATTCTACAGGTCATTAAAAGACCCTCTACCATATGAGTCAGTAGAGGGAATAGAACATTTGGATAAAGTAGTCAGTGTTGACCAGTCGCCTATTGGCCGCACCCCCCGTTCTAACCCTGCTACTTATACCGGTGTATTCTCGGACATACGTAATCTTTTTGCCGGTATGCCGGAAGCAAAGATAAGAGGATATAAACCGGGAAGATTTTCATTTAATGTAAAGGGAGGCAGATGTGAAACATGCAAGGGCAACGGCTATAAAACAGTTGAAATGAATTTTCTACCAGATGTAATGGTTCCATGTGAAAACTGCCACGGTAAGCGATATAACCGCGAGACACTGGAAGTACGATTCAAAGGGAAATCCATTGCTGATGTACTTGATATGACAATAAATGTAGCGGTTGAATTTTTCGAAAATGTGCCATCAATACTGCATAAGATAAAGGTATTGCAGGAAGTAGGATTAGGATACATAAAACTTGGTCAATCGTCCACAACCCTTTCAGGCGGAGAGAGTCAGCGTGTGAAACTTGCCACTGAACTTGCCAGGACCGATACAGGCAATACCATGTATGTTCTGGATGAACCGACAACCGGACTACATTTCGAAGATATCAGAGTATTATTAACTGTACTCAATAAACTTGTTGAAAAGGGTAACAGCGTAATAGTAATTGAGCATAATCTTGATATAATAAAATGTGCAGATTATATAATCGACCTGGGTCCCGAAGGAGGTGAAAGAGGTGGCTATATTCTTACAACCGGAACTCCCGAAGAGATAGTTAAAAATAGAGATAGCTATACTGCTGTTTACCTGAGAGAAGAGTTAGTGCAATAAAAATTCGGACAGAGTAAAAAAATTTTGTTCCAACGTGAACAATTATACAGACTCTTTGTTTACTATTTTGAAATCACTTGTTATTAAGAACAATTATAAATTAAGAAAATATAAAATAATGGCAAATATTACGTTTAAAGGCAACCCTGTGACTACGGTCGGAGAACTTCCTGTGAAGGGAAATACAGCTCCCGATTTTAGTTTAGTTGATGGCAAACTTAATGAAGTTAAACTTTCTGACTACAGAGGAAAAAATGTTGTACTCAACATTTTCCCAAGTCTGGATACCGGCACATGTGCTGCTTCAGTAAGACGTTTCAATAAAGAAGCTGCTGCTCTCAACAATACAGTGGTACTTGGAATATCTGCCGACCTGCCATTTGCAGCAGGAAGATTTTGCTCTGCAGAGGGCATAGAAAATGTAGTTACTCTTTCGAACTTCCGCGATGAATCTTTCGGTAAAGATTATGGCCTTCTTATGACTGATGGCCCGCTGAAGGGACTACTTGCCCGAGCGGTAGTAGTTGTAAATCCGGAAGGGAAAGTAGTATATACAGAACTGGTTCCTGAGATTGCACAAGAGCCGGATTATAATTCTGCAATCAACTCGATAGTGTAGTTTGTTTCATGAAGATTGTGTTAACAAGGGAGGTCTGCGAAGTGATTCGCGGACCTTTCGCTTTTTAAATAGAAGCTGCAAAAATAAACAATCTTATTGAAATTAGCGTTTAAAATGCAAGAAACTAATTTAATATATGTAAATATGAAAAGAACATTAGGTCTTATTCTGATTATTGGAGCTATGGTACTGGGATATCTGGGTATAAGAGATCTTGGCTCAAGTTCAACTTCAGTGGATATTCTGGGCATTGAGTTAAGCGCAGAAGACAATAAAGCTAAAGAGATGGCCTATGTTAAGATTGGCCTTGGAGTTGTTGCTTTAATTGCAGGTGTTTATCTTTTTGGAAAAAAGAGCAAGTGACATGAATTGAGTAGTTAATCCTTTTAAACTAAGTTTCTTTTTCCTAAATTTGTACTTTCAATTACAGATAACACTTTCACCAATATATGGTAAAAAGAAAAAGGAAAAGAACTTCCCCGTCCAAAAAAAAACGCACTGACTGGATTCATTTGTTTAAAAGTGAGCGTACTCAATTTATATTGGGAGTTATTGTAGCTTTTGTCGGAATCTTCATGCTTCTGGCAATTATATCATTCTTTTTTACCGGTGCTGCCGATCAGAGCAAGGTACTCAATGTATCTTTCTGGCAACTTATCCGATCATCTAACCTTGAGGTGGACAACTGGACAGGCGCAGGTGGTGCTTTTATAGCTGAAAGACTTGTAAACGACTGGTTCGGGTTATTCTCTTCACTAATACCAATCTTCTTTATTTATATTGGCCTGCGTCTGATGCGGGTTTCAAAGTTTTCTTTTATTAAGGCACTGTTTGCTACGGCATTTGGATTGATATGCGGATCCATTTCAAGTGCATTTATTCTTGACAATATACTTCCTGACTCACATGTAAAATGGGGAGGAGCCCACGGTATTGAGATTGAACGATTCCTGGAGAGCAGTATTGGCTGGCCAGGTATAATACTGCTGATAATTCTTTTTATAGTTATCATTGTTGTGACTGTTAGAAGAAGTAATATGCATAAAATTCAGCAGACGCTTGTGGATAACAAGCCTTCATTTTTGAAGTTTGAAGAATCTGTTGAATCAGAAGCAACTATTGAACCTGATTTGCCTGAAAAAGAAAATAAACCGGGCATTTTTTCAAAACTATTCAGTTCGATCAAAGAAAAGCTCTCTTCAAATAACGGTACCGACATAGAGGAAGAGACAAGTCCTGAAGAAGAGATAGAGGAACCAATTGAAACAGAGACAAAAACTCCTGAAAGCTTATCACCCAAATATGTGGTTAAGCAGGATGATGACTTTGAAATCATCGTTCCAAAAGATGATGAGACAGATTCTCTGCCTGCAGATGATGATAAAGAGAATAAAAGAGACCTCTCATTTATTACGAATGGAAACCAGGAGGCATATGACCCTAAAAAGGATCTTTCGATGTTTAAGTTTCCGACACTCGATCTTCTGAAGGTTTACAATACAGGTGACAGGGAGATAAATATGGCTGAGCAGAATGAGAATAAAGACAAAATCATCTCTACGCTCAGAAACTACGGAATCGAGATAACTTCGATAAAAGCAACAGTTGGACCAACCATCACACTATATGAGATTGTTCCACAGGCAGGTGTAAGAATATCCAAGATCAGGAATCTAGAAGATGATATTGCATTAAGTTTATCAGCACTTGGAATTCGTATTATTGCACCCATGCCAGGGAAAGGAACGGTTGGCATTGAGGTGCCAAACAAGGACCCTCAGATTGTATCTATGCATTCTGTTTTATCATCCAAGCGATATCAGGAGTGTAACTATGAGCTTCCTGTTGCATTAGGTAAAACAATTACCAACGAGGTTTTTATTTTTGACCTTACCAAGATGCCTCATCTACTGGTGGCAGGTGCTACTGGGCAGGGAAAATCGGTGGGACTAAACGCGATCATCACCTCTCTGCTATATAAAATGCATCCTGCTGAGATGAAGATGGTTCTGATAGACCCTAAGATGGTTGAGTTCAACATCTATTCTATTATAGAAAACCATTATCTTGCTAAACTTCCGGATGAAGATAAGCCTATAATCACAGATGTTTCAAAGGTGACACAGACTCTGAACTCACTTACAAAGGAGATGGATGATCGTTATGAGTTGCTCATGAAAGCTCATGTACGTGCTATCAGGGAGTACAATGAGAAATTTATAAACAGGAGGTTAAATCCAAACAATGGTCACAGATATCTGCCATATATTGTTGTGGTAATTGATGAGTTTGGTGACCTTATTATGACTGCCGGCAAAGAAATTGAGATGCCAATTGCCCGTATTGCACAAAAGGCACGAGCTGTTGGTATACATATGATTATAGCCACACAGAGACCTACAACAAATATTATAACCGGTACAATCAAGGCTAACTTCCCTGCCAGGATGGCTTTCCGTGTAACATCGCAAATCGACTCCCGCACTATACTCGACATGAGTGGTGCCAACCAGCTTATTGGACGAGGTGATATGCTTTTCTCACAGGGAAGTACGCTGACACGTATTCAGTGCGCATTTGTGGATACACCTGAGCTGGATGATATAACTAAATACATAGGAAAACAACAGGGCTATGATGCTGCTTATCCTCTGCCTGAAGTGATCTCGGATGCAGAAGCAGCTCCAGGTGCTGTTGATTTGAACGATAGGGATGTGCTGTTTGAAGAGGCGGCTAGATTAATTGTTGTACATCAGCAAGGATCAACTTCACTTATTCAGCGTAAGTTCTCGATTGGGTATAACCGTGCCGGCCGACTAATGGATCAACTGGAAGCAGCCGGAATTGTGGGCGGGGCACAGGGCAGTAAACCGCGTGAAGTATTTATTCAGGACGAGTATTCACTTGAAAAGCTGCTTGATTCATTGAATTAATGCTTAATTGATATTAAACCGAAAACTGATTCTCCTGTCAGTATTGTACATTTATATAATTATGAATTGTGTATAAAAGACTGACTAAATAATTAATATTATTCATATGAAACGTTTAGCATCAATACTTCTGGTTTTATCAATTACAGTAATCGCCATTGCGCAAGACTCATCACAGTCAAGAGCTATACTTGATAAAACTCACTCAGCATACATGCTGTCTGATGGTATTAAATTATCGTTCACCTCTGCTATGGGTGAGGCTGGATCAAATGATTTTGATTCTCAAAAAGGGGAAGCATTCATTAAAGGTAACAAGTTCAGACTTGAGATGGAAGATATGATTATATGGTTTGACGGAACTACTCAATGGGTACTACTTAAAGATGTTGATGAAGTAAATATAAGCAACCCTACAGAGAGTGAACTGGCCACTGTTAGTCCTGTAGCACTTTTAAGTATATATAAAGAGGGATATACATTGAAAGCACCTGTAACAAAAACTGTTAACGGAAAGAGCGTGTATTCGATAGATATGAACCCAATTGCAGTAAACAGTGATATAAAGTCGATATCAGTCGCAGTTGACAAAACCAACAATCGTCTTGTTCAGGTAATTTTAACCATGAGTAATGATTTGCTTACCAAGATAGATATCACAGACTACAATGATAACTTCAAGTATAACGACAGTGAGTTTACTTTCAATAAAAACAATCATCCCGGTGTTGAAATTGTGGATCTCAGGTAGTTGATTTCCACTATATATTTTCCATTTAATATAAATAGATTAATGTAATATCTGTTTCAGATATAATGGAATAGTAGTATCTTTGAGATAAATAAACTATCAAAATAAAGAAATTAATATGAATGAAAAAGTTCGTGTACTGATCCTGGGATCAGGACCGGCAGGTTATACTGCGGCTATTTATGCTGCAAGAGCAAACCTGAACCCTGTACTTTATGAGGGTCTGGAACCAGGTGGTCAGCTAACAACCACAACTGAGGTAGAAAACTATCCAGGTTACCCTGATGGTGTAACAGGCCCGGCCATGATGGAGGACTTCAAAAAGCAGGCTATTAAATATGGTGCTAAAGTATTACCAGGGAGAGCAACTGCTGTTGATTTCTCGACACGTCCTCTGAAGGTGACTATTGATAACGAAAAGGTTATTGAAACTGATACTGTTATAATTTCCACAGGTGCTACTGCAAAGTATCTGGGACTAGAAGATGAGACTAAATATGCAGGTCAGGGTGTATCTGCATGCGCTACTTGTGACGGTTTCTTTTACAGAAAGAAAAAGGTTGCAGTTGTAGGTGGTGGCGACACTGCATGTGAAGAGGCTACTTACCTCTCAGGTCTTGCTGACAAGGTTTATATGATTGTTCGAAAACCATATCTGCGCGCTTCTCAGATTATGCAGGACAGAGTGATGAATAATCCAAAGATTGAAATATTGTTTGAGCATAATGCAGTAGGTCTGTTTGGAGATAATGGCGTTGAAGGAGTTCATCTTGTTAAAAGGATGGGTGAAGCAGATGAGGAAAAGGTGGATATAGCAGTTGATGGATTTTTCCTGGCCATTGGTCACAAACCTAATACAGAGATTTTCAAAGATTATATCGAACTCGATAATGTTGGGTACATTAAAACTGAGCATCCATACACAAGAACAAATGTTGAAGGAGTATTTGCTTGTGGTGATGTGGCAGATCCTATATATCGTCAGGCAGTTACTGCAGCAGGAACGGGTTGCCGTGCAGCTATGGATGCAGAACGTTATCTGAGCGAAAAAGGTTTATAATACTCACTTGTTGAGAAAACCATAAATTATTGGTGCCTCCGGCTTAATTAGTCGGAGGCATTTTTTTATACCTGAGTCTATACCTTAATTACACACTTTTTAAATGACAATCTGTGTTAAATATGGATTAATTGAGAAGAGCCGCAATTATAAAACTATTCTCGATACAAGTATCTTTAATTAAATAAGATATAACCATAATTATTATTAATATTATTTATTAATTATGCCTTTTATACTCATTCCATTTTATTAATAAAAATATTTATTTTACTTTTGTGTTTATATATTTAATTTATTAGTCCTATTTTTTAAATTCTCATTATTTATTAAGTTGGAAATATAAATTTATATACTAAATTAATTGATTAATCAACTAGTAATAAACTAAAAACGCGAGAATGAAATGAAAAAATGCAAACAATTAGGCTACAGAAGCTTTGTTACTCTTATTTTGAGCTTCTTCGCCTTAACAATCTCTGCACAAACAGTTACCGTGAGTGGTAATATTACCGATGATACCGGCTTCGAAGTTATCGGGGCGACAGTTATCGTTGAAGGTGATGCGACTCGTGGTACTGTTACCGACATTGACGGTAATTATACCCTAACTGATGTGCCGGCAAGTGGAAACCTGCAAATCAGTTATGTTGGTATGAGAACACAGGTAGTTCCGGTTAATGGCAGAACAACAATCGACATTGTTCTGGCAACAGACACAGAACTTCTGGACGAGGTAGTAGTGGTAGGTTACGGTACTCAGAAAAAAGTGAACGTTACCGGATCTGTATCTGCTATCGACTCAAAATCATTAGAATCAAGACCTGTACAGAATGTATCCCAGGCTCTTCAAGGTGTTATACCGGGATTGAACTTGACACAATCCAGTGGAGTTGGTGGAACACTTGACAGCCAGATGTCTATTAATATTCGTGGAGCAGGTACAATTGGAAGTGGCTCCAACTCATCACCTCTTATTTTAATTGATGGTGTAGAAGGAAACATTAATGCAATCAACCCTGCTGATATTGAGAGTATCTCTGTACTGAAAGATGCTGCATCTTCATCTATTTATGGTGCACGTGCAGCTTTTGGTGTTATTCTTGTAACGACTAAATCAGGTAAGAGCGGGAAGCCAAGTATTTCATATCAGGCTAATATCCGTTTTTCAGATGCTAATCAGGTACCTAAGATGCTTGATTCATACAGATTTGCTCAGTACTTCAACGAAGCTGCAAGAAATTCGGGACAGGGAGCTATTTTCTCTGAAGAGGCACTGCAGAACATACTTGACTATCAGGCTTACCAGAATGGAACATTCACAGGTGAGCTGACTGACAGAAACAGAGACGCCGTAATGTATGGAACTACTGCAGGAAGCAATAACAGATGGCTTCTGTACGGTGGTGCTAATGCAAACACTGACTGGTTTGCTGAAATGTATCGTGACTGGGTACCATCACAGGAACACAATATGAGTGTTAGTGGTGGTAGTGATAAAATAACGTATTTAATAAGTGGGAACTTCCTTGATCTGAATGGGTTGATTCGTCATGGAAAAGACAATTTCAACCGTTATTCTATAAATGGAAAGATATCTGCAGAACTTGCAGATTGGGTAACTCTGAATTACAGCAGTCGTTGGGTACGTGAAGAGTATTCAAGACCTTCTTATATGACTGGCCTGTTCTTCCATAACATTGCAAGACGTTGGCCTACAAACCCTGTAATTGACCCTAATGGTCACTATCATGAAGGTAATGAAATCCTTCAGATGAGAGATGGTGGTGTTGATAAAAGCGAGAAAGATTATCTGTACCAGCAGCTACAGTTTGTATTTGAACCTGTAAAAGACTGGTATATCAGAGCAGAAGGTAACTACAATACAATCAATCGTTTTAACCACTGGGATGTATTGCCTATTTATGGATATGATACAAACAATCAGCCATTTGCTGCTCCATGGCAAGGTGGTGACGCAGGCAAATCCAACATTTATGAAGGTGCTACTAAAGACAACTTCGCTTCTGTAAATGTATACTCAGACTACACTTTTTCTCTTGCTGATGCTCACACATTCACTGTAATGGGTGGTACAAATATCGACTTGATGAAAACAAGAAACCTGGGTGGTTCAAAACAGGACTTAATAACTCCTCTGGTTCCAACACTTAATACTGCTACCAATCCGACACCAAGTATCTCTGGCGGGTACGGACACTGGGCAAATCTTGGTTTCTTCAGCAGATTAAACTATAACTACAAAGAAAAATATCTTTTCGAAGCTAACGTAAGACGTGACGGATCTTCAAGATTCGTTGGTGATAAGAGATGGGGTACTTTCCCTTCATTCTCTGTTGGATGGAATATGGCTCATGAAGATTTCTTCGCTCCACTTGCTGACAAAATAAGCATGTTTAAACTAAGAGCATCTTGGGGTCAGCTTGGAAATATGAATACAAGCAGTTGGTATCCATTCTTCCTGTCAATGCCTGTTAGTTCAAGTGCAGGTAATTGGTTAGTTGATGGCAGAAAACCAAACATCTCTTCTGCTCCTGGAATTGTAAGCTCATTAATGACATGGGAAACTATTCAGTCTTGGAACCTTGGTTTGGACTGGAACTCACTCAATGGACGTTTTACAGGTGCATTTGATGTCTTTAACCGTACAACAAAGGATATGATTGGACCTGCACCAGAATTGTCTTCTATCTTAGGTACAGGCGTTCCAAGAGTTAACAACGCAGACATGGAGTCTTACGGTTGGGAGCTTGAGGTTAACTGGAGAGATATGATCCAGGATTTCTCATATGGTGTGAAGCTTGTACTTTCTGATGACCAGCAAAGAATTACTCGTTATCCAAATGATACTTATAGCTTAAGTACATGGTATAACGGTCGTATGAACGGTGAAATATGGGGTTATACAACAGAAGGAATTGCAAAATCTGATGCAGAGATGCAAGCCCACTTAGAAAACAACAGACCTGTATGGGGAAGTAACTGGGCTGCTGGTGATGTTATGTATAAAGACCTGAATGGCGATGGTGTTGTAAACAATGGAGCTAACACTCTTGATGATCATGGAGATATGACCATAATTGGCAACAGCATTCCTCGCTATAAGTTTGGTGTTACTCTTGATGCAGCATGGAAAGGAATCGACTTAAGAGTATTCTTCCAGGGAGTAGGAAAAAGAGACTATATGCTTGGCGGACCATATTTCTGGGGTGCTTCAGGAGGTATGTGGCAATCAACCGCCTTCGAAGAGCATTGGGATTTCTTCCGTGACGAAGACAACCCTCTTGGAGCAAACTTAGATGCATATTATCCAAGACCACTTTTCTCAGGCGAAGGAAAGAACCAGTACACACAAACAAGATATCTGCAGAATGCAGCATATCTGAGACTTAAGAATATTCAACTAGGATATACCTTACCAAGCAGTATTGTTAATAAAGCTGGTATGCAGAATGTACGTTTTTATATCTCAGGTGATAACCTTTTGACTTTATCAGAGATTACAGGTGTATTTGATCCTGAACTCCTTGGTGGAGACTGGGGTAACGGTAAACTATACCCACTTAGCAAGGTTATTTCTGTTGGTTTGAATATTAACTTTTAATCAATAACAACAATAAGATGAATACTATATATAAACATTTTTTATTAATTATTGGAGTATTGGTTCTATCTCTCACTTCTTGTGAGGACTTCCTGGACAGAGAGCCTCTGGACCAGGTTGGACCAAACCAATTCCTCAGTTCTGAAAGCGATCTTGCTTCATTTCCCATTAACTATTACTCTTCTTTGTTCAGCACTCATGGTGGATGGAGCACAGGTATAGGCCGTTTGGATGACCACACTGACAATCAGGCTACATCAAATCCTAATCTTGGTTTATATGAACCGGGAAACCGTTTGGTTCCACAAAATGGTGACTTAGGTTTTGGAAATATCAGGGCATTTAACTTCTTCCTTCAGGAGGTGTTACCAAAAAGAACTGACAATGCACTTTCAGGAAACACACTGATGATAGATCACTATATTGGTGAAGTATATATGCTAAGAGCAATGGCTTATTTTGACAGACTAAAAACCTATGGTGACTTCCCAATTGTAACCACAGTTCTTCCTGATCAGGAGGAGATTCTGGTTGCAGCAGCTGAACGTAAGCCACGTAATCTTGTTGCACGTCAAATAATTTCTGACCTGGACTCTGCAATATTACTTATGCAGAATGGTGTATCGAATAAAACAAGACTCACCAAAGATGCAGCACTCTTAGCTAAATCAAGAGTAGCACTTTATGAAGCATCTTTCCTTAATTATCACAGAGGCACACCACGTGTACCGGGTGAAGCAGGCTGGCCGGGTGCTTCTATGAGCTACAACAGCGGTTTCTCAATCAATCTTGATAGTGAGATCGACTGGTTCCTGGATCAAGCTATGGATGCAGCAAAACAGGTCGCAGATAAAATTGAGTTAACAGCTAACTCTGGTGTATTAAATCCTCCTTCAAGAGCAGAATTTGCAGGATGGAATCCATATTTTGACATGTTCTCTTCAAGAGACATGGGTAAATTCGATGAAATATTATTCTGGCGTCAATATGATCTTTCACTTTCTATTACACATGGTGTAACTATATATATTGAAAGAGGAGCAAATACAGGATTAACAAAAGGTTTTGTTGATGGCTTCCTGATGAAGAACGGTCTGCCTATCTATGCACAAGGTTCAGAATACAAAGGAGATACATTCATCACTGATCTGAAAGAGAATCGTGATGAGCGTCTTCAGCTTTTCCTTTTTGATGAAGATGATCCAGTACACATTAAGAGTGATTCAGCCATCTTTACTGCACCGCTGATTATCAACCTTCAGGAGGTTAGAGACGTTACAGGTTACAGATCAAGAAAATTCATGAACTATGATCCTTCTGAAGCACCGGGTTCTGATTTGACAGCAACTGCAGGTTCTCCAATCTTCCGTGCTGCAGAAGCTTATCTGAACTATATAGAGGCTTCTTACATGAAGAAAGGAACTATTGATGCTGTTGCAGACAGATACTGGAGAGCTTTGAGAACAAGAGCCGGTGTTGATGCTGATTACAATAAAACTATTACTGCTACAGATATGAGTATTGAGGCTCTGGGTGACTGGGGTGCATATTCAGGTGGTACTTTGGTTGATCCTACTCTTTATAACATCCGTCGTGAACGCAGAAATGAATATCTGAGTGAAGGTATTCGTTATGATGACCTTATCAGATGGAGAGCTATGGATCAGGTTAAAAACTATATAATTGAAGGATTCAATTTATGGGATGAGGCATATAAGAACTCTATCTATACAGATCCTAAACCAGGTGAAGTGACAAGTGCAGGATTGGTTGATGATGGTAGTTCAGATGCTAATGTTTCAAGTAGAGACTTAAGTAAATATCTGCGTCCATATCAGATTCTGAATTCATCTACAAATACAATATTTAATGGTTACAACTGGTCGGAAGCCAATTATCTGGCACCAATTCCATTTAGACAGATGCAGCTTGCCTCACCTGATGGAACAGCAGATAATTCAAATCTGTATCAGAATCCATATTGGCCGGCACAACCAAATGCTAAGGCAGAAAGATAATTTGGATTTACATCCATGACATAAAGAAGGGCCGCTCCTGTGAGCGGCCTTTTTTTTACCCTGTTTTCTCGAACAATATTTTAAATAAGTGAAAAATATAGCTATTTTTGTTACAGCAACACAAAAAAACCACTCTTATGAAAAAAATTCTTATACTATCATTACTACTATTATCTCAAATGGTGGCGTCTGCACAACAACTGGAAGGTGTGTATAAAAACGGGAACGACTCGATAATTTTCATGGGAGATAAGGTTTCATTCAGAATTACAGGTTTTGCGGGACTATCCACAGTTCAGGTTGGCGAAGGAAGTTATGAATTAATTGAAAATTTCATGCTTATAAATACGACTGACTATCCCGGACATAAAACATCCTATTCATCGCAGGATGCAATTAGCGAGGATACGTGCAGAGTAAGAGTGGTAAGTATTGACAATTACCCTGTTCAGGGTATTCTTGTGGAATCTAAAAACAGCTCAGGTAAAGTTTTGAATGCCGGTGTTACAGATAGCAATGGAAGTGTAATATTTACTGATTTTGATAAAATAGGCAAGATAACAGCCTTTGCAATGGGATATCACCCTATTACATTTGATTTTAGTATGGGTAAGGATTATATTATAAAAATTGCCGAGAATGATATTATTGAAAACAGGACTGTTGCTTTCAGAATAAATATAATAGATGATAAATCATTCTCCATTTTACTACTTTCCGATGATTTGAAAACTAATAAAGATTTGGAGAAAGAGCTTACTAAACTAAACAAACGAGCCAGTAAATCAAATTTAATTGAGAAAAGGTTCACTAAAGAACTCCCAATTTTTATAAGATAGTTACTGGCTATTAGTTGCTTTTCTGATTAATTGTTTCAGTTGAAAATGTATATCAGAGCCTGTGTTAAGACAACTTTTGTCTCACGATAGCAGAAATGGTTCCACCATCAGCTTTTCCACCAAGTTCTTTTGTGGCTATACCCATAACTCTTCCCATATCTTTCATAGTGGAAGCACCTGTGTCGGCAATTATTCTCATGACTTCTGCCTCTATTTCTTCTTTTGAAAGCTGTTTAGGTAAATATTCCTGGATAACCTTCATCTGCTCAATCTCAGTTTCTGCCAGATCTTCCCTACCCTGCTCTTTATATATTTCAGCACTCTCCTTGCGTTGTTTTACCATCTTTTGAAGAATAGCTATTGCTTTATCATCTGCAAGTTCATCTGCTGCACCTTTAGCAGTCTTAGCTTCCAGAAACTCTTTCTTTACCCCTCTTAATGCATCAAGACGGACCTTATCTTTAGCCAGCATTGCTTTTTTTATCTCTTCTGTGATAGTATCGAATAGTGTCATAACAGTTATCTTTTTTCAAATGATTTTAAATGTATTTGTACCTGAATTATAAAATATAAAATTCATCTCTTAGTCGAACAGAGTAGCCGACTGGTTAAGTTTATCTATATGATATGTTCTGGGATTAAAAGTTCTATCCCTTTTAAATACCGGGTTCTTCTCCAAAGCCTCCAGAATCTTATCATCGTCCAGCTCCTCTAAAGTAAGTATAAATGGCTCCTGTCTGTAATTGTTTGCTGAAAGAGTTTCCAATCCGGCTTTTCCATAATACTTCTCAATAAGCTCCTTATCTTTGATCTCGCGTTTTCGCTCTTCATCTTCCTGAATCTTACGCTGTAGCTCATCAGCTTTACTCTCTTCCAGTTTAATCTCTTCTATACCGGGAACATTATTAATTGAGAATCCAGTCGCCAGCAGCGTCACCTTAACCTCTTTATCCAGTGATTCATCAACTGCAGCACCCCAGATTACTTCAATATCATTACTGAATTTTGACATAAAATCATGAAGTGCATTCATCTCTTCCATCATCAAAGGATTTTCTTCTCCAAAGCAGAGATTTATCAATATTTTCTTAGAGTTGAAAACATCGTTATTGTTGAGCAGAGGAGAGTGCAGAGCGTCTTTTATAGCCTCATTAATACGGTCACTTCCTGTTCCTTTTCCACTACTCATTATGGCCACTCCACCATCTTTTAATGTAGTATTTACATCAGCAAAGTCGAGATTAACATGACCATGTACAGTGATGATTTCCGCAATGCTCTTTGCAGCAGTGGTAAGAGTATCATCAGCTTTGGCAAATGCATTAAGTACAGTAAGATCACTATATATATCACGCAGACGTTCGTTGTTTATTACAAGCAAAGCATCTACATTCTTGGCAATCTCTTCTACACCTTTTAGAGCCTGAACAATTTTTCTGGATCCTTCGAACACAAAAGGTATAGTAACAATTCCTACTGTAAGAATACCTAACTCTTTGGCTACACGGGCAATTACAGGGGCTGCTCCAGTTCCGGTTCCACCACCCATTCCCGCAGTAATAAATACCATGCGTGTACCATCGTTAAGCAGATCTTCAATCAGATCCACACTCTCTTCAGCGGCTTTTCTGGCGATTTCAGGTTTGTTCCCGGCACCTAATCCACCGGTTGTAGTTGTACCTAACTGAACTTTTACAGGTACCGGAGATTCCATCAAAGCCTGATTATCTGTATTACATAATGCAAATGAGACATTATGAATACCTTCTCTGAACATATGATTTACGGCGTTACCGCCACCTCCACCAACACCAATTACTTTAATAATTGCGTCTGTATGACTCTCTATTTGAAAATCTAATAAATCGTAATCCATCAATGTGTACCTTTTAATTATTCATCCTCATCAGAAAACATATTCTCAAACATATCGCCGAATTTTGAAAAGAGACCCGGTTTTTGAGTTTTCTTGGTCTTCTTCACTGCTTTTGCAGTTTCTCTATACTCTTTTTTCTCACTTTCTTTAGAGAATTCCTCTTCGTCATATTCATTATAAACATGGCGATCCTCATAGTGACAGCTCTCTTTACCAAACAACAACATCCCTAAAACCTGAGTAAATGAGGGGTCATTGATAAGTTCAGAAGCATTATTTATAAAAGTTTTTTTAGCTGTTGCTTTTCTTACAGGCATCTTGAACTTGTGAGTCAAGTAATCAGTCATATTCTTTAATTGTGATGCGCCCCCCGTAATTATCATTCCGGAACCCAGTTCATTCTCGAGACCTGAAAGTCTGATCTGCTCTTTAAGGTTTGCAGAAATTTCATCAAGTCGTAATCCAATCACCCTGTTGAGCTCTGTTAGATCTACATCAGGCTTTGAAGAGAATGGTGATGTGAAAAAAGGACTTTCGTGATTCTCATATGCTTTTCCGAACTTAATTTTTAATTGCTCTGCGTCATTTTCAGTTATATTCAACGCACATATATCTTTAGTGATATTCTTACCACCAAAAGGAATCACAACCATCCTCTTTAAAATCCCATTTTTATATATTGATAGAGTGGTAGTGCCTGCACCGAAATCAACAAATGCACAACCCA
Organism: Lascolabacillus massiliensis; assembly: GCF_001282625.1. Classification (NCBI taxonomy): domain Bacteria; kingdom Pseudomonadati; phylum Bacteroidota; class Bacteroidia; order Bacteroidales; family Porphyromonadaceae; genus Lascolabacillus; species Lascolabacillus massiliensis. The sequence goes on from NZ_CTEJ01000002.1 coordinate 797,468, forward strand.
GCTCTTTTTCTTCATCGTTCAATGCTATAGCAGCTGACGCTAGAGCACCTATAACATATCCGGCAATTGGGAGTTTAGCTTTATCACTAAAGCTTTTCTCAATATTAGACAGTAAATTGGGTCTGCCTGTTACAATCCTGTAAGCTGCTTCTATTTGCGTACCAGCAACACCTACTGGGTTAAGTTCCTGCTTACCATCAATATAATATTCAACATCTGCGACAGCATAATTTCTTTTCAGATCGGGAGTAAATTTCTCGGCAGACTCCTGTAACTGTTTGATCACTTCTTCGGACACTATTCCACCGGTAGAGAGCTGTTTTGTGTCCCTGACCTCCATAGTATGCAGTGACTGTCCGTTAAGAGAAACATATACTTTACCTATTTTTTGATCTATACTGTTTTCAAGCATAGTCATTAATTTCCTGACACTTGCTCCGGTTTCTTCAATGTTGTAAACCATACCTCTGCGTATTGAGTTGCCAGAATCAATGGTTTTACTTTCGAGTATTGAAAAAACATTATTGTCGTTCCTGCGAGCAACAACACCTTTTATTTTATATGTTCCCAGATCTATTACAGCTATAAATTCTGATTGCGTCATATATTGGCTATATTTTTTTGTTGTGATTATTACTATTTTCTGGTGCACACAACTTGATTTTCATACTTTAAATTAATTTCGGAATAACGGTTCCATCCAACAACATTTAATCCTCCATCAACGAAACGAGCGAATTTATCCAACTTGGAGTGATAATCATCAATATCTCCCATAATTATCTTAAAATCACCAGCTCTGGGAATTAATACCACTTCGTTATCACTCCTAACCACTATCTGTTCGATCCACGCATCCCATTCGGAATTATTCCTAAGGAACATTGCAAAATCATACAGTTCGTTTTGAGCAAATTCCTCATCTATTACACCAGTTGCAATTGGCACATAAACAGCAAAACTAGAAGAGACGGGCATTATCTTTCGATCCTTATCTACATAAAAATTTCCTTTTATATCAGAAACTACTCTAAGAATTGGTTCTCTCTGTCGTATTGTTGCTACAATTGTAGAACTTGAAGTAATAAATACATCAGCAGATTCAATTAGTCTGTTGCCAATAATTGTATCACGAATAGCCAGTGTATTTATCTCTTTAAAAGGTTTCCCTACCGGATAAAGTTTATACTTCTTCACTAAATCCTCTACTTCTCTGGCTGTTACAAACTGGGTTTGTGTACTATCTTTTACGATAACAACAAACTCTTCACAAACACTGTTGTGTGATGATTCCCTGAAATAGTCAGCTGAAAATATCAGGTAACCAACAACTGCCAGAGCAATGAATATGACAAGGATTTTCTTCACTATCGTTTTATTTTTCTATACAAAGATAAATCTTGAAGTTCAATATACTACTAATTTAAATAAGATTATACCTTACTCAAATACCTATCTCTTAATATTTTTTCTATTTCGGGCACCAAACGGTCGATATCTCCTGCACCAAATGTAACAAAGACTTCCATAGGCTTATTCTTAATCAGTTCAGGAAGTTCATTTTTACTACAAAGCAGTTTCTCAGCTGTTGTTATCTTCTCAAATATTATTTGAGAGGTAACTCCTTCGAGAGGTAATTCTCTGGCAGGATAAATATCCAGTAATATAACATCTTCCAGAAGTGAGAGACTAGAGGCAAATTCATTTGCAAAATCACGTGTCCGGGAATAAAGGTGTGGTTGAAAAACAGCTGTTACCTTTTTGTTCGGGTAGAGTGATTTTATCGATTCTATAGCTGCCTTAAGTTCATTCGGATGGTGTGCATAATCATCGATATATACTATCTGATTACTTTTTATCCTGTAATCGAAACGTCTGCTTACACCTTCAAAAGAGCTCATTGCACGACGAATCTCTTCTGCTGTTACTCCACTTAGCTGAGCTGCTGCAATGGCTGCTATACCATTTTCAATATTTATCCTTACCGGCACTCCAAGTGAGATATCTTGAATATTCTCAATTGGCGAAACGAGATCAAAAACTGTTTCTCCATTTCCCGATCTGATATTCTCTGCATGGAAGTCACCCTCATTTTCTGAATATGTCCATACTTTCACTCTATCGTTTACATTTGGTGTAACGGCTACTCCTTTTTTAAGAATAAGATGTCCACCAGGTTTTATAAGTGATGTAAATTTCTCGAAGCTCTCTCTGTAAGATTGTTCATCACCATAAATATCCAGATGGTCCGGATCGGCTGATGTAATAATTGCAATTTCAGGTGTGAGCCAGTGAAAAGATCTGTCATATTCATCAGCTTCAGCAACAGTTACATTACTTTTACCGGAAAGCAGCAGGTTGGTATCATAGTTTTTTAGTATCCCGCCTAAAAATGCATTACAATCCACATGTGATTGACGAAATAGGTGGGCTGTCATACTTGATACAGTTGTCTTTCCGTGAGTACCAGCAATACAGATAGCCTTACTGGACCTGGTTATTTCACCTAAAAGCTGAGCACGTTTAATTACCTTAAAACCATTATCCTTAAACCAGTTTAATTCGCTATGTGATGCAGGAACAGCAGGTGTGAAAACAATCAGGGTGTCATTCTTATCTTTAAAATGATCTGGAATCTGAGTTATGGAGTCTTCGTAATGAACTAAAGCACCCTCTTTTGAAAGAGTTTCGGTGAGTAGTGTTTCCGTACGATCATAACCTCCCACTTTTTTATTTTTTGAAAGAAAATAGCGGGCAAGATTACTCATGCCTATCCCACCTATCCCTATAAAATATATATTATTATACTCCATTTTTATATCTTCACTTTTCAAAATATTTCTTCTCTGAGTTTACTCTTTTTGCATTAAAGAGATCAAAGTTGTTTATCAAATTCCTAAATCAGTTTTTCAATCTCATCAACAATTCTTTCTGCAGAATTGTGCTGTGCCATTTGAATAATGTTTTCACTTAACTTTTTCAGCTCATCGTCATTTCTAACCATTTCCAGTGCAAAATCAAACAGCAGTTTTGGAGCCAGGGCATCTGATATCATTACGGCAGCTTCCTTATTTACCAATGCTTGTGCATTCTTTGTCTGATGATCTTCTGCCACATTTGGTGACGGTACAAGAATCACAGCTTTGCCAAGTAGACTGAACTCGGAAATAGAACCAGCTCCTGCACGAGATATTATTAAATCCGCTACAGAATAGGCGTAATCCATACGAGATATAAAATCCATCAGATGGATATTGTGAGGTATTTTACCTTCGGTCTGCAGTTTCTGCATATCTTTAAAGTAATACTTACCACACTGCCATAAAACCTGTACATTTTCATCTTTTCTCAATTTATCGAGAGCTGAAACAATGCTTTTGTTTAATGTTGCTGCACCAAGGCTTCCTCCTAACATTAAGATTGTTCGCTTCTTTGGATCAAGATTGAAGTGCTCATAACCTTTCTTGCGATTCTCAGCAGAAACGATTAAATCCTGACGACAGGGATTTCCTGTGAGTACAATCTTATCCTTTGGGAAATAGCTCTCCATTCCTTCATATGCAACACAAATGACTGAAGCTTTTTTTGCAAGCATTTTATTGGTTATTCCTGCATATGAATTTTGCTCCTGAATAAGTGTTGGAATACCTTTGGCAGAGGCTGCCTTAAGAATGGGGCCACTTGCGTAACCTCCTACACCTATAGCGATATCAGGCTTAAATTCATTAATGATACCACGAGCTTTATTCATACTTTTTATCAGTTTTGCAGCAACACTGATATTTTTAATCATATTCTTCCTGTCGAACCCTGCAACAGGAAGACCTATAATCCTGTATCCGGCAGCGGGTACACGTTCCATTTCCATGCGATCCTCTGCTCCCACAAACAATATTTCACTATCGGGCCAACGCTTTCTGATTGCATTTGCTATAGATATAGCAGGAAAAATATGTCCTCCTGTTCCGCCACCACTTACTATAAACTTCTTCATACCTGATAGATTTCAAATTCCACTTTATCTTCAAGACCGTTTACTGAAACATCCTCCGGGTTAGATGAATCTTTATTATCATCACCGTCTATTCCGCCAACTTCATTGCTTTTGTCATCACTATCCACCGAGTCTCCTTCTTTCTTTTTACTTATACCAAAACGGTCTGCACTAAGTATAAGTCCAAAATAAGCACAAGTTATTAAAGTTGATGTCCCTCCACGGCTTATTAAAGGAAGAGGCTGACCGGTTACCGGAATCAGGTTGACCGCAACTGCCATATTAATAAATGCCTGTATAGACAGCATCAGAGCTGATCCCATTACAAGATATTTTGGAAATAATTTTTCTGTCTTCCTCGCTATTATACCTCCTCGTATCAGTATAACCAGGTATAGTAGTAAAACAAACATACCACCCAGAAGTCCCATCTCTTCAATTATAATAGCATATATAAAATCGGAATAAGCTTGTGGTAAGAAATCTCTTTCTGTACTATTGCCAGGGAAAACTCCAAATACCCCCCCATTAGATATTGCTATTTTTGCATGTGCTACCTGATAATTTTCGTCTGTAATAGTAAAGTATTCCTCTTCCGTCATCTCTTTTGCTTCTCCAAAATGAGTGATACGATTTTGCCATGTACCTAAACGATTGAGGGGACCTGAGTCGGTCCAGCTCTCAGGAATGATATTAAGTAACAATACAAACAAAAGGATGATTGCAATACCGACGCCAGCTACTTTAAGAAGTCTAGTAATCTTTACATTTCCAATAAACATCAGAAGATAGCATACACCAAAGAGCAGTACAGCTGTTGATAAGTTATCCACTGCAATTATTCCGCATACTACAATCATCAGACCAATCATCCACTTAAAGAGTATTCCATCATTGTGTCCATTCTGTTTACTTAACAGAAATGCAATGGTACCCATGAGTGAAATCTTTGCAATCTCAGAGGGTTGAATTGTGAATCCCATTATTGATATCCATCTGTCGGCGTTATTTACACTCTCTCCTATAAATGGAGTGAGAATAAGCAACACAATTGCTCCCAACAGCACAAATATAAGTGATGAGAAAAATCTATATGGAATATTATGTATAAGCAAAATGATTCCAACGCCCCCTATTAAAAACATTGTGTGACGCAGGATGGGACCAAATTGATTTTGCTGTCGGTACACAATTGTACTTGTAGCACTAAAAATTTCGATCAGTGAAATAATACAGAGTATTATAAATACAGACCAGATAACCTTATCCCCTTTGAATATCTTGTGCCCGAATTCGACCAGCGTAGATCCGGACGTTTTAACCTCTTCGATAGGTTCTGTCGGGTTGTCTGTGTAGTTTTTATTATCGAGCATAATTACAATTTTTCAGATTCGTAGAATTATTTCCTAAACATTATAAGTTCCTTACACATTCTTTAAACTGATCTCCTCTATCTTCATAATTTTTAAAGAGATCGAAACTTGCACAGCATGGAGAAAGCAAAACGACATCTCCTTTTTGAGCAAGTTTGTAAGCCAGATCTACAGCTTCTTTCATTGAACTTGCATCTCTTATTTCTTCAACTTTACCATCAAAAAATGTGTGTAACTTACTGTTATCTTTTCCTAAAAATATCAGAGCCCTTGCTTTAGATCGGACCAGATCGTCGATCTCTGAGTAATCATTACCTTTATCAGTACCTCCCAGAATCAGCACTGTTTTACTTCGCATACTCTTTAAAGCATACCAGCAGGAATTTACATTAGTGGCCTTAGAATCATTTATATATTGAACTCCACGCACAGTTGCCACCTTTTCCAGTCTGTGAGGTACGCCCTGAAAATCGGACAGTGAAATTCTCAACTGATCGTCGGTGATATCCATCAGCTTTGCTACTATACCTGATGCCAAAGAGTTATACACATTATGCATTCCTTCCAAAGCTAATAATTCTAATTCCATATTAAACATATTACCTTTAGTATTGATAAACAATTTTCCATTTTCAGTATATCCAACGGTATGTTCTTTTTTAAACTCACCAAATGGATAGCATGTAACTTCAGGTTTAAGTTTCTCTATCTCTCTGGTTACAATAGGGTCATCCTCCCAGTAAATAAAAGAATCATTAATTCGTTGATTCCGTATAATTCTCATTTTTGCATTTATATACTCCTGCATATCGTTGTTATACCTGTCGAGGTGATCAGGTGTGATATTCAGCAATACCGCAATATCAGCCCGGAATTCAATTAATCCTTCCAGTTGAAAACTACTTAATTCTAGAACATAATAATCAAAATCTTTCTCAGCCACTTGTAGGGCAAAACTGTTTCCTACGTTACCACACAATCCTACATTCAAGCCAGCAGACTTAAGAATGTGATATATCAGATTTACTGTTGTTGTTTTACCATTACTCCCGGTGACACAAATGAGTTTAGCTGAAGTATACCGGCTTGCGAACTCTATCTCTGAAATGATTGAAGTTCCTTTTTCTTTAAGCTCTTGAACAATTAAGGATGTATCAGGAATTCCCGGACTTTTAACTACTTCATCCGCTTTTAGTATAATATCTTTTGTATGACTATTCTCTTCAAAATTGATGTTGTGAGAATTCAAAATATCTCTGTACTTATCTTTTATAATGCCGCTGTCTGACAGGAATACTTTGAAGCCCATCTTTTTGGCAAGTATGGCAGTTCCAACACCACTCTCTCCACCACCAAGAACAACAATCAATTTTTCATTCATATTTTATTTCTTAAATATTATCTCATTTTCAAAGTTGCAACAGCTAATACAGCTAACAGAATGCCTATCAGCCAAAAACGAGTAACAAGTTTTGGCTCAGTGATAGGTGTTTTAGGCTTTTGTATAATTGCATCGATGCTTCCATCTCCCGGCTTCTGAAAATGATGATGCAAAGGTGTCATCTTAAATATTCTTCTTCCGGTACCATATTTCTTTTTAGTATATTTAAAGTATGTAACCTGTCCTATTACTGAAAGGGCCTCAACAAAAAACACTCCGCACAATATGGGCAAAAGAAGTTCCTTATGAATCAGCACTGCAAACACACCTATAATCCCTCCTATGGTTAAACTTCCCGTATCCCCCATGAAAACCTGTGCAGGATAAGCATTATACCACAGGAATCCTACACATGCACCTACAAATGCAGAAGCAAAAACCATAAGTTCGTCACTTCCGGGTATATACATGATATTAAGATAAGAGGCAAAGTCAACACGTCCCGAAACATAAGCCAGTATACCTAAAGCTACTCCAATTATTGCAGATGATCCAGAGGCAAGACCATCCAGACCATCAGTGAGATTAGCACTATTTGATACAGCTGTTACAATTAAAATTACAATTAAGACAAAAACTACCCAAACAGCTTCATCAGCATAATCACCCAGCCAGCTTACCAGCCATCTGTAATCAAAGTTGTTATTTTTCACAAAAGGAATTGTTGTACTTGTAGTTTTTACATCTTCACTCTTATAGGTCACATCTTCAATTACGTTATCAATTCGTATTTCAGTATTTTCTCTTACTACAATCTCAGGACTAAAATATATTGTGAGTCCAACAATAAGGCCGAGGCCGACTTGTGCAATAATCTTGAATTTTCCTTCAAGTCCCTCTTTATCTTTTTTGAAGACCTTAATATAATCATCTGCAAATCCCAGAGTCCCCAACCAAACAGTGCTTACAAGCATTATAATGATATAGATATTCTCAAGTTTACCGAAAAGAAGCATGGAAAAAAGTATAGAGAGAATGATTATTATACCACCCATCGTAGGTGTACCTCTTTTACTATATTGCCCTTCCAGGTCAAGATCACGAATTGTTTCTCCAATTTGTTTCTTCTGAAGTTTCCTTATTAGCTTTTTCCCGAAAAAAACACCAATAAGCAGAGCAAATATGGCTGCCATTGCAGATCGAAACATTACGAACTGAAACATTCCTGCTCCTGGAAAATCAAGCTTATCTAAATAATCAAATAGGTAAAATAACATTGTTTATCGTATTTATCTAACACAATTTATTGAGCAGAAAATATCTTTTCTACCTCTTCCTTATCATCAAAATGATGTTTTACACCTTTAACTTCCTGATAGTCCTCATGACCTTTTCCTGCAATCAAAATAACATCGCCAGGCTGAGCTAATGCACATGCAGTCTTTATAGCCTCTCTACGATCTGCAATTGTTAATGCAGAACTTTTTTCTTCTTCAGTTAGTCCAGCAAGCATATCATTAAGAATATCCATTGGATCTTCGAATCTGGGATTATCAGAGGTAAAAACCACTCTATCACTCCCTTTAACGGCTTCCCTGGCCATAATAGGGCGTTTGGTTTTATCACGATTGCCCCCACAGCCAACTACCGTAATTACTCTACCATTTCCGCTAAGCACCTCGTTTATAGAGCTTAGAACATTTGTCAAAGCATCAGGAGTGTGTGCATAATCAACAACAGCAGTATAATCTTTTGGTGAACGTATTGTCTGGAATCTCCCGGCAACCGGCTTAAGCACAGAAAGTATTTTTAACACCTCTTCTTCTTCGAGACCCAACAATATTGATGCTCCATATACAGCCAAGAGATTGTAGACATTAAAAACACCCACAAATTGTACAGATAAAGCTTTGCCATTTATCTCTATCTCGCTGCCATCAAAATGTTTCTCGAATATACGTGCTTTAAAATCTGCCATACTCCTGAGAGAGTATGTATACTTCTTTGCTTTAGTATTCTGAAGCATTACCAACCCATTCTTGTCATCTGAGTTAGTCAATGCAAATGTGTCCTTTGGAAGATTATCAAAAAATGATTTCTTTACATTTCGATACTCCAGCATATTACTGTGATAATCGAGATGATCCTGCGTAAGATTTGTAAATATTCCACCAGCAAAAAGAAGGCCATGAACACGCTTTTGATGTATAGCGTGTGAGCTTACCTCCATAAATGCATACTCGCATCCTGCATCAACCATTTTTTTGAGATAGCTGTTTAATGATATCGGATCGAGTGTTGTATGTGTTGTTTGGTAGAATTCATCATTAACATAATTGCCTACAGTTGACAGCAGACCAGAAGGATAACCTGATAATCTAAATATCCTGTAAAGCAATGTTGCAATGGTTGTTTTCCCATTTGTACCAGTTACACCAACCAACTTTATGAGCTGAGATGGGTTACCAAACCACTCAGATGCAATTTGAGCAAGTGCTTCTGAACTATCTTCAACCTGAACATATGTTACACGCGAAAAGTACTCTTCTATAAGAGGTTTATCATAAACTACAACAGTAGCATCCTGTTCTATTGCTTTTCCAATATAAGAATGCCCGTCAGTAAATATTCCCTCAACGGCAATAAATAGAGATCCTTTAACGACATTGCGTGAATCGGATGTGATAGATTCAACTTCTGCATCTTTATCACCACGAATATTTATGACTTTACATCCTTCAATTAACTTACTAAGTTTCATAAAAACATTTTTTATTGGTCCAATTAACGCAAGGTTATTGTTATTGTTGTTCCCTTAACAAGATTCTGTCCCGGTGTGAAAGACTGGGACACAACTTTTCCTGAGCCAATCAGGTTTACTCTTAATCCGGATTTTTCCAGAAGATACACAGCATCTCGTGCACCCATTCCCTTCACGTCAGGTATTTTTGAATTGTTGAGTGCAATCTCTTCGGTTAGATATTCATTATTTTCAAATTTTATTTTTACCCAATCCGAATCACTATTTTTATCTGCTACTGACAGATTTAGTTTATTCAATACATATTTATTGTTATTCCAGTTGCCATGTTTTATTTCAGGAGCTTTTTGCAATGTAGAATCCACTTTACAATCTTCCGCTAAAAGTCGGACTTTTCTTAAATAAGTCTGTTCAGCTATATTTTTAAATACCATACCTGCCATTCCTCCCCCTGATGGAACACCTTTTGGTTTACGCAGACCAACAAATATTGTATACATAGGCTCATCTGCAGGAAAATAACCGCTAAACGAAACATAATATCCGGAATATCCACCTCCACCTGCGATTTGCGCTGTACCGGTTTTCCCTGCAATGCTAAAATAATCTGATGCCACAACTTTTGCTGTTCCATTTTCAACAACACCAACCAGCATCTTCTTTATCTCTTCTAAAGTTGACTCTTTACATATCTTAGGATTAACCACTTCCGCCTCAAACTCTTTTACAACCTTTCCGTTTTCCAGAAACTGCTTTGCAATAAATGGCTTGATCATTCTACCACCGTTTGCGATAGCATTGTAAAACATCAGCATGTATATTGGAGGTATTTGTGTTTCGTATCCGAAAGACATCCATGGAAGTGTTGTTTTTGACCAATAGTTATTTTTATCATTTGGATATCGGATTGAAGAGGTACCCTCAATACCGTTTAATGGTACATCCCACGTTAACTGTTTTCGCAGACCTATCCTATCAATACCGTCTACAAATTTCTCAGGTTTATCTTCGTATCCCTTTAGAACTATTTTGCTCATTACAACATTCGAAGACAACTCCATACCCTCTGCCACTGTGAGATATCCTCTATCCTGACCTCTGCGCCAGTAATGATCTCTGACCCATCTTTTATTATATTGGAACAGACCGTTACCTACATAGAATGAATCAGTTGGAGTAATTACACCATCATCAAGTGCTATCATAGTGGTAACAGTCTTAAATGTTGATCCAGGTTCATTCATATAAGAAAAAGCATTCGGGTTACCTTCGGCATAATCGCCGTTACTCAAACGGTCTAAGTTTACAATTCCCTTAATCTCACCGCTTTTTACTTCCATAATAATTGCAGTACCTGATTCAGCCTCTGTTTCCACAAGTTTGCTTTTAAGTGCACGCTCGGCAATATCTTGAATATCAGCATCAATAGTAGTTACTATATCCCACCCCTCTTTAGCAGGTTCTTCAACTACATCCATCCATTTGCCCTGAATTTTCTGACGATATTTAACTCCCGGTACTCCCCTTAAAAGAGAATCGTATTTTAGTTCCAGTCCACTGGCTCCACCTTTTTCGATATCTTTATAGACGCTTCCTACTGTACGGTTTGCCAGATTTCCAAATGGTTTTTTGCGAGAATTTCGCTCTTCAGCTATCAAACCACTCCTGTTAGATCTCTGATTCCAAAATGGGAATGTACGTATCTCTTTCAGATCTATATAGTTAATATCATTTCTTAATATCTTCACATATCTTGATCGAATTGGAACCCTCTCATCAATCCCTTTGTTTTTATTTTCGAGAATCTGCCTCTCCTCTTTTTCACGAAGATTCCAGCCATTCATTATAATATTCTTATACTGAGATGCAGTGCGGTCGGGAAATTTTCTTGCAAGTGCAACAGACAGATCATCTACATATTTAACGAGAGTATCTTTCTTCATTCCATCAGCCCAAAAGTCCATGTAGATACTATAAATTGGTTCTGTAGATGCAAGTAGCTTATCATCATATGTATAGATATTACCTCTTTTTGGTAAGATAACCCTGTCTCTGATTACTGTCTCTTTTTCGCCCACCTCTCTCCATTTTCTACCTTCAGCTGAAAACATAATTCTGCCTGCAGAAAATATAATCATAAATGAAAACAGCATTAAAACGGATACAATGAGTCCGTATCTACCCAAAATACCTTTATTTTTTCTGTTTTTATCCTGCTCTTTCATCTTTTCAATAAATTTGCTTCTCTAAAAGACTGCTAATCTATATAATACACCGGTTCATTTGTAATGACAAGATCAAGTCCTGCCTCCTCAACACGTCGTTCTATTTCACTTTGCCTGCTAGCTTCAGTTAGACTTGAAGAAATAGTAAGTGACTCATATTTTACATCTTTAAGTTGCTGTTGCAGACGCTCTATATCAGACATCCCTTGCAGCATAGTATAACGATGACTAATAAACAAAATCATTATAATTACCAGTGCAAGAATAAATCTCATGTTTCGGAGGAAGAAATTCTCAGTCAGAACACTCCCTCCAAAAACATGGACAAACGATTTGCGTATGTTATCGAACTTAAATTTCATTTTATCTGAACAGTTTATATTTTATCAAACAACAGTTTTTCTGCTATTCGCAATTTAGCACTACGAGAACGTGGATTTGCTTTTTGCTCTTCATCAGAAGGTACAATTACCTTCCTGTTCACTAACCTGAAAGGTGTAAGAGGATTCCCATAGAAATCTTTTTCGAGGCGACCTTCAAAATTTCCTGTCTTGAAAAAATTCTTAACAAGCCTATCTTCAAGTGAATGATATGAAATCACACTTATTCTGCCTTCAGGCTTCATTACCTGTATTGCTTGCCTAAGCATATCAGTTAATGTATCCATCTCTTTATTAACCTCAATGCGGAGAGCCTGAAATGCCTGTGCAAGTACTTTTTTCTCTTTGTCTCTTCTTGTAAATGGCTCTAATATTGATAAAAACTCATCTGTCTTTTTAATCTTCTGTGACTCTCTGAATTTCACTATTGAGGCTGCAATTTTTCTGGAGTTTTTAAGTTCTCCATATCTATAGAAAATATCTGAGAGTTTATCGGCCGTATATTCATTAAGAATATCTGCAGCTGATATATTAGCATTTTGATTCATCCGCATATCGAGATCTCCCTTAAAACGAAAAGAAAATCCTCGACTAGATTCATCGAAGTGATGAGAAGACACCCCTAAGTCGGCTATCAACCCATCTATGCTATCTACATTATAAAATCGAAGGAAGTTTTTCAGAAATCGAAAATTACCATGGACCAAGGTAAATCTTGGATCGGGGATACTATTCCTAAATGCATCTTTATCTTGATCAAATGCAATTAAACGCCCCTGATCTCCTAGTCTTTTTAGTATTTCCCTGGAGTGACCACCCCCACCAAAAGTCACATCAACATAAACACCTGAAGGCATTATATTCAGACCGTCTATGCTTTCATTAAGCAATGCCGGAGTATGATAAGTATTGGGAAAAATGTTGTCAGTATCCATTTTGGGATATATTTAAATATATAAAATGATGTCCCCTTAATGGCTTTTTAAAAAGTTCCACCCATGAGTTCTTCCAATTTTGAAGAGAACTCATCTGGATCAACCAATGGCTTTTCTAATTCTTCTTTGGACCAGATTTCAATAGTGTTATCCACACCAAGGAATCGAACATTAGTTTCGATAAAAGCCATCTGTAAATATCGTTTCGGTATAAGCACACGTCCATTTGCATCAATTTCCAATCTTTCTGCATCTAACACAAACTGACGGAAGATTTGTTGCTGTTCTCTGTTCCACTTACTCAATCTGCTTCTGAGCTCATTAATCTCACTTTCCCAAACGCTGCCGGGATAGAGAACAAGACAATTCTGAAAAATATCTTTACGAAGGACTAGAAAACTCTCCCCTTCATTTTGGAGACATTTGCGAAATATGGCGGGAATAAAAATCCTACCTTTTGCATCTGTCTTCGCTTCAATATTTCCCAGGAATTGCAACATTTTCTAAATCATTTTCAACCTAATAGAGACATCAACGGTGTAAAATTACAAAATAATCCACTTTTCCCCACATTTCCACACATTATTTTACAAAAAAGTTATCAACACCTAAACACATACACATATACACCTGATTTAGTGGCAATTGCGACAATTACCAGGATTGTATGTTTAACTCAAATCAGGTTGATTTACAAGAAAATATCGTTTTCTCAGTACTGCATATGCATTTTTTAGTAAATTTGCGATAAAATTAAAGTAGAGTGAGTAATGAGTTCAAACAATGCGTTTAGAATTGATATTGACGGTATTTTAAAGGATAAAGCTCCGAAATATTATAAAAAAATACCCAAATTCCTTATAAACTATCTCAAGCGCACCGTTCATCAGGATGACATAAATGGAATTCTTGAGAGAAACAGGGATTTGGAGGGAGTGGAATTTATGCGTGCATTGGTTGACAAAGAGTTTAATCTGTCATTAAATATAGAGGGAGAAGAAAATATACCAGAAGAAGGAAGGTTTGTATTTGCTTCGAACCATCCTCTGGGAGGACTTGATGGTATCTGTTTATCCGCTGTTTTAGGTGAGAAATATAATGGAAGAATTAAATATCTGGTAAATGATGTTCTCTATTATATTGAACCCTTAAAACCCATATTTGTGCCTATAAATAAATATGGTGCACAGGCAAAGAATTCAGCAAAAGCAATCAATGATGCATACGCTTCAGATAACCAGATTATAACCTTCCCAGCTGGTTTATGTTCCAGAAAGATAAAAGGAGAGATTATTGACCTGGAATGGATGAAGAACTTTATTGTAAAAGCGGTTGAATATAAAAGAGATATTGTTCCTGTACACTTTGAGGCAGTAAACTCTAATTTCTTCTATAATTTTGCAAATATTCGAAAATCTCTTGGGTTTAAATTTAATATTGAACTTATATATTTGCCTGATGAAATGTTCAAAAACAGTAATAGTGAATTCAGAATCATATTTGGGAAACCAATATCATGGCAGGTATTTGATAACTCAAGAACGACTAAACAATGGGCACAATATGTGAAAGATATTGTATACTCAATGAAGTAGTCACTTTTTTAAAGAAATAGAAATCATATGGAAAAGATAATCGATCCGGTAGATAAGAATCTTATTAAATCAGAACTTACAGTTCAAAAGAGAGTAAGAATCACAAATAAAGCTAATAACGAAATCTATGTTTTTACTAGTCATGATTCTCCTAACTTGATGAGAGAGGTAGGAAGACTACGTGAAATTGCATTCAGACATTATGGTGGAGGAACCGGACTTGAGGCTGATATCGACAAATATGATGTGATGAAGGTTCCATATAAACAACTTATTGTATGGGACCCGGAAAATGAAGAAATACTTGGAGGCTATCGTTTCATTTATGGCTCTGATGTAGAGTTTGATGAAAATGGTAAACCTATGTTGGCAACAGCCCACCTTCTTAACTTCTCTGATGAATTTATAAATGATTACCTGCCCTATACTGTTGAGTTAGGCAGATCCTTTGTATCTCTGGAGTATCAGTCTACACTTATGGGTCGTAAAGGTATATTTGCACTTGACAACCTTTGGGATGGCTTGGGCGCCCTCACAGTTATAGATCCTCAGATAAAATACTTTTTTGGCAAAGTTACAATGTATGGAACATATAATAAGCATGCCAGAAACATGATATTATACTTCCTGAACAAACATTTTCCCGATAAAGAGAAATTAGTCACTCCAATTGTACCTTTGGAAACTGATACTGACTATAAAAAAATGGAGGCTCTTTTCCGTGGCAAAAACTTCAATGAAGACTATAGAATCCTTAATAAAGAAGTTCGTGCATTAGGATGGAACATCCCCCCTCTTATTAACGCTTATATGGGACTTACTCCTACTATGCGATTTTTCGGAACATCAGTAAATGATGAATTTGGTGATGTGGAAGAGTCAGGAATCCTTATTGAGATTGATCAAATTCTGGAGGATAAAAGAGCTCGCCATATCGAATCGTATATGAAAAGCAATCCGAGCAAACGCTTTCTGATGATGCTTAGAAGAAGGATTTCAACAAAAACTGGGAAAAAGAAAATCACTTTACTTAAAAAAAGAGATCGGAAAAGAGGAAAATCTGCTTCAAAATGACACAGAACTCCTGTTTTTAACTTTACATACATATAATTTAACCACATTTTTTTACTTTTTGCAACCTGTTAAGTTGTCAATTGTAACTAATTGATAATTTAGCCATTATATCTAATATGCAATCGTTTGCACTGCTTAATTTCGTTAATTAAGTAGATTGCAGAAACATCCCATTTAAGAAAATCTAACTTTGTATAGAGTGTAGAGTTCTTTTAGTTAATCAGATCAATATTATTGATAACGTGGTATTAAAGTAAACAGATAATCTAATAATGTTAACAACATGTATGTAAAATTCAACAAAAAAACGAAAGCGTTTCTGATGATGTTTTTATCGGGGATGCTAATGATTTTATCAGCAAGTGCTCAAACAGGCACTATGATAAATGTCAGAGGTACCATTACGGATATTGCCGGCGAACCAATAATCGGCGCCAATATTCTTTTACAAGGTACTTCAAATGGAACAGTAACTGACTATGATGGCAATTTTGTAATTCAGGTGCCTTCAAACGGGGTATTAGAAGTTAGCTACATTGGCTACAATACTCAAACAATCTCAATCAACAACAGGACTACAATTAACATAGTTCTTGAAGAAGACAGAGAGATGTTGGAAGAGATAGTTGTTATCGGTTATGGCTCCTTAAGCAGAAAAGAGCTTTCAAGCTCTATTGTACAGGTGAACAGAGACCAGTTTCAACCGGGGGCTGTAAGTAATCCAATGGAGCTGCTTACAGGTAAGGTTGCAGGTTTGAATGTTAATAGTACAGCTTCAGCGAATCCAAACTCAAGTTCATCACTTCAGATCAGGGGTGCAACCTCAATATCTGCATCAAACGACCCGTTAATCGTTATTGATGGTGTTACAGGAGGTAATATCAGGAACCTCTCTTCACAGGACATTGAGTCAATGACTGTGCTTAAAGATGCTGCATCAGCTGCTATTTACGGTACACGTGGTGCAAATGGTGTAATTCTTATCACAACAAAGAAGGGGTCAAAAATACCGGGAAAGACTCAGGTAACTTATGATAGTTGGCTAGGCGTGAACCTGGCAAAAGAACCTCGAACCGTACTCACACCTGACGAGTTTCGCCGTTCTAGGAGAGGCACTGACTATGGATACAACACAGTTTGGTATGATCATCTTGTAAGAGATTTTTCATATGACAATAACCAATACCTGTCAATCAATGGAAACACAGGCAGTGGACATTATGGAGCCTCTTTCAACTATAAGAAAGCTACAGGTATTGATATCAAAACAGCACGTGAAGAGTTCGGCAGCCGCTTTGTTATGGAAAACAGGATGCTCAACAACCGTTTGCAATTAAATGGTACACTCAATGCCAGAAGAGTTAACGAAACCTATGGCAATACAGGCATGTTTGATACTGCATTGAATATGAACCCCACCATGCCAATCTATAACGAAGATGGTTCATACTATCAGCCAACTTCACCTACAGGTGCAAGAAATCCAATTGCAGAAGTAAAAGAGATCGATAATAATGGTCAGCGCATCTATGTGATGGGTACTGCAGAGGCAAAATTGAACATCGTTCAGACAGACAATCAGATGCTGAATACTTCTTTGAGCTATTCATTGCACTATGACGATCTTAAAACAAACTATTACACACCTTCCACTTCTGGTGAATCATACTGGAGCGGTTACAAAGGACGTGCGAATGTTGAATATCAGAAATGGTATACCAACCGGCTTGAATGGCTTTTCAACTACTCTTTGGGTCTTGATGACCACACCCTGCAGGCTGTAGTTGGGTATTCTTATGAAGCATCTAATTGGGAGAGACTTCAGGGTAGTAACAATAACTTCAATTTTGACAATATAAAATGGCACGACCTTGGAAGCGGGAGCTATCTTACTGAAGGAAAGGCATCTATGGGCACTGGAGCATCTCTATCCAGGCTTATAGGTGTATTCGGACGTGTGAACTACAACTGGAAAGATTTGATCATGGCTTCTGTTTCATTAAGGCATGAAGGCTCAACAAAGTTTGGTAAGAATCAGAAATGGGGTAATTTCCCTTCTGCTTCAATCGCATGGGAGTTGGCTAATATGGATTTCATGGAGTCAAATTCAGGTTGGATACAGAGTCTGAAACCAAGAATTTCTTATGGTGTAACAGGACGTTCAGATTTCTCAGCTTACCAGTCACTTGCCACATACAGAACAAGATCTCAATATTTTATTGATGGAGAGTGGGTAAAAGGTTATGCTCCATCAAACAATGCTAATCCTAAATTAGGATGGGAAAAAAGCATCAGCACCAACATTGGTGTGGATTTCGCTTTCTGGAACAGGCTCAGAGGATCAATTGACCTGTATGACAGACAGTCTAAAGATCTGCTATATAATTATACAGCTCCGCAACCTCCTTTTGTATATCCTAACATATTGGTTAACGTAGGAACAACTCAAAACAGAGGTGTTGAAGTATCTCTTGAAGGAGACATTTTGAAAAACAGTGAAGTAAAATGGACCTCGGGAGTAAACTACTCTTTTGGATCTACCATACTTAAAACACTCTCCAACGATATTTATGAAGCTTCATATCTGGAACTATACCAAAAACCAGGAGTAGGAACCAGTGAATATTTCTTCAGGGTACAAGAGGGAGGAAAAATTGGTCAATTCTATGGATACGAGTATGTAGGAGTTGAAAACGGGCAGATGATGATATACGACAATGAAAACAATCCAGTTGCGGTAGGAGATGCTAAGGCTGAATATAAGAGATATATCGGAAATGGCACCCCTACAAACTACGCATCGTGGAGCAATACTCTCAGATACAAGAACTTTGATCTAAACATCTTCTTCAGAGGTGCATTTGGATTTGATATTTTCAACATGGGTACTTATGGAATGGGATTAAAAGGTGCAGGTACAGATAATGTATACAGGACGGCTTACACCAAGTATAAAGAGATGACAACAGGTGGTGGTGTGATATCATCATTCTTCCTGGAAAAAGGAGATTATGTAAGATTGGATAATGTCACTTTGGGTTATAATGTACAACCTAAAGAGAACAAATACATTAATAATGCACGACTCTTCTTATCTGCAAAGAACATTGCTACTTTCACAAAATATTCAGGCAATGACCCGTCAATTGTAAGAGTCAACGGAATTGAACCAGGTGTTGACAGCAATAGCGCATATCCAACAGCTACACAAGTAAGTGTGGGTGTAACTCTTAACTTTAACTAATAAAGCTACTTTGTAAAATCCAAATAGAAAAAATTATGAAATCTATAAAATATTACACCCTTATTCTGGCAATGATTGGCATCTCATTGACCTCTTGCTTTAATTTAGATGAAGAGGTTTTCGATAGGGTTGATGCTACTATTTATTATCAGGATGAAGCAAGTGTCAAGAGTGCAGTTGCTTCGATTTACGGAACAGGTGCGTTGAGTTATATAGAATACTTCTGGTACCTGCAGGAATTTTCAGCTGACCAGATCGCATGGAGGAGCTGGAATGGTGGTTTATGGGGATGGGATGAAGCTGAAAAATTTGTACTTTCAAGCCATACATGGACACCGGACTCTAAGATAATTCGTCAAACTTGGGAAACAGCATGGACAACAATCGGACTATGCAACACTTTGATAACCGACTTGGAGGGACTGGATCCTGCCTCATTGAAAATGACAGAGGAAAAGCTTAAATCATATATTGCTGAGGTACGTACTTTACGTGCATGGGCTTATTATAACATTTATGAAGTATGGGGCGGAGCATTACCTCTGAATATTTCGTCAGGTTCTGAAATACCGGGTAGTGCATCTGAAAATTTTGATGAAGGCTGCCAGATTATTTTCGACTTCCTAGTAAAAGAGCTGGATGAGAGCGTTGAATCCCTCACAAAGAATTCTGTAAACAGAATGAATCAGGCTGTAAACAGAATTATTAAAGCGAGACTTTTACTGAATGCTGAACTGTTCATCAAACAGCCAAAATATACTGAGTGTGCAGCACTTTGCCAGGAAATATTAGATAACAAATATGGCGATTATGCATTAGAAAATGATTATAGAAATATATTCTCCATCAACAACACTCAGTCTTCTGAAGTTATTATGGCTTTCTCATTTGAAGTGGGTCAGCTTAATGGCGGATGGATGCGTAATATGCCTTTTCTGCCCTATAATATCTGGGATTACTTTGGAGGAACATATAACCAATCGGGATGGAACTGCACTATCTTAACACCATCTTATGATAACTCAGGAAATGTTCTTCCTACTGGAGGAACTGACAATCCAATATCATTCCTTGAGGCTCCTTACAATGACAAACTTGGTGCAGTTTACGAAAGATTTGATGATCGCGACATACGCAAGCAAAACTTCACATACAATTCAGCAACAGGGGAATATAAAGGTATGTTCCTGAAAGGTGAGATAAAAGCCAATTTAGGTACAGGAGAAGCTTTGAAGGCTGATGCCGACAGAGACGGACAATCACTTGTTTATGTTGATCAGGTTGGAACCTTCCTGAATAAAGGAAGAAACCTTGAGGTTGTTATGTCACCTCGTTGGGGAGAGACCAATTCAGGTGTTCGTCTTGTAAAATACCCTATTTATCCTTCTTCGGCAGGTATCGACTTCCAGGATATTGATGAGGTTGAATTCAGACTCTCTGAAGTTGTATTTATGCTTGCAGAGTGTAAAATGAGAGCAGGAGACTCAAATGGAGCAAAAGAACTGGTGAACAGTGTAAGACAAAGATACTTCTCAAGCAGCGACTGGGCAACCGTGAAAGATCAGCCGGGACCCGGCTTCACCCAGTTTGATATGGATTGGATGTTAAGTCAGTGGGGACTTGAATTCTTATGTGAGGGACGTCGTCGTAGAACTGATCTTCGACGCTTCGACAAGTTCACTCAGGGTCAGTGGTGGTTCTTTGGACGCACTACAGAAGATGGTAAAGAACTTCCTGCAATAAGGGATAGGAAATATGAGTGGTACCCTCTGCCATCTTCGGCTTTAATAGTTAATCCCGGTTTGATTCAAAACCCAAGTTATAACTAACTTTATAAAAGACATACATAATGAAAAAAATATTATATTTATTATTGATATTACCTCTGTTAGCTACATTTAGCGGATGTAGCGATTTGGAGGAAATTGTCTTTGAACATGAGAAACAACTCTTTCCTACCAAAGATGATGCAATTCTTTTGGAAGTGATCATGCCAACAGGTAGTCTGGCAGACGATGAATATTACATTGTTGGTGAATTTAATGGAGGTGAGGATGCAATAGGGAATCCTGTATGGCGTTTGGAAAAAGCGGCCGAGAGCAATCTAAAATGGGGTATATACCTTTACCCTTCCACTTTCGTAAATGGCAAGTCTCTTTCAGATGGCTTCACATTCTATGCAAAAAGACAGGGAGGTGAACGTACAGTTAAAAATGAAACCACACTCCATGAATTAAATGTTACAACCGGTAGTTTCACAAATGTATGGATCGATCGCTGGGAATCTTATTTTGGAGAACCTGTAAAAGATAGCTACAGTATTTATGTAAATAATCAATCTGGTTGGGATGAACTTGCTCTTTATACATGGGGAGATCTCGAAGTTGCAGAATGGCCTGGTATATTGCCGACAGGAACCGAAGTCATTAATGGTGTTACTTACACTGTGTTTGATATGGGCAGAGATGCCAAGGACAAAACCATGAGCTTTATCTTCAACAACAATAATCATGGTAAACAGTTTGATGCTATGCAAGGCTTCACTCTCAACCGCGACGTTTATGTTGTTATTACAGAAAACAGCTATGAGGAGGTTGACCCGAATGTAGCACCGTATAATGGTCACACAGTTTACGTAGATGATCAGACAGGCTGGGATGCACTTGCATTATATACCTGGGGAGACCTGGAATTGAAGGGATGGCCTGGTATATTGCCAACAGGCACTAAACAAATAAATGGTGTAACATATACCTATTTTGAACTAGGTGAAGAGGCAAATGACAAATCTCTCAATCTTATCTTCAATAATAATGATAATAACATACAGCTGAAAGAAATTTCTGTTGTCTTTAACCGTGATTTCTACTTCCAGTTAACCTCAACAGGAAGTGTGGAAATAGACCCTAATGGCGGTGGCGGTGGTGAAACTGAAGAAGGCTATAAAATATATATTGAGGATAACAGTGGATGGGATGCTGTTGGTTTATACTTTTGGGGAGAAGGCGTTTCTGGTCCTGACTGGCCCGGATTAACTCCTGCAGGTACTGAAACAGTAGGAGGAGTCACTTACAAATATTTTGAATTGTCAGGTGAGCTCAACGGTAAATCAATCAGCACCATCTTTAATAACAATGGGGCAGGCGCTCAATTTGACGGACCAGTGGTCACTCTTGACAAGGATTACTATTTCACTATTACAGATAATTCTGCAACTGCAATAGTGCCTCCTGGGCATAAAATCTATGTTGAAGACAACAGTGGATGGGATGCTCTTGGATTCTACTACTGGGGTGATGACGTTTCTGGTCCCAACTGGCCAGGTCTGACTCCTGCAGGTACAGAAGAGATAGATGGCGTTACATACAAATATTTCGTACTGCCTGCAGATCTAAACGGTAAATCAATTAACACCATCTTCAATAATAATGGTGCAGGTGCTCAGTTCGACGGACCGGTGATCAAAATTGACAAAGAGTTCTATTTTAAAATTACTTCTACATCTTACGAAGAGATAGAATGATAAATTAGTTGTTGATATGACAAAACAGAAGAAACTAATCCAAAGTTACATAGGGTTACTCCTTTTAGCAATCTTACTTCCGCAATTTATTGCAGGTTGTGGTTCCAGTGAACCTAATGTGAAGATTGATCCTCCCGGTGATGAAATAGGTAATGAGTGGGTTGTTTATGAGGTCTATCCCGGATTCTATGAAAAGGGTAAATCTTTCAATGCAATTTCCAATCAGCTTGACAACATCAAAGCCCTGGGAGTAAACGTCTTATGGCTCATGCCAATCTATGAAGAAGGTGTACTGAAGGGAATAGGTTCGCCATATTGTATCAGGGATTACAAAAAAGTAAACAGTGACTATGGAACAATTGACGAATTAAAATTCTTGGTTTCTAAAGCTCATGATAAGGGTATGAAGGTGATTTTCGACTGGGTTGCAAATCACACTTCATGGGATAATGCATGGACGCAAAATAAAGATTGGTACACTCAGGACAGCAATGGTAATATCGTTTCACCCCCTGGAATGGGGTGGAATGATGTTGCTGACCTTAATTTCAATAACAACAATATGCGAAAAGAGATGATCGCAGCAATGTCATATTGGATTAATGAACTCAATATTGACGGATACAGATGTGATTATGCAGAAGGTGTACCCGATGATTTTTGGGAAGAGGCCATCAGTGAGCTTAAGAAGATAAAAGGAGATGATCTTCTAATGCTGGCTGAAGGAGGTAAAGCAAGCCTATTGGCTAATGGTTTTGATATGCTTTATGCCTGGGACTTTGCTTACAGACTTCAAGACTTATATGCAGGCAAGATCACTGTAAATAATCTCTATGAAACACACTATCAAGAATATAAAGATGTTCCTGCAGGCAAGCAGAGAATGCGATACACCACAAATCATGATATGTCTTCCCAGCAAACCCCTATACAGGCCTATAAGGGAGAAAAGGGAGCTATATCTGCATTTGTGATTGCTACAACCCTAGGTGGTTCACCGATGATTTACAGTTCGCAGGAGGTTGGATATCCCACACAATTATCCTTTTTTAATTTTATAAATATTGATTGGAACAGCAATCAGTCTTATAAGAATGAATATAAAAAGATAATGGATATATACACATCTTCTGATGCATTAAAAAAAGGATCACTCAGAACTTTTGAAAATGGAAAAGTAGCTACATATGTTCGTAAAAGTCAAAAGGAGACTATCCTGATACTGGTCAACACTGCAAATGAACAGTTTGAAGCAAAAATACCCATTGAATTTTCCCAGGAGAACATGATAAACCTTTTAACAAACTCAGTTGAAAAAATGCCTTCTGTATTGACTTTAGAACCATATCAATACAAGATATTGAAAATCTAAAAAAAATTTAACATATATGAATGGAGCTGTTTGTGAATAAATAATATCTGCAGACAGCTCCTTATTATTAAAATAACTCCCTAAACTTATCACAAATGAGAAAACAATTATTACTTGCTGCACTCTATATTCTGACAATTCAATTGCACGCACAACAGATAAAAATTGATCCTGCTTTCTGGTGGAGCGGAATGATGGAAACAGAGCTTCAATTAATGGTTCATGGTGATGATATTGCTTCATATAAACCTGAAATTAGTTCAGAAAATATAAAAATCAAAGAGGTAGTAACGCTCGATAGCCCAAACTATCAGCTGATTTATCTGGATCTGATCAACTCAAAACCTGAACAGTTCAATATAATTTTCAGAGGACCCAAAAAGAGCTTTACAGTGAAATATGAACTTAAGGAGAGAAACCCGGAAAGATATGAAATAGAAAGCTTTAACTCCTCTGATGTACTATACCTGATAATGCCCGACAGATTTGCAAATGGCGATCCATCCAATGATCAGATAGAAATGCGCATGCCATATAAAGTTGACAGAAACGATCCAAACTCCCGCCATGGTGGCGACCTGAAGGGTATCACTGATCATCTGGACTATCTGTCAGATCTTGGCGTAACGGCAATATGGCTTAACCCTGTTCTAGAAAATGATATGAGAGGTGGATCATACCATGGTTATGCCACTACTGATTACTACAGGGTGGATCCACGTTTTGGAACCAACGAAGAGTATAAGGAGTTGATCGAGAAAGCTCATTCAAAAGATATGAAAGTAGTTATGGATATGATATTCAACCACTGTGGTAGCGACCATCCATGGGTGCATGATGTGCCATCGGCTGACTGGTTTAATAATTTAGGTGAGTATGTGCAGACTTCTCATATGAAGGAGATGTATTACGATCCCTACGCTTCCAAATATGATTGGGACAAGATGGTTGATGGATGGTTTGTCCGAACTATGCCAGACCTTAATCAGCGTAACCGTCATGTTGCAAAGTATCTTATCCAGAACAGTATCTGGTGGATTGAATACGCTGGGGTGGATGGCATTCGTCAGGACACTTATCCATATGCTGATTATGATATGATGGTCGACTGGATTGAAGCCGTTGAAAAAGAATATCCTGATTACAATATTGTTGGTGAAGCTTGGGTAGACAATATAATAGGTACTGCTTTCTGGCAGAGAAATAGTCCGATCAACCCCAAAAACACAAAATTGAAATCTGTCATGGATTTCAAATTGATGGGACTTTCACACGATGCCTTCTTTGATGATTCAAACGGAGGAGGTTTACACAAAATCTTCAATCATATGACCTATGATTTCATGTATCCTGATATCTATAATGTACTTAGATTTCTGGATAACCATGATACGGACAGATTTCTAAAGGAATATCCAACCGATTTATCCAACTGGAAACAGGCGATAACATTTATTCTTACAATACCAGGCACTCCACAGATTTACTATGGTACTGAACTGTTGATGAATGGCACAAAAAGAAGAAGTGATGGCGATATTCGCCGCGATGTCCCCGGGGGCTGGCCAGATGATAAAGTAAATCACTTCACAAGAGAGGGCCGCGATGATATACAGAATGAAGCTTTCGACTTTCTGAGCAAGCTGCTGCATTGGCGTCGTAACAATGATCTGATTGCTAATGGTTCCATGAAGCATTATGTTTTACAAAATGGTGTTTATGTATATGAACGTTACATTGGCAACAGAAATGTTCTGATATTCATGAACGGCGGGAAAAATGAGGTTGAGATAAATCTGGACAGATATGCCGAGTCGATTAAAGGCAGGAATGAATGGACCGATTTCTTATCCGGAGATATCATTTCTCTGGGTGAAAAGATGAAACTATCTCCTAAAGAAATTCTGATTTTAGAGTAACTTTATATTTATTAAACTGTTAACTGAAATAAGCAGTTGGGTAACGTACTGTATAAAACTAAAATGATAATTATGGGTAATATTTATAATTTAAGTATGAAAAAAAGCAGAACAGTACTTACACTACTGCTTATTTCTATCTTCCTTTTTTCTTGTGGTGAGGATCCTGTTATTGTGCCCGATAAGCCAAAACCGGAAGAACCAAAACCAGAAGAGCCTGCAATGTTGAATGACTGGTACTCTTGGCAGCCGGAAAAACCTGATGCAGATGAGGAACTAACAATTTTCTTCAAAGCACCTTCCTCTTCAGAATTATATAATTACACTGGGGAGGTCTACGTACACATAGGAATTGTAAATGAAGGGGTTTGGCAAAATGTACCTGCTGATTGGGATGAAAATATAAGCAAATGTAAAATGAGTCCTGTAGAGGGAGAAAGCAATGCCTGGAGTATCAAGCTTATTCCAACAATAAGAGAATGGTTTGAATCAGAAAATATACCGATTAATAAAATAGGAGTCATTGCCAGAAGTGCTGACGGCAATAAAAAAGGTAATAAAGATGGCGCAGACTTTTTCATCGAGGAAATTACCGATAGTAAGTACAAAGCATTTCAGCCCGCTGCTGTAAAAACCGCATCAATGCCTGCAGGATTAAATCATGGGATAAATATAATCGACAATTCTACAGTAACACTTGTACTTTTTGATAAAGACAAAAATGGCAACAGAAAAGATTTTGCTCATGTAATTGGTGATTTTAACGACTGGACATTGAGCAACGACGAGAAATCTCAAATGTTTCGTGATGAGTCTTCAGGAGTATGGTGGATAACATTATCAAACCTGGATCCGAATAAAGAGTATGCATTTCAATATTACATTGGTAAATCGGGAGGAGAAACATTCAGAGTAGCCGACCCCTATTCTCGTAAAATATTAGATCCTGATAATGATAAATATATATCATCTGCAACATACCCTCATCTGAAACCTTATCCTGAAAAAGCTATTGGTATAGTCTCAGTTTTTCAAACTAAATCAGAGAGTTATAATTGGCAGGTAACTGATTTTGAAATCCCTGATAGAGA
This sequence comes from Lascolabacillus massiliensis, assembly GCF_001282625.1. Classification (NCBI taxonomy): domain Bacteria; kingdom Pseudomonadati; phylum Bacteroidota; class Bacteroidia; order Bacteroidales; family Porphyromonadaceae; genus Lascolabacillus; species Lascolabacillus massiliensis. The sequence goes on from NZ_CTEJ01000002.1 coordinate 824,335, forward strand.
TAATTTAGTAATCTATGAAATGTTACTTCGTGATTTTTCTGAAACAGGTGATATTAATGGAGCATTAGGAAAACTTGACTACCTTGAGTCACTTGGCGTTAATGCTATTGAACTTATGCCTGTACAGGAGTTTGATGGTAATGACAGCTGGGGATATAATCCTGCATTCTTTTTTGCAATGGATAAAGCTTATGGTACCGACAGGATGTATAAGGAGTTTATAGATGAGTGTCATAAACGTGGGATTGCTGTTATACTTGACGTTGTATATAATCATGCAACAGGTGCAAATCCTTATGCCCGTATGTGGTGGGACACTTCAAATAACAAGACATCTGTTGAAAATCCTTTCTTTAATGTAAATGCTCCTCACCCCTACTCTGTATTCCATGACTTCAACCATGATGCTCAGATTGATGGTAAGTTCATCGTGAGGGATTTTGTAAAACGCAACCTTCTGTTCCTTCTTGAGGAGTATAATATAGACGGTTTCCGTTTTGACCTGACAAAAGGATTTACTCAAAAAAACAGTACTGAATCATCCGCTTCAAACTATGATGCCTCAAGAGTTGCAATATTAAAAGAGTACAACAATGCAATTAAAGAAGTAAATCCAAATGCATATGTTATACTCGAGCACTTTGCCGATGATCGTGAAGAGACAGAGTTAAGTAACGAGGGTATGATGGTATGGAGAAATATGAACTGGCAATATGGCCAGTCTGCCATGGGGTATAAAGATGACTCAGGATTCACCCGTACATATTATGGAACAGTACGACCAACAAACAGTCTGGTAAGCTATATGGAAAGTCATGATGAAGAGAGATTAGCGTACAAGCAGGTTACATGGGGTAACGGAATTATTAAAACCAGTTTGAGTGCGAGAATGTCTCAGCTTGCAACAAACGCAGCCTTTTTCTTTACTGTACCGGGACCTAAGATGGTATGGCAATTTGGTGAACTGGGTTATGATATCTCAATTGATCAAAATGGAAGAACTGGGAAGAAGCCAATAAAGTGGGACTATCTGGAAGTTTCAGAGCGAAACAGCCTTTTAAAAACTTACAGCACTCTGATAAATCTGAGAATGGATCATCCTGAACTGTTTAACTCAACAGCTACTCTTGATTGGAGGGTTACACCTACATTCTGGGAGCAGGGCAGGTTTATCACACTCTCTTCTTTTGGCAGTTCAAAACAGGTGGTTGTGATAGCTAATTTCACAAATGAAGTAATCACTGTTCCATATACATTCCCAAGATATGGTGTCTGGTACAACTATATGGATCAATCAGAAACAATAGATGTAACATCAACAAATTTGAATATTGATGTTCCTGCTAACAGTTTTAAAATTTACAGCACATTTACGGATTAACAAAATCAAAGCCCGTCATGATATCGCATCCTTAGATAAAGTTACACATTATGTGATTTATTTAAGGATGCGATTATTTTATTGGGATTTTTGAAACTTATGTTATCTTTGCGAGTATAACATATAAATATCACAGATTTAAAAATTCTAAAACTTAAATAAAATGAAGTCAATTGCAATCATTTACGGATCAAGTACAGAACACACAAAAGAAGCTGCCGAGAAAATAGCTGAATTACTTGCAGATTATTCTCCTACATTAGCAGACATTTATGATGGCGATGATGAACCATTTAAAACCCACGATGTCCTCATTCTTGGTGTTTCCACATGGGGTGTACAGGATTTGCAGGATGATTGGAATGATTTCTACCCAAAACTAGAACAGATAGATCTATCTGGAAAAACAGTAGCACTCTTTGGAATGGGAGATGCCTCTATCTATCCAAGTTCATTTGTTGATGCCATTGGTATTCTTTATGAGATAGTAGTGAAACAAGGTGCAACAGTAATTGGCCATGTTTCTCCGGAAGGATACGATTTTGAATACTCAAGAGCACTGGTAGATGGTCAGTTTGTCGGCTTACCGCTTGATGACGACTATGAACCGGAGCTTACAGAAGAGCGTATAGTCAATTGGGTTGAACAGCTTAAACCACATCTTTCATAACCGGTTTTATTCTTCATTATCGCTTTAGCTTATAAACATCATCTTTATCCTGGACAATAGATAAACTTAGTGCACCTAATATGAGTGAGCATCCCGCAAGCACTAAGGTTAGTATTACTTGTCCATTAAACAGTTCACGTGTAATAAAACCAAGTATACTTGCAGCAAGTATCTGTGGAATTACAATAAAGAAATTGAATATACCCATATAGGTACCCATCTTATCAGCGGGCAATGAGCCTGTTAATATTGCATATGGCATTGATAGAATGCTTCCCCAGGCAAAACCAACACCTATCATGGGTATTACCAACATATTTGGATCTTTGATAAAAAACAGGGAGATTAATGATACTCCTCCAAAAGCTAAAGCTATTGAGTGAGTGGCTTTACGGCCTATCTGACGAGCAATTACTGGAAGAAGGAAAGCGCTGATTGCTGATACTGCATTATATACGGCAAAAAGGACTCCAACCCAGTTTGCCCCCTGATTATAAAGCAATGATGTGGAATCTGTTGTACCATATATATGTTGTGTAATAGCTGGAGTTGTATAAATCCACAAAGCATAAAATGACAGCCAGGAGAAGAACTGAACAACTGCAAGCTGCCCCATTGTTTTAGGCATATGAAGCAGGTCATTCATTATACCCACCATACCTTGTGGCCGATTGTTGTTCTTGGTAATCAAACCTGAAATTATTAGAATTAAACCAAAGACCAAGAGTAGTCCAGAGATTATATATAATTGACCATTGTCTTCTGCCAGTCTAAATGACTTAATTATAAATGTTGTAGCAATACCTATAAGAGTCCATATTACACCTCTTTTCATAAACTGACCAGAGTTTACAGGGGTCTTAATAACAGTTTTAATACCGGTAGACTTCTCTTTCTCTTCTTCAAAGGCAGCCAGTTCCTCAGGTGAATACTCTTTCGATGTTAAGACTGTATAAAGAACAGAAGCAATAAGTACTACTCCCCCCACATAAAATGAGAGCTTCACAGATTCAGGTATTACACCTTCAGCAGCAGTATTAGATATTCCAAACCAGTTAGTTAATATATAAGGCAACGCTGATGCTATAACTGCACCTGTGCCGATAAAAAAGCTTTGCATAGCAAACCCCATTGTTCTTTGCTCAGACGGGAGGTTATCACCCACAAAGGCTCTGAAAGGTTCCATTGAGATATTGATAGAAGCATCCATTATCCACAACATTCCGGCAGCAATCCATAATGATGGAGAGTTTGGCATTATATAAAGAGCTAACGTAGTAAATATAGCACCTATCATGAAGTATGGCCGGCGACGGCCAAAGCTATTCCAGGTTTTATCACTTAAATGACCAATAATTGGCTGTACAATTAATCCGGTTATAGGTGCAGCTATCCATAATATTGGAATATCCTCAACCCTGGCACCCAGTGTCTCAAAAATACGGCTGACATTAGCATTTTGTAAAGCAAAACCAAACTGTATGCCAAAGAAACCGAAACTCATATTCCATATCTCCCAAAAGGATAATCGTCTTTTTTTCATGTCGCTTAGATTAACTTATTTAAGTACTTATCTACTAAATTCCATCTGATAATTAACAAAAATACAAGGGTTTTTATATTGAGTTGGCAAATAAATCAATGTTATATTAATATCTCTGCGCAATCGATTGCACTGGTTTTGTTGACTCTTTTACTACTAATTCAGTCTTGATTACCCGGCTAACCACTCCCTCTTTTTTTTCTCTTCCTTCAATACGGTTTATAAGAAGTCGCGCAGCCACCTTTCCCATCTCCACACCATACTGGTCTACACTTGTAAGTCTGGGATATGTAACCTCTGTAATATAACTGTTTGTAAAGCCACAGACCGACACCTCTTCAGGCACCATAAAACCTAAACTTTTCGCTATCTGTATACAGTATGCAGCTACCTCATCATTAATACAGAAGAATGCATCAGGAACAGGATCAAGTTTAAGCATCTCAGGAATCACTTTCTTTGCAAGTTCAACAGTATCGCACACCTCTATCAGTTTTTTATCTATAGCTATCTTATGCTTACGCAGTGCATCCTCATACCCCATTCTCCTGTTATTGGATATCGGCATTGAAGGTACGGAGCCTAAAAAAGCAATATTCCTGCACCCGGATTCAATCAGATATTCAACAGCAGTAAATGCTCCTGCATAATCATCAACTACAACCTTATCAGTGTTTATACCTGTACATATACGGTCGAAAAAAAGGAGATGCACATTATTATCTAATATTTCCTGAAAATGGTCATACTTTACTGTTGTTTTGGACTGAGAAACCAATATACCACAAACTCTTGCATCAAGTAGTGTTTCCACACATTTTACCTCCCTCTCATAATCTTCATTTGAGTGTGATATTAGGAGATTATACCCTTCGCTCTCGGTTTCTTGCTGAATTCCATCGAGCACTGTTGAAAAAAAATAGTGAACAATTTCAGGGACAATTACACCAATTGTGTTGTTTTTATTAGTACGCAGCTGTAATGCCAGTCTGTTTGGTTTATATTTATGCGCCTCGGCATAATCTTTTACAATTTTGCGAGTTTTTTTACTAATAGCAGGATGGTCACGCATTGCCCGTGAAACAGTAGATGGCGATAAATTAAGTGCTTTTGCTATATCTTTTAAGGTAATTTGTGCCATTATTAAGGTGACTCACGATTTAAATTTAATAACTCCTACTTTTTAAACTCAATATCAGTTTCTGATAAGAAAATGATATTATCAAAAATAGGAATAAAAAAAGTAAATATCAACCTATTTAAAAAATATCTGGTGTTTTGGGAAAAACCTCCACGTCAAATCAGATTAAATTTATATTTTTGTTTATAATCATTTCTATCCTATCAATATGACAGAATCCAAAATAACCTTGAATGTACAGTCCGAGGTAGGCAAACTCGAAGCTGTATTATTACACTATCCGGGACCCGAAGTAGAGAACATGACCCCACGAAATGCCGAAAGAGCGTTATATAGTGATATTCTCAACTTATCTATAGCTCAAAAGGAGTATGATCAATTACATGGGGTGCTGAGTAAGACTTCCAGAGTATATGAGGTATCTGACTTGCTTACTAAAGTACTTGAGAATGACATTCTTAAGGAACAACTTATACAAAAAATAGGTGAAATGGAGCAGGTTCCCGGGTATATCGACTACCTCATGAAACTATCTCCCCGAAACTTGTCCAAAATATTAATAGAGGGATTACCAATAAATATAAATACACTTACCGACTATCTGCGTGAAGAGTATTACGCATTAAAGCCTCTTTACAATTTCTACTTTACAAGAGATGCCAGTGTAGTAATTGGTAACAATGCAATGGTATGTAAAATGGCAAATAGTGTTAGAATGCGTGAGTCACTTATTATGAATGCAATTTTTAAAAGTGGACTTTTCTTCGACTCTAATCTGTTTAATATATATGATATTTCAGATAACAATCCTTCCGTGAAAGTAGAGGGAGGAGATATACTCGTTATAAGAGATGATATACTGCTAATTGGTAATGGCTCGAGGACTAGCTCACAAGGAATTGACCTCATAGTAGAGGAGTTTTGTAAAACCGGTAGTGGTAAAAAACATGTAATAGTGCAACAGCTGCCCGAATCTCCCGAATCATTTATTCACCTGGATATGGTATTTACTATGCTCGATACTAACACCGCCATGGTATATAAACCTTTAATTATGAACAGCTCACCCTACCAAACGGTGTATATGCAGATTGAAGATGGAAAAGTTGTCAAAATTTCTTCTTCAGGAGGTATACTAAACTCACTCAGGAAACTTGGTGTTGATCTGGAACCGGTAGTTTGTGGTGGTAAAGCCGATGAGTGGGATCAGGAGAGAGAACAATGGCATAGTGGAGCAAATTTCCTGGCAATAGCTCCCGGTAAGGTGATATCATATGCACGTAACATTCATACTTTGGAGGAGTTAAGCAAGAATGGTTTTGAAATTGTCACAGCACAAGATGTTATAAATGAGAAGTACAATCTCGATACACTATCAAAGTGCGTTATCACAATTGAAGGATCCGAATTACCTCGCGGTGGAGGTGGTCCCCGATGCATGACTATGCCACTTCGACGCAGTTAATCAGAGAATTTCAATAATTTTCAAAAGTGAATCTACTGTATATGTAGGTTCAAATCCATCAGGATTTAAATGTGCAGGATTGAACCATATCTGGTCAATCCTGCTATTTTTTGCACCAACAATATCAGCTTCCCAGCTATCACCTATCATTATTGTTTTATTACGCTTCGAGTTGGTGTTTTTAAGTGCATATGTAAACATCCCTTCGTGAGGCTTATTTATATTTGCATCTTCAGATAGGATTATTTTATCAAAGTACTTTCTCAAGCCTGAGTTTTCTATTTTTTTATATTGTACCTCTCTGAATCCATTCGATAGAATATGCATTTTATATCTTGGTTTCAAATACTCTAATAGTTCAATGGTACCATCAACCAACCTGGTCTTCCTGGTTGTCCTTTCAAGAAAATCATCACTGAGATTTTTAGCATATTCCGGATCATCAATTCCAAACTCCCTTACAGGAGCCAGAAATCTTTCAACGATTAGTTCTTCTTTTTTGATCACTCCCTGCCGATAGAGTCCCCACAGATAATTATTACTGGGCATATAAACCTTGTAGTAATCCTCAAATGTTGGGTAATATTTTGAGTACCCATAGTCATGATAAACCTCTTCCAGACACTCCTTGCCATTAAGATGAATATCCCAAAGCGTATCGTCCAGATCAATAAATAAACTCTCGTACATTCAACTGATCAGCTAACTTCTATGATTAGATATTTTGTAAGACTCCAGAATCTCTGAGTATCTGTTATATGAAAAATCAGATTCCCATCACTACCGTTTACAAACTCATATGTTCCTTCGGGATGGGTAGACCATAATTTTCCTTTCTTAGAGTATAAAGGTATCTCTTTAACTTCACGAATGTCGATCTGCAGAAAATAATCTTTATTAAATGTATCCTGCATTACACGAGTAGCCTGAAGAAAACCTCCTGAAAGAATTTTTTGATTTTTAAGTTCATTTGCTGTACCAAATACATAATAGGCAGTGTTTAGTGATCTATCCTGCTCCTGAATAGTAATCATCTGCTGTTCTGTCTCAAGTGCCAGAGAGGTTATATCCTGCGATAGCTGAGCAATCTGCTCATCCTTCAATGCCAGCTCATTTTGAAGTTCAGCCAATCTGCCTGAGCTCTCCTGCATTTCACGATTGAGTCTGCTGATTGTATTTTTTAAAGCAGCTACTTCTTTATTACTACTGCTATATTTTTTATTAAGTTCTTCCAACTGTACTTTATTACGTTGCAAGATCTCACTGATCATCTTAAAGTTATCAGCTACACGCTGTTTAGTATCCTGACTCATCTCTCCAGCTTGTGAAGATTGAGTAGAAATATATTTCTCAGCTTCTCTTATCTTTTCAAAATTTGCCTCAACATCACTAATTACTGACATCATTTCTGCAGCTTCTCTTTCTGAATCTGACGATTGCATCAAAAGAGAGTCGCGTTGTGCCTGCAATTCCTTATATTCTTTTGACTCCTTCACATTTGTACATGAAACAATTAGTCCCATCACAAGAAACAAAATCCATATTTTTTTCATAAATTATAATATTAATATTTTACAATTATAAAAAATTCTCTCTACTGTTATATATCAATCCTTACCTTTAACTATTATAACAAACTCACCCCTCGGTTCGTTTTCTTTAAAATGATTTGTTAATTCTTCAAGTGTTCCTCTAACTGTCTCGGCATACATTTTGGATATCTCCCTTGAAACAGATGCGTATCTATCATTTCCCATATTTTCAGCAAGTTGAGAAAGTGTTTTGATAACTCTGTACGGAGATTCGTAAAAAATCATAGTTCTCGTTTCTTCAGAGAGCAGTTTAAGTCGTGTTTGTCTCCCTTTTTTCTGAGGAAGAAACCCTTCAAAGCAAAAGCGATCATTAGGCAGACCTGATTCAACCAGGGCTGGCACAAAAGCAGTTGCTCCCGGAAGGCATTCAACTTCTACTCCTGCAGTAATACAATCCCTTACTAGAAGATATCCGGGATCAGAAATAGCTGGAGTTCCTGCATCTGAGATTAATGCAAACACCTCTCCCGATTTCATTCTCTCCACTAAATGAGCTGTAGTCTTATGCTCATTAAATTTATGATATGACTGCATGCGTGTCTCAATACCATAATGTTTGATCAGTACACTACTGGTCCGTGTATCCTCAGCCAAAATAACATCACACTCTTTAAGCACCTTAATTGCTCTAAGAGTAATATCTTCCAGATTTCCTACAGGAGTGGGTACAACATACAGTTTTCCCATCTTAATCATTGATTTACTTAAACCCTTTTCTAACAATCAAAAGAAAATCAGCTACAGTTGGATTGTCAATATCAGCTGAAACATTTTCTCTGATATAATTCTCAGCCTCCTCGTATGATTCTAGTTCGCTAAGTTTTTCTAAAGTACTGTTCATTTTATGTCGATCATTACCAAACAACTCACGTTGGAAAATAAATCTGTCATTGAGACTAATTCCTCTCTTAATGTCGACCACAGCCGGAACTGTCTTTATTATATCATTTATTGATTTGGAGCTATTACTTGTCTCAATTATATTCTTAACTACCTTTGTTTCTTTTACTTCACTTTTTTCTTGAATTTTTTCAACTGGTAAATCAGATTCCTTTTTATTAAAATAGTTAACATCCTGACTATATGGATTCCTGTATTCGGGCAATTCTATTCTTTGCGCATGAATATTACCAGTTCTGCCCTCTTTCTCAATCTCTTTATCAAATTCTTTTTCTTTCTCTTTCTCCAGAGCCGCTTCCTGCTCCTTTTGCTCCTTACCGGAAAGTACAACAACCAAGCGTTCCATTTGACCCTTCAAGTCATCTATCTGCATAAACTCAAGGTTATGCAGCAATTCATTAATTTTCTGAGTCTTTATAAATGATTCTTTGAAAAAGGTAAACGGGAGATTGCCGCTTTTACTGACCTCCATAACATTCTCTTGCAAAGATCTTATCTCACTAAGAAGCCGTTCAATATAAAATGATTTATTCTCAGACATCTGACATTAATTTATTTAATGATACTCAATAGCATACAATTATGTAAATTGCTCATTCCATGAAACACACAAAAGTAATCATATTTTAGAAAGCTCAACAAAATCATCAGGTAAATTCACAAGATATAACGTTTGAGTTGCCCTTGTAACCGAAGTATATAACCATCTGTAAAAGCTTTCACCAAGATATGATTCCTGTATATATCCTATATCCAAAAAAACATTTTTCCATTCACCGCCCTGTGCTTTATGACAGGTAACTGCATATCCATATTTTGTTTGGAGGGCATTAAAATAAGGATCTTCTTTTACCTTCTTATATCTGAGTCGTTTCTGAGAAATATCACTATAATCCTCCATTACATTAGTGAAAAGCTGATTATTCTGCTCTGATGTTAATCCCGGCACTTCTGTATGTAAAACATCTAAATTTATCTTGGCTTCAAATTCGATATCATATTCACGATGATACAAAACAACATTGCAGAACCTGAAACCATACAACTCCTCCTGATCTCTTACACGTTCAACTTCTACAAACTCTCCATTGGCAAGAAAGTCAAGATGTTCATACTCTTCAATCCAGAAATAGTTGTTTTTGGTAATCATGAGAATATCACCTGTTGAGAGCTCTTCTTCACGAAATAAAACAGTATTCCTTATCCCATTATTATATGCGTTTACACGCTTATTGGAACGGGAAATTATAATAGTTTCCTCTATTCCGTCACGTGAATAAGCATCTGATATCTCGTAAATCAGATCTTTACCTGTAATTCTTTTAACATCTGCAAAACCTTCAATTTTAAGCTTTGGAAAAACATCAGTTGCTTGCATTGCCAGTGAGTCTCTCAAATAAGTTGCGTTGTGGAGAATTCCTGACTCGATCTCCTGCCTCACAATATCTGTAAGATTAGCTTCCGTAACATGCAATGAATATGATTTCAGAACCTCTGTATCGAGAGCGGGACTAAACTCCTGTTTAACAGGCGGTAACTGGGCATCATCGCCAATCAAAAGGATCCTGCAGCCTTCTGCAGAATAAACATACTCGATAAGGTCATCAAGTAATCTTCCTGTTCCAAATACCGAAAAATCAGGGGATTCATTATTAATCATTGATGCCTCATCAACTATAAATAGCGTATGTTTATGCAGATTCTCCGACAAGGTAAACTGCATTGTCCCTTCAGACATCTTTTGCTGTCTGTAGATCTTTTTGTGTATTGTATATGCCTTCTGTGCTGCATAACCTGAAAACACTTTCGCAGCTCTGCCTGTAGGAGCCAGTAAAACAGTTTTTTGGTTAAATTGGGACATTGTTCTAACAAGACTACCGATTAATGATGATTTACCCGTACCGGCATATCCGGTAAGTAAAAAAATGTGGTCGCCATCATTTGAAAAAAGAAATGCTGTAAGCTTTTCTAAAGCATGGATCTGGTCACTCGTAAAGTTGTATGGGAAATTTTCATTGATTTTCTCAATAAAAAAGCTATTTATCATTTTTTGTGGTAATTTTTCCAGTAAAAGTAGCATAATTATCATTCTTTTTCTAAATTTGTAGTCTAAAATCAAAAAATCAATATTAAAACAGTATAAATTAAAAAAAGAAAAGTCCATGAAAGTTGTAATGAGAGTGCTTTTAGCAATAGCCATTGTTCTTTTAGCTTGGGTAAGTTGGAAAAGTATCCAGGGTCCAATTGATTTCAATGCTGAAGTTGCAAAACGAGATCAGGCAGTTATCCAGCGCTTAATGGATATCCGAACAGCACAAGTTGCTTTACGCTCACAGACAGGCTCATACACCGCTAGTTTTGATACACTTATAAATTTTATCAAAACTGGTAAGATTGCTACACTCGTTAGAGAAGGAGACCTTACTGAGTCTCAATTAGAATCAGGAATGACAGAAGTAAAGGCAATGGAAATTATCAGAACTGGAAATGAAGCAAAAATAAAAGAAGCCGGTTTATGGGATAACGAAAAGAATGCCCCTCAGTTAGTCAGAGACTCAATTTTCTCTCCCGCAGTTGAAGTTCTCTATCCAAATCGCACTAATTTTTATCCCGATTCAATTAAATTTGTTCCGTATGCTCCTGCAGGTACAACTTTCCAGATGGGTGTAGATTCACTTATTACAGCTTCAGGCTACCCAATTCAGGTATTTGAAGCAAAAACTCCATACACTGATTATTTAGGAGACCTTGACAAGAAATTACTTGGACAGAAAATTCAAGAAGTTCTTGATCGCCCGGGCAAGAGATTCCCAGGTATGCAGGTAGGTTCACTTGAAGTTGCTAACAATAACGCAGGTAACTGGGAATAATTAGTTATGATTGACTGATTTATGTTTCTACCGGAGAATATAGATTTAGCAAATTCAGAGAAATATAGATTATCCATTCGGTTATCACCGAATGGATTTTCTTTTTATTTTCATTCCTCTGAGAACCCCGATATATTTCACTTTCAGAAAACTGATTTAAGTAATAAGTTATCATATATTGATAACATCAAGAAGATAATATTTGATCAGGGATTCTTCAGCAGTCCTTTCAATAAAACCACAGTTATACTTGTTTCTCCCCATTACACTATCGTACCTAAACCCTATTTCGATGAGAGAAAAAGTAAGGATATTATGGATTTCAATTTCCATAATCTAAAAGGTACAATACTTCATAACTCTTCAGAATCTGATAAGTTATCTGTATTGTTTAACATGGACGAGGATGTGCATTCTTTTCTTACAAGACATTTAAGTAATCCTGAGTTTAAACATCACACATCGTCACTTCTATGTTTTTTTAACACATACAAACAGAAAGAAAATCAAAAAAAGTGCTTTGTAGACTTTCATGATGGCTTTGTTTCGATATACAGCTATCTTGAAGATAAGCTTCTATCAGCATTAACATTTCCCGCTAATAGCAAACAGGATATAACTTATTATATTGCGAGCATCTGGGAAAAACAGTCGTTCGACCAAACCAAAGATTGCCTCTATTTATGTGGTGAGATCGATTCACACTTATCAGTTATAAGCGATCTGAAGAGATTAATAAACAATGTTGAAAGAGTGGAGTTGAAACCGAAAGCAAAAATTTCGGCTGAAGAGATGCGAGTATTACCAACTGATGTAATTGCTTCCTTATGCGTATAATAAGCGGAAAATATAAATCAAGAAGGATTCAGGTACCCACTAATCTTAAAGCGAGACCAACAACCGACTTTGCAAAAGAGGGCCTTTTCAACGTTCTCAATAATTATATTGATTGGGATGATACATCTGCACTTGACCTGTTCTCAGGTACAGGGAGTATAGCACTAGAGCTTGTTTCAAGAGGATGCAGCCGCGTTGTTTCTGTTGAATCAGAGCAGCTTCACTGGCGATTTATAACAATTGCAAAGGAAAAACTTGAAGCAAGTGAACTATATCCATTAAAAGCCGATGTTTTCAAATTTTTAATTTCATGCAGAGAACAGTTTGATCTGATATTTGCTGACCCCCCTTATGATTTAAAAGAGGTTGACACAATACCCGATCTTATATTAGATAAAAATCTTCTCAAACCTGATGGTCTTCTGATATTGGAACATTCAAAATCTCACGATTTCACAATGCATCCCCGATTCAACAGAGAGCTAAAATATGGCAGTGTTCACTTTTCATTTTTCATCTGAAACTGCTGAAGCTCTTACTCTTATCACTTCCTGTCATTGCTATTCCTTTTTAAACGGTATACAATTACAAGCTGGTCTCATTATTAATTTCTATTTTTGCACTTCGTTATTAATAATATAAAATATGGATAAAAAGCAATTTAAAGAGACTAAAGCATTTCGGTTCAAACGATTCGCACGAAAGTCATACAGTATATTCAACAGTATACATAAGGTGGTAACCATCGGTGTATTATCGGGTTGTACACTTATGTCTGCTCATGCAGCATCAATTGATCCGGTTGAACAGATTTTTATTAAGACCGACTCAGAGTCTATCCCTCCAACTGAACTTGATGAAGTTGTGGTCACCGCTTCCAAAGTAGCTTTGCCAATAAATATGGCTGCAAAGCAGGTGACAGTCATAACAAGCAAAGAGATTGAGCGTGCACCGGTCAGGAGTATTGAAGATCTATTAAATTATGTAGCAGGTATTGATATACTGCAACGCGGACCGCACGGCGTACAGGCGGACATATCCCTCAGAGGTGGTACTTTTGACCAGACAGCTATCCTGTTAAACGGTGTTAACCTAACAAATCCTCACACAGGACATTACAATTTCGACATTCCAATTAACCTTTCAGATATTGAACGAATAGAGATAGTTCAAGGCCCATCCTCCCTTGTTTATGGAGCAAGTGCATTTTCCGGCGGGGTTAACATTATAACAAAGAAAGATAATGAGTCGGGCTTCTACACAAAACTGGAAGGTGGAATGCATGGAATGTTTGGAGCTGACGTCAGAGGCTCTTTCGCAAATGATAAATCCACACATTCACTCTCTGCAGGATATAAGAGATCGGCAGGTTATATCCCAAACAGTGATTACAATATTTACAATCTCTTGTGGCAGAGCAGATTTAAAGTCAATGGCACCAATATTGATTTTCAGTCGGGACTGAATGATAAAGCATATGGAGCAAACACATTTTATACAGCTGCATATCCCAATCAGTATGATGATACGCAGGGTCTGTTTTTTTCAGTAAAGGGAGAAAGCAGTGGTAAAATCAAAATCACCCCTCACATCTATTGGAGCAGACATTATGATGAATTTCAACTTATTAGGGAAGGCACACCCGATGTTCCCGCATGGTATACTGATCACAATTATCACAGAAGTGATGTTTTCGGTATGAATTTACATCTGCAGTATGCATCACAACTGGGTATCACAAGCTTTGGTGGTGAGTTCAGGAATGAAGGCATATTAAGTAATGTCCTTGGAAATACAATTGATAACCCTATAGGTAAGTACTCTAAATCGGATAACAGGACAAACATTAGTTATTTTGCTGAGCATAATTTTATACTCGATCGCGTAACTTTCTCGTTGGGTGGATTAATTAACTACAATACAGCAGTAACTGATAAATTTGAGTTCTATCCGGCAATAAACGGATCGTTCAGAGTTAATGACAAGCTGAATCTGTATGGTTCATGGAACAGGGCAAGTCGAATGCCAACATTCACCGATCTCTATTATACAACTGCTACTCACATCGGAAACAGCAACCTTGAGTCGGAACTTTCCGAAGCATTTGAAGTTGGAGCTAAGCTCAATAATTATCTGATTAGCGGATCAATTGCCATTTTTTATATGGAGGGAAAGAATATGATCGACTGGGTGAAACCATCGCCCGATGCATTGTGGGAGTCAACTAACCATACTCAGATAAACAAAAAGGGTATGGATTTAAACCTTACATTAAATATTAAGAATTGGTTTGGAATTAATCAGCCTATGAATTCTTTAAATGCGGGACTAATGCTTCTTGATCAGGAGAGAGCAGATGATGAACTTATATCTAACTATATATTGAATCATTTGCGTCATAAACTGACAGTGGGATTACATCACGATCTGATAAAAAATTTATCAGTGGCATGGAATTTTAGATGGCAGAAGAGAAACGGTTCATATGTTAGTTATATCGATCTACAGCCGGGTGAAAGAGTTGATTATGCTCCTTTTTCTATTCTGGATGTCCAAGCAAATTATAAACTTAATAATATTGATCTATTCATTAATGCGAATAATATATTCAACACTAAGTATGTAGATTTAGGTAATATTCCTCAACCCGGATTCTGGTTATCCGGCGGAGCTGCAATAAAACTGTAATAAACCATATTCAGTTTTTCATATATATAGTCCCCTTGAAAAATAAAAAATCATTTCAAGGGGATTTATCAATATTAAGGATCTATAACGTTAAAGGATGTGCTGTTTTTAATTTACAGTAAATTGATTTAAGTATAAACCTATTTCAGGACTAGACAATATCCTCGCCCAATGATCGCTTATAGATGACTTATACATACCTTATATATGGATAAGGTATGTATAAGTCATCTTCGGACATGGTTGATCTGATCTACCCATGAATCAGCTCCATTTTATACTTTGAATTTATTTTGCTTAATTTGTATAACTAACAATTTGATTCTATACAGAACAAGTGAATGACTCATCGAATCTGACAAAATTATATAATCTGTATGTGAACGACCTGTTCACATATGGTGTATACCTTGGTTTTGATAGAGAAGTTGTGAAAGATGCGATTCATGATGTTTTTGAGAAAATTTCAACTAAAAGTAAGACTCTTGAAGAGATTACTAATATTAAGTTCTACCTGTTCAGGTCATTGAAAAACAGACTTTATGATATTCAAAGAGGAAATAAGAATCAAATAGGATTAGAAGGAATAGTTGCAGAGGATTCCAAGTCTTTCCAGATAAATGTAAACATAGAGGATCATTTTATTGAAGAGGAGGAGAGAATAGAGATAAAGAAAGAGATAGAGGAGATGCTTAACTCTCTGACTGACAAACAACGTGAGATAATTTATCTTAGATATGTTCAGGAATATGACTATAAACAGATATCTGAACTACTGGACATTAATATTCACAGCTGCAGAAAACTTGTTTCTAAAGCAATAAGCACACTTCGGAAAAAATATGGAGTTATGGTATTGCTTCTTCTTATACATTAATGCCATAATCGGGTTATGAAAACAATTTTTATTTAGCGATACACTCATACTGCTGGAAACCACCGACTTGAGTAATTTTCAGATCTACCCGATTGTTAAATTTACAAGATTTTTTGAAAAAGAGGGGATAATTATATTATATAATCGTCTCTTATGGGAGTATGTACATTGAGTATATTCTCCTTTATTTATATATTTTAGATATAAAACGATGAAAAATATTACTTATTCTGATCTATTACATGATATAAAATTCATACGCTGGCAGTTAGTCCCGGATGAACAACTTGATAACTATTGGAAAGAACTTATTGAGTTAAACCCGGGACTGGATAAAGAGATACAAAAAGCCGCCTTATATCTGAAAAGTGATGGATTGAACAAGAGTTTACTAGGCTCAAATGAGCAAGAGGAACTTTTAAATAGAATACAGACTACTATTCATAATAAAAAAAGAACCAGGATTGGCCGACGACTTATAGCATCTGTTGCTACCTCTGCTGCCTGTGCAGTGTTAATTATACTGTTTACTATGTTATTTAAAGACAATGACACAGAATCAGAGTTTAATGGAGGCATGATTGTGGGTGAGTTGCTTAATAGTGAAGATGTGCAGCTTGTAACAAATAACAATACAATTTCATTTAATGATAACATAGAGATTTCCCTGGATGAGAAAGGAACAGCTCAGATAAATCAGAGAAATAAAGAGATAAAAAAGATTGAGTTAAAGAGAAATGATCTGAACTCTTTGATCATTCCTTTTGGCAAAAGATCAGACCTGATACTGGCCGATGGTACTAAAATATGGCTTAATTCAGGTACAGTTCTTGAATTCCCTGCACAATTCGATGAAAATGAACGTGTAATTAATTTAAAATCAGGTGAGATCTACCTGGAAGTAAAGCATGATGACAATAAACCTTTTTATGTTATAACACAAGACATTAGAGTGGAAGTGCATGGCACCTCTTTTAATGTAACTTCATACGATAACTTAAACTCAACAGTGATACTGGTTGAAGGGCATGTTTCATTAAGAAAGAATGGAGTAAATAGATCAGTGTCATTATATCCCAATGAGTTAGCGGTATATAACTCTGAATCACTGGAATTTGATAAAAAGGAGGTTAATGTAGAGGATTACACAAGCTGGAAAGATGGTTATCTGTCACTAAATAAAACACCTATGACAGAGGTATTGAAAAGGATTAGCAGGTATTACAACTTATCATTTAACTATGACAACAGTGTGGAATTACAGAATAGAAGTTGTACTGGCAAGATTCAGCTTTCGGAGAATCTTGAAAATGTAATGACAACTATCTCTCTGCTAACATCAACAAGCTACGAAATTGAAAATAATCGCATATATATTACCAATGAAAGTAAATAAAATTTTAAGCCTATGAAAGTGAAAAAGAAAAAACTACCCAGAGAGAGAAAAAATCAGAAATGCCAACCGAACAGGTTTACTAATTTCTTAGTTCAGTAATTAACTAAATTTGAAAAATTTATGAACAAATGCCTATATGGGTGTACAGTAAAACCCGATAAACAGAAAAACATACTGAAAATGATGAGAACTACATTGTTATTTTTATTTTGCAGCATCATGTTTTCTCACGCAACTACAAGCTATTCGCAAATATTTAATTTCAATAAGAAGTCAGCTTCTATAAAAGAGGTCTGCAAAGAGATTGAAGAGAATAGCAGTTATATCTTTGTTTTTTCTGATTCAAGTGAAAAAATTATAGATAAAAAGGTAAACATTGATGCAAACACATCCGACGTGAAAGAGGTCCTGGATGCAGTTCTAAGTAACTCAGGACTTACTTACATGATTTTGGACAAACAGATTGTCATCTATGAATCTAAAGAAAACTTATCATCTAAAGATTACGTAGAAGAGATGTCCTCTAGTATCAAACAACAGCAAGGCAAAAGAATTTCCGGCAGGATCTTAGATGCTTTTGGAGAATCTATCATCGGAGCTAATGTTGTTGAAGTTGGCACTACCAATGGTACTGTTACAGATATTGATGGTAATTTCACTCTGGATGTGGCAGAAAATGCTTCAATCCAGATAACATATATCGGATATATTGAGCAGATCATCAACACAACCGGCAGAGTTAATTTCAATATCATTCTTCAAGAGGACACAAAGGCTCTGGATGAGGTTATAGTTATTGGTTACGGAACCCGTCAGCGCAGCAGTATTACGGGTGCTGTTGACCAAGTAAGCTCTGACCTGTTTGAAGACCGCCCGGTAAGTAATGCCGTACAGGCCCTTCAGGGTGCTTCTGCAAACCTTATTGTTCAGCAAAAGAACATGAATCCTAACGACAACAATATGAGTATTAACATCAGGGGTGTTAGTACAATGGGTAATAATGATCCACTTATTGTTATCGATGGATTGATATCAACAACCAGTACACTAAACAATATGAATCAAAATGATATTGAGAGTGTTTCTGTACTTAAAGATGCGGGAAGTGCCGCAATTTATGGTTCACGTTCTGCAAACGGGGTAATTCTGGTAACCACAAAGAAAGGATCCAAGTTGCAAAAGCCAATGGTAAGATTCAGTGGGTTAGCTGGATACCAGGATCCAAAAATTCTGTTCCAGCCGGTGGAAGGATGGCAAAATGCTATGTACAGAAATCAGGCCAATATGAATTCAGGAGATGATCCCGCTTTTACACCTGCTCAGATTCGTGATCTATATGAACACAGAAACGAAGAATACTGGTTCTTCAACGAAATCATGCAGAAGGGTTTACAGCAGAATTACAATGTTAATATTTCCGGTGGTAGTGACAATACTACTTATATGGTATCAGCAGGTTATATGAACCAGGAGAGTAACTTTGTTGGTGGTTACGGATTTGAAAGATATAATCTTCGTTCTAACCTGACTACTGAATATAACAGATTTAAGCTTACCTCTTTGCTGGCTTATAATCGTCGCGACGAAAGAACAATATCAGGAGGAACAGGAAATGTTATTATTAACTCTTCACGTATACCGCCATACTATTACTACCGCTTTCAGCAAGATGGAAAATATCTTATCAACAATATTATCGGTGACGATAATACAATGGCAAAACTGAAAGAGGGTGGATATGAAAACAAAGATGAGGACAATATTATAGGAAGTCTTAATTTAGATTATAAGATAATTGACGGATTAACAGCGAAAGGACTTGTTGGTATTGATTTGACTCAGCATCACAGATATAGAAGGGATATTCAGGTTCCTTTATATTCAGCTGCAAATTTGGAAACACCAACAGCAAATATAAATCCTAACAGACTTACCGAAGATTATAACAACAAACGTTATACGCTTAGTACTCAGTTCCTGATTGACTATGAGAAACAGTTAAATGATTTGCACCATGTTTCTGGTTTAATTGGTGTATCAAACGAATCTTATACTTTTAAGGCAAGCAGAATTGCATGGAGATTTACTGATCCTGATTTAGGACTTCCTACAACTGATGATGCAGAGCAGGATACAGGTAACAAGAACTCTAATGATGATACAGATCAGACAAGTATAACATCGCTTTTCGGAAGAGTTGGCTACAATTTCATGAATAAGTATTATGGAGATCTATCTTTCAGATACGACGGTTCATCAAAATTTGCAAAAGAGAACAGATGGGGATTCTTCCCTTCATTGTCTGCCGCCTGGAGAGTTTCGGAGGAACTATTTATGGAAAACTACCGTGATGATGTTGGTGAGCTTAAGCTTAGAACTTCTTATGGTGTACTTGGTAATCAAAATGTGTCCAACTACTCATATCAGACAGTGTATGAAATGCATACCAACACTTATGTATTCAATAACATAGCAGTACCGGGAACAGGTTTCAGATATGGTAATCCTGACCTGACATGGGAGAAATCAAGCAATTTCAATATTGGAGTTGATGCAGGATTTTTCAATAATAACCTTTATGTTTCTCTTGATTATTTCAATAAGAGAACATGGGATATTCTTCTTGCACCAGAAGTTTCTTCTGTATTCGGAAGTTCTGCAGCACATGAAAATGCAGGTGAAATGAGAAACAGAGGCTGGGAAGCTACTGTAAATTATAGATTAAGATCAGGTAATTTTGCACACAACTTTAATCTGAATATATCTGACTCACAAAACAAGGTTACAGATTTTGGTGGTGAAGAGCGTATCGACCAGAGTGATCAGATGTTTAAAATAATCCGTGAAGGTGAAGCTCTTGGATCATATTTTGGTTACAAAACAGATGGTTATTTCCAAAATCTGGATGAAATCGCCAACAGTGCTTTACCAATTGGGGCATCATTACAACCTGGCGACGTTAAATATGTTGATCAAAATAATGATGGTGTGATTGATGAGAGAGACCGTGTAATTTTGGGTAATGCATTCCCGAGATACACATTTGGTTTTACTTATGACCTTCAGTATCGTAATTTCGATTTTTCACTGCTATTACAGGGTGTGGGAAAAAGAGATATGTATATCAGGGGTGAGCTGATTGAGCCATTCCACTCAAACTACTCTTATGCAATCTACAAACACCAGCTTGATTTCTGGACACCTACTAATCCCGATGCAAGATGGCCACGTTTGATTGCACCAAGCTCACAATCATCTCAAAACAACTGGGGTAGAGGTGGTACAGATATTTATCTGCTGAATGGAGCTTATTTGAGAGTAAAGAATGTACAGTTGGGTTATACAATACCAAATTCATTAACCAACAAATTTGGTGTTGAAAAACTTCGTCTAAGTGTGAATGCACAAAATCCGATAACCCTTACTAAAAACTCATTCATAGATCCGGAAACTTCTGAATTCGGTAATAACATGGGTGGTATAGGTGGAGTAAATGCAAATAGTGCAAGAAACTACCCAACATTGGTATATTATGGGTTTGGAATAGATATTGAATTTTAATACTTTATAATATGAAAACAAAAATCATAAAATATATTTCTTTTATCTTAATCACAACTGCAATACTTTCATCTTGCAATGATCTGGATTTGGCTCCTACAAACAGGTTTACAGATGCCAATTACTGGACTTCGACAGAGAAAGCTGCTGCTGTTCTGAATATGGCTTACAGCCAGATGTTTAATTCGAATTACTTCTTCGCTAATGAGAGACTGACTGACAACCTTTATGAAGGCAGAGGTAATACAAATGAGAAAATTATCACTTCAGGTCAGGCTGATGCCGCACTTGGAAGATTTGCTGGTGAATGGGCGGATTGCTATAGTGGAATAAAAACTTGCCATATTCTTTTGGAAAATATTGATCTTGTTCCAAATATGGATCCTGCTGTAAAAGAAAGAATGAAAGCTGAAGCACGTTTCATCAGAGCTTCTCTGTTTTTCAGACTTACAAACCATTATGGTGATGTTCCACTATTTGACTTTAATATTTCACGACAGGAAGCAAATACAATAGAGCGTTCTCCGAAGGCAGAGGTTCTTGAATTTGTAAGGAACGAACTCAACAGTATTGTTACTCTTCTTCCTAAGAAAGGTGAATATAGCGATAAAGATAAAGGAAGAATTACGCAGGGAGCTGCAATGATGCTGCTTGCAAGAACCTATCTTTATGAAAATAGCTGGTCGGAAGTAGCTTCAATTACACAACGAATAATTAATGGTGAGTTTGGAAATTATGAGCTATTTCCAAGTTATGAGGGATTATTCCTTCCTCAAAATGAATTAAACGACGAGGTTATTTTAGATCTTGGTTATGCACTTAATCTGAGAACATGGATGGAAATGTATGATGGAATTCCTATCTCTGTAGGTGGTCGTATCAATGCATTTGCACCAACTCAGGAACTTGTGGATGATTATATCATGAGAAATGGTAAAGCCATACATGAAGATGGTTCAGGATATAATGAAAACGATCCATATGTTAACAGAGACCCTCGTTTTGGAGCAACTATTGTTTATCATGGTTACCAATGGGTAGATGGTTCAGGCAAGGTATCTACTATCTATATTCGCCCAGGATCTTCTGCTGAAGCGGGAGCATCAAACCTTGATGAATATTCTGGTCCCGGCCAGAACTCTACAGCTACAGGATATTACATAAGAAAGTATTTCGACCCTCAGGCTCCTGAAGGTATGAATGCAGGATTGAACCTGATATTAATGCGTTATGCTGATGTTCTATTAATGTATGCAGAAGCAAAGAATGAGCTTGGCGAGATGAATGAATCGGTTTGGAACCAAACAATCAGACCTATTCGTGTACGTGCAGGTTTTACAGATGCAGGTGCATTAAACTACCCGGGTAATGACAACATGAGAGAAATTATTCGTCGCGAACGTCGTTCTGAGCTCGCAATAGAAGGATTAAGACTGTTTGACATACGCAGATGGGGTACAATAGAAACTGTTATGAATGGCACTCCTCATGGGGCAAAATTTGCAGCTAATAATACCCAATATATTGAATTGGAACAAAGAAGATTTAATCCGGAACGTGATTACCTATTTGCTATTCCTCAATCTCAAAGAGATATTAATGAAAACCTGACACAAAATCCGGGCTATTAATGGTTTTGTTACAACAGTTATTTTAAAATCAGGAATTATGAAAAATAAAATATTACAACTATCAATTATATTATCACTGATATTTTCCGTTACATCATGCAGTAGTGAAGGAGAAGTTAGAGACCTGGGTGTCACCCCTGTGGAGAGGCTTTACGAACCAGTAGACGGGCGGACATTAATACTTCAATCTTCTGCTTCAGCAATGTTGTATTTTGAATGGGAACCTGCCAGAGCTGAAGATAGTGGAACGGTTCTTTATGAGATAGCTTTTGACGTAGCTGATGGTGATTTCTCTGATCCAATTGCAGTTTTGGCTGCCGACAACAATGGAGGAAGTAACCATGCAACAGTTACACATAAGCAGTTAAATCAGATTGCTGCATTGGCAGGAATTGAATCATCTGAACAGGGTACATTAAAATGGACAGTATATTCATCAAAAGGTATTAATCCTGTTAAAGCTAAACAGGAAAGGACAATTACACTGACCAGACTTGCAGGATTTGCCAATATACCTGATCAGCTTTATATTACAGGGGAAGGAACTGAAGTTGGAGGTGACATTGCAAACGCTCTGAGAATGAAAAAAATCAATGATGGTGAATTTGAAATTTATATGCAATTTACTGAGGGTAAAGAGTTCTTTTTTGTAAATAGTACAACAGGAGATCCTATTACCTACTCGCTTAGTGGTGAGAAGATTGTAGAAGGTGGTACATCAACTGTTCCCAATACGGGTATCTATAAATACTATCTTGACTTTAACATCGGCTCTTTCACTACTAAAGAGGTTACTAAAGTTGTTCTGTTCTTAAACTGGTCACAGAGAGAGATTGAATTGCCATATAAGGGGCTTGGAGTTTGGGAATTAACAAACCATACAATTACTGGTCTTACAGACAATGACAACAATGATGACAGGTATAAATTCAGAATGACCAGCTCTGATGGTGTAACAGAATGGCGTTCACCAGGTAATGACAGTAAACCTTCAGGCAATGAGGCGTATTACTATATGGTTGAAAGAGAGAATGTACAGCAGTGGACTGACGGAGAGATTTGGAAAAGTCCATCAACAACTGGTTGGAGTGATAAAACATATGACTTTATGTTTTCACTAAATCCAGGTGGTCAATATACTCATAATCTAATCATTAAAGAATAATAAATATGAAACAAATAACATATTATCTTTCAATAATTATTTCACTGACTCTCTTTATGGCAGGATGTTCAGATAACATGGGTGAAACTGATAAGAGTCTGGTTGAAGTAAAAGAACTTATTGAACCAATGGACAGCAAGGCTCTGGTTTTACAGCCTGCAGCCTCAGCTACTGAATATTTTGAATGGGAACATGCAGATTTAACAGGTGCAGGTCCTGCAATCTACCAGATTGCTTTTGACAAAGAGGATGGCGATTTTTCAAATCCACTTTATATTGCATATTCAAACAATAACGGTTTCAGCAATTTTGTAAACATTTCACACAAGCAGCTGAATAAAATAGCCGGAATGACAGGAATGGGACCTTCTGCTACCGGAACAATAAAATGGACCGTATTCTCTATTAAAGGCACCAACATGATAAAGGCTGCCAAGGAGAACAAAATAGTAATAACAAGATTGGCCGGTTTTCCAGAAGAGGAGATACCTATCGATCTATATGTAACAGGTGAAGCTTCCGAAGGTGGCACAGATCTTAACAAGGCTCATAAAATGAAAGCTGTATCTACAGGAGAGTTTGAAGTTTATACCTATCTTAAGGCAAATGCTGCTTACAATTTTGCGAGCTCTAACTCCGGTTCTCCGGCACTGTTCTCTTTAAGTGATGGTATCGTTATAAAAGAGGGCTCATCAACAGTATCTGCTGATGGAGTTTACAGGATTACGGTTGATTTCAATACCGGAGCAGGAACTATCGCACAGGTAACAAGAATTGGTTTTTACTTTAGCCCTGAAAACAAAATATTGTTTGATCTTCCTTACCGTGGATACGGTGTATTCCAGACTACTGAAACAGTGACCTTTAAACAGGAAGGATGGGGACGTGATGAACGTTACAAATTCAGAATGTTTGTAAAAGAGGAGGGAAGTGAAAATGAGGTTGAGATGGAATGGGGTACTCTGAATCAGACCGACTCCAGACCGGATGCGAACAGTCCCGAATCATATTATTACTTAAAACTGGTGAATCCTACACAATGGGATAATAAATGGAAATTGATGGGTAATTATGATGG
The DNA here is from genome assembly GCF_001282625.1 of Lascolabacillus massiliensis. Lineage (NCBI taxonomy): Bacteria > Pseudomonadati > Bacteroidota > Bacteroidia > Bacteroidales > Porphyromonadaceae > Lascolabacillus > Lascolabacillus massiliensis. The sequence continues at coordinate 849,130 of NZ_CTEJ01000002.1, forward strand.
GAACCCTGCTGTATATACAATATATCTTCAGGCAGACCAGCCATATACTCATTCAGTTACAGCACCTTGACAGATGAGGAAAGTAGTATGGGAATTACCAATAGGTTATTCCCATACTTTATTATTTTAAATAAATTACTCTTATGAAAAAAAACTATCAATATCTGCTAATGCTATTCATACTTTTTGCCTGGGGATGCGAAAAAGGTGATATACCAGGTGATGGGGATAAAGATGATGATGATGATAAAGTAGAGATAAACTGGAATGATGCTGCAAACTCAAGCAGTGATGCTTTAATTTCATCTTTTTGGAATAGCAGCGGACAATATTTTAATACTAATAATGGTGGTAATACTACCTTTCAGTATTGGCCAAATGCACATGCTCTGGATGTGGTAATAGATGCATATGTGAGGACTAATAACCAATCATATAAAACTATAATTGAACAGTGGTTCACAGGTGTAAAAGCCAGAAACGGCAACACCTGGAATAATGATTTCTATGATGACATGGAGTGGAATGCTTTAGCCTTACTTAGGGCTTTTAAAGCAACAAACGACCCAAAGTATAAAGATGCAGCTCTTGAACTATGGGGATATATAAAAGAGGGCTGGAATGATAATGCCGGCGGAGGTATCACATGGAAAAAGGGTATGGAATGGAGTAAGAATGCCTGTTCAAATGGCCCTGCTGCCATACTTGCAGCACGTCTTTACCAGGAGTTTGGTAACCCTGAAGATAAAGAGTGGGCACTGCGAATATATGACTGGCTAAAATCAACATTGGTGAATACAAATTCAGGTGCTGTCTGGGATAGTATTGACTCAAGAGAGGGTAAAATTAATAAAGATTGGATTTTTACATATAACCAGGGTACATATTTAGGAGCTGCAGTTGAATTACATAAAATATTAAATGAAAAAAGTTATCTGAATGATGCTGCTATGGCTGCCGACTATACAATGAGCAGCTTGGTAAACAACTCTATATTAAAGAGTGAAGGTGACGGGGATGGAGGACTCTTCAAAGGTATATTTGTAAGATATTTCACTCAGCTTATAATTCAGGAAAGACTTGATGAACCTGTTCGCAGAAGATATTTACAGTTTATCAAACTAAATGCCGAGACATTATGGAATGAAGGCACTAATAAACAAAACTTTCTTTTTAGTCCCAACTGGCGTGTAAAACCCGGTAATACAACAGGGCTGACAGAACAGCTCAGCGGATGCATGTTAATTGAGTCTGCTGCATACTTACAAAAAGAGAATTATATTGATTAATACAATCAATTCATTATAAAAATAGTTTGTGAATTATTACATTTATGATTAGGTTCGTAATTGCATTAATTTAATACATATATCATAGAAATAATTAAAATGAGACTTTTATCTACGATTATCACCCTTTCAATTATCTTATCAGGCTGTACATCTATATCGGAGAAAGGCTTAACAAGCTATGTTAACCCATTCCTTGGAACAGCTACTTTGTGGGAACCTGAAGACCTTGGCTATGTACGCACTTGGGAAGAGCGCACATGGGGAGCAGAGGTTTTCCCTGGATCATCACTTCCGAATGCAATGGTTCAGCTAAGTCCTGTGACACAATTCAGAAGTGGAGCCGGCTATCAGTATGAAGATACTGTAATTTTTGGTTTTGCTCACACCAATAAGGGTCACTGGAACCTACTCCATCTGCCTGTGCTTCCTGTAACAGGAGATGTAAATCCAACCGATTTCGCATCGGAATATAGTCATGAGAATGAATCTGCACATCCGGGATACTATCAGGTATTTTTAGAGAGGTATGGTATAAATGCTGAACTTACTTCCACTTTAAGATCAGGATATCATAAATATAGTTACAATGATGGATCTGATAAAAAACTTATTGTTGATATAACACGCACTAATAACAGAGTGAGGTACTGGGCAATAGAAAAGAGTGGTGATTATTCCTTCACAGGTTTTCAGGACGCAGAGGGTAAAATATATTTTTTTGCTGTTTCTAACTACCCTATTGACGAAATAGAGCAAGTAAAGAATGACCAGCATGAAGTATCTGTTGTTAAATTCGGGAATAATGGAAAAAATAGCCCATTGGAGTTAAAGATTGGGTTCTCATTTGTGAGTGTTGAGAATGCAAAGATGAACCTGGAGGAGGAAATGATTGATAAAAGTTTTGATCAGGTTCGTAAAGAGGCAGATAACACATGGAATAAACTATTGTCGAATATTGAAGTGAGTGGTGGCACTGAACGTGAGAAAGGAATTTTTTATTCAACTCTGTATCGTTCGTTTTTATGGCCTGCATTGAGAAGTGATGTGAATGGCGACTTTACAGACGAGAGAGGTGAAGTTGTAAATGAGGGTTTCAGATATTATACTAATCCATCGTTCTGGGATGATTACAGGAACAAACTTGTGTTGCTGGGAATGGTATCACCTGATGTGACAACAGATGTTATTAAATCAATCATTGATAAAGGTGAAAAGAGAGGCGGATATATGCCTACATTCTTTCATGGTGACCACGCTTCGGTATTTGTTTCAGGTAGTTGGCTCAGAGGAATAAAAGATTTTGATCTTGAGAGAGCTTATGCATTGTTATTAAAAAATGCCACAGTTCCGGGTCGTGGTGGAAGACCATATCTTGACGAGTATATAGAGAAAGGGTGGATTGCTGAAAAAGATACAACTAATGTTCCATTTTGGGATGAGTATAAAGCTGCAGTTACCAAAACGGTTGAGTATGCTTACGACGATTACGCTACTGCTCTTGTAGCAAAAGAGATTGGAGATACAGAAAATTATGAGCTGCTGATGGGTCGCTCAATGAACTATAAAAATCTGTTTGACCCTTCAACCGGTTTCTGGCGTGGTAAGGTGGATAATGGCACCAAAGAGGGTAAGTGGATTGAAGACTTCGATCCTTATTATGCCTATTTTGCCTATATGTATCGTGAAGCAAATGCATGGAATTCTCTCTTCTTTGCACCTCATGATGTTAAAGGAATGATTGATCTTTATCCAAGTTATGAAGCTATCGACAAGAAGCTTGATTCACTGTTTACAGAACCGTGGAATGGAATTGAACTTCATAATATGACAGGATTCATAGGCAATTATTGCCATGGCAACCAACCGGGACACAGTATTCCTTATACCTATTACTTTATAGATCGCCAGGAGAAGGCACAATGTGTACTTGATAGTATCATGAACAGGTTTTATGATATGGGAGCTGAGGGACTTGCATATGCAGGTATGGATGATGCTGGTGAGATGTCTGCCTGGTATGTATTGAATGCAATAGGATTATATACATACTCTCCGGCTGATCCGGAGTATATTGTAACTGTTCCGCTGTTTGATGAAGTTAAGTTCAGACTAGGTACAGGCAACAAGTTCACTATCAGAAAAGATGGTAATGGTAAAAAAATTAACCAGATTACCTATGGAGGTGAAGTAGTTGACGGCTGGTTTATCTCACATGAATTACTTGAGCAGGGTAAAGAACTGGTTATTAAAACTGAATAATATAATTGAACTGTTTGGACCTTTCAGCTTATTCTGCTCCAGTCGTAACGATTACCTCCGAGCAGTTTAAGCTGATGTTTAAGCACCTCATGCTCAGGCAGCTCAAGAGAGGGGTCATTATCGATTAATTTTTCTGCAATTTCACGTGCCCTGAACAATATATCGTTGTCTTTAACGATATCAGCAATTTTGAGATCGAATGGAATCCCGCTCTGCTGGGTTCCTTCCAGATCTCCCGGGCCCCTGAGTTTCAGGTCAGCTTCAGCAATAACAAATCCATCGTTACTCTCTGTCATTATCTCAATCCTTTTACGGGTATCTGATGACAATTCATAAGGGGTTATTAAAATGCAATATGACTGATCCGCACCCCTACCTACTCTTCCTCTTAACTGATGCAACTGAGACAGACCAAACCTTTGTGCACTCTCTATTACCATAACACTGGCATTTGGCACATTAACCCCAACCTCAATTACTGTTGTAGATACCATTATATCTGCTTTACCTGAAACGAACTTCTGCATAACTTCATCCTTCTCAGCTGGCTTCATCCTGCCATGCATTTTGCAAACTGAAAACTCAGGGAAAGCCTCTTTTATATGCTCATATCCCTCTTCCAGATTTTTTAGGTCGAGCGTTTCACTCTCTTCAATCAATGGGTAAACAATGTAGACTTGGCGACCAGAATTGATCTCTTTCCTTATAAAATTATATAGCTCACCCCGCTTTTTGTCAAATCGATGCAATGTTTGCACTGGTTTTCTTCCAGGTGGTAATTCATCAATTACAGATACATCAAGATCGCCATATACAGTCATAGCCAGAGTACGAGGTATAGGTGTAGCAGTCATCACCAGTATATGTGGCGGGCGGTTGTTTTTAGACCATAGCTTTGCTCTCTGTGCTACCCCAAAACGGTGCTGCTCGTCAATAACAACAAACCCAAGATTTTTAAACTGTACCACATCCTCTATAAGCGCATGAGTACCAATTAAAATATTTATCTCACCAGATTGCAGTCCTGCATGCAACTCCTCCCTATCCTTCTTTTTAGTTGAACCTGTCAGTAACTCTACTCTTAGATTCATTCCTGACAGCATTTTGGTGAATGTTTCGTAATGCTGGGAAGCAAGAATCTCTGTTGGAGCCATCAAGCATGCCTGGAAGCCATTATCCAAAGCTATCAGCATACACATTATAGCTACCAATGTTTTTCCACTTCCAACATCACCCTGTAGAAGACGATTCATCTGCTTTCCTGATGCGGTATCTTTGCGAATCTCTTTAATAACCCTTTTCTGTGCACCGGTTAAAGGGAATGGCAGATTATTTTTGTAAAAATTGTTCAGGTACTCACCCACCTTATGGAAAACAAAACCATTTAATTTTCCCTTTCTATCATATGCATAACGGACGATATTCAACTGGATATAAAACAGTTCTTCAAATTTTAATCTATATTGAGCATCCTTCAGATTAGCAGGTGATTTAGGAAAGTGGATATTCTCAACAGCATCATGAAAAGATATTAGCTTTGCATCAGTTATAACATCAGAAGAAAGAGATTCAGGCAGTCTATCTTTGATTAAGCTGAATGCATTCTCAATAATCTTCTGCATAGCCTTTGAGTTGAGATAATGATTTTTCATTTTCTCAGTTGTATTGTACATTGCCATCAGTCCCTGAGGCAAATCTGACTCATTTAAAAAAGGATCTATTTCTGGATGAGCTATATTCCACTTACCATTAAAAAGATTAGGTTTGCCAAAAACTATATACTCCTGATTAAGCTTATATTTTCCTTCGATAAAACGAATACCCTGAAACCAGACAAGATCAATAAAACCGGTACCATCTGTGAAATGCGCTACCAGTCGCCTTTTTCGCCCCTCACCAAAAGTCTCGAATGCAGTTATTTTCCCTTTTATCTGAATATATGCAAGGGTGTTGTCAATTTCATGAATATAATAGAAACGGGTTCTGTCAATATACCTATACGGATACCATCTTAAGAGATCCCCAACAGTGAAAACATCTATCTCCTTGTTTAATAGTGCTGCTCTTTTAGGACCAACACCCGGTATAAACTGAATTTCTGTTTGAAGGATACTCATAAACTATCTACTGTAGGATTTCAAATCTGCCTGTTATATGCAAATATAAATAAAAACGAGGAATAGTTCAACCACTCCTCGTTTGATATTGTCTAAGAAAAAGCCAGTAACTGTTTTTACATTACCAAGCAAAAATTGGATATTTTTTCATTGTTTCATTCACCTTCTCACGAACAGAAGAAATCACTTTACCATCTTCGGGATTTGCCAGAACCTTATCAATCATCTCAACAATTTCACCCATAAGATCTTCCTTTGCACCGCGAGTTGTTATAGCAGGTGTACCGAAACGGAGTCCTGAAGTCTGGAATGGCGATCTGTCATCGAAAGGCACCATGTTCTTATTTACGGTAATATCAGCCTCTACCAGCAGATTCTCGCCTTGCTTACCTGTCAGATTTGGGAACTTGCTTCGCAAATCTACAAGAATGATATGATTATCTGTACCACCCGATACTACATTATATCCAAGATCGACAAATGCTTGCGCCATTGTGGCTGCATTTTTCTTAACCTGTTGTTGATAAACTTTGTACTCAGGCTGAAGTGCTTCATGAAAAGCAACAGCTTTAGCAGCAATAATATGTTCGAGGGGACCTCCCTGCATACCCGGGAAAACTGCTGAGTCGAGCATAGCTGACATCATTTTCGTCTCACCCTTTGGAGTTTTTACACCCCATGGGTTTTCAAAATCTTTACCCATCAGAATAACCCCACCACGTGGTCCGCGAAGTGTTTTATGCGTTGTAGATGTAACTATATGTGCATATTTAACCGGATTTTCAAGTAAACCTGCAGCTATTAATCCTGCCGGGTGTGCCATATCAACCATAAAAATTGCGCCGATCTCGTCAGCAACTTTTCTGATACGTGCATAATCCCATTCACGTGAATAAGCTGAAGCACCTGCAATAATCAACTTCGGTTTTTCAGTACGTGCAACCTGTTCCAGTTGATCATAGTCGACATGCTGATCATCTTCTCTTACATTATATTCAAGTGGATGAAACATCAATCCTGAAAAATTAACAGGAGAACCGTGAGTTAGGTGACCACCATGAGAAAGGTTTAAACCCAGGAATTTATCACCTGCTTTAAGGCAAGCAAGAAATACAGCAGCATTTGCCTGTGCTCCTGAATGTGGCTGAACGTTTGCCCATTCTGCATCGAACAATTGCTTTAATCTGTCTATTGCAAGCTGCTCACTTAGGTCAACAACTTCACAGCCACCATAATATCTTCTACCAGGATAACCTTCTGCATATTTATTTGTAAGGACAGAGCCGGCAGCTTCCATTACCTGCTCACTAACGAAATTTTCAGAAGCAATCAGCTCCAAACCCTTTAACTGACGATCTCGCTCCTTTTCTATTATTTCAAAGATGTGCTTATCTCTATTCATCTGATTCTGTTTAAATAATGACGTGCAAAAATAGTGAAGTTTACTTACAATAGGAAGTTATTTATACCACAATTTTCATATATTCTGAATATACCAATTGTACAATTTCTGAACTCCCTCCTCAACTTCAATCTTATGCTTCCACCCAAGATTATTTAATTTGGTTACGTCAGTCAGTTTTCTCATAGTACCATCAGGTTTTGAATCATCAAAAAGTATCTCACCATCATATCCGATGGTCTCTTTGATAAGTAATGCAAGATCATGAATTGATATCTCTTTTCCTGTACCAATATTTATATGACAGTTTCGTATCTCTTTTTTATCTTCTATTAAGTCAGAAAAATCAACATTCTCCATTATGAACACGCACGCATCCGCCATCTCTTCACTCCAGAGAAACTCTCTTAATGGCTTGCCTGTTCCCCAGAGCTTTACATGCTTGTCTGTGATTCCATATTTTCCAAGTATCGACACTTTCTCATCTTTACTGCTTTCTCCGTTTACCTTTTCTACAGGGCGAACATTGAGGTCTCTGTTTATCGTATCCCAGTTGTTATCCATCAAAGCCTTTGAAAGAAAGATCTTCCTTATCATTGCAGGAAGAACATGACTCTTTTCCAGATCAAAATTATCATTTGGTCCATATAGGTTTGTGGGCATTACCGCAATAAAGTTTGTGCCATATTGAATATTAAAACTCTCACACATCTTAAGTCCGGCAATTTTTGCAATGGCGTATGGTTCATTTGTATATTCCAGTGGTCCGGTAAGTAAAGAGTCTTCTGAAATAGGCTGACTCGCCTCTTTTGGATAGATACATGTACTCCCCAAAAAGAGCAGTTTCTTTACGTTATGACGGAAACTCTCTGAAATCACATTATTTTGAATCTGTAGATTTCTGTATATAAAATCAGCTCTGTAATTATTATTGGCAATGATACCACCGACATGTGCTGCAGCCAGAAATACAAAATCAGGTTTCTCCTGATCGAAAAACCTGGAAACTTCAGAGCCATTCATAAGATCGAGCTCTTTATGGGTTCTGCCAATTAAATTAGTATAGCCTTTCTTTTTCAGATTATTCCATATTGCAGAGCCAACCAACCCCCTATGCCCTGCCACATATATCTTTGACGATTTACTAATCATACAATATTCTCTTTAAATTCTTGCTTTTACCAATAACCTATAATTCAAATAAAATTTCAGAATAAAGCTTTAAGTTTAAATGTAAATGTAATATAAAAATTGCTTAAGATAAAATAATACTATAATTTAGACGTCAGAAATTATTAATTATCCGATATGAAAAAAGTATACTTTACTCTGTTATTTACAATTGTCATTTTAATGAGCGCTAAAGGCCAGTACAACAACTACATCAGGATATCTGGTGACATTGGTATAGTTACAAACAGTGAGCGCGATAAAAAGTTCGGAGCCGGCGGTACTATAGCTTGGTTGACAGTGGATAATTATGTTTCATCCACTGGCAATAACTTCATTTCACTTAGCATAAAAGGCTTTAATAACCCATATGGAGAAGGTAAGCTGGTTTCAAGTATCCTCAATAATGCAGATGATGGATTCAATTATATTATGCCATTGGTTGGATACAGGATTACCAAGATAGGCTTTGAAGATGGATTATTTTTTGAACCACGCATAGGTGCAGCATTTGGTGGTAATTATGCAGCATTTGCATTTGCTCCGCTAGCCGGTTACTCCTTTCAAAATATAGAACTCTCTATCTTTGTTGATATGGGATTTGGATCAAAAAACAGCGCAATAAGAAAGAAAAACTTTGTTACACCCGGTGTGAGTATAGCATATAACTTAGGCATGTAATATCATCTATTCGCCATACATTTGTTTATAATAGTTCATGTATTCACCACTAGTTACATGATCAAGCCAGTCCTGATTGTCAAGATACCATCTAACTGTCTTCTCAAGCCCTTCCTCAAACTGAAGTGATGGTTTCCAACCAAGCTCGGAAGTCAGTTTAGTCGCATCAATAGCGTAACGCAAATCATGACCGGCCCTATCGGTAACATAGGTTATAAGTTTTTCTGACTCACCTTCTGCTCTCCCTAATAGTTTATCACAAACTTTCACAACCTGATGAATCAGGTCAATATTCTTCCACTCATTGAGTCCTCCAATATTATATGTATCCCCTCGTTTACCTTTGTGAAATATTACATCAATTGCTTTGGCATGATCCTCTACATACAGCCAGTCTCTTACATTCTCTCCCTTACCATAGACAGGCAATGGTTTATTGTGACGAATATTATTTATAAATAATGGAATAAGTTTTTCGGGAAACTGGTAAGGTCCATAATTGTTGGAACAGTTAGAGATTACTATTGGCAGCCCATATGTATCCCTATAAGCTCTGACGAAATGGTCCGAAGATGCTTTCGAAGCTGAATATGGTGAGTGTGGATCATAAGATGTAGTCTCAGTAAATGGATGCTCTCCAAATTCAAGTGATCCATATACCTCATCAGTAGACACATGATAAAACAGTTTATTGCTGAAATCATTGTTCCAATACTCTCTGGCAGCCTGTAAAAGATTTAGAGTACCCATTATATTTGTACGGGCAAAAGAGAACGGATCAGTTATAGATCGGTCTACATGACTCTCTGCAGCCAGATGTATAACAGAATCTATTTCATACTTTCTGAAAAGATTTTGCATTTCAGAAAAATCACATATATCAGCTTTTACAAAAGTATAATTTTCTCTATCCTCAATATCCTTCAGATTAAGCAAGTTGCCTGCATAAGTGAGAGCATCAACATTAATAATCTTATACTCAGGATAACTATTAATAAAATGCCTTACTACATGTGAACCTATAAAACCGGCACCTCCTGTAATTAATATGTTTTTTCTTCCCATTTTACTCAAAATATCTAATTTTTAATTTTTTGACTTCTTACTTTCGAAATATACAGAGTTTAAGTCAAAATTTGGATTATTCTTATCCTTTTCAGATAATATTATATCTTCATCAGGTAGTAACCAATTAATGTTTAACTGTTTATCATCCCACATTAAACCCTCTGCATAATCAGGAGCATAATAGTTATCACATTTATACTGACACACAGCATGATCACTTAAGACAATAAAACCATGCGCGAACCCTCGGGGAATAAAGACCTGCTGTTTATTCTCTTCTGATAATTCAACCGAGACATGTTTACCAAATGTTGGAGAATTATGTCTTAAATCAACTGCAACATCCAACACTTTTCCACTAATCACTCTTATCAGTTTAGCCTGAGCAAAAGGATTTTTCTGAAAATGCAAACCTCTCAATACACCATAGCTGGATCTGCTCTCATTGTCCTGAACAAACTGCGTTTTACTTACCTTTTCTTCAAACTCTCTCTGAGAAAAAGACTCAAAGAAATATCCTCGTTCATCTCTATAAATTTCAGGACGAATAATTACCAGACCTTCAATTTCAGTGTACTCTACTTCCATAAATTTTTATTCTATATCAATTAAACGCAATAGATACTGACCATATTGATTCTTTTTCATTGGTTCAGCAATACGTTTAATATCTTCTCTTGAGATCCAGCCATTTAATAATGCGATCTCTTCGAGACAAGCGATTTTTAGACCCTGTCTTTTTTCAAGCACCTCAATAAATGTTGACGCTTCAGATAGCGAATCGTGAGTACCTGTATCCAGCCATGCAAACCCCCTGCCAAGCAATTGAAGGTTCAACTGCTCTTTATTCAGATACATTTCATTAACTGTAGTAATTTCAAGTTCTCCACGTGCAGAGGGCTTTATATTCTTTGCAATTTCAACTACACTATTTGGATAAAAATAGAGCCCTACCACAGCATAGTTTGATTTCGGATTCTTAGGCTTTTCCTCTATTGATTTAACTTTATTATTTATATCAAATTCAACAACCCCATACCTTTCAGGATCATTTACATAATACCCGAATATTGTAGCTTGCCGGTTATTCTCTGTATTGGCCACTGCCTGCTGAAGCATTAACCTGAAACTCTGTCCATAAAAAATATTATCTCCGAGTATTAAGCAAACAGAATCATTGCCTATAAAATCTTCCCCAATAATGAAAGCCTGAGCTAAACCATCCGGACTTGGCTGTTCAGCATATTCAAAGTTGACTCCATAATCAGAACCGTCACCTAAAAGACGTTTGAATCCTGGTAAATCGGCAGGTGTTGAAATGATGAGAATATCTTTTATCCCTGCTAGCATCAGAGTGGAAATAGGATAATAGATCATTGGTTTATCAAAAATCGGCAGCATTTGCTTGGATACACCTTTAGTAATGGGATATAACCTGGATCCAGAACCACCGGCTAGTACAATGCCTTTCATATTTTATATAATTAATTAGTTTTTACAAAGATATAAAAAGTTACAACAAATCAGGTCTAAGTCTTTTTGTACGTTCAACAGCCTGATCATGTCGCCAATCCTGAATTTTCTTTTCATGACCGGATAAAAGCACATCGGGAACTTTCCACCCCTTATACTCTGCCGGCCGGGTATAAACAGGAGGTGCCAGAAGCCCATCCTGGAATGAATCGGACAGAGCTGACTGTTCATCACCAATAACACCTGGAATTAATCTTACAACAGCATCTGCAATCATTGCTGCAGCGAGTTCACCACCGGTAAGTACAAAATCGCCTATTGATATCTCTCTTGTTACAAGATGCTCTCTTACTCTGTAATCTATTCCTTTATAATGACCGCAAAGTATTATGATATTATTTAGTAACGAAAGTTGATTTGCAACAGATTGTGTAAACAGCTCTCCATCAGGAGTTGTAAATATCACTTCGTCATAATCACGCTGTGATTTCAAATGAGATATTGCCCTGTCAATAGGTTCAATCTGCAACACCATTCCAGCTTCTCCACCATATGGATAATCATCAACTCTCTTATGTTTATCTAATGTATAATCACGCAGATTATGTAGTCCAAATTCCACCAGACTCTTATCCTGAGCCCTCTTTAGTATACTTGTATGGAGAGCCCCTTCAATCATTTCGGGAAGCACTGTTATTATATCAATCCTCATTCTTCAAAAATACAGGAAATTAAACATTCTACAAAATTAGCTGCCTGCTGGGATTGTTGCCGCACCCTGTTGTGTACCACTTTCTCCCTGCATGACATCTTCATTTGTAATAGTTCTCTGAACACGTTTAATTGAAGATTTCAGGTCGCCAAACCTATATGTTACACTCAAGCTAAAAACTCTTGCCGGACTCATGAATCTACTCTTCTGAGTGAATCCTTCACCTTTGGTAGTAGTTGACATATCTCTATATTCTGAAAACAGATTTTGAACATTTAAAGACAAGTCAAGCTTCTTATTGATAAGACTCTTTTGCATGCTCATAGAGTAGAAATAAAAAGGAGACTGATTTGTTTGCAGCAAAACCTGGTTTAGGAAAAATCCTCCATTTGTCACAAATCTGAAATCTCTAGGAAAAGAAAATGTAATCCCACCAAAAGCACGACCCGAGAACCCGCTATTTTGCAATCTGCTGTTCTCCTGAGTGCTTTTAATGTCAGTATAATTCACTCCACCATTGATATAAGTTCGAATAATTTCATTGGGCATCCAGCTTAAGTAAAGATTTGTTCCAATAGTATGATTACGTCCAATATTTGCATAAGTGTTATGAGTGACTGATTTTTCAATGCCATCTTCTACATCTTGAACAATAAAACTGTAAGCAGTAACTGCGTTTTTTGCAAAAGAGTAACTAATGGTTGCATTTAAATTAACTTTCTGAGAGAAGGTTCCATAATTTATATTGAAATTATGCTGCTGTTCAGAGTCCAGATTAGGATTTCCATAACTGATATTATTAGGATCCACATCATTGATATATGGATTCAGATACCAGATACCAGGGCGAGATATTCTCATATTATAACCCCCTCTTATAGTTTGAGTCATACCAATCTGATACGATATTGTAGCCGATGGAACCAGATCAAAATAATTTGTCCCAACAACCGTATCCAACTCAGCACTCATAAAATGAATATTCTGCTGTGTTTGCTCAGCCCTCAGACCAATTTTCATACCAATCTTACCACTCCTGTAACTATACCCTCCATATCCGGAAAAGATATTTTGTGTATGATCCAAGTCATTTTTTCTATCAATATCAGGTTTCCATAAGTTGTCTTCAACATCAAAGTATGTATGAACGGCGCGACTCGAATTATCTCTGAAAATATACTTTACACCTGTTTCAACATTATGCTTCCCATTCAATGGATTAACATAATCAACCTGAAATGTATGTTCATTACCACCGGCTTTATTTACACTCTTTAATTGATAACCATCAGGATAATAAAAAACACCACCAGGTTCAACATCATATTTGCTGTCATACTCACTGTCATTTGGATTTCTTTCAAACCTATACGAACCGGTGAGTTGTTCTCCTTTTTTCCTGAAACTCCTCTGGTAATCGGCTGAGAAACTCATACCTCCAAAGTTATTTACACTATTGCTTTCAGAAGTATATGAATATGGTCGCGCTTCACCCGAAACAGCTTGCTGGTTTGTATTAGATTTGAAGTTGCCACCAAATCGGGATACAGAAAGATTAAAAAGGTTGATTGTATCTGGTTCAAAACTCATAGAACCGTTTAGGAAGAGCACTTTGCCAATAGTTGATGTAGCTCCTGTTTGACTCAATGTATTAAGCGGGTAAGGAGTAAATTCTTCAGTAGTAGAACTTGTCTCCGATTTTGGCTGCTTAAACATATCATAACCGACATTTCCGGTAAAGCCAAGTTTTCCATATTTAGTTGCTAAATAGAGATTGCTCCCAAGCCCTTCAAAACTGTTTGCACTTCCTCCAACAGACCCGGAATAACCATCATCAACTCTTTTATCAGTCACAATATTAATTATACCTCCAACTCCTTCTGCATCATAACGAGCACCTGGATCTGTAATTACCTCAATATCCTTAATGCTGTTGGCCGGCATACTCTTTAATACCTGAGAAGGATTAGATGAAACCATATTTGAAGGCTTGCCATTCACATAAATCTTGAAGTTTGATGAACCTTTCAGCTGAATTTCATCCTCCCCATCTACAGTAATCAGTGGCACCTTTCGCAACAGATCAAGTACACTTGAGGTAGATGCCTCAGGGTCATCCTTAGCACTGTAAGTTAGCTTATCCAGCTCCACTTTAACCAATGGCCTCTGAGCAGTAACATTAATCTCTTCCAGCTCAGTGGAAGACTCTGTCATTATGATATCTCCAAGGTCGTATTTTCCGTTAACTGATGTGAGATCTAATGTTTCTTCGACCTCATCCATTCCTACAAAATTGAAGACTAATATATATTTTCCTTTCTCTAGGTCAGTTGAGAACTTACCATTTTCGTTTGTAGCTAATTTCCTGAAACTATTACCAGGATCACTCTCTTCAGCTACAGCAATAGTGGCGTATGGCAAAGGCTTATTATCTTCTGCTGATACTAATCTGCCAGTTACTGATATGTTTTGAGCAACTAAAGTAACAGACATCAGTAAGCACGTGACCAAAACGAAAACTTTATTCATTTTATATGTGGTTTAAATATGTTCTTGGGATTTGAATTTGTATATGTATATATTTATAGTAAAAGTAGAATAAATATGAATAATAATTTCATCAATAGAAATAATTATTCGGATTTCAACCTTCCACTCTTTCTTAGCTGTTGATCAAGCATCCACTGAATCTGACCATTTACACTTCTGAATTCGTCAGCAGCCCATTTCTCAATAGCCTCCATTGTCTCAGGATCCAGTCGCAAGGCAAAATTTTTGGTTGTCTTATCTTTCTTTGTCATCCTATTTCAACTCCATACTTTCCAAGTTTAATAAGTATCTCTTTTAAATATTCTGGTTTTTGGGTACCTATCAAAACACTTTTACCGTTTTTTAATTTTATCATTAACCCTATCTTGCCTTTAACAGTGTAAGCAACAGTGCCTTTTAGCCTCTTTCTGAAACCCCAGCCTCCATATTCAAAGAATGGTTTATATTTTGTGATAAACACCATTTCTATATTACTCCAGTCATATATTTTATACTTCCATTGAAATGGGAAATATCTAATATAGATACCATCACTGTTAATGAATGTCTGAAGCTTACAAAATACAGCAAGGGGTAAAGAGGATAAAAGAATCAGAACAGCAACAATAATCAAACCGATATCGCTCATAGGCGTATCACCAAACGGTTCACCCATCCCAATCTGCTTAATAGTTCCAAAAATAAATATCGAATTGATTAAAAGCAAAACTATCCAGATGAACGGACCCTGGCGTTGTTCTTCAATAAAATTTATTTTATTTATCCTCATTATCCTTGTAGATATAATTGTTACGTCAGTTATTGATAAAGTGAACCAGTATTCAGAACAGGTTGAGCAGACTCATCAGCACACAGTACAACTAATAGATTACTTACCATTGCTGCTTTTTTATCTGCATCAAGTTCTACAATATCCTCATCTTCAATCTTATCTAATGCCATCTTAACCATGGTTACTGCACCCTCAACAATTTTCTCACGTGCTGCTATAATAGCCTCAGCTTGTTGGCGTCTTAACATAACAGCTGCAATTTCGGGTGCATATGCCAAATAATTAATACGAGCTTCTACAATCTCGATACCGGCCATCTCAAGTCTTTTATTCAATTCTTCCTGAAGATCATCATTTACTATATCCCCTCCTGATCTTAATGTTATCTCATCATCTGAAACCAAGCTGCTATCGTAAGCATACTTGCCGGCAATCAGCCTTAATGCAGCATCACTCTGCACATCAACGAAATTCTCAAAAGCGTTCATCTGTTTACTTACAGAGAATGTACCGGTACCAACAGTATTGGGGGTAGATGCAGCGATTGTTTGAGAGTCTATTTCAAACATAGCCTTGTAAGTATCCTTTAGTTTCCAGACTAAAACCAGACCAATAAGAACAGGGTTACCCACTTTATCGTTCACTTTGATAGGATTAGGATTAAGGTTTCTTGCACGAAGTGAAAGTCGTTTCTTAGTAATAAAAGGATTAACCCAAAAGAATCCAGTCTCCTTTAGCACCCCTTTGTATTTACCGAAAAATATCATAACGACTGCTTCGTTAGGCTCAAGCTTTGTAAATCCAAACAGGAATACTAACCAAAACAAAAATAATGTAATACTGGCTATTATACCCCAGATACCCTGCAAGAACAGCCAGACAACCGCTGCTAACAGAACAATTTCCAGAAAAATCATTAAGAAACCGCTTGTTTTAAATCCTTTAAAATTGAATTCTTTTGTTTCCATAAAATATAGTATTTAAAATGATATTATTTTGATATCACAAATATATCATACATTTTTATATTGCCAAAACTTTTTCAATTTATTTTTATATATTTTTTCCATATCTTTATACAATTAATGTATTGTCCCTTTCATAGAGCATTACAATAAGTTAGACATTATATTAAATTGTTCACTTTTTAATTTAGAACTATTGACTCAAAAAGCTATTCTTATAATATTACCTGTAATATTCCTAGCTGTTTATCTGTATACAGCTATCAGGTTATATAAACTTATGCCTGACATTACCCTGATAAAGATCATAGTACCTACTATATTTTTACTTGGTATAATTTCGATGGTTATATTTTTTACTCTGAGTGAAAAACTAAGTTTACAGCTTGCCGGGCAACTCTATTCATTCAGTACAGGATGGTTAGTTGCATTTTTGTATCTATTTATTGGGGTATTACTGATAGATTTTTTTCGCCTCTCAAATCATATTTTTCATTTTATTGACAATGGAACTGTTTACCGAATTTTCACAAATAACACAACAACTTCTCTGATAGTGCTTGGCGTGGTTTCTTTAATTTTAGCTTATGGCAACCTGCTATATCACAATAAAAAAAGACAACATATAAATATAGAGAGCGATAAGATTTCAGAACCAGTTAAAATTGTGGGCATTAGTGATCTCCATATTGGATACACCATTTCTGCAAAAGAGGTTGATAAATGGGTTGAGTTAATAAACTCCGAGAAGCCTGATATTGTTATAATCGCAGGTGATATAATAGATAATCATCTCAGACCACTAATAAATGATTCAACAGAGAGTGTATTAAAAAAAATCACCAGCAATATGGGTGTATATGCCTGTACAGGAAATCATGATATGATGTTTGCTATAAATGAAGATCCGGATTTTTATGATAGAGCAGGCATAACCCTTTTAAGAGACAGACATATAAACTTAAACGGAATAACTATAATTGGTCGCGATGATCATTCAAACAGAGGCAGAAAAAAGCTGAACGACATAATGGAACAGGTAGACAGGTCGTCTTTCACCATTCTGCTGGATCATCAGCCTTTGAAACTTGAAGAAGCAATGGAAAATAGTATTAATTTTCAATTCTCCGGTCATACTCACAGAGGACAGATATTTCCAATTTCATTGATAGCTGACAAAATATTTGAAGTATCTCATGGATACTTAAGAAAGAGCAACACTCACTATTTTGTAACCACAGGAATAGGAATCTGGGGTGGTAAGTTTCGTATTGGAACCAGATCAGAATATCTTGTTATAGAACTGCACCCATCAAGTTAAATAAATATGCGCGCACTTATAAATGCTTATATAATTCATGTTACACTTGGCGTTTTAGTCTTCCTAAAAGGCTGGCACACATTCGACAAGAAGAAATGGGCACGTATTATCCTGATAATTCTTTTCGGCCTTGAATTTCTTATATATACTTATGGATTTTTCTTCTACAGAACCTTACCCGATAACGTTGTCCAGCTGATCCGGGTGATGGGAACAAGCTGGATGCTGTTTCTGCTTTATACAGGAGGGCTATGGTTTATAACCGATCTCATATATATATTTGTAAGAAGATTACTAAAGAAGCCCTGGTATCTTAACAGACAGTCCCGTAAATTCAGAATCATATCATTGACTATTCCTATATTATTTGTGACAGGAGTAATGATAAACGGGCACTACAAATTCAATAACCCAGTTGTGCAGGAATTGCGGTTAAATATTGAAAAGCCTGTTGAAGAGTTTGATTCTGTACGTATAGCAGTAATTGGAGACATGCATTTAGGATGGATGATTAACCGCAAGCATGCCAAACGATATGTTGATCTGATTATGTCACAAAAACCTGATTTGATTCTATTTGTGGGTGATATAATAGATTCGCATATTGAACCTATATTGGATCAGGATATTAAAGATGAGCTGGTTCGACTTTCAGCCCCTCTGGGTATATATTCCTGCACAGGGAATCATGAATACAGATATGATGCTGAAGAGAAAATTCAGTTGTTAAATGAATCTGGAATTGTGATGTTGCGCGATTCTGTGGTATTAATTGATAGCGCAATATATGTAGTTGGTCGTGACGACAAAGTAATTCTCGACAGAAAATCAACCGAGGAAATTATATCAGAAAATCATGTTGATATGTCAAAACCTGTTATCATACTTAACCACACCCCTGATAACCTGAGCGAAGAATCTGAGGCAGGAGCTGATTTAGCACTTTACGGGCATACACACCATGGACAGGCATTTCCAGGTAATATTGCAACAGAAATTGTATTTGAGGTTGCTCATGGTTATAAGAAAAAGGAGAACACCCATGTTTATGTTACATCAGGGATTGGTTTGGTGGGTCCACAATTTCGTATCGGTACAGTATCTGAGATCGCAATAATCACCATACTGTTCAGGAATTAATTATCCTGAATAATAACTGTGATCTACTCTGTTCTCAACAACTATTTTATAAAACTAAAATCTACAAATAGCTAATCACTTTATCTAACTGCACAGAATGTGATCCTTTAATAAAGATATAATAGTCTTTTACTGGATTATTTTCCAACTCCTTTATCAGATCGTCAACATTTTCGAAATACCTGCAATTCTCTTTTTCCTCAAGCAGATCCTTAAAAACTCCACCAACAAGATATCTAAGTGAAAAAGATTGCTTCTCAAGGTACTTAACCATTTTTCTATGCTCCTCTTCACTAACATCCCCCAACTCTTTCATTTCACCCAGAATCACCATTTTTGGCAGTGATGTAGGTATAGAGGTAAAGAAATCGAGAGAGGTCTTCATACTTGTAGGATTTGCATTATATGTATCGATAATCAGATCATTTTTTTCAGTTCTCATAAACTGCGACCTGTAATTGGTTGGCTCATACTCTTCCAGTGCAGCACTGATCCTCTCTGCATTTATGCCGAAGAATTTTGAAATAGCCACTGCTGCAATAGCATTATCAAAATTATATTCACCCACTAGTCGTGTTTTAACTCTGTATGAACTGTCGAAAAAGCTCCAGTCAAACTCCAAAAAAGGTGTTGAGTCAGCTATCGAGCCAGATGCAAAAAGTGAAGGATCATTTTTACCATATAAGATGCGGTCCATTCCTTCTGACAATTCATATAGTGTTTTATTATCTCTGTTAACAAAAACCTTACCCTCATGAGCACGAATGAAATCATATAATTCGCACTTTGTACTGATTACATTCTCAATTGTTCCAAATCCCTCCAGATGCGCCCTGCCTACGTTAGTAATAATTCCATAGTCCGGCTCAGCAATCTCACACAGCTCTTTAATATCTCCCGGGTGGTTAGCTCCCATTTCAACTACTCCTATCTCATGTGATTTATCCATAGAAAGGAGCGTTAAAGGCACACCTATATGATTATTATAATTACCTTGTGTTGATGCAACTTTGAATTTTCTAGATAATGAAATTGTAATTAACTCCTTTGTAGTAGTTTTCCCATTTGTACCTGTTATTCCAATAATAGGTATTTTAAGCTTCTTCCTGTGGTAGTTTGAAAGGTTCTGCAATGTAGACAGAACATTTTCAACCTTGATGATACGGTCATTCTTGATATTGTCATCCCACTCATCCACTACAGCATATGCGCACCCAATTTCCAAAGCTTTTTCGGCAAACAGATTACCATTGAATCTGTCACCTTTTAAAGCAAAGAAAATTGAGTCACGTATACATATCCTGGAATCGGTACTGACCTTTGGATATTTACAAAAAATGGAGTAGAGCTCTTTAATATCCATATCCACACCTTAAATCATTAAAGGCCAAGTTTTTTTGCAATAGAAGCAGGAATTGCATCCTTATGAAGCACAATACTAAGTGTTTTATACTTAACAAATGCTTCGGATGCATACCATAGTCCATCATAAGGTCCGGTTTCACCCCATGAATTTTTTACCATATAAAATTTATTGCCATTCTGGTCATTTGCAATACCGTAGATCTGCATACCATGGTCATCGGTTGTCTGATAGTTATCATAAGCTATCTGACGCATTTCCTGAGTTATTTTCTTTTCTGCCAGCACTTCCGATCCTACACGTGCTCTGATACTGGCATCACGTTCGCGACTTGATTGACCTAACCATCTTTCCTGATCGCTGCCTGCATTTTCCGGAGCATTCTCATCAGGCACAATAGCAATACCTGAACGTGAGAATCCTGCTTCACTAACATCAGATGCCCACGCAATAGTATAGCCCTGCATTATTGCATTATCCATTACCTCTATTAACTCCTCAACAGGAAGATTATATGAATTAGCCCATCTCCAGTTATCCGGTACTTCAATAGGAAATGCGCTATAAAATGGCTGATGATTAAATGAGGTTAATGAGATATAATCATCCTGATTTAATCCTAAGTATTTTGCAAAAGTATGTGGTGTATACTCTTTTCCTTCATACATAAACTTCTCTGGCACTTCTCCAAGGTATGTATCCAGGATTGCTGAGAATCCATTAAACCATACAGGAGAGAGATTTCTTGCACCGATAATCCCATTCATGTATCCTGCGAGTACTTTGTCTAATTCTCCATGATCATGGGTTTCAGAGCCATAATTAAGACCGGTATATGCTTCATTTGGCATTATCCCAAAATCATTTATTGTTTCAACTACATCAGCAAATGATCCTCCTGCTGCAAAATTCAGGTGTCCATGCAGTCGTGCATGTTTTTTTGCTTTATCTTCATAATTCTTTCTTACAATATACATTTCAGACAGGTCAAAGGTACCTTTTCCCATCCTGATCAGTTCAGACTCCAGTAGTCCCACTCCTGAAAAGCTCCAGCATGTGCCTGAACTTGATTGATTCTTTACTGTTGTAATCGGATTTTCCTTTACAGTTTTAAAAACATACGCACTCTGTGCGGAAACTGATAATGCAATAAGAAATGCAAAGAAGATTGTAGTAATTTTTTTCATTATAAGAATATAGTTATGTTGTTCAGATAGATAATGAAATATTAATAATTTTGTGAGTAACAAATATAGCCTAAATAAACCAATTTCCACAGTTAATTAGGTTACTATTTCGATATAAAAGAAAAAATAAACGGTATCTTTGCAACTTAAATAGTTCACTAAATTATGGATGATCTGAAACCTAAAAAGAAGAGAAAACGTAAAGGGCTTACGTGGTTCATTGGTATTCTGGTACTTGCTTTAAGTATTTTTGTATACGTAAGATATTATTACGTTTTTGGTACAGGAGTAAAATCTGGAGAACTCAATTACCTCGTATATAAGGGTGTAATATTTAAAACATATGAAGGAAAACTTATACAATCCGGATTCCGCGCCGACAGACCAGGAGGTTTACAGTCAAATCAGTTCGACTTTTCAGTTGTTGATGAAGAGATTGCACAGAAATTAATGATATCAGGTGGAAAGAATGTCCAGTTGCATTACAAAGAGTATTTTGGAACATTACCCTGGAGAGGATATACAAAGTTTATAGTAGACAGCATTGTCTCCATTCAGGATCCTGTCGGCTCCGACACATTGGAAGATCTTACACCTTATATCCTTGAATCTTTGTGAGGTAGTAATGGCAAAAAATAAAAAGTATTATGTTGTTTGGAAAGGAGTAGCACCCGGTGTATACTCCTCCTGGGATGATTGCAGGAAGAACGTGCATGGCTTTGAGAATGCATTGTATAAATCATTCTCCTCAGCTGAAGAAGCTCAGCGTGCATTTACAGAAAATCCATGGAAGCATCTAACCTCCAAAAATGGAAATAATAAGCAAAAAAAAGAAAAGGCTACTCCTTCAAATATTTCAGAAAACATAATTACCGAAAGTATTGCTGTTGATGCAGCATGCAGCGGTAACCCCGGTCTGCTTGAGTATAGAGGTGTTTATGTAGCAGATGGTATCGAAATATTTCATGTAGGTCCTTTAGAAGATGGGACAAACAATATAGGAGAATTTCTTGCTATTGTACATGCACTTGCACTGCTTAAAAATGATAATAAGAATACACCTATCTACTCAGACAGTGTAAATGCAATAAAATGGGTTGCCAGAAAAAAATGCAATACCAAGCTTGAACGTACAGAAAGGAACAGGCCGATTTTTGAACTTATTGAGCGAGCTGAAAAGTGGCTGAAAATCAACAGCTATTCAAATCCAATAATTAAATGGGAAACTGCCGATTGGGGAGAAATACCGGCAGATTTCGGAAGAAAATAATTAATCCTCCTCTTCCTCTTCAGGGAAATATGGCTTGGGAGGTTTAACTGAAGGGAATACTCTGCGTACATTCTCAGCAATTCTTAAAGCAAACTCCTCTCTATCCATATTAATTGCCTGTGATGCCTGAAGATAAACATCTCGAATAGACATTTCACCCTCATCGGTCTCACAGAACAGTGAGTCAATCGGTATCATCTGTAGTGAATCTATATTGATGGATTCTCCAACAGAAAAAAGAAATCCTTCATTAATAAGTCTTTTTGTCAATTCAGGCTTTCCCCTGTATCCATGGATTACCCATGGTTGTGTAGGTTTGGTCTCCTTCTTGACTTTAATCAGCTCTTCCCACGCTTTAACACAGTGGATTATTATCGGTTTACCCAAACTCTCAGATAACGCAATATGTTTCTTGAAAACAGGAATTTGCACATCCAATGAAGGCCCTTTCAGCTTATCCAGTCCGGTCTCCCCTATTGCAACGATACGCGGATCAGATGAAATCTCAGCAAGATAAGCCATTTGTGTTTCACTATCCTCAGAGTACCATGGATGAATACCGCAAGAGAATGAATGTCTTTGGTGAAGTTCTTTAGCAACTTCAAATTCAAGTGAGTATACGTCGAAGATACACGAATGATAAGGGTCATCGTTATCTTCAGTGTAAATCTGGTGTGTATGAACGTCGTAAAATTCCATATTCTATTATCCTATGCTTTCTTCTGTCTTTTTTTTGCCTTAGGTTCCGGAACAGGGTCATAACCCGATCCTCCCCAGGGATTGCAACTTAATATTCTTTTAATTGTCAGATAAAGTCCCCTGAATGGACCATGCTTTTTTAATGCTTCTATTGCATACTGCGAACAGGTTGGAGTATATCTGCAACTTGGAGGAAAAAGCGGAGAAATAGCTGCTCTGTAAAAATGTACAGGGATTAATAATATCCATGTCAACAGTCTCTTAAAACCATTCCACATTATTCTCTGCTCGACTCTAAATTCTTTTTAATCTCAAACAATGCCTTACGCATGCCCTTCTCAACTGCAGTAAAATCAGTTAACTCGTCTTTCACATAAACAAAAGCTATCTCCAAAGATCCGAAGTTACCTCCAGAAACCTCATTAAGAATATGTTTGTTCAATCTATATGCCTCTCGTGTTAGTCGTTTCAGCCTGTTACGCTTTATTGCAGACCTAATCCTTTTTTTAGGTATACTGATCAATATTTTTGGCGCTTCAGGATTCTGAGAGGACCTCTCAATATAAACTACTCTCAGAGGATAAGCTACAAAAGATTTGCCTTCGGTAAATAGAGATTCAACCCTTTTTTCTCCTGTTAATTTCTCCTCTTTCTTGAAAAAATATCGATGTTCGTTATCCATAGATAAAAGCATTTCCTCTGAAAGCAATTACTGCAACAAAGATAAACCTTTTTAAAATCAAATATCAGACTTTAGGAAAAAAAATAGGAAAAGTATAAAAATGTACTTTTCCTATTATATCATATAATCAATAATTATAATATTGAGATTAATTATGGTGCTTATGATTTTCTTTCAAAAATGCATCCAAAGCCGCAACCATAGATGGGTATTCTGGTTGAGGTGCTTCACAATCAAGCCTGAAACCCGCCTCCTCAACAGCCTTAGCCGTTGTAGATCCAAAACAGCCTATTGCTGTATCGCCCTGTTTATAATCAGGGAAATTTTTCACTAATGATTGTATTCCAAGCGGACTGAAGAAAATGATCATGTCATAATCAAGTTTCTCGTTTTCCGGGAATGTATTGCTAACTGTTCTGTACATAACACTCTTGGTGTAATCAAGTTTCTTTTGATCCAGGAGCTGAGTTATGTCTTCATTATGCTCTTCAGGCAATGGGAATAAAAACTTCTCTTTTGAGTGTTTTGTAAAATAATTACTTAATCCCTCAATTCTGCCTGTCTGGCTAAAAAATATCTTTCTCTTCCTATAAACAATATATTTCTGAAGATAAAGTGCAACTGTCTCGGATATACAGAAATACTTCATCGTTTCAGGCATTGCAATCTTAAGTTCCTCGCAAATTGAGAAGAAGTGATCGACTGCTGTTCTGGAAGTAAAAATTATTGCTGTAAAGTCAAGTATATTAATTCGCTGTTGACGAAACTCTTTAGACGAAACTCTTTCCACAACTATAAATGGATAGAAGTTAAGAGTCAAATGATATTTCTCCGCTAAATCAAAATATGGAGACTTATCGCTGGCTGGCTTGGGTTGAGAGATTAAAATTTTCTTTACTTTACGAGCGTTCATATTATATTATTTCCTGCTATACTTATAAACGAAAGCATCCCTTTATAAAACAGTAAATAGGGTGCAATTTCAGTGCCGCAAAGATACACAAAAAAATAAAAACTACCTACTTTATTTTTAACAAAAATATTTAGGAGCTCTATTGCTACTACTAATCGGACTATTACAAATACTGTTAATATGAGGATTAATAAGGTAGATCTGCTCTCTGGTAAAAAAACATATGCAAACAGTGGAATAAAGAGTACAACCCCGGCAAGTTCAATTAAACGGAAGTATCGACTTATCCAGTTTTTAATATCATTATGCAGGAAAAAGCTTGCAATTGACCTGTAGATTAGATACTTCAAGCAGGCAAGGAGCGTCATTGCAACAAATACGGACAGGAAATTAAATGCGTATGAACTAGATGTGACAACAAGTATCCCTTTATCTATCAGATAGGTTGTCAGAAATATGGTGAAAAGAAGAATTGACTGAAATATCATGAATACCTCACCCCATACTTCGGTTGTAGTAACCTGCTCTTTATAACCTTTTGACGATCTGCTGCTAAAGCTTAGTATACTATTGAAATTTCCGGAAAGTGCAACACCTTCTTTACTGAATATAAATGAGAATATGATAAAGCAGATAAAAAACATTGAGAATAGAACACCACTCATCAATGGGTTTAATAAAAAAGAGGAGCCTTCAATTCCGCTAAACATTGAAAACTTCTCATGTAATAAAACTGAATCGGGCGAAAAGAGGACTCCTTGCGGATTCGTAGATAAATATTCATAATTCCCGAAATCCACATTAATCAAATCTTTTTGAACAGGTGGTTCTGCTGTTCTCAAATATAATGATAGCGAATCCTGTATTGTATCCTGGAATAAGAGTGGCACTTACTTAATTTGTTTTACGCAAATTTACAACTCTTTTTTGTGATTTTTAGAAAATGAGGGATTCCAATCTGATTTATTCTTCAGTATGTTTATCACCTCCTCCGGTGTGGAAGCAACTTGCAAAAGGTTTGCGTATGAAGGATTCATAAACTTCTGCTCAATCATTCTTTCCAAGAAATCAAGCAGAGGATCATAGTAATTATTTGTATTGAGAATTATAACAGGGTTCTTAAAGAGTCCAAGCTGTTTCCAGGTAATAATTTCAGCTAATTCTTCAAGGGTGCCGATACCACCTGGCAATGCAATTGCCGCATCTGAAAGACGAGCCATCTGCTCTTTTCTCTCATGAATAGTTTCTGTAATTATTGTTTCGGTCAGACTTTCATGACACCATCCTGCTTCAACCATAAATTCGGGTATGATACCTTTTACTCTGCCACCGTTATTCAGAACAGCGTCATTCAGAACTCCCATTAATCCCAGCTTTCCTGCACCTGTGATACAGTCAACACCATTCCTGGCAAGCAACTCTCCAAGCTTCTCGGCATCTTTAATGTATGATTTGTCAATTTCCGGACTTGAAGCGCAGTAGACAACAACTATGGGGTTCTTTTTATTCATTTGATATTAATATAATGGAGGATGGGACATATTATCTTCATACCCACCTCATTAAAAAATGAGGTGGGCAAGGACTATGTAATATTAAAGTATACCTTTTGGTATTATAACAGATAAATTATTGTTATGTAAAAGGGGTGAATATCATCTAATCATTAAGATTGAAAGCTTTCTTGATTTTATCAACATAGTCAAGCTTTTCCCATGTGAACAGCTCAACATTGTATTCAACCGGATTTGACATATAACGGGATTTGAAAACTTTTTTCACTGTCTGAGGCTCCCTTCCCATATGACCATAGCTGGCTGTTTCAAAATAGATGGGGTTGCGAAGCTTAAGACGCTGCTCTATTGCTTTTGGACGTAAGTCAAAAAGCAACCTGATTTTATCTGCAATCTCAGAGTCAGTCATATTCACTTTGCTCTTACCGTATGTGTTTACATATATACTCATGGGTTCTGATACCCCAATTGCATAAGATATCTGGATCAGTATTTCAGAAGAGACTCCTGCTGCTACCATATTTTTAGCTATATGACGAGCTGCATATGCTGCAGATCTGTCTACCTTTGAGGGGTCTTTACCTGAGAAAGCTCCGCCACCATGTGCTGCTTTGCCTCCGTATGTATCAACAATTATTTTACGTCCGGTTAAACCTGTATCGCCGGTTGGTCCTCCAATGACAAACTTACCTGTTGGGTTTACAAAATATTTGATATCTCCATCAAATAGTTTAAGTATGTCTTTACGACGTTTATACTGTGCCTGCACACGAGGTATCAGTATTGTTCGAATATCGGTTTCAATTCGCGAACGCATCTTTTCATCTGCTTCTAATGCCGCTTCTTTGGTGTCTTTTTTGGGTTTCTCGAACTCATCATGCTGAGTTGAAATCACTATTGTATCTATTCGCAAAGGGATTCCTTCCTCTGAATATTCTATAGTTACCTGTGACTTTGCATCGGGACGAAGGTATGGCATGAGGACTGACTCATTCTTGCGGATATTTGCCAGCTCAATGAGTAATGCGTGACTCAAATCGAGTGATAGCGGCATGTAGTTGTCGGTCTCATTTGTTGCATATCCAAACATCATGCCCTGATCTCCTGCACCCTGTTCCATTGGGTCTGATTTCTGATCAACTCCTCTGTTTATATCATCAGATTGTTCATGTATACTTGAGAATACGCCGCATGAGTTTGCCTCGAAACCATACTCACTTTTTGTATAGCCTATTTTGCCTATCACATTACGTGCTACTTCTGCAACATCAACATATGCATTGGATTTTACCTCACCTGCAAGCACAACCTGACCTGTGGTAACAAGAGTTTCACATGCTACTTTTGAATTGTGGTCGTATGCCAGAAACTCATCAAGAATTGCGTCCGATATTTGATCGGACACCTTATCCGGGTGACCCTCCGAAACAGACTCGGAAGTAAATAAATAACTCATTTTTTAATAGTTTATGCCTTCTTTTATAAATATGATATTTATAAAGAAAACGTCGTTATACATTATAAATATAAACAACGTGTGAACTGCAGCATAAAAGTGAGGGGAAATTCAGAAAATCGTTTTAGCATTTTTTTCTGTGGTTGCAAGCAGTCCAAATCTCTCCACATTGTTTTACAACGACAAAGGTAAGAACATTCTGTTATTACGATGAAAAAAAAAAGTTAAATGATTTGAACCTTACATTTTAAGGCATAATTTCATTATCCTTGAGCCACTTTTCTAGATTAAGATCTTCTGTTAAATGAACTACTTTAAAATTCATATTCAGGGCTGCCTCAACATTAGTGTGATTGTCATCGATAAAAAGTGTTTCTTCTGCTTTTATATCAAATCTATCCAAAAGGGTTTGATATATTCTTGAATCAGGTTTTATTAATTTTTCCTCTCCTGATACTACAATACCATCAAGATCTTTGAAAAAACCGTATCGCTCCATTGCGTGAGGTATGGTTTCTGCTGACCAGTTTGTAAGTCCATACACTTTGTACTTTTCTTTCAAGGGTTTTATGAGTTTAACATTTTCTTCAAACAGACCGCCAAGCATTTCGGTCCATCTACCATAATACATCTCTATTTCATTCTTATACTCAGGGTGTTTTTTCTGTAGCAGTTCAGTGGCTTCGGAAAGAGGCCTACCCTTATCTTGCTGTATATTCCACTCGGAACTACAGATATTCTCAAGAAAATAGCTCATCTGCTCCTCACTGTCAAACACTTTTTTATATAAATATACCGGATTCCAATCAATCAGGACTCCACCAAAATCGAATACGATATTTTTCAAATGCTTCATTTCAATATTTTTTTTATCAGACAGACTTCAGGTTATAAATATACTACATAAATCGATATAAATTGCCATAATAAAACAGTGTTCCGCTAAAGGTTTAAATTTCATAAAATAAGAGGGGCATTGTTAATATTAGCATAACCATCAGTTACAGAAAGTATTTTTATTTAATTTTGCTTTCTTGAGCTCAAGTGCATAATATGATACTGAAACTATTTTCTGGAAACTATTTATTTAAACTTGTTTCACTTTTCACTCTGATTATACTTCTCGCATCGTGTGGAGCGGGCAGAACAGGTTTATCCCGAAAAAGCAGTACCACAGCTTTACAAAAGGATGTGCTTGATTTTAGTAAAAAACATCTTGGCAAGCCTTACAGATATTCAGGCAAGGGGCCAAACTCTTTTGACTGCTCAGGCTTTACTTCGTATGTATTCAGAGAGTTCGGTTTTAGATTAAACTCCAGTTCTGCCGGACAGGACAAGCAATTCCCCTCCATTACCAGCAAAGATAAGCTTAGAAAAGGTGATCTGGTCTTTTTTGAAGGCAACAGAAAAAATGGTAGCGTGGGACACGTGGGAATTGTTACTGAAACCTATCCCAATGGCGAGTTTAGATTTATTCATGCTTCAACTACAAGTGGAGTGATTATTTCATCTTCCACTGAGCCATATTATGCTTCACGCTACCTGCGGGGAGGAAGAGTTCTGAAAGAGAATTCATATCAGGAAGATGTAAAACGAAATGTGGTTGAATCTGCAGAACTTGTACTTAAACAACTGAATCCAGCTATAATAACAGTTGCACAAACAGACCCTTCAAAAAACCCGGAGCTGCTTACTCAACAAGGTCATAGTAAAAAGCGAGAGCAAAAAGATAAACTGCCGATAGTTAAATCTGATGTAATATTGCGAGAAGAGAATGCACTTGTTCCTACTCCATTTGAAACTCATATTGTACAACCTGGAGAGACTCTTTACTCTATCTCAAAGAGATATGGTTGTTCCGTTGAAGAGATAAAAAAATGGAACCCATATCTGGATTCCATTTTAAAGGCTGGTGATAAATTAAATATCTTACCAGGCATCAACTAATTTTGCTGATGCAACATTAATTGATGGTTTAATATCCATAGGTTCCGATGATGAAAATGGTATCGGCGCGTTAGAAAACAACATAAGAGGATATGTTGAAACAAGGCTGGCATCCTCTATTCTTACAATTGCAACAGGCAATGATGAGGATGATCCTTCTTTACTTTCAACTACTTCTAATATCGTAAAAGCAACCACTCCTAGATTTTCCCCTTTTAAGTTTGCATAAAATGGAGTGTAGTTTACAGACAAGTCATCTTCATATACAACTGCATAGACTGTTTTCCCTTTCAGCATAGAAATACCGGATGCACGTAATGGAACAACTCCAGGCACTTTTTCAAGATGCTCTTCGTTTCCATTATATCCTAAACCGGGACCAGCCATAAAGTAGTTAAACGAGCCGTCTGAGCCTGGGCCGGCATCTGACCAGCTAGTTGGAATATAAGTAGGTGCAAACCACCCCTCATCGCCAACCTGACCTGTAAATAACGGAATCTGCTTTCCTACATTTTCTTTGAAATATGGCAATATTTTGCGAAGACCAATTTCTGAAATATTACCGTTTATCTCCCAATCTTTAAACATATTGGGCTCACTGTCATTGTCAATACTTTCCTCATCAATGAGAAGAAATACCGCACCAGAAGATTTAGACTTTGGATAGCTTTTTTCTACTTCTTCACTATAAAGTCCACTTCTGTTATCGAAACTGTCCATTTTGTCATCAATATATGTACATGAACAAACAACACATACTACCAGCATCACTGAAGATATTTTCAGGAGCTTGCTAAAATTAATCTGTTTCATAACGATATTTTTACGTTAATTGATTGTAAACCACAAAAATGAGAATAATTAAATTATTATAGAAATTAAATGGATGTTATTCTATTTTTTTAATTACCACATATCGTTGTTAACATAGTTTTGCCCTTTTTGATTGCACATATTGGACAGTTGTCCAAAATATGCATATAAAGAATGTGCCATCTTTCATTATTGTATTGAAAATGATTCATGTTTGCCTCATTTTATGTATTTTTGTCCTCGAATTTAAAAAAACGATTATGATTACAGCAGACCAGCTTAAAGATGTGCTGGAGCGCGAGAAAGCGCTGAGGGGGTATCTTTGACATCGATTCAAAGACCATACAGTTAGAAGAAGAGGAACTTAGGACTCAATCGCCTGATTTCTGGAGCGATGCAAAATCTGCCGAAGCCCAGATGAAAGTGGTAAGAGAACTTAAATTTTGGATAAATTCCTATAATGAGGTTAAGTCAGCTGCTGATGAACTGGAGCTGGCTTTTGACTTTGTAAAAGATGGCATTGTTACTGAAGAAGAGGTCCAGAAAAGTTACGAACATGCTATTGCATTAATAGAGGATCTTGAACTTAAAAACATGCTCAGAAGAGAGGAGGATAAGCTTGGAGCAGTTTTAAAGATAAATGCAGGGGCTGGTGGTACAGAAAGTCAGGACTGGGCTTCGATGCTCTTCAGGATGTATCAGAGATGGTGCGAAAGTAAAAACTACAAAACTACTGTTACAAACTGGCAGGATGGTGATGATGCAGGTATAAAAACCGCTACACTTCAGGTTGAAGGAGAACTGGCATATGGTTTTCTAAAAAGTGAAAACGGGGTACATCGTTTGGTTCGTGTTTCCCCTTTCAATGCACAGGGAAAACGTATGACATCTTTTGCATCGGTATTTGTGGTTCCACTTGTGGATGATTCTATCGAAATAGAGATTAATCCGGCCAACTTAAGCTGGGACACTTTCCGTTCATCAGGTGCTGGAGGACAGAATGTAAACAAAGTGGAAACAGGTGTTCGTCTTCACTATAATTATAAAGACCCTGATACCGGCGAGGAACAGGAGATAGTGATAGAAAATACCGAGAGCCGCTCTCAGATGGGTAACCGTGAAAACGCCCTTCGTCTTTTGAAATCGCAGCTATATGAAATAGAGCTGGAGAAAAGGCGTGCAGCACAGGCAGCTATTGAAGCGGGTAAAAAGAAAATTGAGTGGGGCTCACAAATCAGAAGTTATGTATTTGACGATCGCAGAGTGAAAGATCACAGAACAAATTATCAGACATCTGACGTTAATGGTGTTATGGATGGAGATATTGATGCATTTATTAAAGCATACCTGATGGAATATGGTGGTGAATAATATATAATTGTAATTAAGGTGTCATGAACTCAGATAAGAGGAATTCAGTCTATAGATATGTCTTAGTTGGATTTATTCTATTACTGTCTATAATCATTTTTACAGAAATGAGATACTATCTGGGTGGATTTATGGCAGCAATTGCAATGTACTCCATTCTAAGAAGCCTGATGATTAAATTGGTTGAACAGCACAAACTGAGTCGCGGTTTGAGCGCATCAATCATTGTATTAGGTTCTGTAATATTTTTTCTATTACCGCTTACAGGAATAGGTTTTTTGGTGGCAGATACGATATCCGGCATCAACATTAATCCTGAACAAATTAAAATCTATATTGAAGAGTTTGTTTCGGAAGTTGAAAGGAAAGCAGGAATTGAAATATTTACACCAGAAAACCTATCTTTCATACCTGATGCAGGCAAATCATTTATGCAAATAATGGCTTCAAGTCTCAGCTCTATGGTAATGAACAGTGTAATAGCAATTTTTGTACTATATTTTATGTTAGTAAGCTATAACAACCTGGAGGTGGTAATAATGGAGACATTACCGTTTTCTGAAGAGAATAAAACAATACTCAGGCAGGAGACAAGAGCAATTATACTCTCAAACACTATCGGTATTCCTGTAGTTGCATTATCTCAGGCAGCTCTTGCATACGTCGGATACTTATTCTTAGGTGTAAATAATCCTCTTGTGTATGCAATATTAGTTGCTTTTACAACTGTAATTCCTGTTGTTGGTACCTCTTTAGTGTGGGTGCCGGTTGGACTTTCAGCAATTCTGACAGGTGATATTTTACGAGGGATTCTGTTATTGGCTTATGGTTTGGCAATCATTGGCGGTTCAGATGCAGTAATCCGTTTTGTACTTCAGAAAAAACTGGCAAATATACATCCGCTGATAACTTTTTTTGGAGTACTGACAGGTCTGGCCATGTTTGGTTTCTGGGGGATAATTTTTGGTCCTCTACTACTCTCTTTATTACTGCTGCTATTCAATATGTACAGACATGATTATATAAAAGAGTCAAACGTAAATCCCCGCATAGCAAGCAAATAAGAGTGTAACAAAAACTAAAACACCTTCTCTATAGAGAGTCCAAACAGAGCAAAGTCATATTTTGCAGGATCATCATTATCAAGTAACCTTAGATTTTCATAAAGCTCCAGAGCTGTTTTCCAGTCGGTCTGCTTCCTGGTAATTAGTCCCAACTTCCTTGCAGTCCTGTCAACATGCACATCAATAGGGCAAATTAACGAACTTTGCGGAATACGTTTCCAGAGACCAAAATCTACACCTTTATCATCATCCCTTACCATCCATCTCAAGTACATATTCAACCTCTTGCATGCTGAATTGCGGGCGGGTGTTGCCACATGCTTTCGTGTTCTGAGAGGGGCATCCGGACTATTAAAAAAGTTATATTCAAAACCAACAAGCGAGTCTTCCATAGATATAAATCTGCCATTGGAGAGAAATGCATCTTCCAGAGAATCGTTTTCATTATAAAACCTACAAAGAAAATCTACAAAATAGAGTAAATCTGTATCGTTGAAGGTTCGATGCTTAAAACCTAAAAGATTTTTCAAATCTTCTTCTCCGTGACCTGTTATAAACTTATAGGGTTCATTGTCGAATCTGACAGCGAGTTCTTTACACTTGTTTATAATTGTTTTTCTCTGACCCCAGGCTAGCGTTGCAGCAAAGAAGCCCATGATTTCTTTGTCCTGCTTACCACTAAAACTATGTGGTATTGAAATGGGGTCATCTATTACAAAGGAAGGATTGTTATAATAATCTGCTTTTTCATCAAGCAGTTCTTTTAATTTGATCATAGAAGTATATTTATTCTCTGCAAAATTACTACTATTTCTTAAAAAACCTTACATTTGTGTTCACATCCATTATTAAACCATTTAATGAGACGCGAATTCTTTTTTCTATTTACCTTTATTATACTCTCCCACACTTTAAAGGGTCAAATAAGTCACGGAGGACAACCATTACCTTTGAATACTGATGCAGGTGTTAGAGTTTTCGCTCCTGCTGCCGATCTTTTTATCGATATGCCAAAATTCAACGAGCAGGAAGCTTTATGGCGGTCTGGTCTGGAAAATTCAAAATTCAAGAGTCTGGAGTTTGCTCATAAATTTGATGTTCATTTAAGACCCGATAACTCCGGAATAAACTTTACTGTCGGAAATATAAATGTATGGCGAGTGGGAATTCGCTCAAAAAATGCATACTCTTTAAATATTCTTTTCTCAAAATTCAAACTTTCCAAAGGTGCTAAAGTGTTTGTCTATAATTCCGATCAGACAGAGATACTTGGATCCTTTACTCATGAAAACAACAGTGACCTGAACCTGTTGCCAGTTCAGCCTATTGGAGGAGACGAACTTATTGTAGAATACCAGGTTCCTATAGATGAAGCTACGCAAAGTGAAATAGAGATAGGAGAGGTGAACCATGACTTTATAGGAATATTCAGAGCAACAGAACCAAGGGATCCTTCTCAATCCTGTCATCCCAACTTAATCTGTTATCCTGAAAATATTCAGCCGGGAAGCGGAGTTGTGGCTCTGATTATAAATGGAACAATTTATTGCACGGGTAGTCTTGTGAATAATAGCTCTGAAGATGGAATACCATATATACTTACAGCTACACATTGTCTAAATTTTGATTATAGCGAGAGTTTCCTCAGAAACAGGCAATATAATGTAGTTGCAGGTAATATTGTAGCCTTTTTTAATTATAATTCACCTGTTTGCTCACCGGACATTAGAGGACCTTTACAGATGTCAATGGCATCGGCTGACTCTGTACTTATTAGTGAACGACACGATATCTCTCTGTTGAAATTAAAACAGGCTCCTCCTAAAGAATATCAACCATACTATCTGGGATGGAATGCGGGAAATGACTCCGGTTCATCTTCCTTAGCTCCATTTCATGGAATACATCACCCTAATGGAGGAATAAAAAAAGTAGCTATTGAAGAGAGCTCTCTTGCGGTTGGTACTTTTAGCGACCCTACTTCTAAATATAACATGGAGCCAAACTCATTTTGGGTAGTGAGAGAATGGGAGACAGCTGCTACTGAAGCTGGTTCATCAGGATCGCCTCTACTTGACAGACAAAAAAGGATAGTAGGAACTCTTACTGGTGGTGAGTCTTTTTGTTCTTCTACCCGTGGACCAGATATCTATGCTTCTTTAAACAAGTTCTGGAATGTGCAAGGCTCACTTAATAATCCAAACCCTATTAGCTATTACCTTGATCCTGCTGGAACAGGTGTAAACAGGATTGATGGATTTAATCCCTATTCTGACGAGCCTTATACAAAAAGCCACAACTATAGAACTGATGAAAATGCTACCGAGCTATATTTTGAGTCTGTACCTATGTTTGCTACTAACAATACATTTGGTTATAACGAATTTGCCGAAGAGTTCTTTGCAAAAGAGAATATACAGCTAAGAGGAATTTTTATTTCATCTCCTTCTACCGGTGATATCTCAAATAAAAATATAAGAATCAGAATTTACACAGGTGATAATGGACCACAGAATCTGATTCAGGAGATACCCTTTAATTATAGTTACAGATACTATGGGAATCAGAGTTTCAATTATGCCAATAGGGATATGAGGCATAACGTGGAGAATTATATAGAACTGCCAGAACCAATTACACTTAACGGCAGTTTTTACATTTCATATTATGAAGCTAATGGAATACCAAACGGATTTTCAGTATTTAATACAGAGCAACGTAAGTTAGGATCAGGTATAATATCTACAGCTTGGATGAAAAACGCTACAGGATGGGTACGCTCATCTGAAAATATGGAAAACCCTGCCAACACCTCTCTTCTGATTGCACCGTATATAATAGGCAATAGAGAGATTAAGGTAGAACCGGATCTTGACCAGACTACAATATCGGTATATTACTCGGGTGAGGTCAAACGTATCTTTATTGAGTCAAACGATGATCTGCTTGAATGGGAGATATTTTATGTTTCAGGACAAAAAATACATCAGGAAAGTACAGATATAAGCTTGAACAGAACATCCTATTCGGCAGTACATCTGCCTAAAGGAGTATATATAGTAAAAGTAAAAACAGTTAATGGAACAACAAGTGCAAAAAAGGTTTTAGTGATCTAGATCACTTACAACTTTAAAAATCCACCACAAAATCTGAGATTTTCTCTATCTCCTCTTCAATCTGAATCTCCTCTGCTTCGGTAGTTTTATTTAACTGACTTTTCAGATAATCAGAAATTATATTACTCCCGACATGTTGATCTTCCTGATTTGATTCCTGCTCCTTTTCAGCAGGTAAAGCTACAACTTTCTGTTCAACAATCAGTTGGTCATTTATATCGATTCTTGTTGACTTAAGATTATTCCATGAACGCAGTTGTGAAACAAGTACATTATTCTTTCTGGCAATTTCACCCAATGTATCACCCTTTTTAACTCTGTAATACGTATTTACAGTTGTAGTTTTGCCATCTGTAATGGTCTGTGCTAGTTGTTGCTGTGTCTCAGCCGATTGAGCAGGTGCAGCCCTCTTTCCCACAATAAGTCTCTTCCCTACACTCAGTCGATCAGAAGTTAATCCATTCCATGATTTAATCCTGGCAACCGTGGTTCCATTTCTTCTGGCAATTGTAGATAAATTATCACCTCTCTTAACCTGATAATAGACATCTGTTGTATTACCATCAGCAAGTGAGGCTGACCCATTCATATAGTCATCAGTGTATGTTCTGTGTGTAAAATATGTATCTCTGTTATAGTTTCTGATGGAATCATTCTGATCTATGTAAGCATACATTTTTTCAGTTGGTAATACCAAAGCATACGACTTGTTCCCCGGAATTATATCCTTCTTATACTGGGGATTCAATCTTTTAATCTCGCTAACCGGCATATTAAGTACACCAGCAATCTGTTCAAAATGCATCTCTTCATTAACATGAACAGTATCCAAAGCTAATTCAGAACCATAAGCACCGGCTGGACAAATATTATGATCGGCATAATGATTCATAATATAATTTGCTGCGATAAAAGCAGGCACATAACCCCTTGTTTCTCTGGGAAGACGATTATAAATCTCCCAATAATCGCGCTTACCACCACTTCTTGCAATTGCTTTATTCACATTACCCGGCCCACAATTATATGCAGCAATAACCAAATTCCAGTCTCCATATATAGTATAAAGATCTTTCAGATACTTTACTGCTGCCTGAGTAGATTTATAAGGGTCTCTGCGTTCATCTACAAGACTGTTCACTTCTAGTCCGTAACCTTTACCCGTTTTAAGCATAAACTGCCATAATCCGGTAGCTCCTACGCGTGAAACTGCAGTTGGGTTTAAGGCTGACTCAATTACCGGAAGGTACTTTAATTCAAGTGGCATTCCTTCTCTGTCGAGCGCCTCCTCAAACATTGGGAAATAATACTCCCCCAATGCAAGCATATAACTCACCTGATCTCTTCTTCTGCCTGCATACATCTCTATATGATTTTTCACCACCTGGTTATATGACAACTCCATAACGGTTGGTAAATCATATAACCTTTTGGCATATACAGAGTCGTGATATGTAATGTTTGCACCCCTTGTACAATCCAGATCAGATTTTGATAAATCAAGTTGCCACTCATGCAGAAGAGTGCCAATATTTTCGGTCATACTTTCCGGATATACAATAGAACTATCACTTATTAATCCAGAATTGTTGTTTTGCGATCTTGAGTTTTCACTCTCATTATCATTCTTGTAACTGGTATTGTTTTGAGCATATAAACCTAAGTTCCCAAATAAAAAAATCAATGATAATAGGACAGTATTTTTCATATCAGGATTTCCTCTTTATTCAATATTTTATCTGATATTAAAATCTAAAAATTAATACTCCATTGCAGACCATAGGAGCTTCCCATGTAGTTAGGCCTTTCTTCCCTTAAAAGTGCAGGCTCTATTCGCATAGATAAATCAGGACTCATATCAAAATCAAACAATTGAGCATCAACATAAGAATCAACAATTGCAAGTAAGTATAAAGCAAAAGTCCCAATTATACTCAAATCACGATAATATCTGTAATAGTCCTTCCTTTGCTGAAGAACATCCGTGAACCATTTTTGATCTACTGATTCAGGATCCATGCCAAATGGCAGCAGATTTTGCCACCTGTTAGTCTCAGGATTGCTATCCATAATATCTTGATACCCCCCAAGATAATCACTGTAATAACCGTTATTCCAAGTTATTGCATATGTAAACCCCACAAAACCACCGTACAAGATAGGTAATTTCCAGTACTTTCTATTATAAATCTGACCCAGACCCGGAAAAATGGCTGAATATATTACAGCCTTCCTGGGTGTAGGTTTAAACATATACATAGGAGCGGAGAACTTATCTGAATATGTTTCAGGAAGTAAAAGTGGTGATTTTCTGTCTATTACAACAACATCAGCTGAATCACCCTCAATCGCAAAAGTTGAATCCTTTGCAACTATCTGTAATGAATCAGTATGTTGTTGAGTAGAAAAAATCTGTGCATGCAATCCGGCAGAATAAAATATAAACAGCAGAAAAACATGCAATCCGGAAACCTTCATACTAAATTTGTTATTTCATTTTATCGAACATAACTATAATTCTTTCCAGTTCATCTGACGAATTAAAAGGAATTGTAATCTTCCCTTTTCCATTCTTATTATAGGAGAACTGAACATCTGTTTCAAAATAGGAAGAGAGATGCTTCTTTAAAATTTCGAAGTCATCCGATAATTTCTGTTTTGTTTTCTTATTTTCTGATTTTGTACTTTTACCTTCGGGATTTATGATATCCTCAATCTGCTTTCCATCACTATACTCTCTTACAATTGTCTCTACGTTTCGCACAGAAAGACCTTCTTGTAATATAACATTATAAAGTGAAAGCTGAGCAACAGGATCGTTCATGGTTACCAAAGCTCGTGCATGACCCATATCTATCTTTTTATCTTTGACACCCATTTGAACTTCAGCAGGCAATTTTAAAAGACGCAGGTAGTTAGCTACAGTGGCTCTTTTTTTCCCTACTCTTTCACTAAGCTGCTCCTGAGTCAAAGATAGTGTGTTGATAAGTTTCTGATAAGCCAATGCAATCTCTATGGAGTTAAGATCTTCACGCTGAATGTTTTCAATCAGCGCCATCTCCATAGTCTCATCATCATCGGCAGTTTTTATATATGCAGGTATTGACGTTAATCCTGCCATCAACGATGCGCGGTAACGTCTCTCTCCGGCAATTATTTCATAAGAATCTTCATCAATCTCTCTTAAAGTAATAGGTTGAACAAGACCGATTGATTTTATTGAAGCTGCAAGCTCCTGAAGAGCCTCTTCATCGAAAGACCTTCTTGGTTGATCAGGATTTGGTGCAATTTTATGAAGTTCAACCTCACTAATTGATGAGGAGCCCTGTGTATCGCCTTCATTAAAGGTTATCAGTGCATCCAATCCTCGTCCTAATGCATTCTTTTTTGCCATAATTTAATTTGTCAGATCTACAAAGTTAGGCATTTTTTCCAATAAGTTCCTGTGCAAGCTGAAGGTAATTGATAGCCCCTCGCGAACCGGCATCATACATTAACGCAGGCTGAGCAAAACTTTGTGATTCACTAAGAGTGATATTTCTCTGGATTACCGTAGTAAATACCAGCTCTTTAAAGTGATGTTTCACCTCCTCATAAATCTGGTTATGAAGTCTTAAACGTGAATCATACATAGTTAGAACAAACCCCTCAATTTCGAGGGATTTGTTAAGTTTTGATTTAATAATCTTAATAGTATTCAACAACTTACTTAGTCCTTCAAGTGCAAAATACTCACACTGAACAGGAATCATTACAGAATCGGCAGCAGTAAGTGCGTTAACTGTAATTATGCCTAAAGATGGTGAACAATCAATCAGAATATAGTCATATATTTCCTTTAATGGCAAAAGTAATTCCCGTAGTCTTTTCTCTCTGTTATCCATTTGAACCATCTCCACTTCCGCTCCTACCAGATTAATATGTGAAGGTATGATATCGATATTTTCAAATGGAGTGTTGAGTATAGTATCCTGAGACTTGCTTTTACCAATCAGTCCTTCATAAATAGTATTCTCCACACTTTTAATATCGATACCTAAACCTGAGGAGGCATTTGCCTGTGGATCTGCATCAACTACGAGCACCTTTTTATCTAAAGCTGCCAACGAGGCTGCAAGATTAATTGTAGTAGTTGTTTTACCAACTCCGCCTTTCTGATTTGCCAAAGAGATTATTCTTCCCATACTTCAATTTTCATAAAGCAACTTTCTTATGTTGCTTCAGATGGCAAAATAAACAATAAATCGAATATTTTTGTGTTAAATATTTAAAACGTTATCTTTTTTGTTGATAAGTAAGTTGATATGTTAGTTATTTTCTTACTATTCCCAAATAAAATCAGTGTCTCTTCCATTCTTTCCTAACAGATTATCTTTCTGAAAGAAAAACTCTTTTTCTCCAAATGCAGGCACTAATTCATCAAACCAAGTTGCCTTTTTATCATATTTCGCGAAGAAAGGTATATCAATTAATTTTGGGTTACGGCATTGAATAAATCTCAGCACAAATACTTTTTCTCCATGTACCTCTGTCACACCCAGTACTTGAACCTTACCCGGACCAGCACTCATACTTGGTCCTCTTACGGTGCGACTAACCCCACTAACACTTCTGTATGCTTTGCGGAAAATATCCCATGCTTTCTCTAGTGGCACATCAAAAAACTCTTTAGATCCGGTATCTCTGGCTACAAACATATAATAGGGTATTAAACCAAGTCTAACCTGCTCTTTCCACATATTTGCCCATATTTTAGGATCATCATTTATATGTCGCAGTAGTGGCGATTGAGTTCTAATCTGTGCACCTGTATTTCTAATACGTTCAATTGCCTGCTTCACTACATCAGTAGATAATTCAGCCGGATGATTGAAATGCGCCTGGAAGGCAAGATGTTTACCCGCTTTCTGCACTTTTTCAAACAGCATAAGAAGGTCATCTGCATCCTTATCTGTTAAAAATCTGTATGGCCAGTATGAAAGAGTTTTAGTTCCAATACGTATATTTTTGATATGATCAAATTCTTTAGTAAGCAGTGGTTCAATATATGCAGCCATTATACTTGCTTTTGCAGTAAGAGGGTCACCACCTGTAAAAAGAACATCTGTTACTTTAGGATGTTTTAAAAGATATCTATGCAGCAGATCAGCCTCCTTCATTGCAAACTTAAGTTCATTCATGCCAGAAAACTGTGGCCAGCGGAAACAGAATGTGCAATATGCGTGACAAGTCTGTCCCTGACTGGGAAAAAACAATACAGTCTCTCTGTATTTATGCTGCATACCGTGCAGCTTTATTCCGTCAACCATTGGAATATTCTTTTCCTGACCTGCAGGATTAGGATTCAGTTTCATCCTTATATCATAAACCTTCTGTTTAAGAGCTGCCTCATCTCCTTTGTCCAAAAGTGATTTCACTTCATTATAATTTTTCCTGGATAACATCTCCTTTCTGGGAAATGTGAGTGTAAAGATTGGATCATTGGGAACATTATTCCAATCGATAAGCTGCTCCACAACATAGTTATTAGCTTTGAACGGTAATACCTGACCAACTACCCTGATAGCTTCCTGTTCTTCTTGAGTTAGAGAACTAATTTGGGGTAAATCGGTAAAATTCCTAAGAATATAATTTCTGTACTTAATTGTTTCCATATTATATATTAATTTTTAACACAGGAGAGAATAAAAACCTGCAGATGTGGTTCAGGTTGATATGTGTTGTTTTCACCTGAAACACAAAAATAAGGAAAAAGCGTCAAAAAGACAATTTTTATAACACTTTTTCTCAATTTCAACGACAACCGTTAACATTTTGCTCTATTACCTTTTATTATAATAGATATTTTTTTTAAAGTATTGCTATTATTAAATTATTATTACTACTTTTGCGGTTCTATGATAATGTTTTTATCACATACAAACCTTCAACAAGCAGCAGTCCTTGTCCGACGACGCTCTTGATTTATATACAGACAGCAAACAGTATGCTGACTCTGTCCCTCCGTCTATTTACTTTTGTCGCTTTATTGCGATTATTCACAACACAACAACTATCTTTTTTATTATATTAAAATGAATGTAGAAATTCATATTGCAAACAGCAGTTTTGTAGGTTATTCTCAAGAGATATGCGATTTGATTTACGAATCAGCACAGGCTCGTGGCACCGGTATTGCTAAACGCAGTGCCGAATATGTTGCAGAAAAAATTGAGGCAGGTAAAGCCGTCATCGCTCTCGACGGTGATAAATTAGTAGGCTTTTCATATATTGAAACGTTCAGTCACAAACGATTTGTAGCCAACTCCGGATTGATTGTACACCCTGATTATCGTAACCAGGGCCTTGCAAAAAAAATCAAAAGGACTATATTTGATCTTTCACGCAAGCTATATCCTAACGCTAAAATATTTAGTATTACTACTGGATTAGCTGTAATGAGAATGAACACGGAGCTTGGATTTAAACCTGTAACTTTTTCTGAGCTTACAGATGATGAAGAGTTTTGGAATGGTTGCAAAGGTTGCAGAAATTACGATATATTGCAGCGTAACAACTTTAAAATGTGTCTCTGTACTGGTTTGCTTTATGATCCCAAGGATCCTTCCACACAACCTGTTCAGAAGCCCAGCACATTCGCCAAAAAGGTTGTAAAACCGGTAATCAAAACAAGAAAACCAAATAAATTATATAAGAAATGAAACAGAAAGTAGTTTTAGCATTCAGTGGTGGTCTCGACACCTCCTTTTGCGTCCCTTATCTAATGAATGAAAAAGGGTTGGAAGTACACACCGTAATAGTTAATACGGGCGGATTCTCTGATGAAGAAGCAGCTAAAATTGAAGAACGTGCCCTTAAACTGGGAGCTGCCTCTCATACATGCATAGATGCTGTTAATGATTATTATAATAATGGTATTAAATATCTGATATTTGGCAATGTGTTAAAGAACAACACATATCCTCTTTCAGTTAGCTCTGAACGCTTCTTTCAGGCAATGGCAATACTTGAACATGTAAGAAAAACAGGGGCAGATTATGTTGCACATGGAAGTACAGGTGCCGGGAACGATCAGGTAAGATTCGACCTGGTGTTTGAAGTTCTGGCTCCTGAAGTAAAAATAATTGCTCCGATACGTGAGCTGAGCCTCTCTCGTCAGCAGGAGATCGACTATCTCAAAGAGAAGGGATTTGACTTTTCATGGGAAAAATCAAAATACTCAATAAACCAGGGTATCTGGGGAACAAGTGTGGGTGGAGTTGAAACATTGAAATCATCAGGTGTACTTCCTGAAGAAGCCTACCCATCGCAAGTAGTAAATCATGGAACAGAAAGAATCACCATAGGTTTTGAGAAGGGAGAACCTGTTAAACTAAATGGTGAGAAAATGGATCCGGTTGAATTGATACACAAACTGCATAAAACTGCA
The DNA here is from genome assembly GCF_001282625.1 of Lascolabacillus massiliensis. NCBI lineage: Bacteria > Pseudomonadati > Bacteroidota > Bacteroidia > Bacteroidales > Porphyromonadaceae > Lascolabacillus > Lascolabacillus massiliensis. Next base: position 892,876 of record NZ_CTEJ01000002.1, read on the forward strand.
TCACAGTACGGGATTGGTCGCGATGTCCACGTAGGAGACACAATTATTGGAACAAAGGGCAGGGTTGCTTTCGAGGCACCGGCTCCTCTTATTATTGTTAAAGCGCATCACCTGCTGGAAAAGCATGTTCTTACAAAACAGCAGCTCTACTGGAAAGATCAGCTCTCCAACTGGTACGGTCAGCTTATGCATGAGGCTCAATACCTTGAACCGGTTATGCGAAATATAGAAACATTCCTCAACGATACACAGAAATATGTAACAGGGGAAGTTGAAGTTGAGCTTCGTCCATATCACTTCTCGGTATTGGGCTGCTCAAGTGAGTTCGATCTAATGAGTTCGAAATTCGGCGAATATGGCGAAAGCAATAAATCTTTTACAGGTCAGGATGTGGTAGGATTTACAAAAGTAACTGCCAATCCATTGAAAATTTATTATACAATTCACGATAATGATTAATGTAAGTATAGCAGGTGGAACAGGATATACAGCGGGAGAACTTCTGCGTATCCTGCTTCACCACCCTGAGGTAAATATTGAGTCGGTAATCAGTACAACATCCGTTGGAATGTCTGTATCTGATATACACAGAGATCTGATTGGAGAAACCGATCTTGTCTATAGTGATACTTTTAAAAATCCCGATGTAATATTTCTTTGCCTGGGACATGGATTATCGAGAGAATTTCTTGAGAAGAATGAACTGCCAGCAGGATGCAAGGTTATAGATCTGGGGAACGACTTCCGCAATCAACCTGAATTTGGAAACAGGAAGTTTGTTTTTGGATTATGCGAACAGAACCGCGAAGAGATTCGTAAAGCTGATAACGTTGCCAATCCGGGTTGTTTTGCCACAACAATAATGCTGGCTCTTTTACCACTTGCATCAAAGAATCTTTTAACAGAAGATATTCACATACATGCCATCACAGGCTCAACTGGAGCAGGAAAGAAACCTGGCGAAACAACACATTTCAGTTACCGCGACAATAATATCTCTGTTTACAAACCTTTTACTCATCAGCATCTTGAAGAGATCAGCAACACACTTATTTCTGCAGGTAACAGTAACCTGCCACAAATCAACTTTGTGCCAATGAGAGGTGATTTTACCCGTGGGATCTTTGCAAGCTTATATACAAAATGGAATGGAACCATTACTGATGATGAAGCAATTGCATACTTCAAAGATTATTATGCCGACTCACCTTTCGTGTTTGTTTCTGATAAACCCATCAGTCTCAAAGAGGTTGTAAACACAAATAAATGTCTTCTGCATATTGAATTCCATAACGGTTATATACATATAACATCAATATCTGACAATCTGGTAAAAGGTGCATCTGGTCAAGCCGTACAGAACATGAACCTTATGTTTGGTTTTGATGAGTCGCTTGGATTAAAATTAAAGGGAAGTGCGTTTTAATTTTAAATTGTAAGAATGAAAATGGAACTATTTGATGTATACAGTTTATGGAATATTGAGCCAGTTAAGGCTAAGGGATGTCATGTCTGGGACAATGAGGGTAATGAATATCTTGACCTGTATGGCGGACATGCAGTAATTTCCATAGGTCATTCACACCCCGTTTATATAAAAGCAATAAGTGATCAGGTAGAGAAGATAGGCTTTTACTCTAATTCAGTACTAAATTCACTGCAGAAGACTCTTGCTCAAAAACTTGGTGAGCAAAGCGGGTATACCGACTACTCTCTTTTCTTATGCAACTCAGGTGCTGAGGCCAACGAGAATGCACTTAAACTGGCCTCTTTTTATACAGGGAAAAGCCGGGTAATAGCTTTCAAAGAGGCATTTCATGGTCGCACCTCCGGAGCAGTCGCAATCACAGACAATCCAGATATACAATCACCTTTCAACAGTGGCCATGAAGTCACATTTTCAACACTCAACGATATAGCTTCTGTAGAGGCAGAGTTAAATAAAGGTGATGTTGCAGCTGTAATTATTGAGGGAATTCAGGGTGTAGCAGGTATATTTGTTCCCGAAGCTGAATTTCTGCAGCAACTCGACCAGCTTTGCAAAAAACATAACGTCCCTTTAATACTCGATGAAATTCAATCAGGATATGGTCGTTCCGGAAAGTTCTTTGCTCATCAGTTTGCAGATATAAAGCCCGATCTGATTACTACTGCTAAGGGCATGGGCAACGGGTTTCCTATAGGAGGTCTGCTGATTTCTCCTAAATTTGAAGCAAAAAAAGGAATGCTGGGTACAACCTTCGGTGGGAATCATCTTGCATGTGCTGCTGCGATTGCTGTTCTCGATGTTATCAAAGATGAATCACTTGTTGATAATGCAGCTTCTGTGGGCGAGTATCTGAAAGAAAAACTGCTAAATATTAATGGTGTAGTTGATGTACGTGGTTATGGACTAATGCTCGGTATAGAGTTTAAACCTGAATATTCATCTGTTCGTAACCAGTTGTTGTTCGAAAGTCATATCTTTACCGGTGGAGCAAAAAACAACATAATGCGACTACTCCCTCCTCTCTCGATTACAAAGGAGGAGATCGATATTTTTATTGACGAACTAATAAAGAAATTAAACTAAATAATATGAGAAACTTTACATCCGTACACGACATAGGTGATCTGAGTCTGGCTCTGGAAAAAGCAATGTTTGTCAAAGAACATCCATATGCAGATCAGGAAATGGGAAAAAATAAAACATTGTTGATGATATTCTTCAATTCTAGTCTGCGCACCCGCTTAAGCACACAAAAAGCAGCTCTTAATCTCGGGATGAATGTAATCGTTCTTGATATTAATCAAGGTGCATGGAAGCTTGAGACCGAAAAAGGAGTAATTATGGATGGTGATAAACCTGAACATATACTTGAAGCTATCCCGGTTATGGGTTCCTATTGTGATATTATAGGTGTAAGGTCTTTCGCTCAGTTCGAAAATAAGGAGTATGACTATAACGAGGTTATCCTTAATCAGTTTATTCATTATTCAAGGCGACCCGTATTCAGTATGGAGGCTGCTACGCGTCACCCTCTTCAGAGTTTTGCCGATCTGATTACTATTGAAGAGTTTAAGAAGAAGGAGCGACCAAAAGTGGTGCTGACTTGGGCTCCTCACCCTAAACCTCTTCCGCAGGCTGTTTCCAATTCTTTCGCGGAGTGGATGAATGCAACTGATTATGAGTTTGTAATTACTCATCCTGAGGGATATGAACTGGATGAGAAGTTTGTCGGCAATGCAACTGTTGAATATGACAGAGAAAAAGCATACAAAGGAGCTGATTTTATTTATGCTAAGAACTGGGCAGCCTATAAAGATCCCAATTATGGTAAAATCTTGAGTACAGATCGCTCGTGGACAGTTGACTCCGCCAAGATGGCACTTACTGATAATGCTTATTTTATGCACTGTCTTCCTGTTCGCCGCAACATGATTGTGAGCGATGAAGTGATAGATGGTTCGCAATCTATTGTCATTCCTGAGGCAGCTAACAGAGTTGTTTCCGCTCAAGTTGTTCTTAAAGAGATTTTGAAGGATTTGTAATCTTAATTATCCGGTTTCCAGGGATTATTTTCTTCTTTAAATAAAGGTATGATTTTTTCTAGTTTACACTATTTTTTTAACCCATTAGCTGCTTGTTCACTATTTGATTTAAACTCGCATTAATAAGACAGAAAATCAAATTCATTGTTCGATTCGCAGAATATACATTTTCGTTGTACAAAGAAGAAAAACTGTAGTCAAGAAATGATGATGAATAATAATGATAAAAATAATCGAAACAACAATATAGCTAAACTTTCTATTGTAAAAATCGGAGGGAACATCGTTGATAATCCCAAAGCATTAGAAACATTCCTTACTGATTTCAACTGTCTGGAAGGACCAAAAGTGCTGATTCATGGTGGAGGTGCAATTGCTTCAAAAATGTCAGTACAACTTGGCATTGAGACAAAGAAGGTAGATGGCAGAAGAATAACTGATGCTGAAACCCTTAAAATTGTCACAATGGTTTATGCCGGACTGATTAATAAAGACATTGTTGCTTCTCTTCAGAAACTTGGGTGTAACGCCATTGGTTTGTCTGGTGCTGATGCAAACTGCATTCCTTCTATTCGCCGATCACCTGAACCAATTGATTTTGGTTTTGTTGGGGATCCTGATCCTCAGAAAGTGAATAAAGATTTCATATCTAAACTGGTTGAAAGTGATATAACACCTGTATTTTGTGCAATCACACATGATGGTAATGGCACACTCCTCAATACTAATGCTGATACAATAGCTTATACGGTTGCCACGGCGCTCTCAGGGATGTATAAAACTGTTCTCTATTACTGTTTTGAGAAAGAGGGTGTGCTTATGAATATAGATGATCCTGAAAGCCTTATCGAGAGTATTAACCGTGATGAGTGCGATAAACTTATTGAACAGGGTGTAATTGCAGATGGGATGATTCCAAAACTGTTTAACTCATTTAATGCAATATCACATGGCGTTTCTGAAGTAATAATCCTGCATGCAAAGAATCTGTTGACAGGAAAAGGAACAGTATTGATTAATAGTTAATTAAATGGTTGAAAATAAGAACATAGATAATGCTGCTGAACTACTCAGGGAGCTTGTGTCACTAAAAGCTTACTCAGGTCAGGAGGAGTTACGCACTGATTTTCTTACAGATTATTTCAAACAGAAAGGTATCACCGGTGAAAGAATAGGAAATAACCTTATATTCCGTCAGCCTGATCATGATGCAAGTAAACCAACATTAATGCTAAACTCGCATCTGGACACAGTTCTGCCCGCTTCCGGTTATAGTATCGATCCATTTAACCCAGGAAAATCAGACACTCATGTTTATGGTCTTGGCAGCAATGATGCAGGTGCCAGTGTAGTTTCTATGATACACACCTTCCTGCATTTTTATAATAATCCTTTGCCAATAAATTTGATGCTGGTTCTCTCAACAGAAGAGGAGAATTCGGGTCCCAACGGTATGCGCCTTTTATGGGAAAAGCTGAGACCTTATGTGGATATGGCTATAATTGGAGAACCAACGGGAATGAGGGGTGCTATTGCTGAGCGCGGTTTGCTGGTTATAGATGGTATGGCAAAAGGTATAAGCGGTCATGCCGCTCGTAACGAAGGTGTAAACGCACTCTATATTGCACTGGAAGATATTAACACATTGAGGTCTGTTAGGTTCGACAGAATTTCACCAACTATGGGAGAGGTGAAATTAACTGTCACTCAAATAATGGCCGGCACCCAGCATAATGTGGTACCTGACCATTGCAGCTTTGTTGTGGATATACGTCCAACAGAGCAATACAGCAACAGTGAAATTATGGAAATTCTTCAGCCCTTGGTTAAAAGTGAGCTAAAGGCTCGTAATCTGACCAACAGAAGTTCCGCTACTCCGGAAAATCATTGGTTGATGAAGTGCACCGCACAGTTGGGTATCGAGACATACACCTCTCCAACTACATCTGACTGGATGAGGATAACCTGCCCTGCAATAAAAATGGGGCCGGGCGAATCATCTCGCTCTCACCAGGCGGATGAGTATGTACTTATCAGTGAAATTGAACAGGGTATTAAGGGTTATATCAGTTTTGTTTCGCAACTTACTGAGATTATTGATTGATAATCGTTTTATAAACGATTTATTTCGTAAAACATACAATAATAAAGATAGATGGCAAAAATATGGGATAAAGGCTTTGATGCCAACAAACTGGTGGAGGAGTTCACTGTAGGGAATGACCGGAAACTGGACCTGCGACTGGCTAAGCATGATATAATCGGATCAATGGCACATATCAAAATGCTGGTTAAGATTGGTCTTCTCGATGAAGATGAGGAAAAAACACTTCAGGATGAGCTTCAAAACATTTTAGCAGAGGTAGAAAAAGGTAACTTTAGACTCGATGATGATGTAGAAGATATCCACTCTCAGATTGAAGCTATGCTTACAGAGCGTTTGGGAGAGATTGGCAAAAAGATCCATTCAGGTAGATCCCGCAATGATCAGGTACTTGTTGATATAAAACTTTATCTGAAAGAGGAGATAAAACAGATCAAAGATGAGGTACTGCAGCTATTTAATCTATTACAGTCACTAAGCGAACAGCATAAAGACAGCTTACTTCCGGGATATACACATGCACAAATTGCTATGCCATCCTCATTTGGGTTATGGTTTGGTGCTTATGCAGAATCACTGGTTGATGATATGCACTCATTAGCTGCAGCATGGAGAGTGGCTGATCAGAACCCACTTGGTTCTGCAGCAGGTTACGGCAGCTCTTTCCCTCTTGACAGAGAGATGACTACCAAAGAACTTGGTTTTGGTACGATGAGCTACAACGTAATTGCAGCACAAATGGGCAGAGGAAAAACAGAACGTGTACTGGCTCAGGGAATGGCAAATATAGCTTCAACACTAAACAAACTGGCTGCAGATAACTGTATGTATCTGTCTGGTAACTACGGATTCATCTCTTATCCTAAAGAACTCACTACCGGATCAAGCATTATGCCACACAAAAAAAATCCTGATGTATGGGAGCTGATAAGAGCTTATAGCAACCGATTACAAAGCCTCCCAAATGAGATAACGATGATGACAACAAATATGACTCATGGATATCATCGTGATTATCAACTGTTAAAAGAGGTGCTGTTTCCTGCAATTGAAACTCTCCACTCGATCTTAGGAATGTCTCACTTTATGCTTCAGCACATAAGCGTAAATAATGATATACTTTCAGATCCAAAATACAACTACCTTTTTACAGTGGAAGAGGTAAACAATCTTGTCCTACAGGGAATACCTTTTCGTGAAGCATATCAGATAGTTGGCAAGAAAGTTCAGGAAGGTACTTTTACAGCAGAGAAAAAGGTTAACCATACTCATGAGGGTAGTATAGGTAATCTATGTACACCTGAGATCAGACAAAAAATGAGTCTGGCTTCAGAAGTAATTAAGTAAAAGCTGGTACATTTTTCTTATTTTGGACTTACCTTGCTCTTATATCGCTCTTATAAAGCTCAGTTGCAAAAGAGAAAGGTAAGGCTAATTTAGGTATAATAAAACGGTGATTTAAGACTGAAATGCTTATGATCACCGTTTCTTTTGTTCATGAAGATTTGATTTTACCTGATTTGATTTTAGTGACTGTGGCCACCTCCACCTAATAATATGTCATGTACAGCCTCAATACTATGGGTGTAGTCTACATATGCTGCAACATATTCACGCCCCTCCTCTACTGAATTGTCTTTCACTTTGAATAAAGCCTCTGTCTTGTCGAATTTCTCCTGTAGTACTCCATTTATATGGTTGTTAAGTGCTTTAAGCAAGCTTTCAAAATCGCCCGTTTCAAGAGCTTTATCACTCATCATTGTGATTGGTGCGACCGATCCTGCAGGTTTTAAGCCTGTAAAACTTGCTCCTTCCATTTCGCGATGCAGACGTACAAATGTTTCGAAGAAGTGCTTTTTCACAATTTCATATATCTCCTTATCACCATTTCTCAGGCTGTATGTTTTGTGAAACAGAGGTACAACCTCAGCCTCCATATCAGCATCGATCCACTTTAGGATCAGATCAACATTGTTGGTTTCCAGAGCTTTTGCTGCATCTTTAAGTGCAGGTCCGTCAAATGAGTCACAATGGGCTGAAGCTGTTTGTGTACTTATTATTGTAAATAATGCGAAAAGAGATAGTGTGAGTATCTGCTTTGTCCAATTCATTTTAAATGAGAAATTACCTGTTTTCATAATTCTGTTTTTTAAAGAGTTGCTATGCTTAAATGTTTTTACTAATTTCGTTTTATTCATGTTAAGTTCGATATTGGAAACTTTTTCTAGAAGCTTCTGTTTTATTTGTCGCCAAAACCGAAATTATTTTTTTACTTTCTTATTATGTATTGCAAAGATATGCTCTGTAATACCCGATAATTGTCACCAGGGCGACACTCCTGAGTTCTTAACATTATTTAGCAACAAGGTAAGAAAAATCATCTTTACATTCTTACTATCAACATATTCAAAAAGATAATGGAAAATCAAAAAGGGCTTTCACACGATCATTTAGCACGCCTGCTTAGGGAGCATAATATCATTAAGGGTGAATTTGCAGGTCATTCTCATCAACATGATGAGCATAAACAGGACCATTCGGGACAATCTTTAACTTACTGTCCGTTATTCAGGAATATGAGTCAGACTGAACATGACCGTTTTCTCGATAGAAATGTAAAGGAGGTGCTGACGTTTAAAAAAGGGGAGACTATTGTTATGCAGGGTGATCCGATTAGTTCTGTTATGCTTCTTGTAATGGGAAGCGTGAGAACGGAGATGATTACCATGGAGGGAAATATTCTGGATATAGATATAATGGAGGCTGTTATACCTTTGGCCCCCTCTTTTATATATGGTGAGAGAAATATTTATCCATTCGATGTGATTGCAGTGGAGCCATGCATTTTTCTGAAGATTTCGAAAGAGGCATGGCTTGAAGAGATGTCAAACAATAAACAGATGCTTACCAATTTTCTTACAATGAATGCAGATTTAACTCTCTATCTTACAAGTAAACTGCAGATGATTTCACTGAAGAGTCTGAGGAAGAAACTGGCAACATTCTTTCTGGAAAAGACCACTGCTGAGTCCGGTACATTTACACTTAAACGGTCCCGCACTCAACTTGCAGAGTTTTTTGGTGTGCAGAGGCAGTCACTTGCCCGCTCTCTGAAAGAAATGGAGGATGATGGAATAATCAAGCTTGATGGTCGTAAAGTGACAATTATTGACAGGAACAAGCTGATAAGAGAGTGATGCTTTCCTTTTACATTGAGATTTACTATTTATTTAGCTCATTTTTTTGTACTTTTGCGGTTTATACTTTATAATTAATTATATAGTATCCTGATTATCTTGATTGAAAAACCAAAACAAATATAAAATAATGAACTTACTCGAAAGTATTATAGAGAGAGCTAAAGCTGATAAACAGCGAATAGTATTGCCGGAGGGGACAGAAGAAAGAACTCTTCGTGCTGCTGATTTAATATTGTCAAACGGCATTGCAGACATCATACTGCTTGGTGATGAACAATCAATCAAGGAATCAACAAAAAAAATGGGATTGAATAATATCGATAAAGCAACGATAGTAAATCCAAAAGAACACACAAAGAAAAAAGAATATACAGATCTTCTTGTTGAGATAAGAAAGAATAAAGGGATGACTTTTGAAAAAGCATCGTCCCTTGTGGAAGATCCTCTATACCTGGCATGCCTGATGATTAAAAATGGTGATGCAGATGGGGAGATAGCAGGCGCTCAGAATACCACTGGTGATGTGTTGCGGCCGGCACTACAGATTATAAAAACTTTACCGGGTGTGAAGGTTGTATCTGGTGCTTTCATAATGTTTACACAGACACCTCAATATGGAGAGAACGGTATTTTGTTGTTCGCTGATTGTGCCGTGATGCCAAACCCGAATGCAGAGGAGCTTGCATCAATTGCTGTTTCATCGGCTAAAACCATGCAGAGCCTTGTTAATGTAGAGCCTAGAATAGCAATGCTTAGTTTCTCTACTAAAGGAAGTGCTGATCATGAGATGGTGGACAAGGTGAGAGAGGCAACAGACCTGGCTAAAAAGATGGATAGCAACCTGCTTATAGATGGTGAGTTGCAGGCAGATGCAGCATTGGTGCCATCAGTTGGTTCAAGCAAAGCTCCGGGCAGCCTTATAGCAGGGAAAGCTAATGTATTAGTTTTCCCCTCACTAGAATCGGGAAATATAGGTTATAAGCTGGTTCAGAGACTTGGCAATGCACAGGCAGTTGGTCCTGTATTGCAGGGTATGGCTGCACCGGTAAACGACTTATCAAGAGGTTGCTCTGTCGAAGATATTTATAACATGGTAGCAATTACAGCAAACCAGGCAATCGGACTAAAAAAGAATTAAATAAAAACAAATAGATAAATAGCCACATTCTTATGAGTGAAATGATTATAGAACCAATTGAGAAGTATGGACTTACCATAACATCTGATAGTAAGAAAAAGCCATTGTTCTCAAGAATTGGAGTTGTAGGTGCCGGTAAAGAGGGAAGAAATATTATCAATATGACTGCAACAGCAGGAATGGAGGTAGTATTTCTTGAAGAATCTCAGGAGAGGATTGATGTTGTGATTAAGGAGATTGAGAAGGTAATGGATCACAAGATCAAGAACTGGGGTCTTACTCAGGCAGAAAAAAGAATCATTATGAACCGCATTACTCCTACTCTGCAATATGAGGATTTTGCCGGTTGCGATATGGTAATTGAATGTACAAGATTTACTGAAGGTGGGCGTAGAAGTACTCCTTTGAGAAAAAGCATATTTAAAAGACTGGAAGAGATCCTGGACACAGATGCTATAATTGCCACAAACGGATCAGTAGTGATTATCAGTGAACTTGCTTCGGAACTGGTTCACAAGGATAGATGTGTGAGTCTTTATTTCCCGGTTGCTCATCCTGATGCACGTATACTTGAGATTGTGAGCGGTATGTATACTTCAGAGGAGGTTTACAGCAAAATGGAGGTTTTTGCTAAGCTGATTAACTATAAGCCGCATCGTATAAACGAGAGCAACGGAAACGTGAGTATGCGTATAATGGTTAACATGCTGAATGAGGCCTGTCAGATTCTACTGGAGAGAGTTTGCTCACTGGAAGATATTGAGGAGACTTATACGATAATATATGGTCAGCGCTACGGTATATTCAGAATGGCTGATATAATAGGGATAGAACGACTTGTTACTCTTATGGAAGCGATGTTCAACGAATTTGGTGAGAAACACTATAAGCCCAATCCGATTTTATGGAAACTGTACAGATCCAACCAATTGGGTATACGTACCGGTAAGGGATTTTATATCTACGATGAAAATGGGAACCCTGTTTCGGTAAACAAGGCGGTGATAAATTAACTGAATTCAGAAAAAAAGAGAAAGGTTAAAAGAAAAACAAAGACTAAAATGAAGATATTGGTTTTAAATTGCGGCAGTTCTTCCATAAAGTATAAACTTTTCGAAATGGAGAGTAAGGAAGTGATAGCTCAGGGCGGTATAGAAAAGATTGGTATGAAAGGTTCTTTCCTGAAGCTGACACTGCCTGATGGACAAAAAGTTATGCTCGAAGGAGAAATTCTTGAACATCGTGCAGGAATAGAATATATTCTGGGAGTACTGTTAAGTGAGAAATATGGCTGCATAAAAACAATCGATGAGATTAAAGCTGTGGGTCACAGAGTGGTCCATGGAGGTGAACGCTTCAACTCAAGTGTACTTATTACAGATGAGGTTATTGATATGCTCAATGAGTGTATTGAGCTTGCACCTCTGCACAATCCACCTAATCTTAAAGGTATATATGCCATTCAGGAGCTTCTGCCGGGCACACCACAGGTGGGTGTTTTTGACACTGCTTTTCATCAAACTATGCCTGACTATGCATATATGTATGGTTTACCCTATTCTCTTTATGAAAAATATGGAATCAGGCGTTATGGATTTCATGGTACTAGTCACCGCTATGTTTCCCGTCGCGCATGTGAGTTCTTAGGTGTACCGTATGAGGATCAAAGAATAATAACTGCTCATATAGGTAATGGTGGTTCTGTTACAGCAATCAAGAATGGTAAATCAATTGATACCAGTATGGGAATGACTCCTGTGGAAGGCCTGATCATGGGTACTCGCTCCGGTGATATTGACCCGGGCGTTATCTCTTACATTATGGAAAAAGAGAATATGGGAACTAAAGGGATATCAACCCTTTTAAATAAGTTTTCCGGTATGCTGGGTATCTCAGGTGTATCATCTGATATGAGAGAGATAGAAGAGGCAATTGAAGGTGGTAACAAAAGAGCTATAATGGCTTTAAAAACCTACTGCTACAGGATTAAGAAATATGTTGGTTCTTATGCAGCAGCCCTTGGTGGTGTTGATATTCTTGTATTTACAGGTGGAGTTGGAGAAAACCAGGCAAGTGCACGTAAGGCTGTTTGTGAGAACATGGAATATATGGGAATCGAACTAGATGAAGAGTTAAATGATTCGGTTAGAGCTAAAGAAGTAGTTATAAGTAAACCCACTTCAAAGGTGAAAGTATTGATAATTCCAACTGACGAGGAACTTACCATTGCAAAGGATACTGTTGAGATTTTGAATCAGGTTAATTAGTTTATCGATTAACTGGTTTTGTAAAAAAATGGTATGCTTCAGACAAGTAAGTTAATACTGTTATAATCCTTGGGAGTAACTAATATTTTCACCCCTCTTACAGCAATTCCCGCTTGTGAGGATACTCCTGAAGCTGAAATAGTTTTAATTATAAATGAGTAATCAGAACCTCTTTGATAGAAGTATGTTATGATTTTAAACAATCCGGAAGAACTTATGCCTGGCATTTGATGCCAGGCTGTTTCTTCTTCATCTGTTGGGTTGTAATATGCTAATAAAATACTGTTGTCGATAGTCTCCTTGGATATATCAGGCATAACCAACTCCTGAATTCCAACTAAAATCATTTCACCATAATTAAAAACAAGGGCTCCATCTTCAGACAGGCTAACGGTTGATCTAATCTTTTCAGGGTTCTTTGATAAAGCATCTTCTTTATTTAGATTGTTATCCTTCAGGAAATCTTTAATTTCATCCAGGTCTATATCTTGAGGCTGACCTATCACTTCACCGGGACCTAAAGGTCCTTCCTCATCTTCACAACTAGTTATTGCCAAAAAAGCACATGAAATTACTATAAAGCTGAATAATTTTGACACTTTCATACCTGTAATTTTTAAAATGTTGATGTTAATATGTGACGATCAAATGTAATATTTACAGAAAAAAAGTGTTAGGATTTTTACAGCCAGTTTTTGTAATTCTAACGCATTAACAATTAAAATATTTGTCTTTTTATTGCAAATGAAACGCTATAATATTATATGTGTGATTGTTAGGTGTGCAAATAAGTTTTCACTAACTGTGAAGGCGACGATATTGTGAGGGGGAAACTTTGGTTATTTTTTTGAATGTGCGGGAAAAATAGGCTATATCATAATATCCACACTCTTCTGCAATAGATCCTATGGGCATATCTCCATTTTCTAACATCTTTTTTGCGTACTCGATACGTAATCTGCTTATAAAATTTGATGGAGAGTAACCTGCAATTGCAGTCAATTTCCTGTTTAGCTGAGAAGTGCTGAGAGAAAGTCTCTCGGCAAGAGATACTACAGTGAAGTCGGGCTTGTGCATCTCTGAATAAACAATATCGGTGACTCTTTGTAGGAAACTTAGATTTAAATCAACAGTTTGTGGTTTCTCACCCTTTAAAATTGAATGCATATATTTTTCCTTCAGGAGTCGCCTGTTCCCCAGTAAGGCATCTATCTGAGCCATTAGCTCATTTGAAGTAAAAGGCTTCATGATATATGCATCCGCACCATACTGCAAACCCTTTATTCGATCGTCTACAGTACTTTTAGCTGTTATAAGTATAATAGGAATATGATTAATAAGTGCTGAATCTCTAATATCCTTGCATAGGGATAATCCATCTTTATTAGGCATAACTATATCAGAGATAATTATATCAGGTATCATGTTATGGGCTACATCCAATCCTTTGACACCATCTTCCTCTACAACCACCTCATATCGGTTTTCCAGCATCGATCTTAGATAAAGTACAACATCTCTGTTATCTTCAATCAATAGTATTTTTGTATTAGAGTTATCCTCAGATATTTCCTTAGGCATTATTATATGCTGAAGTGCTTTTTTGAACAGGTCAGGACTATCTGTGTTGCTTTTATCGACAACAGTTATCTTTTCTGGCTCGCTATTCTGAATAGGTATAGTGACTTTGAATACTGATCCGGCATTCACCTCACTTTCAACTTCTATGTTCCCTTTCATGGCTTCAACTAACTGCTTAGTGTAGCTTAAACCTATACCAGTGCCATTATTTGAATCTGATTTTGATACTTGATAAAATAGGTCAAATAGTTTTTTTTGATGTTCTTTGGATATCCCAATTCCCTGATCAGCTACTTCTAAAATAAACTGCTCTTTGTCTAATTTAACTGAAACCCTTATGATACTATTCGAGGGACTGAATTTAATAGCATTTGACAATAGGTTCTGAAGTATATTCTGGAAATATTCAGGGACAAAATTCATGGTTATTTCTGGCTGATTACTCGTGAAGGTTATTGACTGTTCTTTTTTCTTTGCATATATACTGATTGAATCGATAACCATCTCAAGATATGGTATTATATTTCCTTTCTCCCATCGAATCAAGTCCTTACTTGCATTTATTTTGGACATATTCAATAATTGATTTACCAGCTTAAGCATTTGCTGCCCTTGCCGTTCAATTGCATCCATAAATGATTTAGACTCCTTTGAGCTTAGGCTATCCGCTGTTTTCAACTCACTGTTCAACCCGAGAATTACAGTTATAGGAGTACGAAACTCATGAGTAATATTCCTGAAAAAAACTGATCGTTTATCAATCAGATCACTCAACTTTCTATTGTCTTTAATAATCTTCAAAAAAGCAAAAAAGAAAAACAATAATAGAAACAGGAGCAGGACCACTATGATTACAGAAGCATATAGCAGAGATTTTCTAATTATAATTTCATCTCCCCCCATTTATTTTAAAAAAAAAGATTTTCTTTTTTTACAACCAAGTCTAATTATTCTGTCTCATATAACGTAAATTTACATATAATGTTTATTTAAGTCTCAAAAGTAATATTATGTAAGATATTTATTGATTTATATTTTATATTATAACATCTGGTAGCCAGGAGCGTATTTTAATAATTAACAATAAAAAAACCCCGGTATATTAATATATACCGAGGTTCTTAAGTTTCTATAAAGGTTCTATTATTCAGCTACCACTTCAAATGGAACTTCTACTGATACCTCTTTATGTAATTTAACTACAGCTGTGTAGTTACCTACTTCTTTTACCTGATCTTTAATCTGGATAAGTTTGCGATCAACTTCGAAACCTTTTTCTTGTAATGCATCAGCAATCTGGATATTTGTTACAGAACCAAAGATTGTACCAGTTGAGCTGGTTTTGGCTCCAATTGTTAGTGTAACACCCTCCATTTTGTCTGCTACAGCCTGAGCATCAGCTTTAATCTGAGCAAGCTTGTGTGCACGTTGTTTCTGGTTTTCAGCTAAAACTTTCTTAGCAGATTCGTTCGCGATAATTGCCTTACCCTGAGGAATGAGATAATTGCGGGCATAACCCTTTTTCACATTCACTATATCATCCTTGTATCCAAGGTTAAGTATATCTTCTTTTAATATTACTTCCATTTCTATTTCCTCCTTTATTTCATTAAATCGGTTACATATGGAAGTAGAGCAATATGACGAGCTCTCTTCACTGCTTGAGCCACACGACGCTGGAATTTCAAAGATGTTCCTGTGATTCTTCTTGGTAAAATTTTACCCTGTTCATTCAGGAATTTCTTTAGAAACTCAGGATCCTTATAATCGATATATTTTATTCCGTTCTTTTTGAAACGGCAATATTTCTTTTTCTTTACATCCACCGAAAGTGGTGTTAAATATCTTATTTCCGATTGTTTAGCCATCTCTTAATCCTCCATTTCGTTAATGGTTAATTCAGGCTGCTCTGACTCAGAAACCTGAACATGATCTTTCCTTTTTTTGCTTTCTGCTGAAGAAGGGTCAGCCTCCTTTTTCTTTCCGCCTTTATTGTTTCTTCTTTTGAGTGCATACTCATAAGCGAACTTATCTTGTTTCACAGTAAGGAAACGGATTACGCGCTCATCACGACGGAAATTGATTTCCAGTTTTTCGATCACTGAAGGGTCAGCTTTGAATTCAAGAAAAGTGTAAAATCCGGTTGTTTTCTTGTCGATATTGTAGGCAAGTTTGCGCAGGCCCCAATCTTCTTCATTCACAATCTCGGCTCCTTGCTCTGTAAGGAGGTTCTTGAATTTTTCAACCGTCTCCTTCATCTGAACATCAGATAAAACGGGAGTTAAAATGAAAACGGTTTCGTAATTATTCATACTTAATTAACTATTAATGTTTTAAATAAAATTTCTCGGTTTTTCGAGGTGCAAAGATACAATAAAATATCTTATCCACAAATCTATAATTATGAAAAGCTTATGTAGTTTATGATGATTTTTCTTAAAAAAAAGCGCGATCAACTTTTTCCTGTTAAATTTGTTCTTTCAATATATCCAAGATGTATTTAAATGATGAAAAAGAAAACCAACCAAGCACTTGTTATTTTTGGTGCTTCGGGCGATTTGACATATCGCAAGCTTATT
The DNA here is from genome assembly GCF_001282625.1 of Lascolabacillus massiliensis. Classification (NCBI taxonomy): domain Bacteria; kingdom Pseudomonadati; phylum Bacteroidota; class Bacteroidia; order Bacteroidales; family Porphyromonadaceae; genus Lascolabacillus; species Lascolabacillus massiliensis. The sequence continues at coordinate 909,276 of NZ_CTEJ01000002.1, forward strand.
CCTGCAGTGTTTGATCTATATATGAATGATTCACTGCCCGAAGGTTATGCCGTATTGGGAGTGAGCCGCACTCCGTTTACGAATGATAAGTTCCGTAAGAAAATGAAGGAAGGTATCCGACAGTTTGCCCGTTATAAAGATACTACTAATGAAAAACTTGATGGATTTCTTTCAAAACTATTCTATCTGAGTATTGATACTGATAAAGGAGAAGAGTATGGCCGGGTAAAGGAAAAGCTTGACAAACTGAATAAAAAATTTAATCTGGGACAAAACTATATATTTTATCTCTCTACACCACCAGCTCTATACAGTACTATACCGAAATATCTGTATGGACATGGACTTACTATACAGCAAAAAGGGTTCCGCAGGCTAATCATTGAGAAACCGTTCGGACACGATCTGAAGTCGGCTGTTGAATTAAACAACCAATTACTGGAATTCTTTGACGAGGATCAGATTTACAGGATTGATCATTATCTTGGTAAAGAGACAGTTCAAAATCTAATGGTCACAAGATTTGCCAATGGAATATATGAACCACTCTGGAACAGGAACTTTATTAAACATGTAGAGATAACAGCAGCAGAAAGTCTTGGCGTTGAAGGCAGAGGAGGATATTATGATGGTGCCGGCGCATTACGTGATATGATACAGAATCATCTCCTTCAGGTTCTTTCACTGATTGCAATGGAACCTCCGGCAAAAATAACTGCTGAGGATATCAGATATGAGAAGATGAAAGTATTTCGATCACTTCGACCATTCAGCAAGAGCGACCTGAAAAAAAACGTTATTCGCGGGCAATATACAGAAGCAACAGTAAGAGGTAAACATTACAAGAGTTACAGAGATGAGCTGAATGTTGATCCGCAGTCAAGAACAGAAACTTATGCTGCCATGAAGATCTTTATTGACAACTGGCGCTGGGAGGGTGTTCCATTCTATATTCGCAGTGGAAAAAGATTACCGACAAACGTATCAGAAGTAGTTATTCATTTCAGGCCCTCACCTCAAAAACTTTTTAAGTTGGAAGATGAGTCCACACACTCAGATAATCAGCTGATTCTAAGAATTCAGCCGGACGAAGGGATATTGCTTAAAACAGGAATGAAAGTGCCTGGCAATGGGTATGAGGTTAAATCTGTAAATATGGATTTTCACTATTCTGAGCTAAATAATCACTATATACCTAGTGCATATGAAAGATTGATACTCGACTGTATGTCTGGTGACAACATGCTCTATATGCAGGGAGAAGCTGTAGAAGAGACTTGGAAATTTGTTCAGCCCATACTCGACTATTGGGAAAATGATGAGGATGCACCTCTTCATGGGTACCCATCTGGTTCGTGGGGACCAGATGTAGCAGATGATCTTATTGAGGGAAAAGAGAGCACATGGCGTTATCCATGCAAGAATCTTGCTGAGGATGGCGTTTATTGTGAATTATAAAATAGGAAGATTACTATATATATTAATAATGGATATACAGATATTTGAATCTTTAAAGGAATTAAACCAGTCTTTTACAGAGTGGCTGCAAGAGATATTAAAAAAGAAAAAGAGTATAACCGTAGCACTTTCGGGAGGATCTACACCAAAGTCGCTATTCAACTACTGGTCTGAATTGCCCGAAGGTGAGATAGAATGGACAAAAATAAAATTCTTTTGGGGTGATGAGCGTTGCGTGCCTCCTTCAGACGATCAAAGCAACTATAAAATGACAAATGATCATCTGTTCAATAAGGTAAACATCCCAAAGGAAAATATCTTCCGTATCAAAGGCGAAAACAGCCCTTCAAGTGAAGCATATGAATATAGCGACCTCTTAAATCAAAATATTAAAGTTGTGGATAATATACCAGTTTTCGATATTATTATTCTTGGTATGGGTGATGATGGTCACACAGCATCCATTTTTCCACATGAGATAGAGCTATGGAACAGCAGCAGGAACTGCGTAGTAGCAACACATCCGGAATCGGGTCAAAAGCGGGTAAGCATTACAGGCAGAGTTATTAATGCAGCTGACAATGTAGCTTTTTTAGTAACCGGTGAAAACAAAGCTGATAAAATCAAGGAGATAATCGAGAATCCTTTAGAATCAGAAAAAAAATATCCGGCTGCATTGGTGCAACCGGAGTCTGGTAATCTAATCTGGTTTATTGATAATAAGGCAGCAGGTAGATTAACTGGCAACAGTTAATCTACACTTAATTTACTTATCTTACAGTTTTAACTCTGTAATCGCAATTAACTCTTCCTTTTTCCAAGTTTGCAAGCTTGCCCTTAATCATCCTTCTTCGAAGCAATGATATCTTATCGGTAAACAGGATACCATCAAGATGATCATACTCGTGCTGAATAACACGTGCCATATAACCACTGTAAACTTCATAGTGAGGCTGCAGATTTTCATCAAGATATTTAATTCTTATCTCATCCTCACGTGGAACCTTTTCATGAATGCCCGGAATACTTAAACATCCCTCTTCAACTATCTCTATATCTCCAGAACGTTCAGTGATATGTGCATTTATGAACACCTTTTTGAAATCATCGAATTCAGGGTGATCATCATCAGCCAAAGGAGATAAATCAACGACAAAGATCCTGTCTTCCAGTCCAATTTGAGGACCTGCAAGTCCCACACCTTCGGCGTTATACATAGTTTCGAACATGTTTTCTATTAGCTCATTCAATTTTGGGTATGTCTCCGGGTCAATATCCTTAGTTATCTTTCTCAGAACAGGATGACCATAAATGTATATTGGTAATATCATAATAATTTTCTTTTACTCTCCATATATCCCTGAAGGATAATGGTAGCACTAATTTCATCTACTAACTCTTTATTTTGACGATCCCTTTTTTTTAATCCCCCCTGAATCATAGCTTGATGAGCAAGTTTAGAAGAAAAACGCTCATCGTAATATTCCACCGGGATGTTGGGATACTGTTTTCTTAAACGGTTTACAAACGGTTCTACCCGTCTCATATTTTCAGATGGCTCATTGTTCATCTGTTTTGGAAGACCCACTACTATACACTCAACCTCCTCTTTTTTCAAATACTCCTCCAGGAATTCAAACAATTTGGAAGTCTCTACAGTAGTCAGTCCATTTGCAATAATCTGAAGAGGATCGCTAACTGCAATACCTGTTCGTTTTTTACCATAATCAATTGATAACAATCTAGCCATAAACAATTAAGGAGTATCGAAAGTTCGCCTCCGCAACTCAAAGTCACGCCCTAAATATTTCTCCCTTACAATAGGATTTGCTGCCAGCTCCTCTGCAGTTCCCTGAAACAGTACTTTACCCTCAAACAAAAGATAAGCCCTGTCAGTAATACTCAATGTTTCATCAACATTATGGTCGGTAATCAGAATACCGATATTTTTATATTTAAGCTGAGCCACTATAGATTGAATATCCTGAACAGCAATCGGGTCGATACCTGCGAAAGGTTCATCCAGCATTATAAATTTAGGATCAATTGCAAGACAACGCGCAATCTCTGCACGTCTGCGTTCCCCACCCGAAAGCCTGTCACCCTGATTCTTACGAACCTTCTCCAGTCCAAACTCAGCAATCAGACTCTCCAGCTTTTCTTCCTTCTCCTTTGCTGATTTATCGGTAAATTCAAGCACCGATTTTATGTTATCCTCAACACTCATTTTCCTGAATATGGAAGCCTCCTGAGCAAGGTACCCTATACCCTTCTGTGCTCGTTTATATACCGGGAATTTCGTAATATTATCCTTTCCAATAAAAATCTCTCCTTCATTGGGAACAATCAATCCCACAGTCATATAGAAAGTAGTGGTTTTGCCTGCACCGTTTGGACCCAGCAGACCAACAATCTCGCCCTGTTTCACATTGATAGAAACATGACTAACAACAGTTCTTTTACCATACTTCTTAACCAGATTCTCTGTGCGCAGCATCAGATGTCCATTCTGTGGCAAATCTTCAGAAATCGTTATGTTATCGAAATCATCTCCCATTAGTAGAAATTTTATGCAAAGATATTAAAAAGTTCGAAGTTACAGGTTAATTACTAATCACTATCTCAGACTTATCCATCTCACCATCTACAGGTGGATTCAATTTAGCAACAGAAACCTCAAGAGATATAATTTCAGGATATTGGTTTGAAATTTTATTGTAAATACGACCAGCAATATGCTCCAGCAGCTTAGATGGTATGCTCATCTCAGCTTTAATCAGATCATAAACATCTGCATAATTTATAGTATCTTCTACATTATCAGAATCATATGCTTTAGTCAGATCTGCCTCAATAAGAACATTCACTTCATAACTTGCTCCTATTATTGTCTCTTGTGATAAAACCCCATGATGAGAGTGGAATTTCATATTAGAGAGTTTTATTTTCGTTTTCATTCTTAAAATATTTAGCACTACGTAAACATTGTGCAATAGTTATACCTCTTTTTTCAGATTCAAATATAAGAACAATTTAGTATATTTGCTGTTTTATGAGTTAAATCAAGACAAAATGAAAACAAACGAAATCCCTGCAAGACTCGAAGCCATGCGTCAGTTCATGACTGAGAAAAATCTGGATGCATTTATCATCCCAAGTACAGACGCTCATCTTAGCGAATATCCTCCAAAATACTGGGAATCCAGAAAATGGATAAGTGGCTTTACCGGGTCAGCCGGAACTGCTGTTGTAACAAAAGAGAAAGCTGGAGTATGGACCGACTCCCGCTATTTCATTCAGGCTGCTGAAGAACTAAAAGATACCGGGTTTGATCTATTTAAAATGGGACAGCCGGAAACACCTGATATGACTGATTGGATCATTGAGCAAGTTGGTAGTGGGGGCACAGTTGGCATTGATGGTTTGGTTTATGCCTCATCTGATGCAAAATCATTAAAATCAAAACTAGACAGCAAAAATATAAATCTGAACACTGAATTTGATCCCTTTTCTGTTATCAGAACTGACAGACCTGAGATACCCCAGAACCATATATTCACGCTGCCAGTTGAAGTAGCGGGCGAGTCTGTTAAGAGTAAAATAGAGCGAATTAATGCTGAACTTAAAAAGCTTGAGGCTGATGGTATTATTATCGTAACGCTTGATGCTGTAGCATGGACCTTCAATATGAGGGGCAATGATGTTGAATACAACCCTGTTGCAGTGGCTTATGCATATGTATCGGAAAACGAAACAGTATTGTTTGTAGATCCGGATAAAATTAGTGAAGAGATTGCTGAAGAATATAAAGAGCAGGGTATTATAATAAGCGACTATAACAATGTATTTGAATATGTAGCTAATCTTCCGGCGGATAGCAAAGTTTGTGTTACAGGCAATAAAATAAACTGGAAGCTGCTTCAGACAATACCAGAATCCTGTAAAATAGTTGATGTCCCCTCTCCTGTTGATCTGATGAAGAGCATAAAGAATGAGACTGAACTTGAAGGTTTCCGTAATGCAATGATAAAGGATGGTGTAGCTCTTGTAAAGTTTTACATGTGGCTGGAGAAGGCTATTCCAACAGGTGAGGTTACTGAAGTAATGATAGAAGAAAAGCTTCTTGAGTACCGCTCTCAGCAAGAGAATTTCGTAGGTGAGAGTTTTGGTACTATTGCAGGCTATGCAGGCAATGGCGCTATTGTTCATTATCATGCCACTCCTGAAAATTGTCTTACTATCAAACCTAAAGGACTGTTGCTTATCGACTCTGGCGGACAGTATAAGGATGGTACCACCGATATTACCCGTACAGTTGCTGCAGGCAAGCTTACCAAGCAGATGAAAGCAGATTATACAAATGTACTGAAAGGTCATATAGCATTGGCAACAGCAATATTTCCCGAGGGAACCAGGGGTTCACAGCTGGATGTACTTGCCCGCAAAGCACTTTGGAATAATTGTCTGACCTACTGGCATGGTACAGGCCATGGTATCGGTCATTTCCTGAATGTACACGAGGGTCCACAGAATATTCGCCTTGAAGAGAATCCTACGCTTCTTAAACCAGGCATGGTTACTTCCAATGAGCCGGGTGTATACCGTGCAAATCAATATGGCATACGTATCGAGAATCTGATAGTAACACAGGAATATAGAAAAACCGAAGAGTTTGGTACTTTCTACAACTTTGAAACTATCACTCTTTGTCCTATTGACACGAGACCGATTTCTAAGAAACTTCTTACAAAGTGCGAGAAAAAATGGCTCAACAAATACCATAAGATGGTTTATAAGAAGCTAAAGAACCACCTGAGTGTAGAAGAAAAAACCTGGTTAAAAAATAAAACCAAACCAATTTAAGTTTAAATAATATTTTGTCAAAAGTCGGGCATCAGTTTAATTTAAACAAACCCGACTTTTTCATTCTTAAAACTATGGCACTTATAAAATCAGTTCGCGGGTTCACACCCAAGATCGGAGAAAACTGTTATCTTGCAGACAATGCAACTATTATAGGAGATGTTGAAATAGGCAGCGATTGCAGCATTTGGTTCAATACTGTACTGAGAGGTGATGTAAATTCAATTCGTATTGGCGATCGTGTAAACGTGCAAGACGGCACAGTAATACACACACTATATCAAAAATCAGTTTCAATTATTGGGGATGATGTCTCTATTGGACACAATGTTGTAATACATGGAGCAGAAGTAAAATCCGGTGCTCTTATTGGTATGGGAGCTATTGTGCTGGATCATGCCGTAATAGGTGAGGGAGCAATTATTGCAGCCGGATCAGTTGTTCTTAGTGGCACACAGGTAGAACCCGGCAGTATATATGCCGGAGTACCTGCAAAATTTGTAAAGAAGGTTGATCCTGAGCAATCCAAAGAGATGAACCAGAAGATAGCGAGTAACTACCTGATGTATTCCGGATGGTTTAAAGATGAGGATTAGGATAAAATCCTAGTCCTTCAGTACACCCGAAATATAGTATTCACCACTACTCAAAGCCGATTCAGAAATTGAGGCATTGTAATTCAGAGGTTTAAGTTCATAATTATGAACTGGCTTATATTTCATTGTCCAAAGGAAAGGGACCCAAATAAGCAGACCACCTATAATAGCTCCTGCATCCACCTCTTCATTTCTTGTGAGGTATGTATACAGTGGCTCGTACCCTTCTTTCTCTATACGCAGTGATATAGTACTACCAACAATTTTTGTATCAGAGTATGAAAGTGGTGTAACTCCCATATACTCTTCATTCATATAAACTTTAGCCCCACTTGGATTTGATTGAATTAATGTAGTACTAGAGCAGCTTGCAAATAAAACTAAAGCAGCCAATAATACTAAAGCTACTTTCATGAAAACAGATTGATTAACCATAATGATTTTATAAAAAGATTGTGCATTACAAAGTTACACTAATTTTGATTATTTCAAATTAACTTAAATAATTTTTTTAAATTAACTTAAAAGTTTCTACAAATGTAACACTCTATCTTTCGTGGGCAACCCCTCTTCTGTTTGCAGTTACCATCTTATATAACTGATCATTAGGGCGAATCTTCTCATTAGTCTTAATTGAGAAATGATCACCTTTAACAGCCTCTTCAACAGAGTTGAAATCAACACGTATATCTTCAGCAGTTATAAAAACTGCTCCTGTTGTTGGTCCTGTAATTAAAAGTTCATCGCCTGGTTTAACAGATTGAGTTTCTACCAGAAACTCTGTAACCCCCAGATTACCAAAATGCTTAACAGCTTTACCAACATACACCTTTCGCTTGGTAGCTCCTGACCCATAGCGGTGTGTCCATTCCCCTAACCTCTGACCCAGATAATAACCATCCCAGAAACCTCGATTGAAAACAGTGGAAAGCTTCTCATTCCACACATCAATCTTATCCTGAGTAAATGTATCACTACAATAAGACTCAATAGCCTCTCTGTAGCAGGTTGTCACGACACGCACATATTCCGGTCCCCTTGCACGCCCTTCAATCTTGAATACCCTCACTCCGGCATCCATCATCTTATTCATGAAATGAATAGTCTTCAGATCCTTAGGTGACATAATATATTCATTATCTATCTCCAGCTCAATATCGCTTGTTTTATCCTTAACAATATAGGATCTGCGGCAGATCTGATTACACTGCCCTCTGTTTGCTGACAGATCTTTCTCATGCAGACTAAGGTAACATTTACCTGATACAGCCATACATAGTGCTCCATGAGCAAACATCTCAATTTGAATCAGATTGCCACCCGGACCTTTTATCTGTTGTTCAACAATATCTTTATGTATTGCCGCTACCTGATCCAGATTTAGTTCACGTGCCAGAACTACCACATCGGCAAATTGAGCATAAAATTTAAGTGATTCTGTATTTGTTATATTAAGTTGTGTCGATAAATGAACTTCAACACCAATAGAGCGAGCGTACATTAGCACAGCTACATCTGCTGCAATTATTGCAGATAAATTGGCCTTCTTTGCAGCATCAACAATCTTGCGCATCAGCTCCATATCATTGTTATAAATGATAGTGTTGACAGTAAGGTAACTTTTTAGATTATTCTCTCTGCAAATCTTAGCTATATTATGTAGGTCATCTATAGTAAAATTGTTTGAAGATTTGGAGCGCATATTCAACCCCTCAATCCCAAAGTATATTGAATCTGCCCCACCCTGTATAGCTGCCATAAGTGACTCATAAGAGCCTGCGGGCGCCATTATCTCGTAATCTTTTCTGGATTTCATTATTTTGCTCTGATTTTAAAGCACAAAAGTACAAAAAAAGAGCCAATATTCATATTACTTACTCCGTCACCCGTTTATTATCGGCTTATATACGATTTAATTAATTATATGCATATAATTAACTGAAAAAATTGAATTAATAAATATAACCTGTTTGATGTAAAAATAAAGGGTGACACATTATAAGTCACCCTTTAACACGAAAAAGTTACAATAGTAAAAATATATAATTAATTTACTGAAACCTTCTTTATAAATAATTCCGCATCTTTAAATGCATCGGTCATCACCTTCTGAGCCACACCTCCTATTTGAGAAGAAAGCATCTCAGCGTTCATTCGTGAAACATAGGTTGAGCCATCTGCTTTTTCGTATACAGAAATTCTGCAGGGAAGCATACTGGAGTACAGACGTAAGCTATTATCAGACAAAAGCCGGTATGCATATCCCGGATTACAAAGCTCTATAACCTTAACAGGAAGAACATCTTTACCATTCTTTTTCATTATTTCCTGTAAATCCAGAATCTGTATTACTCTCCAGCCTCCTTCAGCAATCAGCTCTGAAAGCTTGCTTACAGTTTCATCAAAACCATATTTGCTGCTATTCTCATAAAACATCTGTTCCATAATAATATACTATTAGTTCTTAAGTAAAACCTCTTCAATAGCCTGTTTGAAGGCATCTTTTGGAAGTGCTCCCTGAGCCATTTGAGGCGCCTCACCCATTGGAACAAAAAGCAATGATGGAATACTGCGTATGCCAAATTCAGCTGCAAGCTGTTGTTCAGCCTCAGTATCTACTTTATAGATATAAATCTGACCATCATACTCCTCTGCCAGTTCTTCGAGTATAGGTGCAATCATCTTACATGGACCACACCAGTCGGCATAAAAATCAATAATTGCGGGTTTATCACCCAGATATACCCATTTGTCGGGAGTTACTTCGAAATTTGCCACTTTCTTTAAAAAGTCAGCTCTTGTTAAATGAATAGTTTTTGCTGTTGTTGTCATATTATTTTCTTTGTTTATACTGTTTGTTTCTGAAATATTTAAATTCTTTTTTTGATTATCATTTTTGCAACCGGCTAGTACTGCAGCTATTGCAATGGTAAAAACAAGAATACCATTTCTATTAATTTTCATATGTCACTATTTTTTTTGTTATTATCTGCATCTTTTCTGCTCTCTATCATTTTATTTTTAGTCTTATCTGCTGAAAACATATCAAACAGCAGGTAACCTACTATAGCCCCATACAATATCATTCTGTAAGGATTTGAGGTTATAGGACAGGTTCCTGTTACACATCCCACATAAAAATAATAGAGATAACCGCCAAGTGCGCCTGTAGCTAACCCTGCAATTTTAAGCCAATGTTTTAAAAAAAAGTCTTTCATTATTAATTATCGTGTTAATAAATTAATTCCGATTTGATTCTCCATGCAGAGAAATATCATTGTTGCCATCTGAACCATCACAGCTCATCATGCATTTCAGCATGTTAGTAACTCTTTTATCCCTGATAGAGTAAAAACTGTTCTTCCCTTCTCTCCTGCAGTTTAAAATACCTTTTGCACGCATATCTGTAAGATGATGTGAAAGCAATGATTGCTCACAGTCCATTTTTTCACGCAACTCACTTACAGACAACTCTTCTGTCTGAGTCAATTGCATTATAACACATAGACGGGTTTCATGTGCCAAAGCTTTGAGAATATAGGCAGCCTCTTCAAATTGAGAGCGATCTATTTTCCTGACAATTTTATTCATTTCAGCAATTTCCATATCTTGTTTTAGTCTTAAATACTTTTTATTAATATATGAACATTTATTCATATGTTTTTGTTCAAAACAATCAATGATTTTTATTATTAAAAAATAAAATGATTAACGGATTTTAATGTAGTAAGTTAGTTTCCCTTCTATCAAGCGGTGTGCAGATCGTCCGAAATAGGCATTCTCGCTTCTGCGACTGGTGAAAATATCCCCTAATCCAAAATAATATCTTCCCTCTAAATCAAAGTTCCCAATACCTGTTTGAATCTCAATACCCATTCCCCCTACTAAACCGTAATCCACCTTTTGCATTTCGCTAAATGGGTTGTATTGATAACCTATAGTACGATCTGGATTTGCCTCTCTGCGAGCATCTATATCATCGCTAAGTGCCTGACTCATTTCATGGTTTTCAGATAAAAGATAGCTAATTTGGGGACCGGCATTTATTATAAAACGTGTTTTGTTACCAAAATAGACATGTGTCATAAATGGAATTTCGATATAATTTAAGGTTCTGTTGTATGAGAAACCCGATTCGGGATCAAACTCCTCCTCCCATCCTCTCTGTGAATAGTTAGCCTCCACAATCAAACCTAAGTTCCTCTGTGAAACATATTTTGCAGCAATACCACCTGAAACTCCAATTTTCAAAGTCTGAGGAACAGAAGGTAAAAAGTCAACCCTTGTAGCAAGTGCACTTGCTCCTGCACCAAAATAAAACTCACCCAGAAAGTTATCTCTTTGAGCAAAAAGATTATCAGAGATAAGTAGTGCTAACGTAAGAAAGATGAATAATATTCGTTTCATCTGCTTTTATCCATTTTTACAATTCTTCCGTTCGTATCATAATTTATAAGATATATACCGGAATTTATGAATCCTCCCCAGTTATTTAATCTTTTAAAGTTAAATGGGAACTGCAAAGTATTAACACGAACGTTATCAACCTGCTGTTCAAAGTTAACACCATATCTGTCCAGTGCCGTCAGGAAGAACATCCCTGTATCATATCCCCACATTCCGTAACCGGGATTAGTATCGAGTAAGTTCCTTCCATACCATTTATGAAACCTCTCGGTAAATGCTTTTGTTGCAGGGTTATTATTGTCTACAAAGAAAGGACTGTAAATATATGTTCCAAAATGATGATATTCACGAATTAAATTTGAGTAGGTCTGCCATTCAGGATAGCCAAATAGTCTGAACACATATTCAGAATCAGTTTCCTGAACTTTTTTCAATTCATCGATTACTCTCCTCAAGGTGTTTGAGTCACCGCTGGTAGGAATAATAATATTCTCTTTCGTTTTGCTTAGTAAAGCCAGTATTGAAGTCTCCAGAGTGCTTGTAATACTTATAGTTTCGTACCTAATATTGTTATTTCTCAAATTAATCTGAATCTGAGAAAGCAACTCCATTTTATCATTCTGTCCTCCACTTACGAATATAATATTTGCATTTCTGAAAGTCTCCACAAACAACTCAGAAGTATTGTCGTTGATTGACTTTTGCAAAGGATTTACCTGAAAAATATTCCCATTGTTCAACACCTCTCCATTACTTTGAGAAAAAGGAACAACATATTTTATGTTATTTGCTTTTGAGAAGTCTGAAAGAGTTCTTATCTGTGCATCACTCACTCCGCCTATTATCAGATTCAGTGATTGCATTTCAAGTGTTTGAAGAAGACTTTCAAGTTTTTTTGTATCACTTCCTTTACCAATCTCAAATACATAAAGCTCCAGATCTGTACCTCTGTTTTTCAATTCCTCAACAGCCAAAAGGAAGCCTTCATAATACTCCTGCAGGCGAATGTGGGCACCACCGGCTTCGTCGAGAAACGGCAATAGAAGACCAACTTTAATGATATCCACTCTTTGAGGACCTTTTCTTTGAACAAGCAGCCTGTTTACTTCGTTTTCCAATCTTTGAGTTGTACCTTCAAGTGAACTCTTTTTAACAGGAATAATCAGCTCCATATTTGTCTTTAGTCCACCAGCCAGCATTGGATTTTTAGCCTCTATTTCTCCAACAGGGATATTATACTGTCGTGAGATACTATAAAGTGTTTCACCTCTGCTTACTTTGTGAATAAGATCTGATGTTTGTGCTTCATATGGAATTACCACCTCATATGACTCAAAAAATGGGATACGTATAGTTCTTCCTATTTGGAAAGTCTCCACCGTCAGTCCCGGATTTGCAGTAATCACATCCTCAGGTCTCAATGAATATGTTCTTGATACAGAGTAGAGTGTCTCTTTTGGTAGAATTGTGTGATAGCGGTAGTTTTCCTCCTTTACTTCACTGATCACCCTTCTTTGAGGGAGTATCAGTACCTGACCTATAGAAATTGACTCTCTTGCATCTGGATTTAGTCGATAAATTTCATCCACTGTAGTATTATACATCTGCGAAATACTGAAAACAGTCTCACCTTTTACAACAGTATGTCTGAAATTTTTATTCTGATCTATCGGTGATGTCTGATCTATGGATTGAGCTACAGATCCAACAGAATTATTCTCGGAAGTGCTGAACTGAGACTGAAGGTTTCCATTTGTTATTGGTATAAGTAGCTCCTGTCCATTCTGCAAACCCTGGTTTGCATTGGGGTTACTTCTTAATAAATCTGCAACAGTTACGGAAAAGGTGCGGGAAATAGAATACAAACCCTCTCCCGGCTGTACTTTATATTTGTAATATGATTTCCCATCAACGGTTACGGTTTCATACGGCATTCCCTGAGAATTCAGAGACTGTATCCCTAATAAAAACAGAACTACAATTGCCAATAATTTGCTAAACCTAAGAGAATCAATCATTATTTATCTATCTTAATTATAAAACTGTTCTGAAAAAACACTCACAAAAGTACTAATATTATTCAAAAATCAGCTCTAGTCGCTCTGAGTTACAATTGTTTTACAGTAATTAGAGCTATTTTAACACTATTATATTTCTATTTTTCAGTTATATACTTAAAAATATAGGCTGTTGATTAAAAGGGCAGCGGCTCATCACTTAGTGCATTGCCTGTTGAATTATTGTATTCTACCGATTCATTAGGCTTGAATGATTTATTCATTTTAGAGGGTAGCTCTACATAATTTCTGCCTACTGCATAATCATCCAGATTCTGGAATCGAGCATACTCACCGTCAAAACGCATATTTGCAATACCGGTGGGACCATTACGATGTTTTGCCACAATTATTTCCGCTATACCAACCAGAGAATTACCCATCTCATCTTCTGTAATACGATAATATTCGGGTCGGTGAATAAAACATACAATATCAGCATCCTGTTCAATCGCTCCCGATTCACGAAGGTCTGAAAGCTGTGGTCGCTTCCCTTCTGTTCCAACCCTTGACTCAACACCACGGTTAAGCTGAGATAGTGCAAGTATAGGAATATTGAGTTCTTTTGCCAATCCTTTAAGTGATCGGGATATCATACTTACCTCCTGTTCACGACTGCCAAAATTCATGCCACTTGCATTCATCAACTGAAGGTAGTCAATAATGATTGCTCTGATTTTATGCTCACGTACAAGACGTCTTGCTTTTGTGCGGAGCTCAAATACTGAAAGACTTGGTGTATCATCAATATAAATAGGAGCATTATAAAGAAGTTTATGGTTTTTATCAAGTCGTTCCCACTCATCATCACTAAGTCTACCGCTTTTAATACTCTCCCCTTTAATCTGACAAACATTTACTATCAACCTGTTAACCAGCTGTACATTTGACATCTCAAGTGAGAATATAGCTATCGGCTGTTGATAATCAAGAGCAATGTTTTTTGCCATAGAAAGCACCAATGCCGTTTTACCCATTGCAGGACGGGCAGCAATAATAACCAAATCTGAATTCTGCCATCCTGATGTAAGCTTGTCCAATTCCTTAAATCCGGTTGGGAGACCACTCATTCCATCCTTGCGATTTGCAGCAATCTGGATATTCTCCATTGCCTCTTTAATAACCGGATTGATCTGTATTACATCTTTTTTTACATTACGCTGTGATATTTCGAACAGTTTACCTTCAGCCTCCTGCATAAGGTCATCCACATCGACAGTCTCATCAAATGCATTTTGTGAAACATCCGATGAGAATGAGATCAGTTCGCGTGCAAGATATTTTTGTGCTATAATTCTTGCATGATACTCGATATGAGCTGCAGAGGCAACTTTCTCTGAAAGCTCTGCTATATAAACAGGTCCGCCAGCAGCCTCAAGTTCACCACGCCGCTTGAGCTCCTCAACCACAGTAAGAACATCAACAGGTTTCTGTTGCATCGATAGGCCTTGAATAGCTCCATAAATTATCTGATGAACAGGATCATAAAAACTTTCAGGCTTGAGTATTTCACCTACTATTGAATAAGAATCCTTTTCAAGCATCAACGCACCTAGTACTGCCTCTTCAAGCTCTCTTGCCTGTGGTGGTAATTTACCAATATCGGGTGCTACTACTGTTTTCTCGATTACTTTAACCGCCGGTTTCCTTTTCTGTTTCTCCATTTATATAGGTTTTTGCTAAAAAATATGTATATTTAGAGGGTGATTTACTTTATTACAAAGATAACAAATATAAAAGCCCAAGATGTTTTCAAAATATATTATTTAATAAAAATGAACGTTTGATTATTTGCACTGTTATAAAATAATAATGAATCTTATCAGATAATTAATGCCATTTAATAAATACTTTACCAAAACAACTAGACACAAACCAAATAATAAAGAGTTTAAAATAATAAAAACCTGAAAATAACACTTCAGAGAGTGAGTATTCTTAAGCATGTTTATTCACTTGATAATCTACTTAATACAGAGTAACCAATCACCACTAAAATTATATTATATGAATGCAGAAGAGATTAAAAAACAGAAAGACAAAAAAAACCAGATGAAAATGACTACTGTTGCAGGAGCTCCGGTGGGTAATAATCAGGATGCGATGACAGCAGGACCTCGCGGCCCAATGATGCTGCAGGATGTATGGTTTTTAGAGAAACTGGCACATTTTGACAGAGAGGTAATACCTGAAAGAAGAATGCATGCCAAAGGATCAGGTGCATATGGTACATTTACCGTTACACATGATATTACGCAATACACTAAGGCAAAGATATTTTCAGAGATTGGAAAACAGACAGAAATGTTTGTTCGTTTTTCAACAGTAGCAGGAGAAAGAGGTGCAGCTGATGCTGAAAGAGATATCAGAGGGTTTGCAATGAAATTTTACACAGAAGAGGGCAACTGGGATTTAGTTGGTAATAATACACCTGTATTCTTCTTCAGGGATCCTCTTAAGTTCCCTGACCTAAACCACGCTGTTAAAAGAGATCCCTATACAAATCTGAGAAGCCCTAATAACAATTGGGACTTCTGGTCTAGTCTGCCCGAAGCGCTTCATCAGGTTACAATAACAATGAGTGACAGAGGAATACCTCGCAGTTATCGTCACATGCATGGCTTTGGAAGCCACACTTTCAGCTTCATTAATGTTGACAATGTGCGTCACTGGGTTAAATTCCATTTTGTTACACAACAGGGAATAGAGAATCTTACAGATGCAGAAGCAGAAGAGCTTATAGGAAAAGACCGCGAAAGTCATCAACGCGACCTGTTTGAAGCAATTGGTAATGGCAACTTCCCAAAATGGAAAATGTATATTCAGGTTATGACTGAAGATCAGGCTGAGAAAATGCCTTTCAATCCGTTTGATTTGACAAAAGTGTGGTATAAAGGTGATTTCCCTCTTATCCCTGTAGGTGAATTTGAACTTAACCGCAACCCTGACAACTATTTCCAGGATGTTGAACAGGCAGCTTTTAATCCGGCAAATGTTGTTCCCGGAATCGGGTTCTCTCCAGATAAAATGCTTCAGGGAAGACTCTTCTCTTATGGAGATGCTCAAAGATACAGACTTGGTGTAAATCATCATCAGATACCTGTTAATCAGCCTAAAGGTGTGAAAGAGGGATACAACTCATTCCACCGTGACGGACAGATGCGTGTTGATGGGAACCATGGAGCTACATTGCATTATGAACCAAACAGCTACAATGTATGGCGTGAACAACCCGAACATGACGAACCGGTTCAGAAGGTAAATGGAGATATCAAGCGTTGGGATTTCCGTGCTGATGACGACAATTATTATGAACAGCCAGGTAAGTTGTTCCGACTTATGAACCCGGAAGAGCAGCAGAGATTATTTGAAAATACTGCCCGCAATATGGGAGATAGTGATGAAATAATTAAAATACGTCACATTGGCAATTGCTATAAAGCTGATCCTGCTTACGGAAGAGGTGTAGCAGACGCTTTAGGCATCTCATATGAAAAAGCTGGCATAATGTAAATTCAGAGCAATAATTAAATTGCATATAAAAATAAACCGGTCTTGTTTTACAACAGTTAAAAGACCGGTTTTTTGCGTTCAAATTTATGTATCTTTGTCCCTTAAAATTTTAAATAACCACCAAAGTGTTAGCAGATAAAGAAAGAACAGAGATAAAATTACTGATGCAACAGGAGATAATTCCGGCAGTTGGCTGCACTGAACCAATTGCTGTTTCCTTATGCACAGCAAGAGCTACAGAAGTTTTAGGTGAAATACCGGATAAGATTGATGTTCACTTAAGTGCAAACATAATCAAAAACGCTATGGGTGTTGGCATACCTGGTACAGGTATGAATGGGTTGCCTATTGCTATTGCTCTGGGTGCGTTAATTGGTAAATCTGAAAAGGGTTTAGAGCTGCTTGATAATATTTCTCATGAAGATGTGGAACGAGGCAAAAAGTTTATCAATGACAAAATAATCAATATAAATTTAAAGGATAATATCTCTGAGAAGTTATATATTGAGGTTCATTGCGTTAACAAAGAAAACAGGTCTGTCGCAACAATAACCGGTAATCACACTTTTTTTTCACACATTGAACTGAATGGAAAAACTCTCTATAAAAACGATACAGACTCAAAAGAGAATCTAAAAAACAGACCTCAGCTAAGTTTTAGGAAAATATACCTCTATGCGACAGAATCTCCAATTGATGAACTGGAGTTTATACTCGATGCTGCAAGAATGAATAAAAGGGCTGCTGAAAGGTCGTATAATGGACAATTTGGCCATAATGTATCTAAGAACATTAAGGGTGAAACAGGACAGAGAATATTTGGGGACAACCTGCATAGCAGGATGGTATCATCTACAGCTGGTGCATGTGATGTAAGGATGGCCGGTGCAATGGTGCCTGTAATGAGTAACAGCGGAAGTGGTAATCAGGGTATAGCTGCGACTTTACCTGTACTAACTTTCGCTGAGAATACCGGTGCTTCTGACGAACAGCTTATAAGAGCACTTATTCTTAGTAATCTCTCTATGATTTATATCAAACAACATATTGGCAGATTATCGGCACTTTGCGGTTGCGTTGTAGCATCAACAGGATCCAGTTGCGGAATCACCTATCTAATGGGTGGAAATTATAATCAGATAACATTTGCAGCAAAAAATATGATAGCAAACATTACAGGAATGATTTGTGATGGAGCTAAACCCAGCTGTGCATTAAAAATAGCCAGTGGAGTATCTACTGCAACACTCTCAGCCCTGATGGCCATTGAGGATGGTGTAGCTTCGCCTCTGGAGGGGATTATTGATCAGGATATTGATCAGACAATAAGAAACCTGGCGCTGATAGGTAACAATGGCATGTCAGAGACTGATAAAGTTGTTCTGGATATTATTATTAATAAATAATTTCTATCAGTTATACTTCCCGATTGTGCACTGCTTTAGCTCAATCCACTTTTTTAATAACTCAAATAAATTTAGGAAATAAACATCTGTTCATTAACTTTGTTAGTCCGAAAAGAATACGATAATAGATAAAAGATGAAAAAAATAGCACGCAGATTATTCAGTATTGGAGTCTTAATTCTCCTTTCTTCTGTTATTTTACACGCACAGAATCCAATATCCTGGGATTTTACTCTTTCAGATGCTGGAAACGGAGAGATTAATATATTAGCAAAAGCTACTGTTGAACAGGGCTGGTATATGTACGACACCAATATACCCGAAGGGGGACCAAATCCAACAATGATTGAGTTTGATGAGATTAAAGGTGCTGTTCCTGTTGGAGAGTTCAAGTCTATTGATAAAAAAGCAAAAGTAAAGTTTGATGAGATTTTCATGATGGAGATCGGATCTTTTACTAACAGCGTTACTTTTGCCCAGAAACTTAAGGTGACAGACAAAAGCTCATTTTCAGTAATTGGAAATGTACGAGCTCAGGCTTGTAACGATCAGACCTGTACACCTCCCCTACCTGTAGATTTCTCATTTACAGGTTCAAATCTTCCTGCCACATTAGTAATAACTGCAACCTCATCAGATGATGTTAGTGGAAACCAAAATAAAGTTGTTACCGGAAATGAAACTGCGGATATTAATGATGCAGGATCAATATCAGGAAATGAATCTGCCAGATCAAATGTAACATTGGAATCTGTAGACAGAGATCTGCTGTGGACCCCTGTAATTGAGGAGTTACAAGAATTAAGCGATGGAGAAGATCTAGCAAATGCATCTTTGATTAGTATTTTCCTAAAAGGTCTTATTTGGGGATTCGCTGCCCTTCTTACTCCATGCGTCTGGCCAATGATACCAATTACAGTAAGCTTTTTCTTGAACAGAAATAAGAAAAGCCGTAGAAAAGCAATTCAGGATGCCAGCATTTATGGACTTTCAATAATAATAATCTACGTAACATTAGGACTTCTAATTACCGCAATATTTGGGGCAAGTGCTTTAAATAACCTGGCTACCAGTCCGATATTCAACTTGATCTTCTTTGCTCTGCTTATCACTTTTGCATTTTCATTCATGGGGGCATTTGAGCTGGTTTTACCTGCATCGTGGACAAACAAGATGGATAGTAAAGTTGACAGCTCAAAGGGATTTCTGAGTCTATTCTTTATGGCATTCACCCTGGCACTGGTATCATTTTCATGTACAGGTCCAATAATAGGATGGTTGCTTGTAGATGCTGCTACTCACGGTAACCTGATGGCACCAACAGTTGGTATGTTTGGATTTGCACTAGCATTATCCATTCCTTTTACACTATTTGCCATATTCCCATCATGGTTGAAAACACTTCCCAAATCAGGAAGTTGGCTCAACACTGTTAAGGTTGTGCTTGGATTCATAGTACTTGCTGTATCACTTAAATTCCTATCGGTGGCCGACCTCTCAAGTGGCTGGGGCTTGCTGGACAGAGATATATTCCTTGCCATATGGATAGTACTATTTGTGGTACTTGGAGTGTACTTGCTAGGAAAAATCAAACTTAAGGGAGATAGCGATATTAATAATGTATCACTTACCAGGTTGATTCTCGCAATGTTATCATTTGCTTTTGCTGTTTATATGGTACCGGGATTATGGGGTGCTCCACTTAAACCGCTTAGTGCAATTGCACCCCCTTTATCAACACTTGATTTTAATCTAACCGGTGAATCAAAAGGGCTGATATTTGATGATTATGAAGCAGGTATGGCATATGCCGCACGTGAAGGGAAGCCTGTACTTCTTGAGTTTGGTGGTCATGGCTGTGTAAACTGCCATAAGATGGACGCAACAGTTCTTGCCGAAGATAGAGTGAAGAACCTTATTGAGGAAGAGTTTGTGTTTATTGTTTTAATGGTAGATGAGAGAACCAGACTACCAGAGGTGATTGAGGTTGATGATGCCGGCAAAAAAACGCGTTTGAGAACGGTCGGCGACAAATGGAGTTACCTTCAACGTTATAAATTTGGTATACAATCACAGCCCTATTATGTGGTGTTGGATCATCAGGGAAAACCGCTTTCTCCTGCACATGCATATGATGAGAGTGTAGATAAATATGTGGAATTTCTTCAAACAGGACTAAGAAACTTTGAAAAGTAGACCATAAAAGATTAGAGTTAAATTCATTAAAACACCCAAGATTAGTACAATACAATAATGAACAGCAGACAAGAGAAGCTTGAAGCTTTCGGGAGACTACTTGATATTATGGACGAACTTCGTGAGAAATGTCCATGGGATAACAAACAGACCAATGAAAGCCTGCGTGCAAATACAATTGAGGAAACCTACGAGCTGGCTGAAGCGATCATCAACAATGACAATGATGAGATAAAAAAGGAACTTGGTGACCTGCTTCTTCATATTGTATTCTACTCTAAAATAGGTGAAGAGAAAAAAGAATTTGACGTAGCTGATGTATGTAATGCTATTTCAGACAAACTTATCTTCAGACACCCTCACGTATTTGGTGATATAAATATAGATTCTGCAAGTAAAGTTGAGCAATCTTGGGAACAGATTAAACTAAAAGAAAAAGGAGGCAATAAGACTGTTCTCGAGGGTGTTCCTTCGGCATTACCTTCACTTGTTAAAGCTTATCGGATACAGGATAAGGCACGCAATTCGGGATTCGACTGGCAACAACGTCAGGATGTATGGGAGAAGGTGAAAGAGGAAATGCTTGAACTAAAAGAAGAGATAGATAGCATGGATGCTGATAAAACCGAAGCTGAATTTGGTGATCTCATATTTAGCATCATAAATGCTGCACGACTCTACAAAGTAAATCCTGACAATGCTCTGGAAAGAACTAACCAAAAATTCATTTACCGATTTAATTATATGGAGAAGAAGGTTAAGGAGATGGGTAAATCATTGAATCAGCTTTCACTTGAAGAGCTTGAAGAAATATGGCAAGAGGCTAAGCTAACGGAAAACTGTTAGCTATGCAGGCAATAATCTACTTTCCTATTCTCCAGCGATCTAGGAGGGATTTGCGTTTAGGAAAAATACCATTCTGTTTTGTACGTACATCCTCAATAACATAAAAACTATTATTATCAAAACTATTAATTGTAGCCTCTAATGTTTTCAGCTCTTTCCTATCCACAACAGTTTCAATAATATCCACTTCATTTGTAGAACCACTTCCGTGTGTTAATGTTGCTCCAAAGTCTAATTTATTGAGTGTTTGAATCAACGCATTCCCATTCTTCTGGGTATAGATTCTGCAAAGGACAATTCCATATGCTATTCTATTTTCGAGTAGTATCCCAATATAGTTACCTGTAGCATAGCCCGCTGCATATGAAAGATATGAGACTAAATCGTTTGCACGTGAGAGTACCTGTGAAATAACCATTACCCAGATAAACACCTCTATAAAACCTATAATTGGTGCTTTATATTTCTCTCCTTTTGAAACAAATATAATTCGAAGAGTTCCAAGTGAAACGTCAATTACACGTCCAAGGAAAATTATAAATGGTAATAACCAGGGGTATACATCTAAAAAATCAAACATAGATAGAATATGAGTAGTAAGTGATCATTAATAAGTTTCTGTAATCTCTCTCAGGTATTTAATAAAATCATAAATATCATCATTGGTGGTATCCCAAGAGCATACTAATCGCATTTCGTTACGTCTTTCATCCCAGTCATAGAAAAAATAGCGTTCACGCAACTTATAGGTAATTTCTTTAGGCAGAATAAAAAATATAGCGTTAGACTCAACAGGCTGTGTTATCTCAACACCTTTAATCTTCGCCATTTCAGATGACAGTATTTGTGCTGCACTATTTGACTTCCTGGCGTTCTCCAACCAAATATTCTCTTTCAGATACGGAATAAACTGTGCCGATATATATCTCATTTTTGAATAAAGTTGGGTAGTCTGTTTCCTGTAATATTTAATATTTTCGGACAGCTCTTTACGTAAAGATACTAACGCTTCACCAAACATTAATCCATTTTTAGTACCTCCGATAGTAAATATATCAACTCCGCAGTCAGCAGTCATCTCCTTGAGGCCAGTATTTATGAAAGCACTTGCATTAGCAATACGTGTACCATCTACAAACAGATACATATCATTCTCATGTGCTAGTTCCGCTAAAGACTTAATCTCTTCAATGGTATATGCAGTACCCAACTCAGTTGTTTGTGAAATAGCTATAACTTTAGGTTGTGAGTGATGTTCAAATCCAAATCCATGCAAGTATGGTTTAACCAATTCAGGGGTAAGTTTGCCATCAGGCGTAGGAACCTCCTTAAGTGAAGCCCCGGTTAATTTAACAGGTGCACCGCACTCATCAACTGCAATGTGTGCGGTGGATGCACAAATTATGGAATGGAATGGAAGTGTGCATGCCTGCAGTGCAACAACATTAGCACCGGTACCATTAAATACAAAATATGAATTTACATCTTTATTTCCCAGGAGTTCGCTAATAACTTCAGATGCCTCTTGTGTCCACTTATCATCCCCGTATGCAATCGTATGATCAACATTTGCTTTTGATAGAGCTTCCATTATGCGATGATCAACTCCCGAATTATTATCACTGCCAAAACTGCGCATTTGTAGTTTTTAAATTTAGAAGATTAATTTACAAGAATTCTAAATTGCAAAGATACTTAAATTAAGTACACTCCATTTGAGCAAAATTGATATTTTTTTAGAGTTGAGTATTCTCTTCATATTTATAATCCAATTAACTCAACACTCTTTCTCTTTGTTTACAACAACTCCTGAAAACGCTATATTTCTATTATGCAAGAATATACTTTAAACTAAATTGGCCATAAGGAATTTTCTGATCTCATCGGGATTCTTCTTTTTTCTATTCGCATAATCCACCATCTGAGCCTCATCAATTTCACCAATTCCAAAATATTTAGATTGAGGATGTGAAAAGAAGAGTCCGCTAACTGATGCATTTGGATGCATAACACCATTCTCAGTGAGTTTTATACCAATCTCTTCTGTTGAAAGAAGATCATGCAATGTAAAATTGGTAGTCTGATCCGGAATAGATGGATATCCAACAGCAGGACGAATACCCTGGAACCTTACAGCAAGCATTTCATCTATTGTAAGATCCTCATCACTGGCGTAGCCCCAGTACTCACGACGAACTTTTGCATGCAACCACTCTGTTGCTGCCTCGGCTAATCTGTCGAGAAGAGACTTCATAAGCAGTCCATTGTACTCATCTCCTTCGACACTATATCTCTCAAGCTGATCATCGGCTCCAAAGCCTGCAGTTACAGCAAAAGCTCCTATATAATCCTTCTTGCCTGATTCAAGTGGTGCAGTAAAATCACTCAGGCAATAATATTCATTCTTTCTTGACTTTTTCTGTTGACGCAGGAAAGGGAATGCAGTATAATCTTCTTTAGCATCACCTTTAACATAAATAGTATCATTATCACTGTATGCTTCATAAATCCCAAATACAGCCCTTATGTAATCCACATCATCTGATACAAATTTATTCAGCATTTCTACAGCATCGTCATATAGCTTGATAGCTTCTTTTCCTTTTTCACGGTCATCCTCCCTGAAACTTTCAATCCATTTAGCTCTCTCTTCATCACTCTTACCAATCCTTGTAATTGTATGAAAGCGTGCTGAGAGATTCCATGCAGGAAACAGAAACTTCCAATCCAACCATGGAATTATTTCAGCGATATTTATTTTATCCAATTTTATGCGGCCAAGACTATTAGGCTTGTAAGACTCAAAAGAGTTCCAGTCGATTTTATAAGCATTCTCTCTTGCCTCATCAATCGTGACCAGCTCAACTTCTTTTTGTGAATAATTCTCTCTGAGTCGCTCATACTCCTCCTTAACTTTTTCAATATACTCCTGCCTGCTCTCTCTATTCATCAGATTAGCCACCGCTGAGGGAGCCTGTGAAGCATCTTTCACATAAACTACCGGTCCACTATATTTAGGTTCAATCTTGAGTGCAGTATGCAGCTTAGAGGTTGTAGCACCACCAATCAGCAAAGGTATATTTAAGCCTGCTTTCTGCATCTCTTCAGCGACTACACCCATTTCGCCAAGTGATGGAGTAATCAGTCCACTCAACCCAACAATATCGGGCTTTTCTTTTTTTATTGTCTCAATAATCTTTTCAGGAGGTACCATTACTCCAAGATCTATAATATCATAATTATTACATGACAATACAATTGAAACAATATTCTTCCCTATGTCATGAACATCACCTTTTACAGTAGCAAGTAAAATCTTTCCTGCTTTATTTGATTCTTCAGTTGATTTTTCTGCTTCAAGCACCGGCTGTAAAATTGATACAGCCTTCTTCATAGCTCTTGCTGCCTTAACAACCTGAGGGAGAAACATTTTACCTGCACCAAACAGATTTCCTACACGATTCATACCCTCCATCAGTGGTTTATCGATAATATCCACAGCTCGGGGGTATATTCTTAGAGCTTCTGCAAGATCCTCCTCCATGTGATCACTGATACCCTTTACAAGAGCATAACTTAATCTTTCATCAAGAGTATAGTTGCGCCACTCTTCACTTTTTGCTTGTTCAGTATCAGTTGATTTATCTTTTTTAATTTTCTCGGCATAAGCCATTAACCGTTCGGTAGCATCATCATTCCTGTTGAATATAACATCCTCTACAAGCTGCTTCTCATTTTCAGGAATATCCTCATAAATAACAGATTGTGATGGGTTAACTATTCCCATGTCGAGACCTGCATTTATAGCATGATAAAGAAATGCTGAGTGCATCAATTCACGTATATAGTCATTCCCTCTGAATGAGAACGAGAGATTACTGACTCCTCCACTAACTTTAGCATGTGGCAGATTCTCTTTTATCCAGGTAACAGATTCAATAAAATCCACTGCATAGTTCTTATGCTCATCCATACCTGTGGCAATTGCCAGAATATTTGGATCAAAGATTATATCTTTAGGGTCAAATCCATTCTCTGTGAGTAATCTGTATGCACGTTCACAAATTTCTATACGTCGCTCGTAACTGGCGGCCTGACCCGTTTCATCAAATGCCATAACAACTACTGCTGCACCATACATCTGTGCTAGTTTTGCCTGTCTCAGAAACTCCACTTCACCATTTTTTAATGAGATAGAGTTTAAGATTGGTTTACCCTGGACACATTTCAATCCAGCCTCAAGTACATTCCAGTCGGATGAATCAATCATTATTGGTACTCTTGAAACATCGGGATCGGAAGCAAGCATATTAAGGAAATTAGTCATCTCTTTAACGCCATCCAGCAAACCCTCATCCATATTTATATCAAGTACCTGTGCTCCATCCTCTACCTGCTTGCGTGCAATATCAAGGGCCTCTTCATACTTTTGCTCTTTGATGAGTCTCAGGAATTTTCGCGAACCTGCAACATTACATCTCTCTCCAATATTTAGAAAATTTATTTGAGGAGAAACCTCAAGCATCTCTAATCCGGAAAGTTGCATATATTCAGACGGTTTGGATCTCTCGTGAGGAATAGCGCCTTTAACCAGATCAACATATTTTGAAATATGCTCAGGTGTTGTACCACAGCATCCGCCTACGACATTGATCAGTCTCTCATCTATAAATTCTCTTATCTGTGAAGCCATCTTTTCGGGAGTCTCATCATACTCTCCCAGTTGATTTGGCAAGCCTGCATTTGGATATGTTGATATATAGAATGGAGCTGCTTTACCCAATTCTTTGACATAAGGTTTGAGCTCTGCTGCACCCAGAGAACAGTTTAAGCCAATCAGTAGAGGGTTGGCGTGACTTACAGACGCAACAAAAGCACCAAGTGTCTGTCCGGATAAGGTTCTTCCAGCCTTATCCGAAAGTGTTACTGAAAGCATTATAGGAGTATTGATCCCTGTTTCAGCAGCAACTTCCTCAGCAGCAAAAATTGCAGCTTTGGCATTAAGAGTATCAAAAATAGTTTCAATAAGCAGCAGGTCTGCACCACCCTCCACAAGCGCAAAAATCTGTTCTTTATATGCAGACTTAAAGTGGTCAAAAGTGGCAGCTCGATACATAGGCTCTTCAACACGCGGACTCATTGACGCTGTTTTATTAGTAGGTCCTATCGAACCTGCAACAAAACGAGGTTTTTCTGGTGTAAGTTTTGTAAACTCGTCTGCCGCCTCCCTGGCTAATTTCACAGCAGCCCTGTTAATCTCACCTGCAAGATGACTCATCTTGTAATCCTGCATTGAGATTGATGTCGAATTAAATGTATTTGTTTCAATAATATCAGCTCCTGCTGCCAAATACTCACGATGTATCTCACTAATCACATCAGGCCGTGTAATTGAGAGCAGGTCGTTGTTACCTTTCAGCAGTACATCAAAATCCCTGAACCTATCACCTCTGAAATCCTCTTCAGTGAGATTATATCTCTGTATCATTGTTCCCATCGCACCATCCAGTATCAATATGCGATCGGATAATAAGTTTTCCAATTTCATCTTTACTCTATTTACTTATTTTGCATACTCATCCATTAAAATATATTTTCCATTTAATGTATAAACAGACATAAGCCTGTTTTTTTAGAGTATATAAATTCAAAAATAAGCATTATAATTGACTTTCTTCCTACTTGATAACCTTATTATTAGTCGTCGGGACCATACAACTACCCATGCTAATGCAAACCTTACGCCCAATATCCACCAGATCGACACACCCAGAGCAACAAATAACAGATTATCTTCAATAGCAGAGTGAGATACAGCAAGATGATGGTTCAGCAGATTAGCCTCTTCTTGCGTAACTCTCCCATCTTTCAACTGATCCATCATAAGAGCACCACCATAAGCCACCCCTACGATATAACCAATCAGCCATAGAAAGCCGGTATTTGCCGAGAGTCCAAAAAACTTCAACAATGGCTCAACTCCCTTGCTCAGCTTTGGAATAAGCTTGAAAGCATGTAAAAGATTATATAACAGATTAAGTGAGAAAATTACAACTGTAATCAATATTGAGATTTTAAGTGAACTTTTAATCCATATTAGCAAAAGCATACCGATTGAATCAATAACAACTACATCTGAGTGCACAAACAGGGGCATTCCCATATCAGCCGGCAATATTACATTAAGTATATAACCTGTTAATATACTCATTGTGATTCGCAGTGTTGTCATTCCCCAGAATGTAGTTCCTGTTTTTGCCTGAACAGCACTCTCAACAGGCAA
Organism: Lascolabacillus massiliensis; assembly: GCF_001282625.1. Lineage (NCBI taxonomy): Bacteria > Pseudomonadati > Bacteroidota > Bacteroidia > Bacteroidales > Porphyromonadaceae > Lascolabacillus > Lascolabacillus massiliensis. The sequence continues at coordinate 936,901 of NZ_CTEJ01000002.1, forward strand.
GTTATGAGCAATCTGACACATGAGAGCAAGAATAGTGAGTTCTCTTAACGTCAAACTCATAGAAGTTATAATAGCCAATGGTGCATAAAGAGGAAGAAAAACAGATGTTATAAAAATGATAGCAGTACTTCCCGGAAGTCCCAGATTCATAAAAACGGGATCAAGAAATCCAGCTAAAAATTCAAGTACACCAAAATATCCTAAAAACCTGACAACAAGAGAGATTGGCAGGATAATTTTCAGCAGCCACAAAGTGGTGGCACCGGACTTCTTCATGGCCGGCACCAAAATATATTTTTTAAAATTCATATTATATAGAAAGTATAAACTTACGAAATGATAACCTAACTAAATGATAACCTAATTTACTGATAACTTGAAAAGAGAACAATTACTTCTTAAACATTCTGTCCATAGTACGTTTATCCTCTTTCTCTCTCAATGACTGACGCTTGTCATACTGTTTCTTACCTCTGGCAACAGCAATTACAATTTTAGCCAATCCCTTTTCATTTATAAACAATCTTACAGGTATAATCGTGTAACCTGTTTCTTTTGTAAGCCTCCTTATTTTACGCAGTTCGTTTTTGTTCAGCAACAGTTTGCGATCCCTACGTGAATCATGATTATTATATGTTCCATAAAAATATGGCGAAATGTTCATATTACGAACCCACAAACCAGAGCCCTCAAACTGGCAGTAAGTATCTACCAGGCTTGCCTTACCGAGACGAATCGACTTGATCTCCGTACCTGTAAGAACGATTCCTGCTGTAAACATTTCCAGCAATTCATAATCGAATGTGGCTCGCTTGTTTTTTATATTTATTTGAGGCTGATTCATTATTTAATTGTTATGGAAAAAAGCTGATGAATAGTAGCCGGTGCAAGAATTATCAATGCTGAAGCAATAAGAGTGAAATTTGTAAGTCTATCCTCTTTTATCAAGATAAAACTCTGAGCTCCGGTATACACCAGGTGAATAGTATATAGTGCACATACCCATAAAATAATAAAACCGGGAAAAAAGGGAATAACAATATACAACAAATAAATCACAGCTGAAGCAAAACCGACAAATTTCTGATACATTGACAGGTTTTTCTCCAAACCAAATCTTGGTGCAAGATCATTTATCGCATAAGATGCAATAAAATAACCTCCGTAAACTGCAACAATGCTTATTATAGAGTTCTTTAATGCACTTTCCATATTACCATCTTGTGAAATCCACAATCCCCCTATAAATGAAGTTAGTGCTATTATTCCAAAAAGCGGATGCAGAAAACGGTTAAGAAACTCGTTATAAGTCCTCTTTTCCCTATTAATATCTTTCCAGGCTTTTGGAGAAGCTACAATAAGTTGTGTGATTATTACTAAAATTTCTCTCCACATTTCTAAACAATTTTGGAGAGCAAAGGTAGTTATTTTCAAACAAAAAACAGCAGCACTCATATAAAGTACTGCTGTCTTTTAATTTATGTCGAAATAAAATCTATAAATATCACTTTTTCACAGTAAGCGTATATATCTGTGATTCGACCGGTTCATTACGATCTTTTTGGTGATATATGAATTTGATGTTAAGCTTCTTAGTTTCAGTACTGCTAGTACCTTCGTACATTGATCTCAATTGTGACATATCAACAGCCAGAAAATCTGTTTTCTTTTCAAGTGTAGCACCATCAGCAGTGCCTGTATATGTTATATTCAGATCAATTTTTATTTCATCGCTATCTGGATCATCATCCCTTTTGTAAAATTCAACATAAGCTGATTGTCCTTTTGGCACTTCATAAGAATATTGAAATATCCAGTTGTCATCCATGAATTCACGAGAATCAGCATATAATGGAGGAGCTATTTCAAGAAACTCTTTTGGATTTTCTATTTCCGGCAACTGACTCATTCTTAGCATAGTCTGACGTACATCAATAACATCACTGGTTATTTGCACTAAATCTGCATTGATAGTCTGACCACCTACACTTAATGGCTTGGTACCATTCTGTTCATCCCAACTGTAGCTCATTATTTTAAAAGTACCCGGCATCATCATAGCCATATTACTTGAAGTGATAATTCTTGCTGGTGAATAGATTGAGAAAGTTTTGCCAAAAACAGTACCAACATCATCACTTTCTATATAAACAAAAGTTGTGTCTGAATAATTATTGCTAACCTCTCCTAGACATGATGTCATAAAGAGTGCAGTCACGATTAAAGTCAAAAAAAGAATTGATTTTTTCATTACATTTTCTGTATTTAGTTATTTACTTGAATTCATATCTGAGACCCAGACTCAAATCCATCACGATTTTTCTGTCTGAGTAAATTGTTTTAAATTCATTCTTAGCGTCAAAGTAGTAAGCACCTCCAATTTTACCGTACAGTTTAAGATCTTTGTAGATTGGGTAGGATAACCCGAGACCTGTATTTACCGACAGCTGAGGATTTCTTTGAGTTATTTTTTCATCAATTATTACAACAGACTTGCTCTGATCATCTAATGTCTGACCAACTCCCTCTTCACGGAATTTACCATAAACATCTTTCTCAATCATACCACCCAATGATACATACACATTCAGATCTTTTAAAGAAAAGAGTTGGTAGTTAAGATTTAGAGGTACTCCCAGATAATGCAGACTTTGTGTCTGTTTATTCTGGAGCGTATTACTTGTATTCTTGCTTTTTGAGTAGAGGTATGAGTATATCAGACCTGTTTCTACAGATAGATTATGTGCTATTGATTTTGAAATTGTTACTCCAAATGAGATTGGCTGATCATGCTCCATTTCGGCTATATTGTCTCTGAAATTATTTGCCTGGAACATCTTCTCAGACTCATCAATAAAATTAGCCTCACCCGAAACAGCAGCACTCCTTAATGTCATCGGTGAGTTTACAGTTTGATGAAATGAGGTCAGTCCACCCTTTCCACCGAACGACAATATATACTCCTCTTCACTGCCCATGTCATAATCAGCATATAGCAGTGAATAATCAGCTTCAGCAATTATTGACTCTTCACTAAACCTATTTTTCTCAATAACCTCATAATCCTGCGACTCTTCATGATCAATATAATCAGCAATTATATCAACAGGGTTTGTTGGCTCCACAACAATCTCTTCTACAACAGGAACAGCTGTTGTCACACTCCTGCTTACAAACAGTTGAGGTTTTACCACTTCTGCTTCTGATTGCGGATTAAGCTCCACTTCAGTAGTAACCTCTGTTGATGATGGAGCTGCATCCGATAAAAGAGGAGCATCTGCTACCTCAGGTCTATTCATATAAAACAGTCCCCCCACCATCAATAATAAAATTACAGCAGCAGAGCTAGCATACTGCCATCTGCGGCGAACAACCATCTTTCTAGTGAGAGATATATTATTCAACGACTCATCCAGCCTCATCCAGCCATCTGACGGAGGAGGTACTGTAAAATCATTGAATTTAGATTGAAACTGTTTTCTTATTTTATCTTCTGAATTCATTGTACTTTTCTTTGATGGTTTTTTTCAAGCATGGCTTCAATCTTCTTCTTTAATAAAGTTTTAGCCCGAAAGAATTGAGACCTCGAAGCAGCTTCATTTATGCCCAGTTCTTCAGCAATTTCTTTATGCGACATATCTTCAAAAATGTATAGATTAAACACAGTTCTGTATCCCGTTGGTAAGTTTCTGATCATTTCAAATACAACTTCCCTGGGAATATCTTCTATGTCGAGTAAATCATCTGCCTGATCTTCGGATTCATTAATATACATCTGTACATACTCTTCCAGAAATAGATTTTTTCTCTTTTCTTTCCGATAATTCTCAAGCGCCAGATTTACAAATATTCGTCTTAGCCATCCTTCAAAAGAACCTTCGCCCGTAAAAGAGCCAATCTGCGTAAAAACACGGATAAATCCATCGTGCAACAAATCGCGTGCAATATCCTCATCACCGCAATAACGTACACACACACTCATCATTACAGGAGCAAATCTCTCATATAATGCTCTTTGTGCATCCCGGTTCTGTTTCTTACACGCTGATATTAGTTGCGAATCATCCATTATTGTCGCAGTTATTATAAAGATGAATTAAAAGATAAAACGCTGCATAAGTATAGCTGTTTTATCCAAAATTTACCTTTTTTTAAGAAAGGTAACTATGCGAAACCTATTCGATTTCCCGTTTTAACCTTCAAATATAATGTTCATACGAGGAACCTGCAAGTGAATTTATTAAGAATGTATAATTTTAAATTGCAGGAGCTGTGTTTTTTGTATATTTTTGTTTTGTATATAATTCAAAAAACAACCTCATTATGAAAGATTTTCTAAAAATCGTGCTTGCTTCTGTTTTGGGATTTCTCATTGCTCAAATTATACTGTTTTTCATAGCAATGATAATGTTTGTAGGTGCTGCAAGCTCATTCATGGGTTCAATGACCTCTGATAAATTTATCCTTCAGGAAAACTCAGTACTAAACTTAAAGTTAAGTGGAACTATTGTTGAACGGACCGCTGAACCTGATCCGTTCACATCAATGTTAGGTTCAGATTACATCACTGAGATGGGGTTAAACGATATTGTAAGTGCCATCCGCAAAGCAAAGAATAACAGCAAGATTAAAGGAATTTACATAGACTCTCGTGAAGTTTCCGCATCAATGGCTACTCTTGCAGAGATCCGTAGTGAGCTTGAAAGTTTCAAGGAGAGCGGCAAATTCGTTGTTGCTTACGCCGACAGCTACAACCAGGCAGGCTATTATCTGGCATCTACAGCCGATAAGATAGCTATCAATCCTCAGGGAATGCTCGATATTCATGGTCTGGCCGCAAACCCAATTTTTATCAAGGATGCACTTGACAAGTTGGGAGTAAAAATGCAAATATTTAAAGTGGGCACATATAAATCTGCAGTTGAACCATTCACTCAGAACGAGATGAGTGAAGCCAACAGAGAGCAGATCTCTTCATATCTGAATGATACATGGAGCTTCATAAGAAAAGACCTTGCAGAATCTCGCTCACTATCAATAGAAAAGATCGACTCGCTTGCCAACATATTCACATTGACACAGTCAACCGATTTCCTTCTTGCAGAGAACCTGGTTGACACAATTCTCTATGAAACTGAGATGAAAGAATATCTCAGATCACTACTGAATATCGACAGCGATAAAAAGATCCCATCGGCAACTGTTGCTGATATGAAATCGGTAAAAACCAAATCCATTGAGAAGACAAGCAATACTATTGCACTCCTCTATGCACATGGGAATATTGTTTCAGGCAACGGTTCTTCTAACATTCAGGATAAACATTTTGTCAATGAGATTGAAAAGCTGAGAAAAGATAAAGATATCAAAGCAGTTGTTTTCAGAGTAAACTCAGGAGGAGGCAGTGCTTATGCTTCAGAGCAGATATGGAAAGCTATAGAAAATCTTAAGAAAGAAAAACCAGTGGTTGTTTCTATGGGTGACTATGCAGCTTCAGGCGGATACTATATTTCTGCTAACGCCAACAAGATAGTGGCACAGCCAACAACACTTACAGGTTCTATCGGTATATTTGGTATGTTCCCCGATCTTGAAGGAACAACTAAGAAACTGGGCGTTCACACCGATGTTGTGAAGACCAACGAGTTTTCCGATTTCGGAAACTTGACACGACCAATGAAAGATAGCGAAAAACAGATAATGCAGAAATATATTGAGAAGGGATATGACCTGTTCCTCACACGTTGTGCTGAAGGACGCGGTATTCCAAAAGATACGCTTGCTCAATATGCAGAGGGGCGTGTTTGGACAGGAAACCAGGCACTCGAGATTGGTCTGGTAGACGAACTTGGAGGTATAGAAAGAGCCATTGAGATTGCCGCTGAGCTTGCAAACCTTGGCAAGAGTTATGTTGTGTTTGAATACCCAAAACTGCGCTCACCACTTGAAGAGCTTCTGCAACCTGCTAAGGAAGAGCTTGTTGCAAAAACCATCAGGCAGTACCTGGGTGATAGTTACGATACATTCATGCTTTTGAAGGAGATTAAAGAACAGGATTATCTCCAGGCACGCATCCCTTTCGAGTTGAATATTAAATAAAATATCTATGGACATTCCTAAGGTTGAAATCCGCAAATCCTTACTGCCCTTATCGTGGCTGTACGGGACCGTTGTGAGTTTCAGAAACTGGTTGTTCAATAAAAATATACTCAAACAGCGGTCGTTCAGCATCCCTGTCATATGTGTGGGGAACATAACAGCAGGAGGTACAGGAAAGACACCTCATATAGAGTATCTTATACGATTACTTTCTCCTAAATTCAAAGTTGCTGTATTAAGCAGGGGATATAAACGAAAAAGCAAGGGTTTTCTAATCGTTGACACCAATTCTAATGTAAGAAATGTTGGCGATGAACCATTGCAGATAAAAAAGAAGTTTCCCGACACCTTGGTTGTTGTTGATAAGAACAGGGTGAATGCTATAGAAAAAATCATGTCTATCGAAAAAGAGGAGCGTCCCGATGTTATACTACTAGATGATGGCTTTCAACATCGTCATGTAAGACCATCATTATCAATTGTGCTGGCTGACTGTAACAGACCAGTGTTTGAAGACAGATTATTGCCTGCGGGACTGCTGCGAGAGCCTCTTAAGAGTATAGATAGGGCTTCTGTTGTGGTAGTTACAAAGTGTAATCCTGATATGCAGCCCATTGATTTCAGAATATATTCAAACGGACTGAATCTATATCCATTTCAGGAACTATTCTTCACTACATTCGATTATGACAAGCTGAGTCCGGTATTCCCTGAGCTTCATCCTGAAGTGGTATCTATAAACGACCTGCGCAAAAAGCATCTGTTTCTTGTAACTGGTATCGCCTCACCTGAGCCACTTGTAAGAAAACTTGAGTATAAGACATATAATCTATACACAATGTTCTTTTCGGATCATCACAACTTTACCAGAAAAGATATTCAATCAATAGAGAATATGGTAAATAGTGTTGAAGATGAAAATAAGATAATTGTGACTACTGAAAAGGATGCAGTTCGCTTCCGTGATTTGGCTTATTTGCCGGAGAATATTAAGAATATTATGTACTACCTCCCGGTGAGAGTGACATTTTTAAATAATAAAGAGAGAATAACATTTAACAAAAAAATAGTAGAACATGTTAGAAACTATAAAACAAACAGCAGATTATCTTAAAGGTAAGATTGGTGAAATCCCGAATACGGCGATTATTCTTGGAACTGGTCTTGGTGAACTTGTCAATGAAATTGAGGAAAAGAACGAAATCCCATATACTGAAATACCCAACTTCCCTGTATCAACAGTTGAAGGTCACAGCGGAAAACTGATTATCGGTACCCTGGGAGGAAAAAAGGTTCTTGCCATGCAGGGAAGATTTCACTACTACGAAGGCTATAATATGCAGGAGGTTACTTTCCCAATTCGAGTATTCCAAGCTCTGGGAATAGAGTATCTGTTTGTCTCAAATGCAGCGGGAGGTATGAATTCCAGCTTTGATGTAGGTGACATAATGCTAATTGAGGATCATATCAACTTCTTCCCAGAACATCCTCTTCGTGGTAAAAACTTCGAGGAGCTTGGCACACGCTTCCCTGATATGAGTGCAGCTTATGATAAAGAATTGCGTCAGATGGCTATGGATATAGCAAAAGAGAAGAACATCAAACTGCAGCATGGTGTATATGTTGGCGTTCAGGGTCCAACTTTTGAAACACCGGCAGAATATAACTTCTTCCGTATCATGGGTGGCGACGCTGTTGGTATGTCAACTGTTCCTGAAGTTATTGTTGCCAATCATGCAAAAATGAGAGTACTTGCATTCTCGATTATCACCGACCTTGGGGTATTGGGTAAAATAGTTGAAGTATCTCACGAAGAGGTGCAGGAGGCTGCAAAAATTGCACAGCCAATGATGGCTGAAATTATGCGTACAATAATTCAGAGAGTCTGAATAAAATAGTAATCAAATAATAATAGGGAGTGTCTAACACTGAATCAGATGGCATTCCCTGTTTTTTTATATCATATGAAAAGAACAGAAATAGCAACATTGGGAGAGTTCGGTCTGATAGATCATCTCACAAAAGATATTAAAACCAAACAGGAGACAACTGTAAAGGGGGTTGGTGATGACGCAGCAATTGTGGACAATGCGGGAAAACGTACTCTTATAACTACCGATCTTCTTCTTGAAGGAATTCATTTCGATTTGATTTATACTCCATTAAAGCATCTGGGATATAAAGCAGCTGTGGTAAACTTCTCTGACATATATGCTATGAACGGAAAACCCCAGCAGATAACTATATCACTGGGCATAGCAAAAAGGATGTCAGTGGAAGATCTCGAGGAATTCTACAGTGGAGTTAAGACTGCTTGTGAAATTTATGGAGTTGATATTATTGGTGGTGACACAACTTCTTCTCTAACAGGCTTCACAATTAGTATCACATGTATCGGAACTGCAGATGATGATAAGATTGTATATAGATACGGAGCTAAAGATACCGATCTGATTTTTGTTTCTGGCGACCTGGGGGCTTCCTATATGGGTCTGCAGCTACTGGAGAGAGAAAAATCAGTGTTCGCGAGTAACCCCGACAAGGGATTTCAACCCGATTTTGGAGGCAGGGAGTATATTCTTGAACGTCAGTTAAAACCAGAGGCACGCAAGGATATAGTAGAGTTGCTGGCTGAAAATGGAATAGTCCCAACATCAATGATTGATATATCAGACGGGCTCTCATCCGACCTGCTTCATATCTGCAAACAGAGTAACGTAGGTTGTCAACTATTTGAAGAGAGAATTCCAATTGACTACCAGACTGCGGCAATGGCGGAAACATTCAATATGAATGTAACCACTGCAGCTCTTAATGGTGGGGAAGATTATGAGCTGCTGTTCACCGTTCCGCTTACCCTGCATGAGAAGATGAAGGATATCACCGGAATACACCTGGTAGGCCATATCACTAAACCTGAAAACGGCTGTTATATGATTACACGTGATGGTGTTGAAATAGAATTGAAAGCACAGGGATGGAATCCCATTGCAGAAAAATAATATTTTTTTGCAAAATGTTGTTTCAAATTTTGTAAATCCTGAAAATGCGATTATCTTTGCACTCGCAAATAAGGCAATGTTGGTGCCATAGCTCAGTTGGTAGAGCAAAGGACTGAAAATCCTTGTGTCCCCGGTTCGATTCCTGGTGGCACCACAAAAAGACCTGAAACTTTGAGGTTTCAGGGCTTTTTGCTTTAAAAACCTCTAAATCACTGTGAGTATTATTTTCCGAAAATAATTTAATTATTGAGTAACAGATTCAATTTCACAGAAAAGCGTTAATATATTTATCGATATACAGATCTCTTTCCTTCGATTTATACTGCTGAATATATCTCGGATGCTCCAGGACAGTAAGTTTATCAAACATCTTCTCCTCCCTGTTAAGCTTCTCAATAAAAACAGCATTCTTCTTGCCCAACACAAAAACCTCTGAGCAGTCCAGACCAAGATCAATATGTTTCTTCAATGACTCAATCATAAACTCTTTCACCATCTCAAATAGCAGCGAGTCGTCATAATAATTTGCATTCAACCAGCTACCATCTTTTGTCTCCCTGATAATTGCCAGAGGGAAGGGTGAGTTGATATAAAAATCACTATAAAACCGTTCAGGTCCACCATAAGCTTCAATCATATCATAGACAAAAACAGAAGAGACCTCATGGGTATGGGCAGACTTCATCTCTATACCGCAAACAGTTGCCAGCCTTTTAGTATCAGTGAAAGGAACACCAGTTACCCCTGCCCCTTTTCTGCTTGGATTAATACCCAATATTAATCTTCTCTGCTTGTTGTCATTATAATACTTGTGATAAAACCGACTCATCACAACCATTGTTTCGGGGTTATCTATGAAAGGATTAATCACCTGAAAATTATCGGGCAGATTGCCCTTGAAAACCAGCTCCCGGTTAAAAAAAATTACTCTGTCAGCAAATCTTAGCATAATTCATTACACCATATTACAATTTAATATAATGAACCAAATTTAATACGGTTATGTTTTAGGAAAAAGATTTATTATCATTTTATGGCAGCAAAATCTAAGCTTGCATATGTCGAGAAGATCGAGAATGGAGGAATATTTCGTGAAAAAAGGGGAAAAGGATTCAGATATATTTGTGAAGGAGTTAAAGTTACTGACACAGATACCCTCAACAGAATTCGCCGACTTGTAATTCCTCCTGCATGGAAAGAAGTATGGATTTGCTCAATGGTTAATGGTCACATACAGGCCACCGGCATTGATGCAATGGGGCGTAAACAGTATATCTATCATACTGAGTGGGTAAATCAGAGGGATAAGAGAAAATATCACAGGATGATTCAGTTTGCCTATGCCCTGCCTAAAATAAGATTACAGATTGAGAAAGATCTGTCACGCAAAGGTTTGCCAAAGGAGAAAGTGCTGGCTCTTATAATCAGCCTTATGGAGCGCACAAGCATACGAGTTGGCAATAATACATATGAAAAACTATATGGCTCATTCGGACTTACCACCCTTAAGGATAAGCATACCGAAATAAAGGGAAGCGATATCATATTTTCATTCAAAGGGAAGAAGGGGGTTTACCATGATATAAATTTACGTAACAGCCGGCTTGCACGCATGGTTCAAAGATGTAAAGAGATTCCAGGCAAGGAGCTTTTTCAGTATTACGATGATGAGGGAAAGCGTCAATCTATCGACTCAGGTATGGTAAACGACTACCTAAAAGAGATAAGTGGCGAGGAGTTCACTTCTAAAGATTTCAGAACCTGGGCAGGAACAGTAAAAGCATTTCTCGCGTTCAAGGAACTTGGTTGTGGTGGATCAGAATCAGAAAAAAAGAGGCTAATAACAGAGGCTGTTGATAAGGTTGCCACAAAGTTGGGAAATACTCGTGCAGTTTGTAAAAAATACTACATCCATCCCGAAATTATCACCTCTTACGAGAATGGTGCTCTACAAGAGTATTTTGATCAGCTTGATGCAATTGAAGAGGAGGATAATTATTCGGATCTTACAAAAGAGGAGAAAATTGTACTATCTATTTTAGAGAATAAATGAGTTGAAATGAATTTAACGGGAGTGTTTTCGATATATAAAACAACCCGGCTCACTAGGGTGATCCAGAACAAGAGTCTCCATACTCTCTTTCCGAAGAATCCATATCACCATGATATCACCTGCAGCAGCACTTATAAAAAAAACACCTATAATAAGTAACATCAGATTACCGTTAAAAAGAGATATTACAGCTGGAATAAGACCCAATATGATGGCTGGCATTAAAGCAGCAATAATGTAATGTCTCAACTTCAATGGTTCAACACAATGACAGTATGGTGTTATTGGACTCCATAAAATTCCAAATCTTATGCTTTTGAATCCGCTTTCAGCAAATAATCCAAATATTAAGCCATGAATTAGTTCATGAAGTACAATGCCAACAATAAAAAGTAAAGAAAATATTAATATATCATACCAATAGAACTGTAATACAGGACGCCAGAGAAAGTAAAATGGCAATCCTAACAGAATTAAAGGAACAAAAAATAAAACAACCGCCAGTTTACTTGCTTCATAAATATCTATGGTTTTCTTTTCTTTTTTGTATTGTTCTAAACTCAGCATTTTAGATAAACTAATTATTTAAATTATCAACTCCCTCCTGAAATTACTATTAATGATAACCCTGCAATAAAGAGAATAAACATCATAGTTAAAAGGGTATTGGTAGATTTAGGAGCCCCTTTAAACTCTTTCCAGATGAATACACCCCAAAGTGCGGCAATCATAGGTGCTCCTTGTCCCAGTGCATATGAGATTGCAGGACCAGCCTTGCCTGCAGCTATATAACTAAGTGCTGTGCCTACACCCCAAATTATACCTCCTAATATTCCTACTAAATGCAGATTCATTTTCCCTGCAAAATACTCTGAATATTTGATTGGTTCTCCAATAAAAGGTTTTTTCATTACAATGGTGTTGAAAATAAAGTTACTGGCAAATATTCCCAGACTGAAAATGAAAAAAGCCCCGTATGGTGTCATTAAACCTGATATAGGATTTTCAAGATTGCTGAGATCCATGGAAGAGGCAACAAACCTGTAGAAGAATGACATTAATATTCCTGCAAATATTGCAATTATTACTCCCTTCTTTTTAGTTTTCACTGTTTCGGTTACAGAACTCACTTTCCCTGAAGCTATACCGTTCAAAATTATTGCAATTACTATGAGTGCGACCCCAAGAAATAATATAACAGGATCACCTTTGGGAGCACCAAAATAGTTTATAAATACACCAAGGACCAATGCTATACTGACTCCTACGGGGAATGCAACTGCCATTCCGGCTAATGAGATAGATGCTGACAGCAGTTAATTTATTAAACAGGTCTCTGAAAATAGCATCTCTATTAAGAGATGTTGCCATTCTGATGAAGTGACGTGAGTGGTTGATACTATACGTAACCTGATCAGTTAGTATAGGACTATGTACTAAGTTTGTCTGTCCCAGGATGGATTAATTAAATAGGCTATAGCCACTACATCCCATATCTCCTTTGACCATGCATCCAGGTTTTGACTATTATATCCTTTAACAATTTCATATAAATAGTTGGATAAATCGTTTTTCCCTTTAAGGTACAATTCCAGCTCCGGTATTGTAGTTGTAAAATGTGACACAACAGGTCTGCAAGGGGTTATAACTAATGGGACACCTGAGTTTAGTACAACCTGAGCTGCTAAAACATCCTGCATTAAATTGAACTCTTTTTGTGTTGGCCAGTTTAAATCATTGCCTCCTAACCAAACAACAACTATGTTTTTAATTATCTGAGGTTCTATAAGAATCGCTGATGCAACATTGGTGATGCAACCAGTTGAAACAATATACAAAGGATTATCAGGAGTACTCTTCATAGCTTTGGATACCAGATCAAGTGCTGCATCGCTTCGGATTGGCTTTGAAATGTCTTGCAAATACTCCGTTGATCCTCGGAAAACTAATCCATCTGAAGGTCTGTTCATAAAATCTAGCAGTCTTAATATCTCTTGATAACTTTTTTCCATACCATCTGAAGGACTTTCAGACCGGTCATTAAAATAGGGTGCTGCATAAATTGCTTCAACAGTTAGTTTGTCTTCTGATAAGAGTGCATAGGCCATTGCAAACTAGTCATCAATTTCATTATAAGTGTCGGTATCCAGCACCATCCTTATTTTCCCTCTGTTTGGTGTTAAAAGATCTATTCTATCAGTCTCACTTATAGAAGGGAAATCTTGACTAAACAGTAATGAACAAGAGAATGACAGTAAAATAAATAGTACTCCTTTTTTCATATCTTTTAAAATTTTAATCCTCAACCATTATCCTTAATGCAATCTGAGCACATGCTTCTGCATCAGCCAAAGCGTGATGGTGGTTTTCTAGTTTATATCCACAGTAGGCGGAGACAGTATATAGTTTATAGTCGGGCAATCCTTTCAGTAGCATCCTTGCATTCTGCAGTGTGCAGTGAAACTCATATTCGGGATAGTCCATCTGATACATACGGAAACAGGCTTTAAGGCAACTCTCATCAAAACTCTTGTTATGTGCGATCAGAGGGAGTCCTTCAATTAGAGGTTCAATCTGACACCATACATCCGGGAATATTGGCGCATCTACTGTATCTTCAAAGGTGATACCATGAATTTTCATGTTCCAGTAACAATAATATTCCGGTTCGGGACGAATAAGACTATAAAAGCTATCTGTTATTTCGCCATTGCGCACGATTACTACACCTACGCTGCATACACTGGTTCGTTGTTCATTGGCAGTCTCAAAATCTATTGCGGCAAAACTTCTCATCGGCTGAAAGGTGTGTTTATCATATAATTGTTCAAATGTAACAAAAACTTTGAATATATAATAAAAAACACCTATCGTATTAAACGATAAGTGCTTAATTATTAGAGCGGCAAACGGGATTCGAACCCGCGACCCTCAGCTTGGGAAGCTTTTAAACAGTTATTTCTGTATTTTTTCTCTATTTTCAAATAATTCATAAATACCTGTTTAACAGCATATATAATAAATTATTAACTCTTTCCTATTTCTTCTATTTGTATATTTTTGCTACTTTTGTTTGTTATTTGTTTGTTATGATTGTTTGTTATATATCGAATACAATCTAAAAATATACTGATATGAAATTCTACTATTCCAATAACGGTATAACCGTTAAACTTGTTCGAGATATAAGGAATAAAAATCCCGAAAATGAATGCCCACTACGGTGGCGTGTAACATATAAAAGAGATAGCGACTACTACTCTACAGGAAAAGTATTAGATCGTGAGGACTGGGAATTATTTGAAGCTTCAGAGGAAGCTGATTTTAATTTTAAGACTAAAGCGGCACATCTAAGAGAGCATAAAGACGACATACAAAAATATTTTGATGATATTCTTAAACCCGCAGTTAAAGAGACTGCAGACAATTTCTCTTTTGCAGCACTCGATCACAAATTAGGCAAGTCGGATATCTTAACCGTAAATGATGCGTTTACGGCCAAAATAAACACTTTAAACAACACCTTCAAGGTCGGGAATGCAACAATATACAGAACCACATTAAACGCTCTTATACGTTTTCAGTATTACAGAAAAATCAAAAGTAAAATAGCCAAACAACTATTTATTGAAGAATGTGTAAGTAAAAAGCATAAGACAAAAGGTAAGGATGTTTTAAACGTCATCGCTGATATTAAATTTGACGATATCACGGTGAAATTTTTATCTGACTGCGAAGACTTTTGGAGTGCGACCGGTATAGAATACGCTACTATCGGGATTTATATGAGAACACTTAGGGCAATAATAAACAATGGAGAAGACCCTTATTTAAGCGGAACTCGCTATCCATTTGGAGAGGGCAAGAATAAATATTCTATTCCGGAAGGTGGGAGAAAATCTATCGCTTTAGACATTGAGGACATTTGGAAAATAGAGGATTTTGAGACTGACAATCAAGGATTGATGGTTGCAAGGGATATTTTCATATTCATGTTCTATTGTAACGGACTAAATTTCGGTGATCTATGCAGGTTGCAATACAAAGACATCGACGGAGCATCCCAAGAGATTGTATTTCATCGTAAGAAAACCAGAGATACAAAAAAGAAAAAAAATCCAGAGCCTATTTGCGCTCCGCTACTACCTCCAATGGTAGAAATAATTAACCGACACGGCAATAAAGAACAGAATGGATATATCTTTCCATTTCTTAACGGCATCGAACGAGTAGATCAAAACGAAAGAAAGATAAAAGACGCTATTCAACTGGCATTAAACCCAATAAATAATTCATTAAAAGTAATAGCAGCACAATTAGGGATAGACCGGAATTTATCGACCGCCTATACCCGTAACAGCTACGTAACTCATCTTACAAGCGAAATGTATATTAGTGAGATTTTCGTTAAACAAATGGTTGGCCATAGTACTGGAAAGAATGTAACCGCCGGCTATAATAATCCATCCCCCAAAAAAAGGAGAGAGGTGAATTCTAAACTATTAAACCCAAACAAAAAATATAATACGATAAGTCTATTGTCTGTAACCGGATGATCGTTTCCCGAAATATGACAGACTGTGTCTGTTAATTTCAAAGATAAGGAAACCAATTCCTGTATAACACCGAACTGGTTGTAAAATGTGATATTTTAGGCACCTTCGCTAAATGAAAACATTATCCCAACTATTTGTTTAATGAAAATATGGTATGAGCGCGTTAGAATTTAGAAAGTGTAATTACATTTATTTTTAAGTCATTAATCGTCTAAAGTCCAATTAACTTTAGACTTATCCTTTTATAAAGATTATTATTAGGAATATATGTCGATATTCTTTGTCCATCAATAATAGCTCTATTATAACCGGCATACATATCATACCAGCCATAACCAAACCCGAGGGATAGCCTTAATCCATTATTATCTCTATTTAAATATTGAACTAAGCCCATTTCTAAAAATGTACCGGGTGAAAATCCAGTAAATTGGTATTTACCTACATTCTCGGATAGTATATCATTGTTCATCCGTTTCTCTAATGATATATACTCATATGGAATTGGTTCGAATGAAACCGACCAATTCGTGTAAACACCTGTAGATTGGAAAAGTGGTCGTGAATAAAAAGTAGAAAAAAACAGATTGAAACGTTTAATATTATCTTCATCAAAATAATAGCTGCTATTTCTTGAACTATCCGACCATCCAGCAATATCCAATGGAACGGAAAGGAACATAGTTCCAGCAGAAATTCCAAAATACTGATTGAATTGAAGGCTATAAGTCAACGAAAAATGATATGCTATGTTACTGGAATTAAAGTAAAAACCGCCATCCATACCTAAAGTTTTTTGGATTTGCGCATTCAAATAAACTGAATTAAGAAAAAACATAACCAAAACCAAAGTACAAAATATTATACGTTTCATGCCGATATTTGTATCATTATTTGTTCTTCTATTTTTGCAGAAAGAAACAATTAGTAAAATAATAGTCCCTCATACTAATTATAATTGTGAAAACATTAATTTATTAGCTAAGAGACTATTTAGTATTTTGTTTGCTATAGTTAAATTTTAATTGCTTCTTCCGTAGGGCAATACATAGGCAAATTTGAGATCGAAAGCCGGATAGAATAAACCATACGGTTCATCGAGGTTGTAGCCGTATCCTGCTCCTAACGAATAACTGAAAATCCAATGTCTTCCAATATTTCGCTGTCCTCCCCAATTCAGATTTGTTAGCAATGTATTGGTCAAATAATGTATCTCATCAGTTAATGGTTTTGATACATATTTCACTTTTAAACCGATAAAGTTTCCCGAATTGAATAATTTCGGTTCACTTTTATGGTTATAAATAAACTTGCCATTTACTCCTAAATGTACGCTCGGATTCAATAATGTCCAATGCCAATCCATCCTGAACGTAAGGGCTTCACCTTCACCGAAATCATAACTTGGCCCAAGACCAATGCTCGGTTCAATGGTTATTTTTTTCGCTATGGGTAACTCAACCGCCAGATCAAGTCCATTTATTCCCAATCCTATTCTGGATA
Organism: Lascolabacillus massiliensis; assembly: GCF_001282625.1. Lineage (NCBI taxonomy): Bacteria > Pseudomonadati > Bacteroidota > Bacteroidia > Bacteroidales > Porphyromonadaceae > Lascolabacillus > Lascolabacillus massiliensis. The sequence goes on from NZ_CTEJ01000002.1 coordinate 954,114, forward strand.
CTGTTTGCAACTCTTGTGAATACAAAGTGTTTGTAATAAAAAGGGAGCAAAATAAAAAGTATCTAAAAAGTAGTTTCTTCGTTTCCATTTATATATTCGTATTATTTTGATTATTTTACTTTTAATCCGGCGCAAGCAAATAAACACTCACGCCGGATATAAAATTTAAATATAATATTTTACTATGATTCTATTACTTGTCTTTTGTCTTTTTAAGAATCATACCTTTTACTTCACCGCCGGAATCAGTTGTTGTATATGCGTAAACAAATGCAGATTCCACATTAGGAGCTTTATTCTTGACATTTTTTGCTAAAGTTTTAAGGGCACTTCCAACCAGTCCTAAATTTGAATTGTATTCAACTTCAAATACAACACCACTATCAAAAACTTTCACTTGGCTTGGCCCGGGTTTCCAAATTTTATCGGAACCAATAAAAACATGCATCTGCTTTTTCTTCAAATCTATAATATGTATTGAAATACCCGGAATCGGTACTTTTTGAAAAGGATTTGTATTCCATATACTCTTGTTAATCGCCGCTTCTCTTTGCTCAAGAGCTTGAGTAAGATAGGGGTCTCCTAATTTTTTCAGATAATCTAATCCTGCTTTTGTCATTAAGTCTATACCTGCATTTGCAATATCAAGTGAATTAACTTCAATCTCTTTTCCTAAAATAATAGGTATGGTAATAATATTACCATCCGAGACTTTCTTGTCAAATTTATACAATGTAGAGACTTTAGCTAAATTTCCCATGAATTTGCCGTAGGTCATTCTCTTAGTCTGATCATGTAAATCAGGCATGTCAGGTATATCTAACTTATCATATACAAAATGAATATGTTCCCATCCCATAACTGTTCCAGGCCCCCAACTTGCTTCTTTAGTCCAGTTATGAAGCAACGATCGTCTTCTTATTACAGCCGCTTTTAATCCTGTTTCACTATAGACCAAATAATTATAACTATATAAAGAAGCACTCAATCTTCTTTTATGTTGAATATCTATTTTGTGAGCACTGTTATTTCCGAATAAACCTGCAAGTCCTTTCCCAACCAAAGTATACGGTTCTGTTGACATAACAGGAAAATTCTTTATATCTACAGGATCTCTTTGTAGATTATATGCGGTTGCACGTGTAGAGATAGATGAAATATCCTCTTCATCTCCATCCGGTTCTTCATAAAAATCTTCTTCTGACAAATCTTTGAAAGTATCAAAAAGAAATATTTCATTGAATTTTTTTAAATCGGTAGAAACTTGCTCAAAAACTGAAAAATCAGAAAGCGTGTCAACAACTGTTTGATTTGACATATGGGTAAATAGTGTACCCTGTCTTGTAATCATATATAAGGTATCATCTACGATAATTTGTCCTTTTTCATTCAATAATTTTCTGAAATTTTCATTTGGAACGAGTACCTCGGAAATATCAGAGTCAAATGCTGAAACAGAAGATGCCGATCGAGTATAACCTGTATTGTTTATCGCATTTTTTAATTCTTCCTTACTACTAAAAGCATTGATCTCAGAAACAGATTCTGTCTGTTTAACCAAAATTTCATTCTCAAAATTATCTTCACTTTTATTGCATGAAGACAAAAACTGAAAAACAACAAAACATGCTACAAGCATGAATACATTAAACTTTTTCATTTTGTAAAATTGTGTTATGTCCCTACGCATTCACGACGAAATTAATAATTGCTTTTATTGCTTGTCTTATTTCAGCCACAAGCTTGCTGCCATTGAGAAGAGGATAGAGTATTTATCCAATATTGTCATTTAGAGTTTACAAAGAAACTTTAGTTAAAGTCTCAACTCTACCTTATCAATTAATTTCAAATTCCCCCCACATAGTGCCGTGATCATTGTTGAATGTAAGAACAAAACTCCTGCGGGTAATTCTGAAAGAGAAATTGGCTTGGAATCAAATATATTCTAAAAGTAATATTTGACCCCAAACTTACTAGCAGGGACAATATAGCTGTCAAATAAAAGTACTTAATCAATTTCATTTCCATAAAATTTTTAAAAGGCAGCATGCTGAAATGATAGTGCTACTATTTCAATAGACATTTGTCTTAAAAAAGAATATCGACGTTTAATCCTACGGAGGAATTGTCTTGCAACCGGCTATATTCTCATGGATGCTCCAGGTATCTATTTGTTAACCGCTGATAATGATAAGAAACAGCTAACAATATACGAGCTTCTCCCGCAAGTGGATAAGAGAATCCCATGTCCTACCCGGCCTTTGACGTAAGGAGCGATCTTACCACGTGAGGAGAACGTATATTTCACATTCATATGGCTCATGCTCATCCATGCGATACAATCGCAGGAGACTAAAAAATAACACCTACATTAAATCCAATGGAAGATATGTTTTTCCTTACAGAGTTCGACATATATTTATATGTTACAGGCTGAAAAAGATAAAACACGGATACAGTTAATGCCTCTCCAAAATGATTTGAATGTTTTAAAATGCCTAAATTGATAGTAGAGTTAATCCCCCCCTTTATATCAAACGGTATAGTAACATAATCGTTTTCAATTTCATCTACATAAGAAAGTTTTTTCTTATGGGAAAAGAATGCATAGCCAATGTCAACCTTAATGAAGGGGTTTACCCGATGATTTGACGAAATACTATATTTTCCATGTAGATAAGGCTTCCACGCATTATGCCAGCCTGTTTGAAAATAATGATTATCTATTAATTCATTTTTTAAATCCGTTCTATTATTATAGTCTACAAATCCAATTCCTACTCCTAATGTGAAATTTTCTGTTAATTTATATCCTGGAGAAAACTGGAAGTTATAACTAAAAACGTCATTTATCCCCTTTGCGGAACCTGCTTCAAAAAAAAATTCCATCTTTTCTAAGTTCTGGCCGTTCATGTATGTGCATGCGAAAACAAATAACACAAATAATGATGTCCTTAAAATCGAAAACATAATCCTTTTTTTTATATTTATAATAAAATAATGGTTACTGCTACAGGTATTAACCACAGGCCCCAATTAACCAAAAAACTTGCAAGGTCTTCCCCAAAACCCGTACCGTTATCTAGTGACATTAAATGATTTATATCTACAGTATAAATTCCTGTAAAAGAGTATTTAGGATAATCTTCTCCGCATGCGAATTCCAATTTAATTTTATCAACTTCTGATGGCTTTATAGTTTGATAATACCTGGATGCAGAAACATAATATTTATGGGGGGAATATTCAAGTTCTTTTAGACCTTGACTTGTTATGGGGGTTCGAACGCCATTTGTTGAATACCAATAACCCCTTGATGTCATTTTCCCATTATACCAATGAACAGCCCCTTTCTTCCTAAAACATAAATCAACTCTTCCTAGTTTAACTTTAGACCCGTCTTTTGAATTTTTATCACTAACCTCAATTCCTCTCAAAGTAATCCAAGCTTTTCTTTTTTTATTCATATTTTCTTTATCCAAGGTAAGATACTTTATATCTGTAAATGCGCGAGTATTGGGATTTTCCTCTACATCAACATTTACATTTTCGGGCATACCTAATCCTAATTCTTGAATTTTTTCATAAGAAAAAACATCACGCATATCTATCTCTTTTCCAGCTATTATAACTTTACCTTGCTGATTTAATAGCTTTGCAATAGCCTCGTCACTTACTGGCAGGAACGCTGCATAATCTTCTTCGTATTCAGGATAATACAGATTGGGGAATTTCACCTTAAATTCTTCATATCCTCCCTCACGTTGGTAATAATCGTCTGCTTCAGTCATAGCCTGATCAAATTCTCTAAATAAAGAAATAAATTCTTCCCCGGAAGCAGAACGGGTAAAAGAGGCAGTTCCAACTTCATTATTTCTCACTTTTTCGACAGCTTCTAAAAATGCTGCTTCATTATCAAACATAAGAATTCCATCCGATTGCCTAAAAACTGTATTAGTTTCATCGGTGATCGCTACTTGTTGTTCATCCAACTCATTATTACAAGAGGATAGTAGCATGCATGTTAATGCCAGCAATGTAAAAAGAATTGTTCTCATAATTGTAATTTTTTTGTCCCCATACCGTACATATTGTATTCAAGTACTCAGGGTATGAATAAATATTTGTCAATGAACTATCTTAACAACCTTCTTTCCATATTGCGCACTATAAAAATCTGTTGATTAATTCATTTTTTTGCTTTACTGATGCAAAATTATACCCTTGTTTTTCCATTTACTATACACAAAAGTGTGTTTTTGGCATACACTATCGAAATACACACTTTTGTGTGTTTTTTCCTTTGGGCAAAAAACATTTGGTTTTACGGAATATTTTTCAATTCTGATCCAAAAAAGCCGTCGTAATGACACTTGGTTGTTCCTTACAATTGTATTTCAAGCAACTACACTGGCTTGATTGATACCGTAGAAAGATTGGTTCTCACGAAAAAAACCGACAAGGTCATCATATGTGGAATAAACGGGGATCGTTTCCGAACCGAGGTATTCGATCCCATTGCCAAGGCTATGCACCCGAATACCCATTAGTTTCATTGTTCGCAGCAGTTTGCTATCACATTCTGCAAACACAATCCCTTTCTTTCTGTTGCAAATCGGGTACATGGCATAGAGCAACAGCGATTTGAACAGTAACAATCCATGACGGCCGATATCGGTATTGACTGCCAATCGTCCTATATGCCAAATTGCAGAACAACTATCATCGGGTGAAATATCGTTTAGGCATTGAATGCCGAATAAAGACTGTATGGGCAGTGTTTCTCTCCCATCCCACAGCATCAGGCGGATGGCTCCTATAATGTTATTCTCACTATTTTTTGCTACAAATATCCGTGAATGGTTAAAATAACGCACTTCTTCCCGATATACTGCTTCGACTTCTGCATCGAAATGAATATTGGGCCGGCTATTGGAATGATGCTTGTAGTTTTCCCGCACCACAAATCCGGCAAGTTCATGCAAACTATCCTCCGACAATTGCCAGATGGTATATTTGTCGTAAAATGTAATGAATTTATCCATTATTTAGATTTATTTTTTTATATTTACGGACACAAAAGTACAGTTGTCGGGGCAAAAGGGAATGACACAAAAGTGTGTTTCTTAAGTTCCGGATGTAAGATCCGTCTGTTTTTATTAAAAGGAGTGTTGTATGGCTAAAAAAGAGGATTTTTTCATTCAGGAGAATGAAATTCTTTTTGTCCCTGATGAGGACTATGCACCCATGGAAAGGTATATTCAGTTTTTGGATGCGTTCTCACGAACTACTTATGTAAGTATTTACGTCATTGACTATTTCAGGAAAAACTTCCTGTATGTGTCTGAAAACCCTTTATTCCTTTGTGGTATGCCTGCCGGAAAGGTCAGGGATATGGGATACGATTTTTATCTTGAACGTGTGACGGATGCAGACCTGCCACTTCTACTGGAAATCAACCGGGCAGGTTTTTTGTTCTCGGAGTCTGTTCCGCCTGTGAACCGGCTGGAATATACGCTTGGTTACGATTTCCATATGAAACAACCGTCAGGCAAGGCTATGCTTGTCCACCATGAAATCACACCGCTACATTTGACAAGGGACGGCAGGATATGGTTGGCGTTATGCTCGGTATCCCTCTCCTCACAGACGAAAGCCGGTAATATCGAGATTTCCCGTCAGGGTTGTAATTCGCGCTGGAGGTATCATCCGGAAAATAAAAAATGGGTCAAATATGCGGGTGTAGAACTGAAGGATTATGAAAAAGAGGTGCTCCGGTTATCCGCACAAGGCTGCACGATGAACGAAATTTCTGAACAGATCCATAAGTCGGTCGATACCATCAAGGGGTATAAACGGTTACTGTTTGAGAAATTAAACGTGGGTAACATAACCGAAGCCCTTGGTTTTGCCATTCACCACAGGCTGATATAGTATAATTCAAAGTGGAGCTCGAAGCTTTACAATACCTTTACTTGTCTCCCCTGTTTAATTCCTGTCATCTATAATGGATGACAGATAAAATTTTGGATAGCGTTTTGTCTTTTGCCCCGTGGCAATGCAAAACAACAGGTTGGTGCACAATCCGGCGGCTATCCACGAAGCGATAGGAAGTTGCGGTGGCGGAAGTATACTTTTTTCATTTTTGTATTGGGTGATGATTTTTTCAATCCACGGCTTGGGTTGTACCCAGAGTTTAAAGTAATTCACAATGCGCTCTATAAGCTGTACTTCAAAGTTCTCCCATTTATCGGTAAAGTCTTTCAGTTGCGGGCCTGTAGGCTCCACCACAAATGCCAATCCGCCCCAACCGAGATTATAGGGGTGTATGACCGGGACATTATACTTCTGGCACCATTCATCAAAAACAAACGGGATATCCGACTGGAAATCCAATGCGTTTATGGCAACATCTTGTTCTTTAACCAGTTCTTCCACATTGCCGGCATCGATGAATGTATTTATTGCCGTAATGTCAGCATTTGGATTGATACTCAATAAATGCTCTTTCAAAGCTTCGGCTTTGGGTTTACCTATATCCTGCATCCGGTAATTCTGGCGGTTGAGGTTTGATTCTTCCACCACGTCGCCATCCACGATGGTAATGGTTTCAAATCCGAACCGCAATGCGCACTCGGCTATAATACTGCCGATACCTGCACCACCCAGCAGGATGCGGAAATGCTTGAGGAGTTGCTGTTCTTCCGGGCGGACATAAATTCGGTTCCTACTGTATCTTTCTTCCATATTGTCTTATTTTTGCAACAAAGGTCGTGAAGAAAAATAGTGTACACAACACACAAAAGTGTGTTTTTTGATCGCTGTGAAATTTATTTTTTGTGTTTGAAATTTTCCACATCCTGTCTCAACTGCTCTGCTTCCAGTTCTTTCAGCCTTGCCCTTTCCAACCTTCTGGTTTTTTCGATAACTGCTTTTTCGTGCTGTTTCACCAGTTTACGGATCATTCTCACGCTATCCCTCCGGTTCTCGAAAATACTGTCGAGATCGTTTACACCTGCAGGGGTGATTTCTCCCTGCATCTGGACGTAACGGTACTTTAAATCGTTGTCCTTGCAGGTAGTGATTTCTTTCTGCTGGTAGAATACGATGAAAAATAAAATTAGGCACATGATACATAACCCGATCATCCCGTAAAATACCTTACTGGAAGCGATACTGAAAATATGGTGGTATTCAGTCCTAACCGGTTTGCGGATTTCTCTGATGGCTTCATCCAGTTTACCGGATAACTCGTCGATGGCCGACAAGCCGAGTATTTCGGGTTGGGGGGGAGCGCTATTACTGTTCCCTGCCTTTACAATCTCCCTGATTTCCTCGAAAAGCGTGTATATCTCGTTTACGTCTTTATTCTTCATTTCTTTAATGTGTTATTGTGTTATTACCTTGATATTTTATTGCACCCTTGCATTTATGCATTGAAGTACTATTTAATGAGATCATGATGCCATGACTTATTGAGATATTGACTGCATTATGTAGACTACATCTGCCGGCCGTACCTGCGTTTCTTCTTTTTTTTCGGTTGCTGGTACAGGTATGCCTGATCGTCATCATGCCCGCTTGCAGGCCGGATGTCGAACAGTCCTCCCAATCCCGATACTATGGATTCTGTACTGTTGTGTACCGTTGCCGATATCGATTGTGCCTGATCCTGCCGCATGGACTGTCGGACGTTCTGTTTTAATTGGTAGTCGATTTTCGAGTAACTGAACATCCTGTCCACTTTCGAGCCGTTGAACGTGTACCCTCCCTTTCTGAATTTTACTCCCTCCACGGTGGTGGTATTGCCTTTGGTCTTGAATTCCGTCCTGATTCCTGATCTTTCAAGTTCTCTTATCAATTGTTTCCAGTCCCTGCACCTCGGGACGGAAGTTTTAAGGGCTTCGTATATCTCGTATCTGGTCTTGTCCGGCTCACGCAGGCGGTGTTGCTTCACATTCTCCTTGCCCGTGGAATAGTATAATCCGTACTTGTGCGTCAATTCCTTGCAGATCTTCTCGCTCCGGTAACGGTCGTTACTGTCGGATATGGTCTTGCCGTTATTGTCAACCCGATTAAAGACAAGATGGATGTGCGGGTGTTCCTTGTCGAAATGCCTGGCAATGATGTATTGTGTACCGGTGATCCCCATCCGCTGCATGTAATCATGGGCGATTCTTACCATCACCTTGTCGGATAGCTTTTCCTTGTCCTGTGCCGAAAAATCGAGCGAGACATGCCCGACCGGTTTCGATACCCTGCCGTTCATCCCTGCCTGCGTTACAAAGCCGTCGATGACGGTATTCAGGTTTTTCAGCCGTAAGCCGTCCGAATTGAGTATCCGTGTCTCTTTCTTTTCATCGATGACGTATTTTATTACGCCCTTGAATGAACTTCCCTTTGTGATCTTAGCCATCATTGCGTAAAGTTTCTATCAGGTCATCGATCTTGACTGCCAGACGGAGATATTCCCCCCTTGCATTGGCGTACCCCTCGGCATTCGCTCTCCTTGCGATCTGGTTCAGGTTGTTCCCCATCCCCGACAGCTTGCGGATATGGCCGTTCAGTTCGGGGGTTATCCGTGGACGGATCATGCTCCCAGATATGGACTGCCGGATAAATTCACTCCTGCTGATCCCTGCACTGTTTGCCTTTGTCCTTAGCGAGATATACTCCCTCGTGTCGAGTTTCACGCTGACGGTGTACTTGCGTTTTTCTCCCAGTTTCTTGGCGGGTCTTCCTCCCTTTTTTATCGTGTTCATACTTTAGTTCTCAATGTCATTTTTCATTATGATTTCATTCCAGACCGGCGGGATTTCTTCTCCCTATTCGGGGAGCAAGCGGGTTTTGGTACTACCAAAACATAAACTTGCTACTCCCAAAAACATAAGGTATCCCATTTTTTGCTGCATTAAATCCTTAATCCCCTTTTTGGTTTTTGGACTGGCTTCTTAGGAGATCGGCTGTGTTTCAAATGTGCCCTTGCGCACAGGTATTCGTTCAAGTCCTTGTACTCCGAATAGTGGTGCGAGGAATTCCGTACACGGCAGCCCAGATCCTTTTCCATTTTTCTGAAAACTGTCATCCCTGCCTTGTCGTTGTCGAGGAAGGGATGTACCTGTTCATAGTCTACCAATAGAGGTATGGCTTTCTGCAGGTTTGCCGTCGAGTTGAGAATGATATGGTCGTGCCGGTTGGAATTTGGATATTCCGGATTGAGTTGTTTGTGTATGGTAAGCAGAGAGAGATAGTCCATAAACCCCTCGAAAACGAGACAGCTTTCCTTTCCGTCCTCCTGCCGGATATGGGTGATATCCTTGGGGGCGATGCATCCCTTGAATGAGGAATTGCGCAGTTCATAGCCTCCGGCATTGTTCGCAAAGCCGATGGCATAGTAGGTGTTTTCCCCCACGCTGTAGTGTATCTCCCTGCAATGTTCCCGTGCGATGTCCGCATTGATCTTCCGGATTTTCAGGTATTCCAGCAGTCGGGGATGTTCCAGCGGTTTATCTTCGATCAGGGTGATACAGCTGTTCTTTCCGCTGTTCCGGTGAAAGGAAAAGGATCGTTGCTCCTCCATGGGTATGAGCGGCTGTTCCCTCAGATGTTCGATGGCGTCATTGAAAGTGCATCCCTCCAGTTTCATCACCAGGTCGATGATGCTTCCTCCCTCGTCGCTTCCGAAGTCGTACCACAGATTTTTGGAATAATCGATTTTGAGGCTTGGCGTGCTGTCATCCCTGAACGGGCTCCTGTACATCCCGTAGCCGGAATATTCCCTTGCAGGGTAAAATCCCCGACTTTTCAGGTAATCCCTTATCTGTATGTTTTTTATATTGTCTCTATTCATTTTTCTGTTGTTTTGTTGCGGTTTATCCAATACTTGCTGTATTACAATACATTACACTGACAACACTTCCACAACAAGTATTATTTCCGTTGCCGCCCGTTCCCGACAATCCCGGTTTTGTTGTACGGTTGTTGTGCTTTTGTTGTTATTTTTCTTTCATTGATTATTAACCAATTAACGATGAAAGAAAAACATCACAACAGGATTTTATCGATCACCTCTTTCCCTACCTCCAGATACCGTCCTTTCCTGTCCAGTGGACTTATCTCCCCGTTAGGGCCTATACTGTAAAATGTATAATCGCTGTTGTGATCCGAACGGAGCTTCCAGTTATCCTTTAGAATGTTCCGGATTTGAGGAAGGTTTGCTTTCAATCCTGCATTCCGTACCACGTCAAGTAAATCTTTCGGGCAGCAATGGATTCCGGTCAGGTTGAGCCGTTCCATGACCTCGGCACAATAGGAAGCCATTTCAATCTCGACCTTGCTCGAATTGTATTTCTTTATCTTGTTCAGCGCAGGGGTTTCAAGCAGCGAGGGTTTGAACCACATGCGGGATTCGTTTTGCGTGGATAGCTTCCGGTTCTTCAGAAAATGCAGGAAAAAGGGTATTTCCTTTGTCATCAATTCCTTTAGGGAAGTTATATCCTTTTCGACCGGTTTGATTTTACGAACCCAGAAACGGATTTCTTCCCTCGGGATGATAATCGGGTTCTTTTCATTATTGGAACAGAGTACGAACTTGGCAAAGAACTCGATCTCACGACGGTCTTTCCCCTTGGCTTCAATCTTGTAGTCTCCGGCTGTTGACAGGTTCTTGATCTTCTCGGTATCCTCCATCCTGTTCAACAGCAACTCATCGACCAGGATCAACAGCCGGTTTGCCCAGTCGGCATTGAACTGGCTTTTAAAATCCTCGTTCGTGTTGAATGTGGCATTCTTCCCGAATAATGCTTTCAGGAATTTCAGGAACGTTGTCTTGCCCGTTTCTCTTTCATTGGATACAAGCAGGAGAATGGGCAGCATTTGTGTCGGACGGACATACAGTAGTTGGATATAATCCAGTCCCAGCTCTATCTGTTCCTCGAAAATATGTTCCAGAAATAGCCGGATATAAGGAAAATCACCCTCGCAGGGTGCATGGCCAACAGGTTCGTACTGGTTGAGGAAAGTTCCATAGGCCTGCTGATAGTCTATATGGCTGGGTATGATACAAAATCCGTCGTATTTCCCGATTTCGGGGAGACTGTTTTTCCCGTAATCCTGCCGTAACGCTTCATAGCTCCAGACAATCTTTTCCTCGATAAAATCACCACTGATCAGTGGTCGCCTGACATTCTTGTACAGGGTTGTCCCGACACGGAAATATTCTCTTTTATCTTCCATGGCTTCATTTCATTTTCCTGCGTGCGCTACGGGCAACGGTTCGGGTGATTTCACTATAGTCATGACGGTTTCGTGTCTGGCTTGCAGCCCATTTCAGTACCTCTTTCCGTGAAAAGACAAGTTTGCCATTATAAATCCGGTGCGGGATATCTCCTGCGGAAGTGAGCTTGTACATCTTTCCTCTGGATGTGGGATAACCGTTTTCTTTCAGGAAGGCAAGTATCTCCACAAGGTTGGCTGCATCCGTATCGTTCTTTTGCTCTGCCGGTGCCGGTAGCAACCCGTGTACCGCCTCCTTTACCAGCGCTTTCAATTCGTCGGGTGTTGTGATAATAATTTTCTCCATTACGTTTTCTTTTAAATTATAAATAGAAATCCATCGCACAAAGTAAAGTCGTATATTACTGAAAATCAAATCACAAAATCGGTTTACAAATGTCTTTATTCGAAGTAACTCGATGCCATTCATAGACAAATGTAAAGTAATAATAAGGATTAAACTTTACCTTTTAACAACTATATAAGTCAATCCGGAGACAGTCGAAGCCACTCGATGCCAAACGTAAAGTGGTAATTATTTTCGGTTAAATAAATATAAATAGAAAGGGGGAGTATCTGGAAATGAGAGGTGGCAACAGTTATAAGATACTGTATAACTATAATTTATCTACCAACTTTTTCAATCCCTGCAATATGGATCGGGTAGTAAAGATATGCGGATAATACTGAATGCTGCTGAACTTGTCACTTGCAGTTTCAGGGATTTCTGCCTTGATAATCTCCGCATCGATCCACTTATCAACGGTCGGACGGGAAATGCATAATATATCGCTCATTTCACGCTTGCTCAACTCGACCGGTTCGGTGATACCGTTTCGGGAAATATATCGTTCAAGTGATACAAGGGCTCTTTTAAGGTTTTCAGGCTGTGCGGTATATGACTGCTTACGTTGCTTCAGGGTTATAACTGCGTTTTCAATATCAAGACCATCAAGTTCAGGGTTGGATTTAAGTTCCAGCCTTACATCTTCAAATCCTCTCAGATCGGAAAGGGGAAAGGTATATTTGCGGGGACGTGCCATAATCCATGATTTTGAATAGCAAACATACTATTTATTATTCGATTTCAGTAGATAACGTTGTTTTTCTTTTCATTGTTTTTCTGGGCGCATGTTTGTTATTTGTTTGTTATAAGAAAAAAGCACCTACCGGAATAAACCGATAAGTGCTTGATGATGAACGAGCGGCAAACGAGACTCGAACTCGCGACCCTCAGCTTGGGAAGCTAATACTCTACCGACTGAGCTATTGCCGCAAAATGTGTTGGCAAATGTAAATATTTTTCGTAGAAAAGTAAAAAAAATATTACCTTTGCATCACAAAAAAAACGGGATGTAGCACAGTTGGCTAGCGCGCCACGTTCGGGACGTGGAGGTCGGAAGTTCGAGTCTTCTCATCCCGACAGCATATAAAAAAACAGACGAGAGCTAATCACTTTCGTCTGTTTTTTTATGAATTCTGTTTTATACTTTCCTGTTTTACTGTTTGTTGTTGTCATTCATGATAGGTATCTCACGCTTGACACTCTGGCTAAGTGATATCATTGTTTCTGTTGCCACTACACCGGGAATTTCCTGTATGCGGTTGTTTAGCAGGTCCATCAGGTGCTCGTTGTCGCGGGCAAATAGTTTTATAAGCAGGGTATATGGACCGGTAGTAAAATGACATTCAGTTACCTCGGGGATCTTATCGAACTCGGGGATAACGTTTTTATACATTGATCCTTTCTCAAGCTTCACACCTATATAGGCACTGGAAGCATAGCCAAGCACCTTCGGATTTACATGATAGCCTGATCCGGTAATAACATCGTTTTCGATCATTCTTTGTACTCGCTGATGGATTGCAGCACGCGAAACTCCACACTGTTCAGCTACATCTCTGAATGGGATACGTGCATTTTGAGTGATGATCTCCAGAATTTGTCTGTCTAATTTGTCAATTTTTTCCATGGGGAATTCTCTACTTTGAATAATTAGTACAAAAGTAATAAATATCTATGATATTATGACAAAATGGAAGCCTATTTTATATTTTAATGTACATTTTCAATGAAAATCCAAAGAATTAGCAGTAATCTTATCGTTTTGATAAATATTTAAGGTAGAATTCTGCTAATTCAATATCAAAAGCGGTGGTAACTTTTATGTTGGACTCTTCGCCTTCGGTCAGAATGATTTTTATTCCGCTAATTTCAGCAACGGAGGCATCGTCGGTAAATACCGGCAAATAATGTGTGTTGTATGCTGCCTTGAGTTGTTCTGCAGGAAATGCCTGAGGGGTTTGAACTATTTTAAGCTCTTCGCGATTGGCAATCTCACTCCCTTTTTCAGTTAGCCTGCGTACGCTGTTAACCTCATCAATTACCGGGATTACTCCGCAGTTATCATTAAAAGCAATATCAAAGCAGCGACCAATCAGACCTGAGGTTACAAATGGGCGGGCTGCATCGTGTATGCAGACTGTTTCTTCGTCGGAGATCAGGCTTAGACCATTTTTCACTGAATGAAACCTTGTTTCTCCTCCATAAACTATTGTGTGGTTAATGGCAAACCTGTATTCATCGCATAGTTGTTGCCATAGGGGCTTATAACCTTCGGGGAGAACAACTATTATTCTGACTCTGTAGTCATAATCATAAAATGCCTGAATGGTGTGCATAAGCATTGGTTTACCTCCAATAGATATAAACTGTTTGGGCAATTCTCCTCCTACCCTATAACCTTTGCCCCCGGCTACAATAATTGCACTGTATTTTCTTTCAGGAATCATCTTATAATTTATACTTAATGTGTTAATCCAGCTCTTCTAGCAGCTTCTGGAGCTCTTTATCTGTCTTGGTTAATTTATCCTTACAAAAGGTGATTAGCTCAGATGCTCGCTTTACTTTGTCTGTAAGTGCATCTACATCAAGCTCACCGGATTCAATAGAAGCTACAATTGCTTCCAGCTCTTTTTTTGCTGATGTATAGGTCAATTTCTCCATCTCTTGTTCCATATCCTTTTGATCTGATTTTATTTAACTGCATCTCCGGATGCCTCTTTATTAGTAACTTTTGAGGTTACTGTTCCATCTCTGAACAGCGTTTGAATATCATCTCCCACCTCTATCTCGTTTACCGAAGTAATGATCTTTCCATTTTTGAGTAATAGTGTATAGCCCCGTTTAAGTATATTAAAGGGTGACACCATATTGATATACTGTTGGTTCCTCTCGAGGAAGTGAATCTGATTTTGAACTAAATGGCTGATACGATGCTTTATGGTTGTTGATGATTTCTCGATAAAGTTGCTCTCTTTTTGTATTCTGAGAGTGGAGCCATGTATCACCTCTTTTGAGAGTGAAAGAAGATCTGCTCGCTCTCTTAAAATAACCTTCTCACTGATATTTATTGTTCTCTCTTGCAGGGATAATAATTCAGAAGCGGTTTTTGTTAAATGTGCGATGAAATACTCTGCAACAGCGGTAGGTGTTTTAGCCCTCGTATGAGAAACAACATCGAGAACGGTGACATCTCTTTCGTGACCGATTCCACTTATAATGGGGAGTGGAAACTGAGCGGCATTATTGGCAAGCAGGTAGGAGTCGAAACAGTTGAGATCGGCTGAAGCTCCTCCTCCGCGTATTATTGCCACTGCATCGAAAAACTCTTTGTGGAGAAATATTTTCTCAAGGGCAGCTATTATTGAAGATTCGCTGCGGTCGCCCTGCATAATTGCTGGAAATAGCTTAGTATAAAAGTTGAAGCCATTGGCATTATTATCAAGCTGATCACGGAAATCCTCGTAACCTGCTGCAGTGGGTGAGGAGATTACCGCTATCCTGTTTGCAATTTCAGGCAAGACCAGCTCCTTGTTTAGTGTGAGTACACCATCATCTTCGAGCCTCTTTATTACCTGCTGCCTGTTACGCGCAATCTCTCCCAAGGTGAAGGATGGATCGATATCCACTACAGTGAGAGAGTATCCATATAGTTCGTGGAATGTGACTGAAACGGCTACAAGCACATTTAAACCTGAAGTGAACTCCTGTCCTGTTTCTCTAAGAAAATATGCCGAAAGCATCTCGTATACATTGGACCAGATCACTCCTCTTGCTTTTGCAACGATTGAGTGATCAACAGAATCCTTTTCCAGGAACTCAAGGTAGCAGTGACCGTTGCGGTTGCGACGCACATCGCTTGTTTCGGCACGTACCCAGTATGTATCGGGAAGATACTCTCTGATGGCATCCCGTACCCTTAAGTTGAGTTCTGTTAGTGTGAGAAAATTTTCCGGCATATGCATGTCTAATTGTAAACAAAAATAATACAATTAAACAGAATATAATAATGGATGGGGGTTATTGCATGTTGTTTTGTTTCTTGAACTCTTTAGTCATATTTTGCACATCCTCCAGCTTGAAGTTGCCTAAGAACTGCATAATTACGCTCTCATCATCATCTCCGTCAACTATCATAATAAGCTCCTGTATATTTTCAGGCTTACCTTTCATGTAGAAGTTCACATTCTCGCCATCATCAGATTTGACACGCATCAGAAGCTCATAGTTATTGGTCTTGATTCTGCTGTTTGCCAAAGAAAGCATCTCCTGCCCTACTTTCTTGTTTTCTGTGGTAAGAATGAGGATAGAGCTTAACTTATCTACAAAGCTGTTAATACTTACTCCACCAAACTGATTTGAATCTTTCGGGAAGAGCGCCATCATGTTTTTTGAGATAAATACTGATGTTACTCCATCCATATCAGTGAATTTCTCGAATGGATTATCTTGTGCTGAAACTACTGTTACTGCAAAAATTAGTGCTAAAGTGAATATTATTTTTTTCATTGTTGTAATCTTTTTAATGTTTGCTATTTGAATATTGGGATAACTTTTACCGAAAAGTTTATCTATTCATTTATTACCTTTTCCAGTATCTTAAAGGTGTTATCTACCCGACTGTCTGCTTTCTCTAATGCTTGTGTGCCTTTAGAGAAATTCTTCGAAAACAGTCGCAAAGCTTCTATTACGACTTCATGCGACGCCTCCGGATCATTGTATATGTTTACTATTTCTGAATTTGCAGAATTGTAATGCTGATACCAAAACCCTATACTGATTACCAGTAAAAGTGAAGCGGCAATTCCTATGATCTGCTTACTGAATCTTAACTTTGTAAAGCGTTTTGTCTGTTTCTTTTCGCTCTCTTCCCATGAATCAATAAGAGTTGATATCTTAAACTCAAGTTCTGAAGGTACTTCAGGTTCATCTTCTGAGAGTGAATGAAAAACATCGCGATCGGCTTTATATCTTTCATCAGAATCTATCTGAGACAGGTATTGAGCGAGGAACTTTTCCTCTTCCTCATCTGTTTCACCTTGATAGAAGCGGAATAATAATTTTTCTATATCTTCAGTTTTCATATATCTTCTCCATTTTATCTTTGATGGTTCTGCGTGCCCTGGATAGAAGTTGACGTACATTCTCTTGCGTTATCTCCATTGTATCGGCAATCTGTAAAATAGACATGTCGCTGAAGTGACGGAGCCTGATTGCCAATTGCTGTGTCTGAGGTAGTGTACTTAACAACTTCTCAACATTAGAAAGCGCCTCTTTATGTTCTATGATGTCGTGAGTGACCTCATGATTTACTTCTACAATATTGTTAAGAGGTGAGGTTTGTCGTTTCGCTTTATACCTGTATCTGTCTAATGCCATATTTCTTGCCATGATTACTATAAAAGATTCATCGTTTTCTACTTCTGATAGTGATTGGCGACTCTTCCACAGTTTTTCATATACCTCCTGAACCACATCTTCTGCATCTTCTCTATCTTTTGTGATTGCAAAAGAGATCTTGTAAATCAGATTTGTATAGGGTAAAAACCGGCTTTTAAACTCATTTCCGTCCATTTTTCATTTTATCAATCTCAGATGGCGATATTTTACCTTTCAGCTGTACCATGGCAGGCTCATCTCCCATCGACAAGATTACCATTTCGCGAATAAAATCTTTCTGAAACTTAAGGAAGATCCTTACTTTTTCATTCTCTTCGTTGGAGCTGACAAATAGCTCGTAGTCCTTATCATTAAAATTAAGGGCAGTTTTGTTGAATCTCTCTTTTACTTCAGGAGAGCAATCTTCTAAAGAAAGAACACTGATACTTGTGATTTTACTCTCAGTGTCGTTGTTGGAAAATGGTCTCATCATGAACATTGCTAATTCGTTAAGATTGACCTTCTCAACATTGGACTCCTTAGAAAAAGTTCGATAGAGCTGCTCAACCGAAGTTTGTGAGTAAAGTGACAGTGCTAATAAACTGCAGGTGAAAATAATTAGAAGTCTTTTGTTCATACAATAAAAATTAAAGTGTTATTAATCGTACTTTAATTAGTAGACGATGATGCATAAACTTTGTGACAAAAAAATTATTTTATTGTTTTCAGCACTTCGTTCATGGCTTTGCTAAAATCGGTTATCCCTTGTCCGTAAACGGGATCTGGTGACATGTATCTATCAGATGATCTTAATATTATATCGATTAATTCGGTACGGTGGAGTTGGGGGTTTATAGACCATAGCGATGCTATCAAACCTGCAAGAAATGGTGATGAGAGTGAGGTTCCGTTTGTTCTTACTACCTCCCCAAATTGATTTATGGTGATTGTGCCTCTGCCTATGGAGACAAGGTCAGGTTTTATGCGCCCATCGGCCAGTTCTCCATATGAGCTGAAAGGGGCTATGATGCTGTCTGTGCCTATCGCACCTACTGCAATAACATTCTTTGCATCACCGGGAGGTGTAGACTTCTGCCAGGGTTTATTACCTTCATTTCCTGCACTGACAACTATAATCATCCCTTTCTCATATGCCAGATCTGCTGCACGCGACATTAATGAGACCTCTCCCGTCAAATCATCATGTGTGTAATTGAGAATTAAATCATCAAACTCATAGTAGCCCAACGATGTGTTGATAATATCTAGTCCTATGCTATCGGCAAACTCAATAGCCCTTATCCAGTAATCTTCCTCTACAGGGAATTCTGATGTAACATCTTCTGAACGAAGCAGCCAGTATGAGGCTTCGGGGGCAGATCCCATCATAAGCCCGGGCTGGTTTACTGCCATAGCAGAAAGCACTTTTGTTCCATGATCGCTTGTGGCAAACATATCACCTTCGGGTACAAAATTGGAGTAGCCGAGCAGGTCGACTGTCTCAAATTCAGGAATTACATCAAAGTTAGTGAACCCTGCATCTATAACACCTATTTCAATGCCTTTGCCTCTGTAACCCGCAGAATGGAGGTTATCGGCATTATGTACCATGAATTGTGAATAGGTATAGCCATATACTGTATCGATTGACTCTGCTTGGGGTAAATTGCGGCTTAGGCGTGGTCGGAGCGACTTGCGGTATACATTATTGGTTCCTTTCCAAACATATTTTACGGAATCAACTATGCTTAATGATCTGATGTTTTCAATCTTGAGACTGTCAGAGACCTCAACAACAAGTGTATTGAACCATTTACTGTGACTAACAACTTTACCTCCTGCCATCTCAACAAGTGTAATATAATCATCAGAAATAGGGAAATCAGTTTCATCGATTTCTACTTTCTGAACTCTTTTTCTTTCAATTGCCTTTTCTGTCAGAAATTGCGAGGGATTGTCGGTTGTGTAGCCTGCATCTCCCTTATCGGTTAAATAGACACGGAATCTGTAATGAACAGGCTGGGTTTCATTATAGCTGTATGACAGAAATGATGTTAAAAGAAATAAAATGGAAAAGAAATACTTCATATTAGATTTTACCTGAAAATTTGTCTCTCAACTTTTGCTTCTTTTTTAGGATAAAGTATAGCAATAATGCAATCAGAAGGCTGCCGCTAAGGACAATAATATACTCCATCCATTTGCCCGACTCCTGATATCTTGGATAAGCTATCACAGCCATCACTAAAGTATATATTACAAGTAAAGAGGGAAGGAGAATATATCTTTTACTCTTTTGTTTCATGATTTGAAATTACTTTGGCAAATTGTACTATTTTCTCTCTGGACAAGCTTACAACTAGATTTTCTTTTTTGATAATCTGTTTTGTTATGAACCTTTCGAAATAATTTAACTTAAGATCATTGATCTCTCCTCCAAAATAATCACGCACAACTGCTTTATCATTTAACTCCTTTGGGAAAGCATTATTCAGCTGCTGCATGGCTTTATCTCCGGTATAAATACAGTTGATAAACAAGCCAATACGTTTTTTATTCAACTGATCTAAATTTGTTTTACAAAAGTCTGATATAGCTTTCTGTATCTCTCCGTAATGTATTGATCCTCCTATGATTATTGAATCATATCCGGTGAGATCAGGAATAATTTGGCGCTGGCTGAGATCACAAATATCAACTTTGCCATCTATTAATCTAAAGAGCTCACGCGCACATTTTTCCACTGTACCGTGCTCAGAAGCAAAAACGATAAGTGTATTGTTCATTATAATTTTATTTCAGGTTCTCTAAAATCTCTACTAGATATTCGTATGATTTATTTACTGACTTTATATCAACTGACTCATCAGGAGAATGTGCCCCGGTGATAGTGGGACCAAATGAGACAATATCAAGATCATGCTCTACATTGGATTGAATAATACCACACTCAAGACCGGCATGTATCACTATAACTTCAGGCTTTTCTTCATACTCCTCAATATAAATTTTTTCCATCAGACTAAGCAGCTCAGAACTTGCATTTGGCTGCCATCCGGGATAATCTCCTGAAAATTCCACTTTTGCACCTGCTAATTGGAAAAGGCTTTCAAGTGATGAACATATCCATTCTTTTCGACTTTCAGAGGAACTTCTGACCAATAGCTTCACCTCAATTTTGTCTGAAGCTGATTGAACTAAAGCAAGATTAAGTGAACTTTCAACAACACCTGGGAAGTCTGCAAGGTTGCTGATAACTCCATTAGGACAAGCTTCAACTGCATTTATCAGATCATCCTGGATTTCAACAGGGAGTAAGAACTCCGGCATATCAGTTTTTTCTGCCTTGAAAGAGATACCTGTCTCAATTCCTGCAAAATCTTCTCTGAATTGTGTCTGAAACTCATCAACCAGGTCGATAAGGTCATCTTCAAGATGACTCGGGATTGTGAGTACCACAAATGATTCTCTTGGAATTGCATTTCTTAGGGACCCTCCATTTATACTAGCCAGGCGGGCTTCATAGTCTCTTACAACCTCTTTCAGAAAACGGTTCATAAGTTTATTTGCATTTGCATGACCAAGGTGTATCTGTACCCCTGAATGTCCGCCCTTAAGCCCTCTGAGACTTATCTTGTATGCAATATCATCTTTATCAATCTCGGTATCCGGCTGAAAATTAAATGTAATGTTGACATCTCTTCCCCCGGCACAACCTATACATAACTCATTATCGGCTTCGGTATCAAGATTAAGCATAACAGTACCCTTAAGGAATCCCTTCTCTAGACCGTTTGCACCATCCATTCCAACCTCTTCATCAATAGTAAAAAGTGCCTCAATTGCAGGATGATTCAACATTTTATCTTCAAGCACTGCCATCATCATTGCGCAGCCTATACCATTGTCAGCACCAAGTGTAGTAGATTTAGCCTTTACCTGATCTCCATCAACATAAGCTTGTATGGGATCATTAAGGAAATCATGTGTTACATCAGAATTTTTCTGGGGTACCATATCGAGGTGTGATTGTAAAATAACCGTTTTGGTACTTTCAAACCCTTTTGTAGCAGGCTTCCTGATTAACACATTGCCTACCTTATCCTGTTCAACTTCCAGACCGAGTTCTTCCCCAAAATCTTTGATAAACTGTGTGATCTTTTCCATATGACCAGTGGGTCGGGGAATTTGAGTCAGTTCATAAAAATGTTTCCATACTCTCTTGGGGTTCAAACTTAAAATCTCTGTTGCTGACATAATTATTTTGTTTAAATTATTTTTGTTTCAGTATCCGGAACTTTTCCGGAGGTGTGTTCCCGTTTAACAAAAGGCATGGCAAAGACACCATAGAGACCATATAAAATTTGCCAAACTGATTGTATTGTAAAAACGGCGGCTGCGAATGCAAGTGACTGATTTTCCGCAACTCCCAATATAACCAAAGAGGATGATACCATGAAATGCCATGGACCTATACCACCTTGAACGGGAACCGAAATTCCTATATTAGTCATTGCAAAAACAATCAACCCTGCAAGCGGTCCCAGTTCCTTTGTGAAATCAAATGAAAAGAAACAGATGTAAAAATACAAATAAAAACATAACCAGAGAAGGATTGTATAAATTATTATCCTCCTCTTCTCCTTCATCGAAGAAATAAGCTTTAGGTCGTGTTTTACAGTCAATAAGAAACTCCTGACTTTAATCATCAATGGATTTTTCCTGAGAAATACCAGGTACAAGAGAATAAGAATCACAAATAGTCCTAAAATGATATAAAGCCACTCTGAAGAGAGTAGATTGACTATATTATCTCCAAACTGTGGATTATTGTTTAAATATGAAATAAAGAAGTCGATGTAGAGTATAATACTTATAAATATTATTGAGAGTCCTGCTATTACATCAACGATTTTATCTATTAGGAAAGTCTCGAGAGTTTTTGCAAATGGAATTTTGTCATACTTGCTGACTACACCACATCTCCAGAAATCTCCCGCACGTGGCAACAAAAAGTTTACAGCATAATTCCCCAGAGTTGCATTTATTAAACTTGCTCTGGGAGGGTGATAGCCGAGTGAATTTACAAACAGCTCCCACCTTAAGCCTCTGAGTATATTACCAATCAGTCCAAAAATTAAAGATACCCCAATTATTCCGAAATTGGCAGTTTCAATTATATCCCACAATTCGCCAAGATCAGAGTTCCGATACATTGCCCAGATAATTAGTAACCCGAGAACCAGTGATAGCAAAGTCTTTAGAATATTTTTAGCGGATTCTGACTTCATATTACGTTTGAGATATTGTAATATTGTTGTATCTTGTTTTTTTAGAATAGGTTTGCCCGGTTTTAAGTAATATATATTACCTTTGCGGCGGCAAATATAAGTAATAATCGGCATAAATCAATGTTTCAGGTAAAAGCAAAAAAAAACTTCGGCCAGCATTTCCTCAAAGATCATGAGATTGCTAAACGAATAGCATCCACACTTGATGGCTACCCCACTCTTCCGGTAATGGAGGTTGGACCTGGCACAGGCATGCTTACTCAGTACCTGATTCAAAAAAACAAAGACCTTACTGTTGTAGAGATTGATTACGAATCCATTGCATATCTGAAAGAACATTTTCCTGAACTTAAAGACAGAATTTTACAGGAGGATTTTCTGAAATTGGATCTTAAGAAGCTCTATAAAGGAGATTTTTGTATCATTGGCAATTACCCTTATAATATATCATCGCAAATCTTTTTTAAAGTACTGGAATATAGGGAAAACATTCCATCCATGTCCGGTATGATTCAAAAGGAGGTTGCAGAACGCATGGTTGCCTCACCAGGAAAAAAGACCTATGGTATACTAAGTGTATTACTTCAGGTATGGTATGATATCGAATACCTTTTCACGGTGAACGAACAGGCGTTCATCCCTCCTCCCAAAGTTAAATCGGCGGTTGTGAGACTAACTCGCAACAATAGAGTAAAGCTAAACTGTGATGAGAAGTTATTTAAAACTGTTGTTAAGACCAGTTTTAATCAACGCAGAAAAATGCTTAGAAACTCTATCAAATCACTTTTAAAAGAAGATAGTTCACTACCTGAAGATCCAATATTGACTAAAAGGCCAGAACAGTTGTCAATAGAGCAGTTTGAACAGCTTACCAATCTTTTGGAACCTTTGGTGAATTAAGCCTGACGGGCAGAGAGATAAGTTCATTTTTGAGAACACGATTTAAAATAACAGATCATGGCGGATATAAAATTATTCTATCATAAAGACGGCATCGTGAGATTAAGCCGTAGCCTGGAATTCCTGAAATCAAATCCTATACAGAATTTTCTATGGATAGACCTCATGGACGTAGATGAAGAGGTTGAAAACGAACTGGAAGATTTTCTTAAGATATATATTCAGGAAGAGGAGGAAATGATTGAAATCGAGATGTCGTCACGATATATAGAAACCACTGATACACTTGTGGTTAACTCCAATTTCCTTTTATCTAACTTTGAAACCGACCCTGTTTCATTTATATTAAAAAATAATATTCTTGTAACTGTTCGCAGTGAAGAACTTATATCTTTTCACGAAACTGTTAAGAAAATCTCCGCAAACCCTAAGAACTATCCTACCGGGGCTCATGTACTTGTAGCATTGCTTGAAACGAGGGTTGATTTTGATGCCGATATGATAGAAAACATGACTCAGAAGGTTACACAGCTTAGTAACTCTATTTCACTAAGAGATGCTGATGAGGAACTACTTTCTGAAATCAAGAACCTTCAGGAAAAAACCATGTTGCTGCGTGAAAATATAATTGATAAGCAAAGGGTTATTTCAAGTATGTTAAGAAGTGAGTTTATTGCTACGGAGCTGCAACCAAAGCTTACGATAATAATAAAGGACATCAACTCGCTAATTGAGCATATTAAATTTAGTTTCGACCGACTTGATTATCTGCAGGATGCGTTCCTGGGTTATGTTAATATTGAGCAGAATAAGATAATTAAGATATTTACCATTGTATCGGTTATTTTCATGCCACCAACGCTTATTGCAAGTATTTATGGAATGAACTTTGATTTTATGCCGGAACTGGATAAAAAGTGGGGATATCCGGTAGCCCTGATTTTAATGGTACTCTCATCACTTATTATTCTATATATTTTCAGGAAGAAAAAGTGGTTATAGCTACTCAAGCATCATATTCATTACTGCTGATTTTTCCGGAAAAAATGAGCTAATTGAGCAGCTCTTTTCTGATGTGTGATATCCTAAAAGCATTTGAACCAGTTCTCTGATATCTACTTCAAAAACAGGCTGGATTATTCGGGCGGGATTCTTTTGGAGCTGACCCATTGAAACCTGAAACTGACTGCTGTTTTCTCTCACAATTTCATCTCTTACCTTTACTGTAAAAGATTTATCGCTGTATTTGCAAGCAAATATTTTGATCAGTTGCTCTGCATCTATAATGCGAGCCATTCCTCTTAAATTTCTTTTGGGTGGATAATCAAACAATTTTGCTTCTTCTGCGATAGCTTCAAAATCAGAAAACGATTTCTGAACTGTCATATCATTAGCCCTGAATATTGCATCATACTCTTTGTAAGCCTCATAAAGATCTCCTTGATTTTTATCAATTAAATCCTTAAGAGAAATTATATCTTCATTTCCAGTATCAAATGTTTGAGCAAATCCAAATTTATTGTAGAAACTAAGCAGCCAATCCTCCTGAGGGACTAGAATAGCAAGTGGAATATTCCTTTCTGCAGCTACTTCAAAACTTTTGAGTATTAATTTACGGGAGTATCCTTTTCCTCTGTAATTGGCTAGCGTGGCAACTCCTGAAAGATAGCAAACTGGTATCTCTTGTCCGCAAAAAGTAAACTGGTAATTGAGCATCTGAAGTGAAGAGACTGCTTTACCATTATCAAAGTAGATTAAAGTGTTTTCATTGCGGTATTTGTGTCTGAAGTATATCTCCATGTAGTCGTCAGAATCACCAAAGACCTTTTTCCACATGTCCCAGACCTCCTGTTTTGTTGAATCTTCAGCAAATTGAATCATCACAATAGTGTTTTAAATATCAAGATCTGTATATAGTACACTAAAATAAAATATTTGTATACTGATTATTCTTTGAATCTTGCATTATATTTTTCCAGCAGGATATCAGGCTGATATGAGAGTTTTGCTTTACGAAGATTTTCAACTCCCATATCTTCTTCCCTGTTTATATACTTGTACTCAGCGGCTTCATTTAAAACAAACTGCTGGTTCATAATTGTATATGCACCATGAATGGATGTAAACGCTTTTTCAACATGCACTACCACTGTATCTTCTGTAAGTACTTCACCTATTGAAAATGCAGCAATTTCATTATTTACGCATATAAGTCCCCCTTTAAGACCCAGGTACTCAAAATTCTCAAGCATTATTTTTGTAGCAAAATCATCATATGCCAGTGATGGGTCTTTTTCATCAGAATTGATCTCCATCCATTTATCAAGCATACTTTTACACTCTTTCACCAGTTGAGGATTACCTGTAAGTGTTTTATATTTCCAGCTATTTTCGCGTTTGAATCTGTTTATATGATTTCTCTTGCTCTGAAGCTTTTTGCCTTTTAGATTGATAAGTTTTTCAGATGTATATATATAATCCGAAACACTCATATTCAGCTTATATTCAAATACACCGGGCATAGCTTCCTCAATTTCCGCTATCATCTCTTTGGTTACACCCCTGATCTGAAATACTGTATCAAACTGCTTGTGGTCCTCAATGATTAACTCTATTCCTTTTTTAATATCACCCTCACCAATAGGTTTAAGGTATGAATTTCGGCCATAGTTATCTTTAAATCTTATAAAAAGCCAGTCGTCACACACAGCAAATTGTGTATTGAACTTCTTTCCCCAAGCATATAGATTTACAAAGCAAAGGTCTGAAACTCTATAATTCTGATTTTTAAGGTATGAGTTGATTAAATCTTTGTCTTCTAATTCGAATGACCTGAATTCTAGCATATATTCGGTTAGTTCAGTTAAAACTTCTTGAATCCCACTATCTCTCTTACATCAGCAATAGTTTTTGACGCTCTCTCCCTAGCCTTTTCTGCTCCTTCACTAGTTACCTTGCGTAGGTAATTATCATCATTATGTATCTCGAGTATTCTTTCTCTAATAGGTGTTGTTACCTTTATTATATCTTCAGCTAACTGCTTTTTAAGGTCGCCATATCTAATTTCGCACCTGTTCCATTGATCTTCATAATGATTTACCACCTCTTCGGTAGAAACAACTCTTAAGATTGTGAACAGATTCTCTATATAATCTGGTTTTACTGAATTTGGAATTGTTGGTCCGGAATCAGTTAGTGCTTTCTTCACCTTTTTCTCTATCTCTTTTGGTGTATCGCTAAGATATATTGCATTTCCTTCGGATTTGCCCATCTTTCCGCTACCATCCAATCCTGGTATTTTTACAAGTTCTTTACCGAAGTTATATGCTACAGGCTCTTTAAAATATTCTACTCCATAAAAGTTATTGAAGCGTCTTGCAAACTTTCGGGTCATTTCAAGATGCTGTTCCTGGTCTTTTCCAACTGGTACTTTATCAGCATTATGAATGAGAATGTCAGCTGCCATTAGTGTTGGATAGGTAAGGAGTCCTGCGTTTACATTTTCAGGCTGCTTACGTGCTTTCTCCTTAAATGATGCAGTTTTTGCCAATTCTCCCATATATGCATGCATATTCAAATATAGATAAAGCTCCGCCGTTTCATGTAAGTCGCTCTGTACATATATAACTGACTTCTCAGGGTCAATTCCTGCAGCAAGATAATCTACTAGTACATTTTTAACATTTTGATGTAATTGTTTGGGATCTGGATGAGTTGTAAGTGAATGAATGTCTGCAATAAAAAAATAGCATTTGCTTGTATCCTGCATCTTTGTAAAATTGAGCAGTGCACCATAATAATTTCCCAGATGTAATTTACCTGTTGAGCGTATACCACTTAAAACAATATCCATAAAAAATCAATTTCTTTTCTGTTAAAGTCGCAAAGGTAATAAATTATTTATAAAAAGAGTTTTGTGTAATGACATGTAAAATATATCTTTGAGAAATGAGACGTTAAAAGAACCTATTAAAGAAATATTTCTTTAAATCATTCTTTTTTGACGGTTAAAAGTACTATTTTTGCACCATAAAGTTGGAGGAAACATCTTTGGACCTAAATTATACAAAATAATTATATAGGAAATTTGTAACTATTGGATATACAGTTGTTTGAAAATTCAATAAAAAATTATATTAAAATTAATCATTAAATTAGAACTTTATGAGTTGGTTAATCAAATCATCTATCGGGCGGAAGTTTGTACAAAGCTTATCCGGATTATTCCTGATTCTGTTTCTATTGTTCCATGTTTGTATGAACCTGGTACTAATTTTCAACTTTGAAACATACAATTTCCTTGCAAACGATGTGCTGGGAGCAAACTGGTGGGCAATAGTTGGAACAGTTTTTATTTTCTTTGGTTTCGGTGTTCATATTATCTACGCTACATTCCTGACACTACAAAACAGGAAAGCTCGTGGAAACATCAGATATGAATCATCTAGCAAAACCACAACAACATGGTCTTCAAAAAACATGTTTGTTTTAGGTCTTGTAATTACTTTTTTTCTGGTATTGCACTTGTACCAGATGTGGTATCAGATGCAGGTAAAAGAACTATTTGGCCTGGATGGAGTACGTCATGACGGTGCTCAGCTTGTAGAAGAGATATTTTCAAACATCTGGGTTGTAATCTTATATGTAGTTTCTTTTATTGCTCTATGGTTTCACCTGACACACGGTTTCTGGAGTGCACTGCATACTGTAGGATGGAATAACGACATCTGGATGAAACGTATTAAAATAATTGGAAATGTACTGTCAACATTTATCTGTGTTGGATTTATTGCTGTAGCAGTGCTTATGTACCTGGGATATTCCAACTTATTAGCTTAACTTAAGAAAATCAAACATTATGAATAATATAGACTCTAAAATACCTAAAGGACCACTTGCCGAGAAATGGACAAATTATAAAAACAACCAGAAGCTGGTAAACCCTGCCAATAAAAGAAAACTGGATATAATTGTTGTTGGTACAGGTCTTGCTGGTGCATCGGCTGCGGCTACACTTGGAGAACAAGGTTATAACGTTCTAAACTTCTGTATACAGGATTCACCAAGAAGAGCTCACTCAATTGCAGCTCAGGGTGGTATAAATGCAGCTAAGAATTATCCAAACGACGGAGACTCAGTTTACCGTCTGTTCTATGATACTATAAAAGGTGGTGACTACCGTGCTCGTGAAGCTAACGTTTATCGTCTTGCTGAGGTATCT
Source organism: Lascolabacillus massiliensis (assembly GCF_001282625.1). Taxonomy (NCBI): domain Bacteria; kingdom Pseudomonadati; phylum Bacteroidota; class Bacteroidia; order Bacteroidales; family Porphyromonadaceae; genus Lascolabacillus; species Lascolabacillus massiliensis. The sequence continues at coordinate 982,522 of NZ_CTEJ01000002.1, forward strand.
AATGAAATTATCGACCAGTGTGTTGCACAGGGTGTTCCATTTGCAAGAGAGTACGGAGGCTTACTTGCTAACCGCTCATTTGGAGGTTCACAAGTATCCAGAACATTCTATGCGCGAGGACAGACCGGACAACAGTTGCTTCTTGGAGCCTACTCTGCTTTGAGCCGTGCTGTTAATAAAAAACAGGTGAAACTGTATACTCGCTACGAAATGGTTGATCTTGTAGTTATAGATGGTCGTGCACGTGGTATAATTGCTAGAAACCTTGTTACAGGTAAACTTGAGCGCTTCGGTGCTCACGCTGTTGTTATTGCTACAGGAGGCTATGGAAACACATTCTTCCTGTCAACAAATGCAATGGCATCAAATGGCTCTGCTGCATGGCAGTGCTACAAAAAAGGTGCATATATGGCTAATCCATGTATGACTCAGATTCACCCAACATGTATTCCTGTACATGGTGAGTTTCAATCCAAATTGACACTTATGTCAGAGTCACTCAGAAATGATGGACGTATTTGGGTACCTAAAAAGAAAGAAGATGCTGAAGCAATAAGACAAGGAAAACTTAAACCAACAGATATCAAAGAGGAAGATCGCGATTACTACCTGGAGCGTCGTTATCCGGCATTTGGTAACCTTGTTCCACGTGACGTAGCTTCAAGAGCTGCCAAAGAACGCTGTGACGCCGGTTATGGTGTGGGTACAACAGGTCTTGCTGTATATCTTGATTTTGCTGATGCAATTGAAAGACTTGGTAGGGATGTAGTTGAAGCTAGATACGGTAATCTTTTCCAGATGTATGAAAAGATTGTTGATGATGATCCATATGTAACTCCTATGATGATTTATCCTGCAATCCACTATACAATGGGAGGTATTTGGGTAGATTACGAACTGATGTCTTCTATTCCTGGGCTATTTGCCATTGGCGAAGCTAACTTCTCTGACCACGGGGCTAATAGACTTGGCGCATCTGCTCTTATGCAGGGACTTGCTGATGGTTATTTTGTACTTCCATACACAATCCAGAATTACTTATCAGACCAGATATCAGTTCCTCACATCAAAACTGATTCACCTGAGTTTGAAAAGACCGAGAATGAGATCAATCAAAGAATTGAGCGCCTGATGAATATTAAAGGAAAGCACTCTGTTGATAGTATCCATAAAAAACTTGGTCATATTATGTGGGAATACGTTGGTATGGCCAGAAATGAGGCTGGACTTAAAAAGGCTATTGAGGAGCTTAAGGAGATCAAGAAGGATTTCTGGACTAATGTTCGAATCCCGGGTGAAAAATCTACACTTAATATTGAACTGGAGAAAGCGCTCAGACTTGCTGACTTCATTGAGATGGGAGAACTGATGGCTCGCGATGCACTCAATAGAGAAGAGTCTTGCGGAGGTCACTTCCGTACTGAACACCAGACTGAAGAAGGTGAAGCTTTAAGACACGATGATGAATTCGCATATGTTTCTTGCTGGGAGTATAAGGGTGAGGATAATGAGCCTGTTATGTATAAGGAATCACTCGATTACGAATTTGTTGTTCGCCAACAGAGAAACTATAAATCATAATCTGTTGATAAAACAGGAGAACATTTAAAAATTGAATAATCATGGATAAAGATATCAATATAAAAGTAAAAGTTTGGCGTCAGAACGGACCAAAAGACAAAGGACATTTTGAAGTCTACCCATTGGAAAATATATCTCAAGGCAGTTCATTTCTTGAAATGCTTGATATATTAAATGAAAAACTAATTAATGAAGGTAAAGAACCGGTAGTATTTGATCATGACTGCCGCGAGGGAATTTGCGGAATGTGTAGTCTCTATATAAATGGACATCCACACGGTCCGGATGAAGATATTACAACATGTCAGCTTCATATGCGTAAATTCAATGATGGTGATACTATTACTGTTGAACCATGGAGATCTACTGCATTTCCTGTAATAAAGGACCTTATAGTTGACAGAACTGCTTTTGACAAGATAATACAAGCAGGTGGATATACTTCGGTTAATACTGGTGGAACTCCTGATGCAAATGCTATACTAATCCCTCATGATCAGGCAGAAATGGCAATGGATGCTGCTGCTTGTATTGGCTGTGGAGCATGCGTTGCTGCTTGTAAGAATGGCTCAGCAATGCTATTTGTATCTGCGAAAGTAAGCCAGCTGGCACTGTTACCACAAGGTAAGGTAGAAGCTGCAAGACGTGCAAAATCTATGGTTGCTAAAATGGATGAACTTGGTTTTGGTAACTGTACAAATACAGGTGCATGCGAAGTAGAATGTCCTAAAAATATCTCTATTTCAAATATTGCCAGATTGAACAGAGAATTTCTTAAAGCAAAATTCAAAGATTAGTATAATATCCTAAAAGGAATAAAAGCGTCTCTCACTCTAATATGGTGATGAGACGCTTTTTTTTCATATACTACTATTTACATTTCTTTAACAACCAATTTCCAATCTTCTTTGTTTAATTTAAGTCACAGGTATAACTTTGTGAAGCAAATCGGGTATTAATTAACATTAGTGACAACCAAAACATACTAATATGAAGACAAAAGGAATTATCAAAACCAGTATAGTGGTAATATTTATATTGCTGCTAAGCAGCCCAATTTTTGCACAAGTGAATTTTGGTGTTAGAGCAAGTGTGGGACTTAATAATCCGGAATTTAAAACTCTCGATGAGACTTTTAATGTTGAGAATATGACATCATACAGTATAGGTCCATCAATCGAAGCTATGTTTCTACCTCTAGGTGTTGCAAACTTTGGTATTGATGCCGCATTACTTTATAATGACAACAGAATGACAATCTCCAATCTTACAGGTGAGGGAGGCGACAGAGATGTATCAAACAGATATCTTAACCTTCCTGTCAATGCTAAGCTGAAAATGGGTCTGGGTTTACTACCACTAAGACTATTTGCAACTGCCGGACCATGGGCTGGATATTTAATTGATGGAGACAAAATTGACATTCAGGGTTTAGCTGACGATGTGAAAGCAAAAGAATTTCAGGCAGGTGCTAACCTCGGAATTGGTCTGGAATTGCTCAGCTTTCTGCAGGTTGGTTTGAATTACAGCGTTAAGCTTACAGATAATTACTCTGTAGATGTTCCAAACTGGCATGATCCTCTAAATGGTAAAAACGAGTCCTGGACAATTACAGGAACCATATATTTTTGATTTCAGTAAATGTTTGCTGATGTAATATTACCGTTACCTCTTTCCGATCTATATACCTATGCTGTACCAGCTGAAATGAGGAACAAAATTGCCAGAGGATCTAGAGTAATTGTTCCTTTTGGCAACAAAAGATATTACACAGCTATAATTTACAAAATAGAAGATACTATATCTAAAGAACTTAAAGATATAGATATTAAAGAGATTCATTCCTTACTAAATTCGCAACCTTTAGTGAACGAGCAGCAACTCAACTTATGGGAATGGATCTCTTTTTATTATTTGTCCCCTTTAGGTGATGTGTTTAATGCGGCTGTCCCCTCCTCTATGAAATCAGAAAATCTTAAATCAAGATTCACACCTAGGACAGAGACAGTTATAAAGATAAATCCTGATATGAATCCCAATATCATCAGGGAAATTATCGGGAAAGCACAAAAACAACAATCCCTATACTCACAAATAGAGAATATACTCATCGAAAGAAAGTCAGAATATATCAGTAGAAAAGAGGTCTCTGAACTAGAATGTCATTCAACTTCTGCCTTAAAAAGCTTGATTGTCAAAGGTGTGTTGCAATCAGTTACTATCGAGACAAGCAGATTAAATACAGATTTAAAACCAACGCGTAATCTATTCCCTCTTAATGAAGTTCAACAAAGAGCATATAAAGAGATAAAGAACTGTTTGGAGTTCAAGCAAACCTGTCTTCTGCATGGAGTTACATCAAGCGGGAAAACAGAAATATATATGCATTTAATACAAGATGCGCTTTCAATGGGTAAACAGACTCTTTATCTGGTTCCCGAGATAGCACTCACAACCCAGTTGACACAACGTTTACAAGCTGTCTTTGGTAGTAAAATAGGCATATATCATTCCAGAATAAATGACAATGAAAGAGCAGAGATATGGAGTAAAATGATGTCTGAAGATCCTTTCGAAATCATTTTAGGTGTCCGTTCATCTATTTTTCTGCCTTTTAATAAACTGGGATTAGTCATCATTGATGAAGAACATGAAATAAGCTTTAAACAACAGGATCCATCACCGCGATATCATGCCCGTGATACAGCCATAATGCTGGCACATCTTTGTAATGCAAAAACCATTCTTGGTTCAGCTACACCTTCACTGGAATCATTTTATAATACAAAAACGGGTAAATATGGACTAGTAACGCTGCAGGAACGTTACAGAAACATTATGATGCCTGAGATTCAAATAGTAAACACCTTTGAATTGAGAAAAAGGAAAAAGATGAAATCTGTTTTGGCTCCTCTACTTATAGATCAAATGAATCAGAGTCTCGAAAATGGAGAACAGGTTATACTTTTTCGAAATCGTCGGGGTTTTGCATCACTAGTTGAATGTGAACAGTGTGCCTGGACCCCAAAATGCAAGAGATGCGATGTTTCGCTCACCTATCATAAAAAACGTGACCGTTTGATTTGTCACTATTGTAATGCCACATATACATTGCCGGCAAAATGCCCATCTTGTAATTCTGAAAATCTTAAGAAGTTGGGGCAGGGCACGGAACAGCTGGAAGAAGAGGTTGAAAGTCTATTCCCTGATTATTTTGTTGGAAGAATGGACCTTGACACAACTCGGGGCAAAGATGCTTATGAAAAAATCATAGATGATTTCCAAAGCAAAAGAGTTCAGATTCTGATTGGCACTCAGATGCTTTCAAAAGGTCTTGACTTTGAAAATGTAGGGGTTGTTGGCGTAATATCTGCAGATTCACTTCTCAACTTCCCCGATTTCAGATCACACGAACGCGGTTTTCAACTTATGATGCAGGCTGCCGGACGTGCGGGACGTAAAAACAAACAGGGTAAAGTTATAATTCAGAGTGCAGATCCGCTTCAACCGATATATGATTATATATTAAACTACGATTATGAAGGTTTTTTTAACTCTCAAATGGCAGAAAGAAAAATGTTTAACTATCCACCCTTCTCCAGACTTATTTCAATTATTATTAAAGATAAAATAGAGCACAAAGTTGAAGCTGCTGCCGGATATATTGCTGAATTACTCAGAATCACTTTTGGTGAAATGATACAGGGACCCGGTAAACCTATAGTTAGTTATATACAAAGCTACCATTTTAGAGAAATACTAATAAAACTCGATAACAATTTTTCACTGAAAAAAACACGTGAAGCTATAAAATCTGCAGAGTCAAAATTTCACTCCAAGAGGGAGTTCAAGTATATTACAATTCAATACGATGTAGATAGAGTATAAATGCAAAAAACCGATATTCCGGATGGAGTATCGGTTTTTTTACTATTATTAGTCCCGTTATTACGGAAACTATTTCATTTCAATCTCTTCCTTCAGATCAATTTCATTTCCGTCTCTATCGTAGAATTCGTATTGCAGAAATCCCAGTTTCTGATTAGGGATTATTTTCAAGTTTGCATTATACTTCTTCTTCCATTTACCTTTCAACGAAAAGAAACCTTGCTGAACATACGCTGCAACATAAGGATGTATGTGCAGACTGAATTTCTTCACTTTCAGATTATTTACTAAATAATCAATCTTACCTTCCAGAGTATCTGTGAATAAGAAAGATGACTTTATCTTACCTTTACCAAAGCAAGTGGGGCAAACTTCGCTTGTGGCAATTTCCATTTCGGGTCGTACACGCTGTCTAGTTATCTGCATGATACCGAACTTACTCAATGGCAAAATGTTATGTTTCGCTCTATCAGTCGACATCAGCTCCTGCATCTTGGACAATAACATGTTCCGATGCTCACCTTTATTCATATCGATGAAGTCGATAACAATAATGCCTCCCATATCGCGTAATCTAAGCTGACGGGCAATTTCTTCTGCAGCTGCAACATTTACTTCGTATGCGCTTTCTTCCTGCCCTAGTTTTGATTTGTTGCGGTTACCACTATTTACGTCAATTACGTGTAACGCCTCTGTGTGCTCGATAATGAGATAAGCACCATTCTTAAATGTAACAGTTTTTCCAAAGAGCGACTTTACCTGTTTTGTAACGCCGAAATTGTCTAAAATTGGCAGAGCACCTTTATATTCTTTTACTATATTTTTTCTGTCAGGTGCAATGAGATTTACATATTCGGCAATTTGTTTAGACACGTCACTATCATTGACGTGTATCTGTTCGAAAGAGGGATTGAAAATATCGCGTAACAGTGCTACAGTGCGTCCTGTCTCTTCATAAATCAGAGATGGCGCTTTAGCTTTCTGTATTTTTCCAATACAATCTTCCCATCTTTTAACCAGAATCTTAAGTTCCGCATCGAGGTCGGCTACTCTCTTACCTTCAGCATTTGTCCTGATAATAACCCCGTAATTTTTGGGTTTTATACTCTGAATAAGCTGACGTAGACGTGCTCGTTCCTCTCTTGACTTAATTTTCTGTGATACCGATACACGGTTGATAAACGGAATTAAAACCATAAATCTTCCCGCGAATGAGATTTCTGCTGTTAATCTTGGACCCTTTGTAGATATTGGCTCTTTTGCAATTTGCACTAAAATTTCCTGACCTACTTTGAGTACATCAGAGATTAACCCATCTTTATCGATATCGGGCTGCAGCTTCATCTTCTGGAGCTGCGGAATCTTTTTCTTGTCTTCAACCAGTTTCTGAAACTGCAGAATCGAGTTGAATTCAACCCCTAAATCCAAATAGTGAAGAAAAGCGTCCTTTTTGTGTCCCACGTTCACAAATGCTGCGTTAAGGGCGGGCATAAGTTTTTTAACTTTGCCCATATAGATATTTCCAACCGAGAAAGACTCATTCTGATCTTCTTGCTGAAGTTCAACTAACTTCTTATCTTCAAGAACAGCAATGGTTATCTCCTTTGATTGAACATCTACAACAAGTTCGCTTGTCACAATTGTTTTTTTTAATAATGATTAAAATAATGTTGGGTTTCTGTCATCACAACAGAAAGGGAGTTCACTCCTGAATCATCCCTTGTAGTTTTATACACAAAGAACAAACTTATTTCCCTAATGGTTTTTTTATAAGTTTGTTCCTGTATATGGCTGAAATTAACTACAGGCTTATTTTTTCTTTTTGTGCCTGTTCTTTCTTAGTCTCTTTTTCCTTTTATGGACAGACATTTTATGCCTTTTCCTTTTTTTTCCACTTGGCATGTTTTAAATCTCCTATTATTTAATTAATCTACTTTAACTTCCTTTACCTGAGCAACAAACGTTTTTGATGGCTTGAATGCGGGTATATTATGTGCTGGTATGATGATAGTTGTATTCTTTGAAATATTACGCGCAGTTTTTTGAGCTCTTTTTTTAACGATGAAGCTTCCGAATCCTCTTAAATATACATTTTCATCGTTAGCCAATGAATCTTTTACCACATCCATGAAAGATTCAACTGTTGATAACACCGATGTTTTGTCTACACCAGTCCTCTTCGCAATTTCGTTTACAATATCTGCTTTAGTCATTTTATTTATATATTTTTATAATTAATAATTACAGCAACTCTCTAATTAGTAAATTTTTGGACTGCAAATATATAGCTTTTTTCTCAACCCTAAAAATAAATCTCTAGAAATTTTCTCTTTTTGAATTAATTGAAAATGCCTCAGAATTAAGATTATAGATTATTAAGTACAATAGGTTTTATAATTGCGTAATTATAAAATAATGTTTATTTTTGCTTTAAAGCTTAACAGCTCTATTTCAAACCAAATAAATTATTAGTTATGTCGGTGAATAAAGTAATATTAGTAGGAAATGTAGGCAAAGACCCGGAAATGAAGTATTTCGACAATGACGTTGCAAAAGCAAATTTTTCAGTAGCAACAACTGAGAGAGGTTACACCACATCCAACGGCACTCAGGTTCCTGAGAGAACTGAATGGCACAACGTTGTATGCTGGAGAGGATTAGCTCAGATTGCAGAGAGATTTGTAAAAAAAGGTACATTAGTTTATATTGAAGGAAAGATAAAAACTCGATCATATGATGATCAGAGCGGTGTTAAACGATATATAACAGAGATTATTGCCGATAACCTGGAGTTACTTAGTAAAAGATCAGGTGGAGTTGAGAATGAAAATATAACGGGCAGACACGATCCCCCTGTATCAGAAAACACATCAAATGAAGTAGATAATAATTCTGATATGGATGATTTGCCGTTTTAAAAAAACATCGTAATTTTGTAAGAGAATGTTATTGTAACATTCTCTTTTTGTTTCACTAAATCTTAGTCACTTGGATCCTGACCCTTTATCGATTTTACAAATAGCCCTGCCGGTATTTACACCTGTGGCTTTAGACTATTTTATATCAGTTTTGCTGCTTCTGCTTATAATTATGAACGCTATCGTTTCCGGTTCAGAAGTTGCTTATTTCTCCTTAAGCCAAGAGTACAGTCAAGATAAATATTCATCTTCTGACTCTATAACAAACAAGGCTAACACATTACTAAAAAAGCCCGAAAACCTACTGGCTTCATTAGTTCTGGCTTATAATTTACTTAATGTAACAATAGCTGTATTAACAATATATCTACTAAACAGGTTACCCTATTTTGCAGGTGAAATTGGCTCAAAACTTATACTTGAGGCAGTTATAACAATATCTATAATTCTTCTTTTTGTAGATATTCTCCCAAAACTATACGCATCACACGATCCACTTAAATTCGCCAACAGATATGCTCCGCTAATAACCGTTATAAGCAGGTTGATGAGCCCTTTTTCAGGATTACTTGCAAAAATAACAACCTCATATACACGCCCACTCTCATATAGTAAACATGAGTTGTCGATGGAAGACTTATCAAAAGCACTTGAAATTACTTCTGATGAAATTACAAGAGATCAGGAAAAAGAGATGCTTGAAGGTATTATCAGGTTTAGAGATAAAAGTGTGGATGACATCAAGATATCCAGAAGTGATATGATCGCCATCAATATTCAAACACTTTTTGTTGATGTAATAGACTTTATTGTTGAAGCAGGATTCTCACGTATACCTGTATATGAGGATAATCCCGACAATATAAAAGGGATACTTTATGTAAAAGACCTTCTGCCTCATCTTGGCAAACCACACAATTTTAAATGGCAGTCACTTATCAGATCTGCATATTTTGTGCCCGGTGCAAAACGAATTGATGATTTGCTGGAAGAATTCCGGTCAAATAAAATTCATATGGCAATAGTTGTAGATGAATATGGTGGAACATCTGGTCTAGTTACAATGGAAGATATACTCGAAGAGATTGTAGGAGATATCAGTGACGAGTATGATGAAGAGTTGCCTTTATATACTATAGCCGCAGACGGTACATATATATTTGAAGGTAAAACACCTCTTGAAGATTTTATTAAGATTACGAATGTCCCGGAAAAGGATTTCGAAGCAATGTCTGATGAAGTTGATACTTTAGCAGGGTTACTACTTGAGTTGAAAGGAGATTTCCCAAAGCGGAAAGAAACTTTTACATATAAAAAATATACTTTCCAGGCAGAGGAGATGAGTAAGAAAAGAATTATTAAAGTTCGCTACATTCCTCCAAAATTAAAAACAAAAGAAGTTGAATAAATAACATATGCTTATCAGAAAAGATTATTTTGACAACGGATCTCTGATGGGTATTTGGAAAATGGATGAATCTATTGATGAGCTTTTAAAGCTTTTCCCTCCTAGTATCCGTTCTGAAGCTGACAATTATATAAATAGTATCGGGTCAAAGAGACGTGTAATAGAGTGGCTTTCCACTAGAATTATGCTCTTTGAGCTTCTTGGTGAAATTAAGATCATTCAAAATCACGAAGATGGCAAGCCTTATCTTGCTGATAACTCCTACCACATAAGCATATCTCACACCAAAGATCATGCAGCAATTCTACTAAATAAATTATATCCTGTAGGAATAGATATAGAGATTAAGTCAGATCGAGTAGAGAAGCTAGCCTATAAATTTATTTCTGAAAATGAGTATATTGACCCTGAAAAGAAGATACTTCATCAACTTCTGCACTGGTCGGCTAAAGAGTGTATGTTCAAATTGATTAATGCTCAAGGTATTGATTTCAAAAAACATCTCTTTATTCATAAATTCACTCCATCTCAAAATGGCATTATTACTGCTACGGAATATAGAACAAAAGAAACCAGAACATATAATCTGCATTACGAGATACATCCTGAGTATGTTCTTACATGGGTAGTAGACACCTTAAAGAATTAACTTTCAAGTCAACTATATTTAAGGACATATCAAATCAACACTAAAAATAAAAGCTCCGGAATTGTCCGGAGCTTTTAAAATTATATCTGATTAAGAAACAGTTATATTATTATTAAACGCTAAGTGATACACGTTTGAATTCTGTAACTGTCAATTCCTTATCACTTTCTTTCAAGTACTGTTCGATAGTTTTCTTTGGGTCTTTTACAAATTCCTGTTGAAGAAGTGTAGACTCCTTATAGAATTTAGTAAGAGCACCTTCAGCAATTCTATCAAGTAAGTTTTCCGGCTTACCTGCTTCACGAGCTTTCTCACGAGCTATTTCCAGTTCTTTCTCTTTTACTTCTGCAGGAATTCCATCAGCTGTGACAGCAATTGGATTCATAGCTGCAATCTGCATAGCAACATCTTTAGCTACATTTTCATCAACATCAGCTTTATTAAAACCAACTACGGTAGCCAGTTTATTACCCATGTGTATGTAAGAAGCTACATAAGGAGCGGTTACAAACTCATAGTAGCCAAGTTCCATCTTTTCACCGGTAGCAGCCATTTTATCAGTGATAACCTGAGCAACTGTTCCGTTGTTAAGTTCAAGAGCAAGCAGTTCGTCCAGTGTTGCAGGTTTTTTGCTCATAGCAAGATCAAGTATCTGCTCTGTTAAAGCAATATAGTCTTCATTCTTTGCTACAAAGTCAGTTTCGCACTGTAGTGCAACTACTGCACCAAAGTTACCTTCGGTTTTAGCAAGTACGCAACCTTCAGAAGCATCGCGATCTTCCCTTTTAGCTGCAATAGCCTGTCCTTTTTTACGGATAATTTCCATAGCTTTATCGAAATCACCACCCGCTTCATTCAGAGCATTTTTGCAATCCATCATACCGGCACCTGTCATTTTGCGCAAGTGCTGTATATCTGCCATTGTTACTGCCATATATATATATTGTTTTTTTATTTTTATTAATCGTCTACCTCTACATCTTTTGCGAACTTGCTAACCACTGCTGCTTTCATCGCTTCAGAATCCTCCTTCTTTACACGCTCTTTCTTAGCAGCTTTAGTTTTACGTTCTCTGCGTTGTGGTGCATCTTCTGACTGTTCCTCAGCAGCTGCAGCATCGGCTTTCTCAACTTTACGTTCTTCAAGACCTTCTCTGATAGCATCGCAAAGAACACCTATAATCAGGTCAATAGCTTTTGAAGCATCATCATTAGCAGGAATTACAAAATCAACATTTGAAGGATTAGAGTTAGTGTCCACGATTGCGAATACAGGTATTCCCAAACGTTCTGCTTCTCTTACAGCTATCTGTTCTTTCATCACATCCACAACAAAAATTGCAGAAGGCAGACGAGTAAGATCCTGAATAGAACCAAGGTTCTTTTCCAGTTTAGCACGCTGACGAGTTATCTGAAGTTTTTCTCTCTTAGAAAGAGTATCAAAAGTTCCATCCTTAATCATCTTATCAATACTACCCATCTTCTTAACCGCTTTACGGATTGTTGGGAAGTTAGTAAGCATACCACCTGGCCAACGCTCTATTACGTATGGCATGTTCACACTTTGAGCTCTTGCCTCAATAACAGGTTTGGCCTGTTTTTTTGTAGCTACAAAAAGGATTTTCTTTCCTGATTTAGCCATCTGCTTCATAGCTGCAGCAGCCTCTTCAGTCTTAGCAATTGTTTTATAAAGGTCGATAATGTGAATACCGTTACGCTCCATAAATATGTAAGGAGCCATTGCCGGGTTCCATTTTCTTTTTAAGTGGCCGAAATGCGCTCCGGCTTCTAATAGTTGGTCAAATTCTAACTTTGCCATTTTGATTTTTTTGTTATTATTCGTTTACTTTCTTTTTCTTTAGTCGAATCATAAGGTAAATTACCCTTTACTAAACTCTTCTGAGGGATAACGTCCTTATAATTTAGATACTAAACGTATTAGCCTGCACCGCAGCTGTTATGTAAAAATCCGGTATAATCCGGATTTCATACATATCCAATATATTAACGTTTTGAGAATTGGAATTTCTTTCTGGCGCCTGGTTGTCCCGGTTTCTTACGTTCAACTACACGTGGGTCACGTGTCATAAAGCCTTGAGCTCTTAATGCTGCCTTATCTTCAGGATTTATTTTCACTAAAGCACGTGCAATACCTAATCTTACGGCTTCTGACTGACCTTTATAACCACCACCATCTAGATTTACTCTGATATCATATTTATCAGCTACATTCAGAGTATTTAATGGTTGTTTTACTATGTACTGAAGTATAGAAGATGGGAAATAATTTTCTAATTCACGTTTATTAATAACGATCTTTCCGGTACCTTCGGTTACGAAAACCCTGGCCACTGCGGCTTTACGCCTTCCTATTGCATTTACTGCTTCCATCATTATTATTTAAGACTGTTAATATCGATTTTCTTTGGTTTCTGTGCCTGATGTGGGTGCTCATTACCGGCATACACAAACAGATTATTTAATAATGCATCACCTAATTTATTTTTAGGCAGCATACCCTTTACAACTTTTTTGAAGAGTCTGTCCGGACCTTTTGCCATCAGTTCTGATGGTGTAGATGTACGCTGACCACCTGGGTATCCCGAATAGCGGTAATAGGTGCGTTCTGTCCACTTATTTCCTGTAAGTATTACTTTATCTGCATTCAGAATTATAACATTATCACCGCAATCCACATGTGGAGTGAAGCTGGCTTTATACTTACCTCTAAGTAATTTTGCTACTTTTGAGCTGAGACGCCCTAATGTCTGCCCTGTGGCATCTATTTCAACCCATTCTTTCTGAGCCGTTTCTCTGTTTACAGAAATGGTTTTATAACTAAGCGTATCCATTCTTGTTTGTTTAATTTAATTAGTAAGTTAATGTGAAGTTGATTCTTTCTGCTTCCTGTTTTGTCTTGCTAAGGGACAGAATAGGCAAATAAAAAGCTTAAAATCAAACTCTTAATCGAAAAAAACTAATAATCGGACTGCAAAGTTACAATAATTCAATATATTAACAAAGAGTTTAAAGCTATTTTCTTTTATGAAAAAATTTATTTTCTTAATCTACCAATTTAGAATCCATAAACTTAGTAGTGAATTCAATTAAATCGGAAAACTCCCATGAAAAGTTTTGAGGTGTTTCAGGATTAATAGAAACATATTTCACGCTATCCCCATCATTAAGTTCAATGATATACATAATTGGGCTCTCGGTTTCATCATCAAAACCGTATGCATCTTCCATGCTGTAAATGTTGCTTTCTCTGATAAGCTTATCAAACCTGGCAAATTCTTCGGCGGTCAACTTACCCTCCCTGGTACTTGGGTTTCTCCTATCTGCAAATCTATCAAAGAACATGTTCTGCTGTACAATCTTATATGTTGAATCGGGATTCATCTGAAACTCTACTTTATAATTATCCACACTTTCCATACTAAACTTGTATGTGAACTCACCAAATTCAGCTGAACCCTCATTCTTATTTTCGCTGCTATTGCTGTTACAGCCCATCAACACGATTAATAAAACAAAACAGATAAACAGGTTATACTTTGCCATATATAATTAATTTATTAAAAAAAGGGAGGTTGCCCTCCCTTTTTATCGATTTATAAAATAGTTCTATTTCCAGGGATCCGGTTGTACTAAATAAGGATTCCCATTTTCGTCGTTACCCATTGTTTGAATCTGACCATCTGGTAGAGGGAACATTGTTTTAGCTGCATCCAATTTAGCTGACGAAGCAAATTTAGTAATAAAATTCTTTTCAAAGTCAACATATTCAGAAAGAGTTGTAGCCATATATTGTCCTCCCCAACGAGTGAGGTCAAACCAGCGCTGTCCTTCCATTGCAAGTTCAAGCTTACGTTCCATGCGGATTGCTTCAATACAAAGATCTTTATTAGTGAATGTAGCATGAGTTGATGGATAAGGATTTACCAGATAATTAGCAGCTGGCTCACCATTTGGCAATAAAATAATATTATCCTCATGTCCGGCTCTTTCACGAATCATGTTTACATAACTCATAGCTTCTGCCAATTGATTATCATTAGCAAGACACTCAGCATAAAGAAGAAGAATATCACGGAAGCTCAGATACTGATAATTGATAGCAGAACCCGGTGCCCAACCATCGTGTATACCACCATTTGCAAGACCTGCATCAAGCTCTTCCTTAGTATAAACATGTTTTTTAGGCAAATAGAAACCACCATTTGCAACATCTCTTACCCAGTTGTTCTGTGGTAGGCCCCAATCTTTATATGGAATACCAAAACGACCAATTGCAAAGTCAAGACGTGGGTCAACAGGCATTGTTCCGTTAACTGACAGATAACCTGCAGGATCTGTATTTCTTTCAGCTACGAAAGGAGCATCCCTGTATGATTTGTCAAGGAAAGGAAGACCGTTTGCATCAACTTTATAGGAGTTTGCCAATTCATTAGAGGGTTGGAAGAAACCACAGCAACCACCAGGTCCACCTGCTCCACCGTGAGGATAAGCAATTGAGATACCAGGATTAGCATTGTTATAGTCGTTTGAGAATTGAATTGCAAAAACAGATTCCTTGCCATTATCAGTTGGACTATAGAAGTTTCTATCCATATCATTCTCAAGACCATACTTCAGATTATTAGAAGTAACACCATTATCAATTACATCTTTCAGAATTGGTTTAGCAGCTGCTAAATCACCTCTCTGCATCAGAACTTTTGCTTTAAGTGCTTTTGCTGCCCAAGAGTTAGCTCTACCAACTTCTGGTTGTGTTGCAGGTAGAAGCGCAATTGCCTGATCGATGTCAGCCAATACTTTTGGATAAATATCGATATCGTTATGAACCTTTGGATCATTTTCAGTAAATGTATCATCTACCCATGGAAGATATGGTCCGAATACTCTGATTCCTTCAAAATAGAACAATGCACGAAGGAAATACATTTCGCCAAGTCTTGAATTCTTGAATGCATCAGGCAGACCTTCAGTTTCGTTTATAGTCTGAATGGCAACATTGGTACGCTTGGCACCTTTATATACCCAAGAATATTTTTCACCTATATATCCATTATTTGCTAAAATACTATATGTTTCCATAGTATTCAGAACAGACTGGTCATTAGCGTCAGAACCTTTGTTGGCATCACCACCATACATACTTCCGAAAGTCCAGTTGGTAATAGATGCACCCCAACCATTTTCAGAGAAGTTTGCATATGCATTTGTAGTAAGCAGGTCAATACCAGTTTGGTTCATTAGCGCATTTTGGTCGATACTTCCCTGAGGAGCAATGTAAAGGAAATCCTCTCCACAGGAGCTCAGCATTACAAATACTGATATTAAAAGTGTCAATAATATATTTTTTTTCATACTTATTAATTTTAAAGATTAGAACGTAAAGTTAACACCAAAGAGTAAACGCATTGTGGTTGGCCAACCACCCATATCGAGTCCTCTTCTAAGGTCAGCTCCACTACCCTCACCTGTATCCGCATTTGTGAATTCCGGATCTAATCCTGTGTAACTGTCAAAAGAAAGAACATTTTCAGCCTGAATATAAAGTCTCAGTCTCTCAATTGTAGCTTTTCTCACTAAATCCTGAGGAAGTGTGTAGCCCAATACAAGGTTCTTTAGTTTCAGGAATGAACCATCTTCAACATAGTAAGAACTTGATACTGCACCACCCCAACTGTCATTAGAGTCCAGAATAGGAAGAATAGCCTTTGAATTATCTGCACCCGGTTTCCATGACAAATCTCTCATTCTTGTTGAACGGTTACCACCGAACAATGGGAAGTCTGTGAAATACTTGGTGTTGTTGAAAAGATCATTTCCTATTGATGAATACCAGAACATAGTAAAGTCAAAATTCTTGTAAGTCAAGCCTACGTTCAAACCTCCAACAAGATCTGGATGAGGATTACCAATGATAGTACGGTCGCTGCTATCTATCTTGCCATCACCATTAACATCTTCAAATTTAAATTTACCTACATAAGATCCAGGATTACTTGTAATAGCGCTAGCTGTTGTACCATAAGGAGTTGGTGAACTCAATACATCCTGTTCTGACTCATAGAATCCAATTACATTATATCCAAAGAAATGTGAAATTGGTTCTCCCTTAATAGTTCTTGTTACAGAATCTGAGATACGTACTCCACTTTGGTAGATTGCATAATCATCAGCTGCTGCAAGAGAAAGAACTTCATTTTCATATCTTGATAGGTTAAGTGCAATATCCCATCCTAAATCACCTTTTCTATCAGTGTAATTGAAAGCGAAGTCAAAACCTCTGTTTCTCATACTACCATAGTTGATATAAGGAGTTCCGGGCTCACCAGCAAGGTTAGAATAAGCAGCACCAATCAACATGTCAGAAGTTTCTTTATTATAGAACTCAAGAGTTGAATTGAAGCGACCCTGTCCGAAAGTTATATCCAAACCTAAGTTCAGCTGTTTTGTAGCCTCCCAGCGGGTTTCAGGGTTACCATATGTAGATAGTCTGTATCCCAGCCAAGTACCTGTATTTGCACCTGAAAGGTCATAGTTTGTTCTGTCAGGAGTAGTTGTGAAAAGAGATGCAAAGTTAGTTGCGCGAGGAATTTCAGAGTTACCTGTCAAACCATAACCAACACGAAGCTTCAGGTCATCTAACCAATCACGTGTATTTTCCATAAAGGCCTCTTCAGAAACACGCCATCCGAAAGATGCAGATGGGAATGTTCCGTAACGTTGTGACTGAGAGAAACGAGAAGCACCATCACGACGTACAATACCAGTGAACAGATATTTGTCGGCGAATCCATAGTCAACACGACCGAACACACCAAATAGTGCAGTTTCACCCCAATACCATGACTCAGTCTGTCTCTGGTTGTCGTTTTCACCCATCTGAAGCGTCCATGTATCAATATTATCTTCGAACAGATAATTATATCTTCTGCCTCGGAGTGTTCTTCCAAGTCCACCTCTTAAAGCATCAGATCCTAAAAGTACTGTTAAGCTATGTACGTCTCCAAATCTTTTGCTGTAAGTAAGAGTATTCTGCCACTGCAGGTTGTAACCACTGTTGGCCTCTTCATTGAAATAGTTTGTACCCGGACTTTCAGAGAATTCAGGATCCTTCTTGCTCATATTATAACCCCAATATGTAGAATGGTCAAGACCAAAACTGGTACGGAAAGTCAAATCCTTCATAAGATCCAGTTCAGCCCATAGGTTACCAAACAGACGGGTATTTACCCAATAGTTGTCTTTATTTCTTGTTTCACGTGCAACAACGTTAACAAAGTTACCTGTTCCTGCAATCTTAGAACCTGCCCAGTTGCCAAACTCATCTTTAACAGGCACCCACGGTGAAGGTCTGTAAGTATAAGAATAGGCAGAAGCTTCTGACGAACTGCTCTGCAATCCCTGATCTTTTGTATATGTAAACTGTAAATTCTGACCAACTCTGAACCATTTGCGTATATCAAATGATGTATTGATACGGGTCTGATAACGTTTGAAGTAAGAGTGAATTACAGTACCCTGCTGATCGAAATAGTTAAGACCAAGCAGATACTGACCCCTGTCATTACCACCTACCAGTGACAACTGGTGATTCTGTATTGGAGCTGTGCGGTCAACTTCATCCCACCAGTCTGTGTCAGAAAACTTAACCATCTGGTTGTTTGGGAATGAATAGTCATTAATGTTAATGTCAGTTCTACCGTTAGCACCGGTTGTAGTCATATAGTTAGGAATCTTTGGAGTTGGACCTGTACCAAACTGAGGATGAGTCGGGAATCTTTCATTTCCATCCTCATCAAATTTAGTACCACGAATCAGGAAAGAGTTATTTTGTGCTTCCCATTCCAAATTCAACCTATCCATAGAGTTTACAAGATCATATCTTGAGGTTGTCTTCTGCACACCATAATATGCATCATAGGTAAGTTTTGGAGCTCCTGTTCTGCTACCTGATTTTGTTGTAATAAGAATTACACCATTGGCAGCCTGTGCACCATAAATTGCAGCAGAAGAAGCATCCTTCAATACCTGCATACTTGCAATATCATTAGGGTTCAAACTACTTAAGTTCTGGTTACGTGTAGCAACACCGTCAATTACGTATAGCGGACCGTTATCATTAACAGTGTTCACACCACGGATACGAACCATAGTTGCAGAACCGGGAGAACCAGTTTGCCCGATATAAACACCGGGGGTTTTTCCCTGCAGCTGTTGTGTTGCTGAAGAACCTGAAGTAATTAAAAGATCTTCGGTGTTTACTACAGCAACAGAACCTGTAATATCTTTCTTTGCTTGTGTTCCATATCCCACTACAACAATCTCCTCGAGTGTTTCCATGTCGAGCTGCAACACAATATTGAAATTGCGAGTGTTTCCAACCTGAACTTCCTGGGTAGTGAAACCCACGTACGAAAATACTAAATATGAATTCGGAGAAGCAACGTCAAGGGCAAATTTACCATCTATATCGGTGATAGTCCCATGTGCCGTTCCTCTCTCGATAACATTCACACCTACGAGTGTTTCCCCATCAGCATCAGTTACCACCCCGGTAACATTTACCTGTGCAAACATCAAGCCTGCACTGGCAATCATCAGTAAAGAAAGCAGACATAGCTTTCTCAACTCTGAAAACAAATGTTTTTCTTTTTGCATAAAACAATGATTAATAGTTAATGAATAAATTTAACATAACTCCAATTTAATTTTGCTAACAATATAAGTCCGAAACAGGCGTCCGGGCCATCATAATAGTCTCCTCTACCTTATTTTCAGCACTTTACAACATTTTAGGTTAATTCTCTTTCACTAGTACACGCCCAAAGATAGCAACAAACATTAATTTTGCAAAATATTCAACAAAATAATTATTAAACCACATGTTAAATTATTTTTAATAATACCTAACATGTGTGTATCAGTGAAGTCTATCCATTACCTATTTATTTAAAAAAATATACGGCAGAACATCGCTCTGCCGTATATTATAAGAAGTAGAACCTGATCTATTATTTAAGACCTATAAAATTGAGCTCCTTAAAAACATCCTCCAACTCCTTATAGGTCAACCCTGATCCATTAAGCGTCACGAGATACCTATCTGACACCAAGGCTCCTATCTCAGAATTTACCCAGTCATCCCCCCTCTGCTCTTTAATTGAAGCACGACTACCATTAATTGTTGTATTTTTACTGAATCCCGACTCAGTCTCCTCTTCCATTTCCATTGAAAGAGACATCACATATACTGCAATCACACCTGAACCGGCTTCTCCTGCACCATCCATAATCGACAACTCAACACTCCTGTTCTGATCATCAGAGTAAGTTGCCTGAGCTGTAACCAAACCCATCATAGAAGCATCCCCAACAGAGAATCTTGTGCGCTTCATTCCGGCTAAACTTTCCGGCAAAACAGCCTTCATCTCATCATTAGTTAACGGCGTTTTGCTTTGCAAATCGCTCTGTTTCTTTTCCCAGTCCTCAGCAGCTTTCGCAGCTTTATTAAGGTTTCTAAAACCACCTACAGCCTCAGAAAGTCCGGGCGATCCGTCTTTCCCTTCATCCGAAGATCTGTTCCCACCACAGGAAAGCACAAGCAAACCAATAAAAATTAAAATAGAAAAATGTTTTAGGCTCATAGATTAAAATTTATCGAAGGTTTAACGTTTAAAATATATTAATTCAATCTTTCACTATAACGTCATAAGCTTAATTTTGTTTTATGTTTTTTGTCTTTTATTTTCTTAATTATGTTAATACAATTACCTGCTACTCCTTTTTTGTAGTAAAAAGTAATCTAAATCAGCTACATTTTGAACAGAAGTTAATATTTTAACAATAAACATTCCAATTTGATTTTTTAGCATAAAAATAAATCCCGATCGGACTTAACTCCAATCGGGAAATCAATATTTAACTGCAACTATATCCTCTATAGCAGATGGATAAATATCGATGTGCGTTCTCTCTTTTCCAGATTTCTTGTGCGATGTCCTTTTCCTGCCGTATCTTCAACCAGTAAAATTTCACCTGTCTGAAACCTTCTTATCTCACCAAGTGAGGTCTCAATTTCAACACCCCCATCAAGCAAAACAATATATTGCCGCTGAGGCGCGTTGTGAAAATCATAATCATAATCAGGTGGCACCTTTCGGAACTGAAGTGATTTCACTGCAACTGATTCTGAGAGGTAACCGATCTCACCTTTATTAAAAAGTGGTACATCAATTTCATCAAAACGAGACTCTCCGTTTTCATCACTATATACACGAGTAACTTTCATACTTATCCTATTAATATTGTAATAAAGTGATCATAAATTAATTGCTACTATTTCTGACCAAAAATCAAATTATTTGCAATTTCAATCTCTTTCATTGAAACAGAATGCACTTTGCCAGGGAAAACCTTTTCAGTGACCGAAGCATTCATCTCTTTAAAGAAACCTGAAGTAGATAGAACACGATCAACAGGCACATGTGCATCTGGATCACCGGTACTCAGCATAACAGGTGTTTGTTCAAAATCTCCTTTATATTTTGCAGGATCAATTTCATCTCCTATCAATCCTCCTGTAAAGGCTACAATTCCTCCATAACGCTGTGCATTACGAGCTGTGTACTCCAAAGTGAGACAGGCTCCCTGAGAGAATCCGAGAAAATAGATATTTTCTGCAGTGAAACCATGATTCAGCAACTCTTCAAATGTCTTACCAACAATATCGATAGCTGATGATAGCCATGGCTCATTTTCTTCTATTGGTGCAAGAAAAGAATAGGGATACCAGGTGCTATTTGTTGCTTGTGGAGCAACGAGTGCAAAACCGGGAAGTTCAAGATATTGTGATATCGAGAGGATATCTTCTGCTTTTCCTCCTCTTCCATGAAGCATAATTATAGCTTTATCAGCCTCATTAACCGATACTCCACCATATTTTATATCAAGTATATGTGACATTATTTTCTTATTTTAAATCAGGAAGAACACTCTCAATCTTATCCCTCATACTCTCATACCTTTTTGGTAACCTTAGAGAACTGCCCAGTTTATCAAGTGGTTCATCAACAGTAAATCCGGGGTTATCGGTAGCCAGTTCAAACAACACTCCTCCCGGCTCTCTGAAATAGAGTGAGAAAAAGTAATCGCGATTAATTTTTGGAGTAATCTGCAGACCTGCTTCAGTCACTCTTTTTCTAACCTCCATAAGGATATTATCATCCTTAACCCTAAAAGCTATATGATGATTGGTTCCACCGGCATTTCTTCCACCCGGTGCTTCACTATCCTCTAAAATATCTATATAATTTGCATTATTTACAGTATCAACTGCAAATCTATACCTGTTGCCTTCATGCTTAATTTGAGTGTACCCCAATATATCTGTCAGAACACTTGCAGTTGGTCCGGCCGACCAAAGTGTAAGAGTAACAGTATGAAATCCTCTTATAGCAACCTCTTTCCCAATCTGATCCGTTGTCCACGGCTCTCTGTCATCATTTTTTTCAGGAATTACAAGTTGCAACTGCATTCCGTCTGGATCATTAAATGATAAAACTTTCTCATTAAAGATAACACTCTCTTGAGATTCGATTCCAAAACTCTGGAGTCTGCTTTTCCAGAAATCAAAACTTCCCGAAGGAACTGAGTAGGCAGTATGTGTTGCCATTCCGGCACCATTAACACCCTTACCTATTCCCTCCCAGGGAAAGAAAGTTATTATTGTGCCGGGAGTACCCTGCTCATCGCCAAAGTAGAAATGATAAGTACCGGGATCATCAAAGTTTACAGTCTTTTTTACAAGTCTGAGGCCAAGTACATTTGTGTAAAAATCAAAATTGCCTTGTGCACTGTTGGATATTGCAGTTACATGATGCAGCCCTAATATATCTGTTTTCATCTATATCTGTATTTTTATTATTCTATTTATCTATAACAAGCTGTATATCGAAAAGTTCACACTCTAATACTGAACATTAAAAATCACTACTAATTAATATGCTTAAGCTGTTTAAAATCAACATGTATATTATAAGACTAAAAATTATAAGTCAACTTTTTTGTGATTTTATGAAATTGATGTATCTTTGCACTCTCAAATAAGGCCCCGTAGCTCAACTGAATAGAGTATCTGACTACGGATCAGAAGGTTCCAGGTTTGAACCCTGGCGGGGTCACTCGAAACAACGCACGCCTAAAAGCTGCCTGACTGTAAAAAAGTCAGGTGGCTTTTTTGTTATATTCAAGAATAATGGTACAGTAAATCTTTTCCTGTCCTATTAACTGGAGTGGGCAACATGAGGGGAGTCAGGACTTTAATTTCTTTAGTTCTTAATAAAAAAAATTTAAACTTTTATCTATATTTGTGACATACTATAAAAAACATATAAGCTATGAAAGGGGACGATGGAAAACATAAAATCTCGCGAAGAGCAGCCTTAAAATACATGGGAATTGGTGCAGCAGCTATACCAGCAAGCTTTTATCTGAACAGCTGTGGGAAAAAAATAAAAACCGACCAGATCGTTCCGGATTTAACGAACATCCCAACAGATAAAATGACTTATAGAACATTGTCAAAAGCTGGTGACAGGATTTCTCTGTTAGGATTTGGTACAATGCGCTATCCTACAGTGGAAAGAGAGACTCCTGAAGGGGTAAGGAGATTCATTGATGAGGAAAAAGCAGAACAGCTTATCGATTACGCTATGGCACACGGCATTAACTACTATGATACTGCATGGATGTACCACCAGGGTGAATCTGAGACATTTACCGGTAAAATACTGAAAAAATATCCAAGAAACAGTTTTTATGTCTCAACAAAATTACCAGGTAGCGTTAAATCAAGAGAGGATGCAATTGCTACTTATCACAAGCAGATGGAAAAACTTCAGGTAGATTATTTCGATTATTATCACCTGCACAGCCTAAGTAGTGATTCAATGTATGAGCGCATTTATAAAGAATGGGGAATGCTGGATTTCCTGCTGAATGAAAAGAAGGAAGGACGTATACGCAACCTGGGGTGGTCTTTTCACGGAGATCAGCAACTATTTAACAAAGTCCTTGCTGAGCCTGTAGAGTGGGATTTCGTGATGATTCAGATGAACTACCTGGACTGGAAGTATGGGTATGTTCCTGCCGAATATATGTACAATAAACTGGTGGAGAGAAATATTCCGGTAATGATTATGGAACCTCTGCTGGGAAGTCGTCTTGCAAAAGTAAGCCGAGCAGTATTGGAGATGATGCAGGAAGAGAGTCCTAACAGCACACCAGCACAGTGGGCATTTCGTTTTGCAGGTTCACATCCGAATGTTATGGTGGTATTGAGTGGCATGACATTAATGGAACATCTGCAGGAAAATATTAAAACATTCTCTCCTCTTGTTCAGATTAATGATAAACAAAAAGATATGCTACTCACAGCTGCAGATATAATACGTTCCATAAAAACTATCCCATGCACAGATTGCAAATATTGTGTTCCATGTCCATATGGTGTTGATATTCCGGGAGTGCTGCTATATTACAACAAGGCTACCTGGGATAGCAATCTGCCAAATCTGGATGGGCCTCGCGATGCTGAGTTTAAACGTTCATCCAGGGCATTTTTAACAGATTACAACCGTACTATTCCCGAACTGGAGCAGGCAAACCATTGCATTAATTGCGGGGAGTGCGAAATTACCTGTCCTCAGAACATAAAAATACCCACAGAATTACTAAATATAGACAACCTTGTTCAACAATTAAAAACAACCTGATGCCATGTTAAAGAAAATAAGAGTTGCTTTGGCAATAGCCTTTTTTATTGTTATTTCATTATTATTTCTCGATATCTCGGGAGTTTTGAACAAGTATTTTGCTTATTTCGCAGAGCTTCAGTTTGTACCTGCTTTGCTATCGATCAATGTTGTTGTACTAATTCTGCTGGTCCTGCTTACTTTTGTTTTCGGCAGGATTTACTGTTCTATTATTTGTCCTACCGGAGTGTATCAGGATATCATCTCTTACTTTGCCAGAAGAATTAAATCCAAAAAAGCACGCCGATACAGCTACTCTGCTGCAAAAACCATATTAAGAATTACAATTCTTGCGTTTTTTACTGTTGGAGTTGTAGCCGGAATAGGCTTTATTACCGCAATATTAGACCCTTACGGATCGTATGGTCGCATAGCGACTGAACTGATCAGTCCTGTATACAAATCAGCAAACAATCTGTTTGCAAAAATACTGGGAGATCAGAGTTATACTTTCACTACTTCTCAGATATGGATTAAGAGCATATTTTCGTTAGTACTGGCCTCACTATCACTTTTAATAATAGGATTACTTGCATGGAGAAGCGGTCGCACCTACTGTAACACTTTCTGTCCCGTTGGTACTATACTTGGATATATAAGCAAATTCTCAATCTTTAAACTCCAAATTGACAAAACATCTTGTACCACATGTGGTAGATGTGCAAGGGATTGCAAGGCATCATGTATAGATTTTAAAAACCATACTATAGACTATACACGATGTGTTACCTGTTTCAACTGTATTGAATCTTGCAAAGATGGAAGTATGAGCTACTCATTAAGAAAAAGAACCGTAGAGCAGCCATTTGAAAAAATAGGCGTTTTACCAGAGAGCTCTTCTCGTCGTCAGTTTCTCATAACTTCACTTATATTAACTGCTTCTGCTGCAGAATTGAGAGCTCAGGAAAAAAAGAGAAGTATGATTAAATTTCCGGCAGTCCGAAAAGAAAGATATAAACGACCTGTTCCCATTTCTCCTCCCGGATCGCTGAGTCATGAAAATCTCAACAGTAAATGCACTGCCTGCCTGTTGTGTGTCAATCAATGCCCTGAAAAAATTATTCACCCATCTGTAAACGAATATGGATGGACAGCTGTTATGCAACCTACTCTTTCTTTCGAACGTGGGTATTGTAAAACAGATTGCACAGTTTGCTCCGATGTTTGTCCAACCAATGCTATTACAAAGTTTTCAAAAGAAGAAAAAACAAAGGTGGCTTTGGGACATGCGATATACATACGTGAGAATTGCATTGTTGTTAAAGATGATGTAAATTGCGACGGTTGCTGGAGAATCTGTCCCACAGATGCTATTACCCGTAAATATCGTGATAACGGAGACCCATATACTCCCCCATCCGATCAACCAAATGCAAATACAGTCGATTTGAGACTTGTTCCTGTAGTGAACAAAGATAAATGTATCGGTTGTGGTGCTTGCGAGTATATCTGCCCTGCTCGTCCACTAACGGCTATATTTGTAAAAGGTTATAAAAAACATCGGATATTGAATTAGTCGATAATAAAGTGTGATATTCTATCAATATTTATTCGAATATTATTAAGTAATACTAAGCATTGAAAAAGGATGTACATGGGTTTTATCATCCTCATTAAATTATGAGGTTGATATGAAGAGTATAAGAAGAAGGTATGAAGAAGAGACAGACTTGGTACGGCAAATTCACA
Source organism: Lascolabacillus massiliensis (assembly GCF_001282625.1). NCBI lineage: Bacteria > Pseudomonadati > Bacteroidota > Bacteroidia > Bacteroidales > Porphyromonadaceae > Lascolabacillus > Lascolabacillus massiliensis. Next base: position 1,008,483 of record NZ_CTEJ01000002.1, read on the forward strand.
TTGTATCTATCACCTTTATAACTGAAAAACGACTTTTATCACATCCCGAAATACAATTTTGCCATAGAGAAATAAATAAGCACGCCTGAGATGTCGCATATGGTTGTTATCAACGGCGCACTGGCAGTGGCAGGGTCTAACTTAAGACGGGTGAAAACAAAAGGCAATAGCATGCCTACCACACTCCCTACAACTACAATCAGAACCATTGTGAGTGATACAACCGGAATAATATCCGGAGCACGCCAAGATGCTACAACAGAAACACCTACTGCCATTGTAAGACCAAGCAGAAGTGCTACAGCTAATTCTTTGCTCAATAAGCGTACCCAGTCTCTTCCACGAACATCACCCTTTCCAAGCGACCGTATCATTAGCGTGGCTGATTGCGAACCGGCATTTCCGCCACTATCAATCAGGAGAGGTAGAAAAAACACTAATGAGACCATGGATTCTATAACTGTGTCGAAACGCGACATCGCATAGCCCGAGAATATGTTCATTAAAACCAGTGCCATAAGCCATCCGATACGTTTTTTATAGATAAAAGAGACTGATGCTTGTACAGGGTTTATAATAGCGTCTTTAACACCGACAAATCGGTGGAAGTCTTCGGTCTGTTCCTCTTCTGCCACATCGAGGATATCATCTACCGTAACAATACCGAGCAAGGTGTTTGAACTGTCTACAACCGGCAAGGCTACACGATTATAATCCTTGAAAACATGAACAGCAGTCTCCTGATCATCAAACGCGCTTAACACGATCAACTCATGTTTAGTAAGATCATCGATTTTATCATCGGGATCTGCTAGCAAAATATCCCGAATACGAAGGTCGTTAATTAGTTTCCAGTTTTGATCAACAACATAAACCACGCTTAAGGTTTCGGCATCTACTCCAAATCGGCGAATATGACTTAGAGTTTCTTTTACAGTAAAGTGCGACTTTACGGCAACATACTTTGGAGTCATCAACCGTCCAATGCTGTCTTCAGGGTAGCCAAGAAGTTGAGTGGTTATTTGAAGGTTTTCTTTACTCATAAGCTGCATCAGCTGCTGAGCCACTTTTCCGGTTAACTCTTCAAAAAGAGCTGTTCGGTCGTCCGGCTCTATATCATTCATCAGGTTGGTCAGGAGAGTTGCATGCTGAGCAAGTCCATCGATGATTTTTTTTTGTTTGGAAGGATCGAGCTCCTGAAACACCTGTTTTGCTTTTCCCCTGGGAAGAAAGCGGAATAAGATGGTAGACTGCAGCTCATTGCTTCGCTCGATTAGCGTAACAATTGCAGGTACATCCAACTTAGTAAGCTCCTCTTTGAGCAAAGTCCACACCTCATTCTTTATTAGCGTGTGAATAATTGTGTGAGCATTTGTCATAAACGTTTTCCTTTCGAAATCCTGTCATCCTCCAAGATCAATTCCCCCGAATCGATCTTAAAACGGATTACCTTGATTATTTTATCATTGTTTTCGCCTTGTTTACTAAAGGATGTTGTTTCTGAAGAAGATATTGCCAAAGTTTCTGACTCTGAGATAGAATCAACAAGTTCATTTAAACGATAAGTAGTTTGTGATTTAAAGGCCTCTTCCAGCTTTTCTCCGATCAGTCGATACTCCCAGTTGCTAAGTCCAGACTCATTCTTTCTGAGACAGACATCGCAGCAACCGCAGTCTTTTGAATTGGTTTCTCCAAAATAAACCAACAGCATACGACTACGACAGACATCACTGTTTTCGGCGTAGTCAATTATAGAATGTATCCTTTTACTGAAACGCTTTTTACGTTCTTCATATACTGATTGAGGTATAGTAATAAACTTAATATCCTCACGTGAGGAGGTGTAGATTATAAATGGTGTTTTTTTAGCCGGAACATAAGATATATAGCGCAGCTTTGATAAGTTGACAAGAATATCATAAACCTCCTGACGTGTTTTGCCTATCCTGCTTGCCAGCATAGATTCATCTATATAAATATCGTCAGAGAACACTCCGGTGTAACTTCTCATAATAGTGTGAAGAAGTTCGTCAGTTATCGGCTCCAGTCGCAAAGAATACATATCATCCCTATAAATGAGAAATCTCAGTTTTGAACGAGCATCAATTTCATCAGTATATTCCAGATATCCGGCCAGCTCAAGAATTTTCAAAGCATGATGAGTCTGAAGTGAGGGTAGTTTGAAACGACTGCAGAATTCTATGAGATCAAAATCGAACGCTCTGCCTGCACCTGATCCAACTGCTACCTGAAAGTAGTTTCCAAGTGCCTCATACACACGAACTATAAGCTCTTTTTCAGGAAATGTATCACTAATTCTTTTTTTAAGTTTGACGCTGTCTGATTTTGTGTATAATATGACTGAGTATGACTTTTTACCATCTCTGCCGGCACGACCTGCTTCCTGGAAGTACTCTTCGGGTGAGTTGGGAAGGTCCATATGAACAACTATTCGCACATCAGGCTTATCTATACCCATACCAAAAGCATTGGTAGAAACAATTACAGGACACTCATCATCTTTCCATGCATTTTGCTTAAAAATCTTGTCTTCATAAGAAAGACCTGCATGAAAATAGTCTGCCCTTAACCCTTCCTTTTTAAGAGTCTGTGCAATCTCCTTGGTTTGTCTTCTACTTCTGACATAGACTATCCCTGAACCTGGAACTGACTTGAGTATATGAATTAGCTCACCAACTTTATTGTCTGCTGATCTGACAACATAAGAGAGGTTATCCCTGAGGAAACTTGTTCTGAAAACATTCTTCTCTTTAAAACGAAGCTTTTCCTGGATATCATCTACTACGTCGGGAGTGGCTGTTGCAGTGAGAGCAAGTACAGGAACATTAATAAGAGTTTCCCTGATATCTGCAATTTTAAGGTAAGAGGGCCTGAAATCGTATCCCCACTGTGAGATACAGTGAGATTCATCAACTACAAGCAGACATACATCCATGGCCTGCAGCTTTGTAAGGAAAATATCGGAAGAGAGACGTTCAGGAGAGACATACAGAAACTTATAGCCTCCAAATATGCAGTTTTCGAGGGTGGTGATAATCTCATCCCTCGACATTCCAGAGTATACAGCAGCTGCTTTTATTCCTCTTTCACGGAGATTGTCTACCTGGTCTTTCATTAGTGCAATAAGTGGTGTCACAACAAGACATATTCCATCCATTGCCATTACAGGAACCTGAAATGTGAGAGATTTCCCTCCCCCAGTAGGCATCAGACCAAGAGTATCTCTCTTTTCCCATACAGATTGAATAATATCCTCCTGCAGAGGACGAAAAGAAGTGTATCCCCAATACTCTTTTAATATATTGTGAAACAATTCCGTTTCCATATTCAACCTTGCTCTGTAATCTACTCTTTTATATCTTTAACCATTAACTGTGTGTATGATCTGCTGCCGTGTGTATTCTCCTCAATTGTATAGCAGATATCTACAGGTTTTCCCTCTTTTATACGTTCATAATAGTAGTGTTGTGCGAAAGCAATACCTGGCAGAGGTGTTCTGACTGAACTGTCTATTACATCGAGCTTAATATGACGCTGTCCTTTACCTACAAGCTTGCTGTATCCTGAATCAGTAACGTTCCTGGTAAGGAAAACAGGATTCTCATTTTCAGGACCAAACGGATTAAACAGTTTAAGTCCTTCAATGAAATCAGGTGTGATCTGTGAGAATGTAATCTCTGCATCTACAGTAATTTGTGGAGACATCATCTTTGGTTCGAGACCGTCGAATGACAGTCTTTTAAAACGCTCCCTGAACTCCGGCAGGTTTTCCTCCCGGAGTGTAAGACCTGCTGCATATGTATGTCCACCGAAGTTTTCAAGTATATCGCGACAAGATTCTATCGCTTTATATACATCAAAACCAGGTACTGAGCGCGCAGAACCGGAAATCATACCACTTGATTTTGTCAGGACTACGGCAGGTCGATAATATTTCTCACTCAGTCTGGAAGCGACAATCCCAACAATACCCTTATGCCATGTTTCGTTATATAAAACAATACAAGTTTGATTTTCAATATCAAGATTATTATCAATATAGTCAATAGCCTCATCTGTGATTTTTTTATCCAGTTCGCGACGGTCAAGATTATATTGGTCTATATTTAGACTCTTTTCCCTTGCTGATGTCATATCATTAGCAAGCATAAGATCAACAGCCTCTTTTCCGTTCATCATTCTGCCTGATGCATTGATGCGGGGACCTATCTTGAATACAATATCATTAACGGTAATATGTTTGCGGTGAAGACCGCAGATCTCAATTATACCTCTGAGACCGAAACTTGGATTGGAATTAAGTTGTTTTAAACCGTAATGAGTCATAATACGGTTTTCGCCTGTAATTGGTACAATATCTGAGGCTATACTAACTGCTACCAGATCCAGAAGTGGTTCAATATCAGAAAAAGGATAACCATTTCTTTGAGAGAAAGCTTGAACAATCTTGAATCCTACACCACAACCGGATAATTCATCATATGGGTATTTAGAGTCAGAACGCTTGGCATCAACCACTGCAACTGCATCGGGTAGTTTTTCATCAGGTACGTGATGGTCGCCAATTATAAAATCAATACCTTTCTCCTTGGCATATTGCACTTTGGTTAATGCTTTTATACCGCAGTCAAGCGAGATTATGAGCTTAACACCCGTTTTCACGGCATAATCGATTCCTTGAAACGAAATGCCGTACCCTTCATCGTACCTGTCAGGAATATAATAATCAATATTATTGGTTATCCCCCGAAAGAACTTGTAAACCAACGCTACAGCTGTTGTGCCGTCAACATCGTAATCACCGTATATAAGAATTCTCTCTTTCTCTCCAAGAGCTTTCTCGATTCGCCTGATTGCCTTATCCATATCGGGAAGTAAGAAAGGGTCATGCAGGTCATCCAGACTTGGATATAAAAACTTCATTGCCTCTTCCTTTGTTTCAATGCCTTTATTGATAAGCAGTTCGGCTAAAACGGGATTTGAATTTAATTCTTTCGCTAATTCATCTTTTTTATTTTTTTGGTAGTCTGATAGGGTTGAATAATTCCATCTGTAAGTCATTTATATATATCATTTTTCTTTTCTCTAGAAGCCCGAATTCGCATCGGGGAGTGGGAGTCGCCTTTAATCATGGATGATTAGGGCTACTATATTATCTCAGTAACGGTTTTATTGCACTTATACCATTCCGAAGTTGTAAAGATAGCATTATTTTTTTGTTTTGATTATCTTTGTACCTCAAAATTAAGATAAGACAAAAAAATGGAGATTGCAGCTTTAGTATCAGGTGGAGTGGACAGTTCGGTTGTAGTACACCAGCTTAAGGAGATGGGATATGATCCAACCATCTACTACATCAAGATAGGAATGGAAGATAAAGATGGATATATTGACTGCCCTTCTGAAGAAGATATCGAGATTGTTACATATATAGCTAAAAAATATGGTTGCCGCTTTGAAGTTGTTTCTCTGCATGAGGAATACTGGGATACGGTTGTTAGCTATACGATAGATTCAGTGAAACGAGGATTGACACCCAACCCTGATATGATGTGCAACAAGATGATTAAGTTTGGGGTATTTGAGCAGAAATGGGGTCATGAATTTGATAAGATTGCAACAGGTCATTATGCTACTACTACTGAGTTGGATGACTTAACTTGGTTGTCGACTGCAAAAGATCATGTAAAAGATCAGACATATTTCCTTGGACAGATTAGTTATGTTCAGGTTTCAAAACTTATGTTCCCAATTGGCAATCTCTTGAAATCAGAAGTGAGAAATATAGCTGCAGAACAGAATCTGCCTTCAGCAAAAAGAAAAGATAGTCAGGGTATCTGTTTCCTGGGCAAGGTAAACTACAATGAGTTTATCGAACGCTACATGGGCAGAAAAGAGGGGTTGATTGTGGAACTGGAAACCGGAAATATTCTGGGCAAGCATCAGGGGTACTGGTTTCATACGATTGGACAGCGAAAGGGACTGGGACTTAGTGGTGGCCCCTGGTTTGTTATCAAAAAGGATATCAATCGAAATATCATATACGTATCCAAGGGTTATGATACAAAACATCAGTATGGAGACACCATTAATCTGCAGGGATTTGAGTTTATAACAAAAGATATCTGGGGTGATTTTGAAGGAGAAAAAGAGATTCGCTTTAAAATCAGACATACTCCCGAATTCACAAAAGGTATGATCTCGAAAAAAGGAGACATGTATTCTATTCACTCTGAAGTGCCGGTTCAGGGAATCGCCGCTGGTCAGTTTGGTGTTGTATACGACAAAGAAGCCGGGTTATGTCTTGGTAGCGGGATGATAATCTGACAATTTAATTAACTTTGTTTCTTTTAAAACAGAACCTGATGAAAAGAACCATTCAATTACTTGCTCTATTTATGTTATTTTCCATCCCTCAACTGTTTGCTCAGTTTGAAGGAACTGTTGGTATTGGAGCTCATGTAGCATACGGCACAGAGATTAACAGACCTGGTGTGGGTGGTCACCTGCATTACTATCGGACCAATAACCTGCGAATTGCACCCTCTTTTACTTATTTCCCCGAAATAAATGACAAGGGCATGTGGATGGTTGACGCTGATACTCATTATGTTTTACCTCTATCAATTACTGCCTCACTCTATCCAATTGGAGGAATTCACTATTCTAACTGGGTATTTGATAAAAATGAGGGGATGCCAAGAACAAATAAACAACGCTTGGGGGCAAACCTGGGAATGGGTTTTCAGCATGATATCAGTTATAGGGTGAGAGCAAACTTTGAACTTAAATATCAGTTCATACGTGACTACTCGCAGGTATTACTATCGGCTGGGTTTGGATTTTGGTTTTAGATACTTAATAACACACACTATCACAAAAATTGAAGAGAGTTCATTTGAAGCTGAACCAACTTTACCTAATAAATAGTGTTAATCAAAAATGTAAAGTAGCATAATAATATATGAAAGACTTTATTACTCAAGAGATAAAAAATGAAAATGCTGTTCTTGTTGGACTCATAACACAAGATCAGAATGAAGATAAGGTAAATGAATACCTTGACGAGCTGGCATTTCTTGCTGAGACTGCAGGACTAAGGCCAATAAAGAGATTTTTACAAAAAATGGACACACCTAATACTGCTACTTTCGTTGGTAAGGGTAAACTTCAGGAAATCGGAGATTTTATTAAGGATGAAGATAATGAGGTGGGTGTCGTGATTTTTGATGATGAACTTTCGGCCAGACAACTTCGAAATATAGAGAAGGAATTTAAAATACGAATAATGGACAGAACAAGTCTGATACTTGACATATTTGCTATGAGAGCTCAGACCTCTCACGCTAAGGCTCAAGTAGAGCTTGCTCAGTATGAATATCTGCTGCCAAGGCTAACTCGTATGTGGACTCACCTTGAGAGACAAAGAGGTGGTGGTGGAACGATTATGCGCGGACCGGGTGAAACGCAGCTGGAGACTGACCGAAGAATTATTCTTGATAAGATTTCAAGGTTAAAGCAGCAGCTTAAGGATATTGATAAACAGAAAACTGTTCAGCGCAAAAACAGGGGCAAGCTTGTGCGTGTTGCACTGGTTGGTTACACCAATGTTGGTAAATCTACTTTAATGACTCTGCTCAGCAAGAGTGAAGTATTTGCAGAGAATAAGCTGTTTGCCACTCTTGATACAACTGTACGTAAGGTAACTGTAAAAAATCTGCCCTTCCTGCTTACCGATACAGTTGGTTTTATACGAAAACTGCCTACCCACCTGGTTGAATCATTTAAATCAACCCTGGATGAGGTCAGAGAAGCGGATATCCTTCTGCATGTAGTAGATATTTCACATCCTGCTTTTGAGGAGCAGATTGAAGTTGTAGAGAAAACACTGTTTGAAATTGATAAAACAGAAAAACCAACTATACTTGTTTTTAATAAAATTGATGCATTTTCTCACACCGTAAAAGAGGAAGATGATCTTACACCTAAGAAAAGAGAAAATTACTCTCTAGAAGAACTTGAACAAACATGGTTCAGCAAGCTAAAAGAGAACTGTATATTTATTTCTGCAAAGGAGAAGAAAAACATTGATGAACTAAAGGAGCTGATATATGATAAAGTGAAAGAGATTCATATAACACGATTCCCTTATAACGACTTTCTATATCAGGACTATGAAGAGGATATGCCTGATCAAGGGGATGACCAGGCTGAATAATCCTCACATTTAATTTTCATTCGGCTTTTTACAAAGTGCTTCGTTAAGAGCAATAACAGCATCCTCATAATGTTCGCGAACAATTACGAATTGCATGTTAACCTGCATCATCGACTGAGCAAAACTCTCTATATTGATCCCTTTTTCATATAATGCTTGTGAGGCACGGTATAGGAATCCGGGAAGAGCAATATTTGTGCCCATAACGCACACTATAGCCATCGGTTTTGCAGTAACTTTGTAAAATACATCCTTTAGGATATTGATTAGACTTTTACTGTTCTCATTATCCCAGACTACCATTGTGATAGAGTTGGCATTTGTGGATTTAAGAATGTAGCTGACATTATATTTAATGAAATAGCTCATTATTTTGCTGTCAAATCCTACCTCTCCAACCATCATTGGGTCGTGAACCTCTATAGCTATCACTTTGCGTGAGCCTGATACAATTTCCACCCTTGGCTCAGGAGAAATATAATCGCGAGAAATTATTGTTCCTGGATGATCAGGTTCAAAGGTATTCTTAATTCTAATGTCAATACCAGCCAACTCAAGAGGTTTAGCAGCTTTTGGGTGTATTGCTTCCATGCCAATATCAGCAAGCTGATCAGCAATGATATAGTTTGTGTGTCCAACCGGAATACTGTTTTCAACACCCACAATTTTGGGGTCGGCACTCGACAAGTGATACTCTTTATGTATTACAGCTTCATCAGCCTTAACCTCAACAGCAATCTTACTAAAAGTAACTTCACTATAGCCACGGTCGAAAGCTCTCATAATACCTTCTGTTCCTTTGGTATATCCGGTAACAATACAAAGTACTTTACTGAAGTCTATATCCTTAAACTCTTTATGTATACGCTCATCAATGGTTAAGGGTTCGTTATCATTGAATCCACACAGATCTATAAAACGTGCATTTATACCGTTATTATTAAGAATATTAACAGAATTCCAGCCAGAGTGTGCCTCTCCTATTGATGCAAGAATCTCACGGGCAGCAAGATGTATATCGGTACGGTTAACATAACCTGATGCAAGTACCTTGCCTAGACTATAAAGCAACGTTTTTGCCTGATCTACACGGAATCTTATGAAATCACGTGCCTCCTTAAGATCAAGTCCATAATCCGCGAATCCATCATTGATAAGCAGTAAGCGCTGACAGAACTGATCCAGTGCAATACTATAATCCTCGCCATTTAAAAACTTGTTATATATTCCGGGTTCGCCAGTCTTCTTATGTTCCAGCAGCCAGTTTGTAACATTGTTATAGGCAGAGACAACAAATATCCTGTTGTATAGCTCATCACCTTTACGGTTGCCTTTTATTATATTTTGCATTACGTCTTGAAACTGAGACATAGACGTACCACCTATTTTCTCTACTGTGAGCATAATTTTTTTTTAATAAATAATGAATAACTTGAAAATTAAAACTGTTTCAATTCTTTATAAACCTTGAAGATTGGCAAGCCCATAACATTAAAATATGAACCCTCGATTTTTTCAACTGCCACATAACCAATCCATTCCTGAACACCATAAGCACCTGCTTTATCGTACGGCTTATAGTTCGATACATAATAACTTATCTCTTCTCTGCTCAATTCTCCAAAAGTAACATAGGCAGTATCTGAAAAGACTACCTGTTTCTTTTTTGAAGTCAGGCATACTCCTGTTATCACCTTATGAGTTTTACCTGACAGCAGTTGTAACATTCTGATAGCATCTGCCTCATCTGAAGGTTTACCAATAACTATACTATCCAACAACACTACCGTATCTGCAGTAATCAGGAGCTCATCATCATTAAGTTCGGGAAGATATGCTGAGGCTTTCTTTTCGGCCAGGTATCCAGCAACCTCATCTGCTGAAACTGTTTCAGGATATGATTCATCTATATCCGGTAACATTCTGAACTCATATTTAACACCAATTCCTGAAAGAAGCTCTTTCCTTCTGGGGGAATTAGATGCCAGTATAATACGGTAATCTGTAAGTTTCATCTATATGCAGTTTATAGAGCAGCATGAATTTTTAATAATTTTGTCAGTAACCCTTCAAGCTGATCTAAAGGAAGCATGTTGGCACCGTCAGATTTTGCACTTATAGGGTCTGGATGTGTTTCGATAAACAGTCCATCTGCACCCACAGCAACTGCTGCTTTGGCAATCGTTTCTATCAATTGAGGTTTACCACCTGTTACGCCTGACGATTGATTTGGTTGTTGCAGACTGTGAGTTATATCCATTACAACCGGAAATCCAAACTCTTTCATTGTGGGGATACCACGATAATCAACCACAAGATCACCATAACCAAATGTTGTGCCTCTTTCTGTAAGAATCACTTTTTCATTGCCACTGTCTGTAACCTTTTGTGCAGCAAACTTCATCGCCTCAGGAGATAGGAACTGCCCTTTTTTAATATTAACAACTTTTCCGGTTTTTGCAGCAGCAACAAGAAGCTCTGTCTGTCTGCATAGAAATGCTGGAATTTGCAGGACATCAACATACTCGGCAGCCATGGCCGCTTCGTGACTCTCATGAATATCTGTAACAGTGGGTATTTGAAAAGTATCATGAACCTTTCTTAAAATTTTTAATGCTTTCTGATCACCTATACCGGTGAAAGAATCTACTCGGGAGCGGTTTGCTTTACGAAATGAGCCTTTAAACACCAGAGGAACTGAAAGCTTATCAGTTACTATTTTTAGTCTCTCAGCTATCCTTAATGTCATATCCTCTTCTTCAATGACACAGGGACCTGCTAACAGGAAAAAATTATCTGACTTTAAATATGAGAGATCCATAGTTAATATTTTTGATCCTTTACAACGTTGCTATTAGAAGGCAAAGATAAGAAATTGAACTAAAATAAATTAGTTCAAATTAAAAAAAGGACCCTCTGATTGTAACACCCTAAACCACATTACTATATATGTTTACATATTTTTACCTTCTATTTGTTAATGCGTGAATAATACAAATTTATGCAGGAAAATTCCTAACACTTTTTTAAAAAACAGACTATTTTGGAAGAGTTAGTTAAAAATCACATAAAATAGTAAATATCAGGATATGATATATGAGACTCTTCAAATATTAAAAGAGCAGTTGGAAAATTATTTCTCTAGCATAGGGCTAAACAAATCAATAGCACTTCAAAATATATCATTTGTTGATTACTAAAAGACAAGACAATGGCTGAAATAAAAGAGATTGAGACATGGCTGAAATATAACGACCGGCTTCTTGAAATATGGAATCTTAAGGGTAAGATAAAACCAGGTTACCGGGTACTTTTCCACGGTCCTCCGGGAACTGGAAAAACACTCACTGCATGCCTTTTGGGTAAATATACAAACCGAAATGTTTATCGTATAGACCTGTCGGTTGTAGTGTCAAAATATATAGGAGAAACAGAAAAGAACCTATCCAGACTTTTCGATAAAGCTGATAAAAAGGAATGGATTCTTTTTTTTTGATGAAGCTGATGCTCTTTTTGGGAAACGAACTAATGTGAGTGATTCTCACGATAAATATGCCAATCAAGAGGTCTCTTATTTACTGCAACGTATTGAGTCACATGAGGGACTCATAATACTGGCTTCAAATATGAAATCGAATCTTGATACTTCTTTTATCAGGAGATTCAATTCGATAATCGAATTTGATAATCCGGATGCTGAAGAGAGGTTGAATCTGTGGAAGAATTATCTTCCTGACTTTGGAGAATATATGAGTGACGTTAATTTGGAAGAGATTGCACGAAAGTATAATTTGACCGGTGCAAATATTGTTAATATAATTCAGTTTGCAGGATTAAGAACATTGGAAAAAAATTCAAATATCATCTCTTCAGATGATCTATTGTTAGGTATCAGGAGAGAATATGAAAAAGAGGGTAAAATGATGCGACAGGAATAGATTTGATTCTTTATATTTGTATGAAAAAAACATGAAACTGGATCTTTGCCCCTCTCCTGCCCTTTATCCCCATTATAAAAGCGACCATGATACGGTAATTGTTGTGGATGTGTTCAGGGCATCTGCAACTATGTGTACAATGCTAAACAACGGGGCAAGTGCAATAATCCCTGTCTCAAGTATTGATGAGGCAAGAACCTATAAGTCCGAAGGCTACCTGGTAGGCGCTGAGCGAAAGACACAGAAATGTGATTTTGCTGATTTCGGAAACTCTCCTTTTGATTACTCTCCCGAAAAAGTGAAAGACAGGGAAGTCGTTTTTACCACAACAAACGGCACCAGAGCAATTGAAGCCGCAAGCGATTGCAGAGAGCTGCTTATAGGTACATTCATAAATGTTGATGCATTAGTTGAAAGATGTATTAATACAGCAGAAAGAGTGGTTATTCTATGTGCTGGATGGAACAACCGGATAAGTATTGAAGATACCCTTTTTGGCGGAGTTTTTGCTGAAAAAGCAATGGAAAAGAGTAATGTAGAATTTGATTCTGATTCAATCAGAATGACTCTTGAACTGTGGAATCGTGTAAAAAATGATTTAATGGGGTATATAGAGGTAAGTGATCATTACAGGCGACTTGTTGACAATGGTGCAGTAAGTGATGCAGCTTATTGTCTCACTCAGAACAGCATGTCTGTTGTCCCTGTTTATAATAAATCTGACGGGAAGATATATTAATCGTCCCAGTCAAATTCATCAAAATCAATAGAGCCGGTGAACTGTTCAAGATCACGACGCTCTTTTTTTGTAGGGCGGCCAGTACCTCGCTGTCTATCTACAAAGCCACTGATACTATTCAGTTCCAGTATTTCATACTGGTCAGGCGGAGTAATATTCTCCATGAAATCAGGAACCATCTTCGCTCCCATTCGTTTGTCTGCAAGTGCAAGTACCTTAAATGAGTAGGTAACCGGAGGTTTTCTGACCTGTATTATATCACCCTTGCGAATAGTCCTGGATGGTTTAACAGAAATATTATTAACCATTACTCTACCCTTTTTGCAAGCTTCTGATGCAATAGTGCGAGTTTTGAAAATGCGCACAGCCCACAACCATTTGTCTACTCTAACCTCTTCCATTATATCTTTAGCAATCGGATCAGTTATTTATTATTAAACTGATTCATTGTTATGTCAATTCCTGCGAGACAGAAACTGCGAATTATTTCACAAGCCTTTTCGATACGTTCAGGCAACTTTGTCTTCTCCTCATCTGAGAACTCTTCAAGTACAAAATTAACCTGTGATCCGGGAAAGAAATCATCTCCTATACCGAATCGAAGTCTGGGATACTTCTGACCGATAAGGCCCTGTATATGTTTAAGTCCGTTATGTCCGGCATCACTCCCTTTGGATTTCAATCGCAGCGTTCCAAAAGGTAAAGAAAGATCATCTACTACAACCAGCAGGTTTTTAGTCTCAATCTTCTCTTTTTGCATCCAATACCTTATAGCGTTTCCACTAAGGTTCATGTATGTTGATGGTTTTAATAAAATCAGATGCTTATTTTTAAGTCGCATCTCAGCCACAAAACCATATCGTTTATCCTCAAAAACAGCATTGGACGCTTTTGCTAAAGCGTCCAATACCATAAAACCTATATTGTGGCGGGTGTTTTCATATTCAGGCCCAATATTGCCTAATCCCGCTATCAAATATTTCATTTCACAATTTTACAATTACAATTTGGTGTTTCGAACTGTAAATCAATTGAAGAATTATTCTTCTGAAGATTCTGACTCTTCTGATTCTTCGTCTTCAACTCCAGCAGCTGCAGCTGCAGCAGCATCACCTCTGGCTGCACGTGTCAACTGAACACGGCATACAACAGCGTTCTTAGCATTTAGCAACTCAAGACCTTCGAAACTCAGATCGCCAACCTGGATTGATTTTCCAAGTGCAAGCTTTTCTACATTTATAACCAACTCCTCAGGTAAATTAGCTGCTAATGCTCTTACTCTCAGCTTCCTTAAATCGAGTGACAACTTACCACCGGCTTTAACACCAGCTGCGAGACCTTTCAGACGTACCGGTAATTCAATTACCACTGGTTTATCTTCAAATACATGTAAGAAATCAATATGCAGAATCTGCTCTTTTACTGGGTGAAACTGAACCTCTTTCAGGATCGCCTGCATTTTCTTTTCTCCAAGATCAAGATTTACCAGAAATACTTCCGGAGTATAAATCAAATTGCGTACTGCACCCTGTTTTATTACAAAATTCAGGTTCTCGTTTCCATGTCCACCATATACTACGCAAGGAATTAAACCTTCGCTGCGGTACGATTTGGCTGCTTTCTTTCCGAAACCATCTCTGATCTCGCCTTTTAATTCAAATGTTTTCATTTTTTAATTTTGTTTGTGTTACTCAAAATAAAGTGCTTTCTCTTTATTTCCCATCACACGGGAGCTTTCAAAAAAGCGGCGCAAAGATAGTGATTTACTAATTATTATGCAATTATCTATCTCACTCTTTTTCTTAAATCTTCAACAGGAATAGATATTAATCGCCCAATAGGTTTATCACCCCTGTATGTTATAATCCTCATTATATCGGCATCCTTAGGAATCTTCTGTGCCTCTGTATATTTTGGATAGAAATTATCAGGAGTTGATGCATCAAAGCTGGTATAAATATCCAATCCTTTAATCTCAGGTGTAAGAGTGACATAATAATCATCACCTTCTTTGGTTACACTAATTGAAGGATCATATATTGCAGGCGAATATTTGGTTTTAGCGTAATCAAATCTTTTGAAATGATCCTCAGTTTTAGATACAAATTTGTCCCAATCCTTATTTTCACGAGGTGACCATAGTGATTCAGCAGCAGCAAATCCACGAGGCCATGTCATATATTCAGCCTGACGTATGTTGTATATCTGCTCTGTCCACAGGTTTGCCTGTCCTCCCAAGATATATTTTGCATTTGCACCTTCAGGTACAGGATCAAACTTATAGGTCTGATTAAGTCTCAATGATGCATAAACACGAGGTTCAGTAGCCACGTCTGCCTGCATATAATCCAAATATACAAAGTTGGTAGGACTCATCACAACATAGTGCTCTGAATTTGATGCCTCGATACCATACTTAACACCTCTCCAACTCATAAGAGCAGTAGTTGGCGAAATTCCACCCTCTAAAATCTCGTCCCAGCCCATCATTTTCTTTCCTTTTGAAAGAATAATTTCCTCTACTCTGTGACCAAAGTATGACTGTACTTCTGCCATATTCTTAAGATTCTCTCTGGCCATCAATTCTTTCACATCACTGCTCTTTTCCCAGAAAGTGTATGGAGCCTCATCTCCACCGGTATGTATATAGTCAAATGGAAATAATTCAGCCAATTCGGTAATAATCTTATCCAGGTATTCATATACTTTTTCATTTGCCGGATTAAGAGTATTCTCATATATAGCAGCTGGACGGCCACCTGTATTCCAGTCTAGGAATGGAGCACCCGTTCTCACAAAATGATCTCCACTTTCAGGGAAACATGCTAGCTCGGGATAAGCAGCAAGAATTGCAGAACTATGACCAGGCACATCAACTTCAGGCATAATCTGAATATTTCTATCCAAAGCATACTTTACAATTTCCTTTATCTCTTCCTGAGTATAAAAACCTCCATAGTTTTTAGGTGCATCCGGATCAGGATCAGAGAAACCTCCAAACCATCCTATCTGTTCGGTACGCCATGCCCCAACCTCAGTAAGCTTTGGCAAACTTTTAATCTCTATACGCCATCCCTCATCATCAGTAAGATGCCAGTGGAAGATATTGTATTTATATTTTGCCATATTGTCGATATACTTCTTAATCTCATCCACTGTAAAAAAGTGGCGTGAAACATCAAGCATTAAACCTCTCCAGCCTACTCTTGGATAGTCTACTATCTCAATCTGAGGCAGTTGCCACGAAACATTACTCTCAAGCTTATCACTCTCTATCTGAGGAGGTAAAAGCTGAAAAAGAGTCTGCACACCATAATGCAATCCGGCAGGTTTATTAGCCTTCAAAGTGATCTTTTGATTAGTTACATTCAGTTCATAACCCTCATCACCAATCTTTTCATTTCTGCTGCTATTTAAAACAAGTTCGATATTAGCATTAGAATTATTCTCGGTGATTGTTACTTTCTTACCCGGTGCAAGAGAAAGCTTCTCCTTTAGAAGGTTATTTACATATTCGGTTTCTCCTCCCTTTGGAACAGAAACAACTATCTCATCCGGTAACACGTAGTGACCACCTTTCTTATTCACAGATACCGGCTCCGGAATAATTGAAACTGCACGCTCAACCTGTTGTGCGTTTCCGGTAAGACTAAACATTATCACTAAAATTAATAGTAAATTATTCTTCATTTTGATATTGCTGTTAAATTTTATATTTGAATTTTTTATTATCACAAACGTACAAAAAAACTTATAATAACTATTTAATTAAATATAGATTAAGAATATATCATAGGGACATTGTCTTTATCCTCCTCATTAATTTATGACGTCGATATGAAGATAGTATGAAAAAGATAAGAGGATGATACGGACAATGTATGGGCGATGCATGGTCAATATTCAATCCTGACATGAGAAGTGATCACTATTATTCAGTCCTAAAACTCAATAAAATCGGGATGAACTCCTGTGCGTCTATTTCTATCCAGTTTATCAATCTGTTTTATTTCATCATCTGAGAGTCTAAAATCGAATATATCTATATTTTCGGCGAGTCTCTCTTCATGTGAAGATTTTGGTATTGTAACAATCCCTTTCTGAATATTCCATCTGAGAACTACCTGAGCAGGTGATTTGCCATGTTTGCCGGCAATATCTACAAGAGTTTCATCCTGCAGAAGTGAATTTTTTTTGCTTCCTAGAGGACTCCAGGCTTCGGGAACTATTCCTTTACCTTTGCAATAGTCGATAATTTCCTGTTGTATTAGATAGGGATGTAGTTCTATCTGATTTACTGCAGGAATTACTGTTGCATCTTTGAGCAGCTCTTCGAGATGGTGTATAAGATGATTACTAACACCAATTGCTCTGGTTTTACCATCTATATAAATATCCTCCATCGCTTTCCATGCAGATGAGACCATACCTTTTACAGGCCAGTGCACAAGGTAAAGATCGATATAATCGAGTCTCAGATTTTTGAGGCTACCTTCAAAAGCCATCTGAATGCGATTGTTAAGAATATCAGTTCCCCATAGTTTAGTTGTCACAAAAATATCTTCCCGCAAGATTCCACTTTCACGTATTGCCTTTCCAACCGGCTTCTCGTTCATGTATAATGTGGCAGTATCAATATGCCTGTAGCCTTTGTCGAGAGCAGTTCTAACAGCACGATAAGTTTCATCATCATTCATTCCGATTTTGTAAGTACCAAGTCCTATTACAGGAATACTTACATCATTGTTCAAAAGAATTTTTTTAGTCATAAGGTTACATGTTTTTTAGTCGCTGCAGAACCAGACTCTTGTCATTATGTATCTGATCTATCAGCTCTTCCATTCTGTCAAATTTTTTATCTTCACGAATAAAGTCTATAAATTCAACTGTAAGCGACTGATCATACAGATCGGCATTAAAGTTGAAAATATTCACTTCAACACTGATTTCAGGGTCGTCATGTAGTGTGGGACGAGTGCCTATATACAGCATACCTTCATAAATTATGTCACGAATGTGAACCAATACAGCATATACCCCAAGTTTTGGTATCACTTTATATCTCTCCCAAGATTTTATATTTGCAGTGGGGAAGCCAATTGTACGTCCAACGCGGTAGCCCTCAACAATCTTTCCGGAGAGTGTATAATTGTATGTCAGCAGACTATTTGCCTTCTCTATTTCGCCATTCTTGAGCAGTCGCCTTATCTTAGTTGAACTAACATTCTCACCATCAATCTGAAGCTCCCTGGCCTCTATTACATTCATTCCCAGCTCATTGCCATATTTCACATACTCCTGAAATCCATCTTCACGGTTATGTCCAAATCGGTGGTCGTATCCAACTATTAATGTATGAATTCCAATATCCTGTTTTAGCACCTGCTGCATAAACTCCTGAGCAGTCATCTCTGCAATATCAGTAGTAAAGGGAAGAGTAATGCAATAATCAATACCTGTAGTTTGTAATTGCTCAATTTTTTCTTCATATCTGCAAAGCAGTGCTGGCTGATAATCTTTCTGAAGTACTTTTCGAGGATGAACAGGGAAGGTAACAACGGCTGAGGGCAAATTAAGACGTTTTGCCTCCTCTTTCACCTGATTTAACAGATATCTGTGACCTAAGTGAACA
Organism: Lascolabacillus massiliensis; assembly: GCF_001282625.1. Taxonomy (NCBI): domain Bacteria; kingdom Pseudomonadati; phylum Bacteroidota; class Bacteroidia; order Bacteroidales; family Porphyromonadaceae; genus Lascolabacillus; species Lascolabacillus massiliensis. The sequence goes on from NZ_CTEJ01000002.1 coordinate 1,027,031, forward strand.
CCGTCAAAAAAGCCAATCGTGCCCACGAATGAGCCTCCAACTATACTCTTTCCTGTAAGATCAATTCGTTCCAAAATATACAGAATGTTTTGTTTTTGTGTTAAATAAACGTCTGATCAGACCTTTTGGTTTAAAACTGAAGATCTGAACAGGGTTCTAATGTTATAATTATACGTAAAAGTAACAACAAGAATCAATTATTCAATATCTTTGTACATATTTTATGGATATCAAACAAGTTTAATCATATAAAAATAGTATTAACTATGAAGTCTAAATTTTACTTAATTATTTTAATGGCGATTATGACATTTACATCAGCCTGCACGAGTGAAGGTAAACATAACACCCTTACTCAGGAGGAAATTAATGACGGATGGGAGTTGCTTTTTGACGGCACTACACTCAACGGTTGGCGCGACTACAACGGTGAATCTCTTACTGCCCCATGGTTTGCCGAAGATGGTATGATTCAGGCAAAAGGAGAAGGTGCAGATGAACATGGTTATATTGTAACCGAAAAGATTTACGAGAACTTTGAGCTGGTTTGGGACTGGAAAATTGCAGAGGGTGGCAATAGTGGTGTTCTTTATCATGTTGTAGAGAATCCTAAATTTGCAGTTCCTTATATAACCGGACCTGAATATCAGTTGATTGATGATGAAGGATTTCCGGAACCGCTTGAGGATTGGCAAAAAACTGCTGCTGACTATGCCATGTATACCACTGATCCTGCAAAGTTAAAAACAAAGCCTGCAGGCGAATGGAATACATCAAAGATTGTTTTTGACAATGGGCATGTAGAACATTGGCTTAACGGAGAAAAGGTTATTGAGTTTGAAGCGTGGACTGAAGATTGGTTTGCCCGTAAAAACAGTGGTAAATGGGAAAATGCCCCAGAGTATGGTTTGGCAAGAAAAGGTGTTATCTGCTTACAGGACCATGGTTCCGCAGCATGGTTCCGTAATGTGAAGATTAAAAAGCTTCCACGCAAAACCAAAGAGGTTAATCTTTTCAACGGAGTAGATCTTCAGGGATGGGAAGTTTATGGTACCGAGAAATGGTATGTAGAAGATGGTCTACTGGTGTGCGAAAGCGGTCCGGACAAACAATATGGCTATCTTGCAACACGTGAATATTACGATGATTTTGACCTTAGCGTAGAGTTCAAACAGGAAGCAGATGGAAATTCAGGTGTTTTCATTCGTTCATTTATTGAGCCGGGTGCTATTGTAAACGGATGGCAGGTAGAGGTTGCTCCAAAAGGACATGACACAGGAGGTATTTATGAATCTTATGGACGTGGATGGCTTGTACAGATCCCGGACGAAAAAGAGGAGATACTTAAAGTGGGCGATTGGAACACGTTGCGTATTATTGTTAAAGGTGACAATGTGAAGACATATCTTAACGGTGAGGAGATGGTTGACCTTTATGACGAAAAGATTGGTGCTGCTCAGGGCCGTATCGCTTTACAGATTCATGATGGAGGTGGCATAAAAGTTCTTTGGAGAAATCTGATTTTACAGACACTCTAAAACAAACTTAATACATAATTTGTTAAGAGAGGGAGCATAATTGCTCTCTCTTTTTCTTTGGCACCATTTTTGATATTCTTGTTATAAACAAAAGGTTGTCATCTTTTTTATATCGATTTCAAAAAATTCAACCTATATTTGTATTACTAACTCACTTAAAATAAAGAATGACAGAAAAAAGCTTACTACTTAAGAATATTATTGAAGGAATTCAGGAGAAAAAAGGGAAAAACATAAATACTATTAACTTAAAAGGTATTACCGGAGCTGTGTGCGACTATTTTGTGATATGCGAAGGTAACTCACCTACACAGGTATCTGCACTTGCAGAATCTGTTGAGAAAATTGTTAAAGAAAAAACTAATGAATACCCAATCCGGGTTCAGGGTAAGCAGCAATCAGAATGGATAGGAATGGACTATGGAGATGTAATAGTTCATATTTTTCTTCCCGAATTAAGAAATTACTATAATATAGATTTACTTTGGGGCGATGCACATTCTGAGCGCATTCCTAATTTAGATTAAAAAGTTAAATTACCAAGCAATAAAAGAGGTTCAAATAAATGAGCAATACGAATCAAGATAAACAAAAGAAACAACCTACCATGCGTCCTAAGCTTGGTGGCAGTAATCCAAAACGACCTTTCAACCCATACTGGGTATATGCAATTGTTTTGGCAATACTTATGGGTATGTGGTTTTTTGGTCAGGACAACACTGTTAAAGAGATCACATGGTCTGAGTTTCAGGAGTATGTAAGCGATAATCGCATACAAAGTGTGGTTATTTATAATAATAAGGAGACTGCTGAAGCTGTTATCAGGGAGGAGTCGGTTGAGACAGTTTTTGGAGAATCAGCCAGAACAGGCAGAACACCTGTTATATTAGTAAAAGGTCCCTCACCAGATGCTATTTCTGAATATATTGACTCCGTAAAGACAGAAAAAAACTATGATATTGAGGTTCGATTCGATACTACTTCAGAGCTTTGGGGTGTTTTACTCACATTCCTGCCATTTGTATTACTGATTGCATTCTGGATCTGGATGATGAGAAGAATGCAAGGCGGAGGCGGAGGCAGTGGAGGAGTCTTTAATGTAGGTAAGTCTAAAGCACAACTGTTTGACCGTGATTCGAGCCAGAAGGTAACTTTTAAAGATGTTGCCGGACTATCTGAAGCAAAAGAGGAGGTTCAGGAAATTGTAGAGTTTTTAAAGAGTCCCGGGAACTACACCAACCTTGGAGGTAAGATACCTAAAGGAGCACTTCTTGTAGGTCCTCCCGGAACAGGTAAAACCCTTCTCGCAAAAGCAGTTGCCGGCGAAGCCAATGTACCATTCTTTTCTATATCAGGTTCCGATTTTGTAGAGATGTTCGTTGGTGTTGGTGCATCAAGAGTACGTGACCTGTTCAGACAGGCAAAAGAGAAAGCCCCATGTATAGTATTTATTGATGAGATAGATGCTGTAGGTAGAGCCAGAGGCAAGAACAACAATTTCGGATCAAACGATGAACGTGAGAATACACTTAACCAACTTCTTACAGAGATGGATGGTTTCGGATCCAACAGCGGAGTAATAATTCTGGCTGCCACAAACCGCGCTGATGTTTTGGATAAAGCACTGTTACGTGCAGGTAGGTTCGACAGACAGATATATGTGGAACTGCCAGACCTTAACGACCGCAAGGAGATATTTAAAGTACACCTTCGCCCAATTAAAATTGATGAATCAGTAGACGTTGAATTCCTCTCTCGTCAGACTCCCGGTTTCTCCGGCGCTGATATTGCAAATGTTTGCAACGAAGCGGCACTGATTGCGGCACGTAATAAAAAGAAATTCGTTCAGAAAGATGACTTCATGAATGCTGTAGACCGAATAGTAGGCGGTCTGGAAAAGAAAAACAAGATCATCACCCAGGATGAAAAAAGATCAATTGCAATACATGAAGCAGGACATGCAACATTAAGCTGGTTTCTGGAACATGCCAATCCTTTGGTAAAGGTGACAATAGTTCCAAGAGGCAAGGCATTGGGTGCTGCGTGGTATCTGCCTGAAGAGAGACAGATTACAACTAAAGAGCAGATGCTCGATGAGATGTGTGCATTATTGGGTGGTCGTGCAGCAGAAGAATTATACATAGGACAGATATCATCGGGTGCAATGAATGACCTTGAAAGGGTTACAAAACAGGCATATGCAATGATAACCTATATGGGTATGAGTGAAAAACTGCCTAATATCAGCTATTACGACTCATCAGGTCAGGAGTATCCATTCTCTAAACCTTACAGTGATGAAACAGCCAAATTGATAGATTCTGAAGTGAAGGCTATGATTGCTGAGCAGTATGACCGCGCCAAGAAGATACTTACTGAAAAGAGTGATGGTCATAATAAGTTGGCAAAAATATTACTTGAGAGAGAAATTATCTATTCAAACGACCTTGAGCATATTTTCGGAAAAAGACCTTGGATATCTCGTTCAGAGGAGATTCTGGAGAACAATAAAGTTGATTCTAATGAGCAGATTCCATCTTTAAAACCTGTAGGTTCGGGAGAGAATATTTTCATTCACACTGAATCGGTCGACAGAGAAAAGAAAGCCGGGTCGTCAGGGGTTGATAGTGATTCAGCACAACTGAAACCAAAGGTAAAAGGTGATGATGTTAAGCTCCCGGAAAGTGAAGAAACAAAGGAAATTAGTCCACAAAGCGAAGAGAAAAACAATGCAGAAAAAAAGATAAATAAAGATAACTAATGATAGAAAAATTTAATAATTAAAAAAAAACATCATATAAAAGCCTGAGTATTAGTGCTCAGGCTTTTTTTATAATAGGTGTATAAATCGTAAAGAAAAGTGTGACACATCAAGATTATCGAACAATACCTTTTCTTGTTCGTTATATGATTACAACTAACGAACATCATTAATTATGAAAACAGTTCATTATTTACTTTTATCGGGTCTATTTGCATTTACATTACTTAATTGCAACAGCTCGAATGCAAAAAACAACGAAAATAATAATTCTAAAAATAGTATAAATATGAAATTTGAGAAAGTAGCATTACCTTATGCAACCGATGCTTTAGAGCCGGTTATCAGTAAGCAAACAGTGGAACTCCACTATGGTAAACATCATCAGGCCTACGTAGATAATTTAAATAAACTTGTTGTAGGCACTAAGTTTGAGAACTCAGATCTTGAAACAGTTGTAAAGGAGAGTGATGGAGCAATCTTTAATAATGCTGGTCAAATTCTGAATCATAACCTTTACTTCACATCATTCAAAAAAGATGGAGGTGGTGAGCCAAAAGGCAAATTAGCTGATGCTATTAATGAGCAATTCGGATCATTCGAAAAATTTAAAGAAGAGTTTAATGCTGCCGGAGTTTCCGTATTTGGTTCAGGCTGGGTATGGCTGGCGAAAGACTCAAGCGGTAAACTTTCCATAGAAAAGGAGAGCAATGCCGGCAATCCTATTACAAAAGGTTTAACACCAATATTAGGTTTTGATGTATGGGAACACTCCTATTATCTTGACTATCAAAATCGCCGTGCTGACCATCTGAAGGAAGTGTGGAAAATTGTAGATTGGGACGTTGTAAGTGCACGTTATTAATTGAAAGCAATCTTCCGGTATAGTACGTAATCTATTTATAAAATTAAAAGGGAATGGATAAATATTCATTCCCCTTTTTTTATCTTTAATCTATCTCTATTTCATCATTATACCTGTAAGCATTCTGCCTGAATGTACCGTCTGACGCCGGGCAGAAAAGAAAAGATTCTCAAGGGAGTAGGTACACATATCAGCTACCTCTATATTATCCTCTTTGATACCTAACCTTATTAGCTCTCTTCTGTTTATCTCTTTTAAATTGAGATGGTATTTCGATGTACTCCTGTTTCTGAATCCAACTTCCGGGTCAGAGATAGTGAAGCCTTTTTTTGAAAACAGATCAACAACCTCTTCGCCTACCTCGTAATGCTCTGCACTAATCGAAGGACCAATACATGCTATCATATCCCCCGGGTTAGAGCCAAACTGTTTTTGCATCTCAGTTATAGTGTTTTCAGTTATTCTGCCGGATGTACCTTTCCAGCCTGCATGAATGGCAGCAACTGACTCACTAACCTTATCATAAACAATGATAGGAACGCAGTCGGCTGTTGTTGCACATAAAAATATCCCTTTTATATCTGTGATAGTTGCATCGATTCCATACAATGTCTCTATTAAAGAAGCTGAGTCGAGATTCATAAACTCCTCATCAATCTTTAACACCTTTGTTCCGTGAGTCTGGTGAGGGATGACGAATTTACTGATATCCATGTAGAACATTCTTGCAAGAATGTTCCTGTTTTGGAAAATATTAAGAGGATTATCATCAGAAAAATTACCCATGTTGAATGAAGAGTATGGACCATTACTCACACCTCCCATTCTGGTGGTTGAGAAATGTACAATACCTTCCTCCTTGTCAAGGATATCAAACAGAAGTAAATTTGTATACTGAGGATGTCTCTTCATATCTAAAAATCATCTTCATCATAAAACATATCATCATCATCCTCGTCTTCAAAATCCTCTTCAGGTTCGAATTCAAGCTGAGAGATATCAAGATTACGATGTACGAGACTCTCACGTGATACTGTAATTGGGATATAATTCTCCGAATTAAGTTCTCTCCATAAAACATCTTTCAGATGTTGAATTCCAAAACCTGTAACAGAAGAAATAAAAACATAAGGAAGATCAGGAAGTTCTTCAGTTATTGCATCCATAAGCTCCTCATCCAGCATATCCGATTTGGAGATTGCCAGTATATGAGACTTATCAAGCATTTCAGGATTATATTTCTTTAATTCATTCAACAGTATATAGTACTCCTCTTTTATATCTTTACTATCGGCCGGGATAACAAATAAAAGAAGAGAATTTCTCTCTATATGTCTTAGGAAACGCAGTCCAAGCCCTCTCCCCTCACTGGCTCCTTCTATAATTCCAGGTATGTCAGCCATCACAAAAGATTTCCCTTCGCGATATTCTACTATACCAAGATTAGGCTCAAGAGTTGTAAAAGGATAGTTATCTATCTTAGGCTTAGCAGCTGATACAACAGACAGTAGTGTTGATTTTCCGGCATTTGGGAAACCTACTAATCCTACATCTGCAAGAAGCTTAAGTTCAAGAATTACCCATCGCTCTTCATGAGGTTCACCAGGTTGTGCATATCGGGGTGCCTGATTGGTTGCCGTTTTGAAATGCTGGTTGCCTAAACCACCACGGCCTCCTTTGAGAAGTGTCACCTCCTGACCATCATCTGTAATATCACACAGAAATTCACCGGTGTGAGCATCATAGGCTACAGTTCCACATGGCACATCAATAATTTTTGACTCACCCTTTTTACCTGACCTCTGTGCACCTCCTCCCGGCTCTCCATGTCCTGCAAATATGTGACGCTGGTAACGCAAATGTAGCAATGTCCAGTAATTACGGTTCCCCCGAAGAATTACACTACCTCCATCGCCGCCATCACCACCATCAGGTCCACCCTTTGGAATATATTTCTCTCGGCGGAAGTGCGCAGATCCGCGTCCGCCCTTACCTGAGCGGCAAAATATTTTTACGTAATCTACAAAATTTGTTTCCGCCATTTCGATAAATATTTTAAGTAAGTTGTGAATTTAACCAATTATTCTGTCTAAAACAGTAGAAATTGATTCAAACACTTCATCAATAGTACCTTGTCCCGGAATTCTAACCAGCTTAAACTGCTCGCTATAGTAATTTTTCAACGGTTCAGTCTGATTGTGATAAACATTTAACCTTGCCTCAACAGTTTCGCGATTATCATCAGAACGTCCTGATATCTCACCCCTTTTAAGAATTCGATCTACCAGTTCATCCTCTTCAACTTCGAGACTTAACACTACAGTTACCTTTTCATCATATTTTTCCAACATTTCGTCCAGTGCCTTACCTTGAGCGATTGTTCTGGGAAATCCGTCGAAAATAAAACCTTTTACACCGTTTTTTTTCTTCATTAAATCATCCAGCTTATCAATCATTACCTCATCAGGGATAAGGTGTCCTTTAGAAATATATGAGTTTGCTTTTTTTCCAAACTCAGTATTTGCTTTTATTTCTGCTCTCAACATGTCACCGGTTGATATATGCTCCAATGCATATTTCTCAGAGATTTTAGTACTCTGAGTGCCTTTTCCAGAACCAGGTGCTCCAAAAATTACAATATTCAGCATAATTAAATTTCAATAAATAAGTTGCAAAGATACATATTTCCACCGATTTCGGTAACATAATGTTATTCCATATTGATGATTTTATGCTGTTTTAATAGAAATGATAGATTGAACCAATCTTATAAATTACCGTTTTATATATAAAGCAAATTATTTAAATTAGAACAATAAAACAAACTTTAGTATCTTTAATTACTAAACATTTACAAATTTATAATAATCATAAAAAATAATCATGATAGAAGAAGATTTCAGACAGAGGACACAAAAAGTGATTGATGAACTGGCTGCTTGCATTGAGAGATTGGAGAAAAAAGCCAGCGAGGTTGCAGATGATGCAAAAGAAGAATTTAGTGATCAACTTGAAAAACTAAAAGAGTTAAGAGATAGCCTCTCATCCAAACTGGAGGAGTATGAAAAAATTGCCGAACCCAAATGGGAAGTAATCAGAGATAGTGCTGGAAAGTTTTTTGAAGCTGTTTCAATTGCATGGAAAGAAAACTTCGCCAATGTATCCGAAGCTTTCAGGAAAGATAGAAACAATACTTAAGTAAATGACTCTTTGACTAGAGGTACCTGGCGGATTTGAACCGCCGTAACCGGTTTTGCAGACCGACGCCTAACCACTCGGCCAAGGTACCGTTTCTATTTTTGAGGATGCAAATATAAGATATATTTTTTTAGTAACAAAAAGGTTCTGTATTAATTATGAAAAAAGCATCCTGAAAGCATCAGTTACCTTTCTCACTTCAATAATTTCAATTGAGAGTTTTTTATTAAACCCTTTAAGATTATTATGTGGAATCAGTATACGTGAGAAACCAAGTTTATCAGCCTCCTGAACCCTCTGTTCTATTCGATTTACTGGACGAATCTCGCCTGAAAGTCCCACCTCCCCACAGAGACAGGTATCATTATCAATTGAAATATCAAGACTGGAAGAGAGTACAGCACTTATAACTGCAAGGTCCATACCGGGATCATTAACTCTGAGTCCACCTGCAATATTCAGAAATACATCTTTCTGAGCCAGCTTAAAGCCTGCTCTTTTCTCAAGAACGGCGAGAAGCATGTTTAATCTTCTCGACTCAAAACCTGTAGTTGAACGCTGAGGAGTACCATATGCAGCAGTGCTTACCAGCGACTGAGTCTCTATTAGAAATGGACGAATCCCCTCAATTGCAGCCGAAATTGCAACTCCGCTTAACTCATCATGATTTCGCGTTAGCAGTAGTTCCGAAGGATTACTTACTTCGCGCAACCCTGTCTGATTCATCTCGTAGATACCCAATTCGGCTGTACTTCCATATCTGTTTTTTATACCTCTCAGGATACGATACATATAATGCTGATCGCCCTCGAACTGCAGTACAGCATCCACTATATGCTCCAGTATCTTTGGCCCGGCTATACTGCCATCTTTTGTGATATGTCCCACAAGTAATACAGGTATACCGCTCTGTTTTGCATACTTCAGCAATAATGAAGCACATTCGCGTACTTGAGAAATACTACCGGGTGAAGATTCAAGTGATTCGGTAAAAATAGTCTGAATAGAATCTATTATCAGAAGCTGAGGAGCAACCTCCTTTGCATGTTTAAAAATATCATCCAGATTTGTTTCACAAAGCAACAGGCAGTCGTCGTTTTCAATTGACAATCTGTCAGCTCTCAGTTTAAGCTGTCGTGCACTCTCTTCACCTGAGACATACAGTGTGCGAATACCCCTGAGCTTTAGTATTGTTTGTAGTACTAGCGTTGATTTACCGATACCTGGTTCACCACCAAGCAGAACAACAGATGCAGGAACCAGTCCCCCACCCAATACACGGTTCAGTTCTTCATCTCTCATATCAATCCTTTGCTCCTCATCCGCTTTAATCTCCTTCAGAGGCAAGGGTTTGCTTTTTATATCACTAAACGAACGTGTATCTTCCTGAGCTGATACAGCATTTTTGCGTACCAGTTCTTCTACGAATGTTGACCACTCGCCACAAGCTGAACATTTCCCCATCCATTTTGGAGATTCAAACCCACAATTACTGCAAAAATAGACCGATTTAAGTTTTGCCATTATCTATATCTTATATTCCGAACCACTCCAATCCTAATTGGCTGTTGAACAAAAATACATAATTTTCTTGTACTTTTGTATCTCAAATAAACCATTTACCTATGTCTGTAATTATTTCACTTATTTCAAAATCGCTTAACCTATCAGCAAAAAATGTTGAAAGTACTGTTAAACTAATTGATGAAGGTGCCACTATCCCTTTTATCAGTCGTTATAGAAAAGAGGCAACCGGTGGTCTTGATGAGGTGCAGATTTCTAAGATCAAAGATTTAAGTGAGAAGTTTCTTGAGCTGGAGAAGCGAAAGGAGTTCATATTAAAATCTATCTCTGAACAAGAAAAACTTACACCTGATCTTGAAAAGCAGATTTCAGAAAGTTGGGATAGTACAGAACTAGAAGATATATACCTACCCTTTAAGCCTAAAAGACAGACCAGAGCTGAGAAAGCACGGAAAAAGGGATTGGAAGGATTGGCAAAATGGCTTATGAGTCAGCAGTCAGGTTCTGTCTCCTCAATAGCATCTGAATTCATTAATGAAGAAGTAAAAGATGAGGAAGATGCCCTTCAGGGTGCTCGTGATATCATTGCAGAGTGGGTTAATGAAGATGCTAATACAAGACAGATTGTCAGGAATATATTCTCACGCGTAGCTGTAATTACATCAAAGGTTATAAGTGGAAAAGAGGAAGAGGGTGAAAAGTATGCTGACTATTTCGATTTTTCTGCACCCTTGGCCAGATGTCCTTCTCATCGCATACTTGCAATACGACGGGGAGAATCAGAAGGTTTTCTAAGGGTCTCTATTTCAGTCGATGAGGACAAATGTCTTGACAGGTTGGTACCACGTTATGCCAAGAATAATACAGAGGCTGCAGACCATGTTGAAGACGCTGTGGTTGATGCTTATAAACGATTGCTAAAACCTTCAATTGAGACTGAATTTGCCGCCTTGTCTAAAGAAAAAGCTGATGAGTCGGCTATATCAGTTTTTGCAGATAATCTTAGGCAATTACTGTTGGCCCCACCACTTGGACAACAGAGAATACTTGGTATTGATCCGGGATACCGTACAGGTTGTAAGCTAGTATGTCTGGATCAGCAGGGTAATTTGTTACATAACGAAACCATCTATCCTCACCCACCCCAAAATGAGTATTCCAAAGCTGGCAATAAAGTTGTGAAGCTGGTTTCAACTTATAAAATTGATGCTATTGCTATTGGAAATGGGACTGCCAGTAGAGAGACGGAAAGATTTATTACAAATCTGCGATACGAAAAAGAGGTAAAAGTTTTTGTTGTTAGCGAAAGTGGAGCATCAGTATATTCAGCATCTAAAATTGCAAGAGAAGAGTTCCCAAATTACGATGTTACAGTTCGTGGAGCTGTATCTATAGGCAGGAGACTAAGTGACCCTCTTGCTGAGCTTGTAAAAATTGACCCTAAATCTATAGGTGTTGGTCAATATCAGCATGATGTAGATCAGAATAAACTTAAAAAGGCGCTCGACCAGACTGTGGAGAGTTGCGTGAACCTGGTTGGAGTGAATCTTAATACTGCAAGTAAACATCTTCTTACATATGTTTCAGGCTTAGGAGATACATTAGCACAAAATATCATTGATTACAGAAGTGAGAATGGTCCGTTCAGGTCACGCAGTGAATTAAAAAAAGTGCCGCGATTAGGTCCCAAAGCTTTTGAACAGTCTGCCGGTTTTCTTCGAATACCAGATTCAACTAATCCGCTTGACAACTCAGCAGTTCACCCGGAGAGTTACCCTATTGTAGAGAAAATGGCAAAAGACCTGAATACTTCAGTTAAGGAACTAATCAACAATAAGCCTTTGATTGACAGCATTGAAATAGATAGATATAAAACAGATTCTGTAGGTGAAGAAACACTTACTGATATACTTCTTGAGCTGGAAAAGCCGGGAAGAGATCCCAGATCTAAAGTGCAGCTACTTGAGTTTGATCCAAACATACGTACGATCAATGATCTTAAAGAAGGAATGATATTACCGGGAATTGTTACTAATATTACAAATTTCGGCTGTTTTGTAGATGTCGGAATCAAGGAAAACGGACTGGTTCATATCTCTGAAATGGCAAACCACTTTATTTCAAATCCCGGGGAGGTGGTTTCTCTGCATCAGCACCTGAATGTAAAGGTGTTATCGGTGGACCTGGAGAGGAAAAGAATTCAGTTAAGTTTAAAAGGTGTGGATTAATTAGACATAATGTTTTAGCTGCTTTCATATTATTAAATATTTATCCCCCTAATAACTTATCATGGAAGTTATGTTTAATATTAAACGAAAGTGTGTTTAATATGTTATTACATGGAAAACTAATTGATAAGATAATTAACGAATGGAGTTACATGGGAAGGAAAAATTTAACTCATTGTACTATAAACGATTATTTGAAGGTATAAGAGAGTTTAAGGCAAATGAGTATATACCCCGGCAACAGTTTTTTGAAGAACTGGGAAAAAAGCAGAATCCTCACACATTATTTATAGGTTGTTCCGATTCACGTGTAGTGCCTAATCTAATTACACAAACTTTCCCGGGAGAGCTGTTTGTTGTAAGAAACATAGCCAACCTTGTTCCTCATTATAAAAGACATTCAGACACCTATCTTGCTACAACTTCAGCAATTGAGTTTGCTGTTAACCAGATGAATGTTAGCAACATCGTTGTTTGCGGCCACTCAAATTGCGGCGGATGTGCTGCGTTATATCAGGATAAAGAGCTCAAGAACCTTCCTCATACAAAGAAATGGATGGAGCTTGCGCACCCGGTCAAGAAGATTGTTGAGCAAAAGATAGCAAAAAACAAGATCACTCTTGAGGAGCGAACTCTTTTTACAGAACAGCTAAATGTTGTGGAGCAGATGAACCATCTGTTAAAATATAGCTACATCAAGAAAAGAGTAAAAGAGGGAAAACTGAATGTAATGGGGTGGTATTATCATATTGATACAGGTGAGATATATAACTATGATCGCAATTTAAAAAGATTTATCAGGATTGAATGAGTAGTTATTATTGATAAAACCGGATAAGTACACATTAGGACATTAAAAGTCCAGTTCAAGCTGTCTCTCAAACAGGTTAAAGCTTTTACGATGATGAACAGTGATTCCATTTTCACGAATTGCTTTTTTATGAGCTGGAGTAGGATAACCTTTATTACAATCCCAGTCATACATCGGAAACTGATCATGAAGATTTTTCATATATTCATCACGGTATGTTTTTGCCAAGATTGAAGCTGCTGCAATCGACTGGTACTCTGCATCACCCTTTACTACACAGCTATATGGTATTTCATTAAAAGGTTTGAAACGATTCCCGTCTACAATTATATGCTCAGGCAATATTTTAAGTCCTTCTAACGCTCTGTGCATTGCAGCTACTGATGCCCATAGGATATTAAGATGATCTATTTCTTCAGGGTTACAAAAAGCAACTGAGTAGCTTAATGCATTTTCCTCAATAACATACCTCAACTCATTCCTCTGTTTCAATGTCAGCTGTTTTGAATCATTTAGTTCATTACAGTTAAAATTTTCAGGAAGTATTACTGCAGCTGCAAATACCGGTCCCGCTAAGCAGCCTCGACCAGCCTCATCGCATCCAGCTTCAATGACTCCATGCTTCAGGCATAACTTCAGGTGTTTATCACTCTCCCTCATATCACTTCTCTTAATTTTTCTCATCACGTGATCTAAATTCAATAACAAGTTTATTGTCTTCAGGAGGAAAATCAAAAGAGAAATCAACCTCTTCAGTATCATTTCCCAGTAATAAAGCGAAGGATTTTACAGCAGACATAATTTCGGGATCTTCTTTTTCATCTCCCTTTACATGAGCAATATTCAGCTTCACAATAAGATCTGAAAGGACCTTTTTCATCTCTTCAGACATAGGGATGGCAAGATCTTTTAATTTGCTGACTGCAGCTCGGCGTGTTGCAGATTCTAGCTTTCTCTTATACTCTTCTTCCAAATTCTCGTTTCCGGGAATAGAGGTAATAAATTTAGTATCTATAGATATACTTCTGTCGCTTAATTTCATTATTCTATATGCAAATGGAAACTGAGACAAACTAGCGGTCTGCACATCATATATTGTTTTGCCTGAAGCTGTGGTTCTTAAACTAATATCGTTGGAATGAAAATGACCAGTAAAAACAATCTCAAGTCCAGCCTCTGCAAGCATATCAGCATTTTTCTTCCAATCCTCTACAAGGTATTCAGGGAAAAATGTGCTCTGAAGTGACATATGCTCAATTAGACCATGATGCATCATGCCTAAAACGCGTATACCTTTATTATCGGCCTCTGTGAGAATATTCAAGATCCATTGCATTGTCCCCTGCCTTATCCTGCCAGCAGAAATATAACCGCTATCATACTCATCATAGCGATTTGTATCTATTGCAAGCAACCATGTATCTTGGTCTATCTCTGCCAAGTAACTTAAAGAGCAACTATCTCTGCTGATTGCATTTGAAAACCCCATAGGTTTGTAGAGGTTAGTAAATTCCTCTTTTGATATATTTTCAGCATGACCAGCCTTATCTCCGATATAGTTTTTTGCATTAGGTATATTAATATCATGATTACCGGGTATTATATAAACGCCAACACCGGTCTCAGTAAGTGGTAATATTTTATCAATGAATTCTTTATGGCTCAACTTCTCACCATGATTGGTAATATCTCCAGTGACAAGCAATATATCAACATCTTCTTCAATTAAATTGGTCAGTACCTTATCAAGTACCTCATGCAAATCTTGAATATTTCTGCCAGTTATCCTTTCATAAGCATCCAGAGCATCTCCCTCTTCAGTAAATTCCGATGACAAATAATGTATGTCAGTTATTACCGCAATTGTAAGAGTGTCTCTTTTGACTGATCCAAATGTAGTAAAGAAGAATAATGAGAATAGAAAAAACGTAATGCATGTCTTCTTCATCACTTTTCTCTGTTAAAATACTGTTTTAGGTTTTCTACCCATCTTTGTTGTGTAAGCCAACGTTCAAAAGGACTATATTCTATTAATACGAAACTGTCTGTCAAACTATCTGGCTCAAATGCCAAAGAACTATCAGCACCCCAAACATATTCTACAAGCTGAGGGTAATCAATAAATGGGTTTCTATTACCCTGAATTTTGCTCACCTCTTCATTTCTTCGAACCTCTTTTAAGCTCACAGGATCTTGTCGGTGCCATTTAAGCAGAAGTTGTAGTGACCATTCACTTAGTCCGGGATAACTACTTTCACTTAATTGATCAGATCTCCACAAAGGAACTATATCCTCATATGCTGTAACCATATAAAAGTAGGTACGAGCTATATCTCCTTTATATTCATCTATAGGTTCAAAAACAGTTTTAGTATAATTCCCAAAAGTGTTTTGTCCTACCTTAGATCCGTTTGTTGATTCCCAGATTGAAATACCAACTTCACCAAAAGGAAAGTTACTCCGGCGGTTATTCACATAGCCATCGGTAGGATAAACGTGGTAAAGATCAGATTCAAGCAACCTTGAACCTTTAAACCAGCTTCTTGGCAAAGTGTGTTCCCGATTATAGCAGTCACCCTCTTTTTTGAAAGTTCCACATCTGTCTTTAGAAAATGTATAGTAGTATTCAGCACTTCCCATAGCATTATCAGAATAAATATCCCAAACAATATTATTTTTTCGGGAGTCAGTTTTCTCAAATGCCTTCCATAGTTCTGAATAAGCTACTACTTTAGGCTCTTTTATTATATTAAACAGTGCTGTTTTAAGTTCTGCTCCACTTTTGCCTTCAGCTGATGAGTAATATCCTTCAGGTACCTGAGCTTTCAGAGAAAAACCTATCAACAGCATAATCAGGATTAAGCTGCTGTTATTTAAATACTTCATTTCTTATATGATATACTTGAGTACAGCAAATATAGTTATTTACTTTACTTAGTCAAAAGAGAAATAGGGGAAAAGTGAATATTGCGGGTAATATTAAAGAGAGGCTAGGATATTATGATTTAAGCATTCTCTCTATTTCTTCAAGATCAGAACGGAAACTTTTATCAACATCATAGTAGTTCTTGACTGTATTGCAAGCATGAAGTACAGTAGCGTGACTACGGTTTCCTACTTGTACCCCTATTTGTGAAAGTGACAGTTCGGTATGCTTTTTAATGAAGAACATTGTAACCTGACGTGCTTGTACTATTTCACGTTTACGAGATGAAGATTGAATTAGATCTTTATTTATATTATAAAAATCTGAAACAGTCTCCTGTATCTTCTTAACAGTAATACGCTTCTTTTCGAACTTAATACTCTGCTCAACAACTCTTCGCGCAAGATTCATATCTATTTCACGATTATTGATTATTGAGTGAGCCATAAGTGAAACGATGATACCTTCAAGGTCGCGTACGTTCTCAGTGACACTTTCAGCAATATAATCGATTACATCCTCAGGTATAGAAAGACCGTCAGATAACACCTTATTTTGCAGAATCCTCTTTCGTAACTCCTTGTCAGGACGCTCAAGCTGTGCAGTTAGTCCCCAACGGAAACGCGTAAGTAATCTCTCCTCAACACCCTGCATATCCATAGGCGCGCAATCAGAAGTCATAATCAACTGCTTATTATTCTGATGGAGATGATTAAATATGTGGAAAAATGTATTTTGAGTTTTCTCTAAACCTGATAGTTCCTGAATATCATCAATTATAAGCACATCTATACCCTGATAGAAATTAATAAAATCGTTGATAGTATTAAATCTTCTGGCATCTGTGTATTGTACCTTAAAAAGATGCGCTGAGATATAGAGTACTTTCTTTTCGGGATATAGTTCAAGAATTTTTGAGCCGATAGCGTGACATAAATGCGTTTTACCTACACCGGAATTACCATGTAGAAAAAAAGGGTTAAATGCAGTTTTAGCAGGATTCAGAGCAACTGCATCAGCTGCGGTTCTAGCTAATTTATTGCTATCTCCTTCGAAGAAATTATTGAATGTATATTTAGAGTTTATCTGTGAGTCAAACTCAGGAGTTTCAACTATATCAAAAGGGCTTGGAACTTTAGCAGTAACTCTCTTATTAGGTTTATTTTCAATCGAGGGAAACTTCTTACTTTCACCGCGCATTTCTACTGCGGTGTTACTTTCTGTTTCAACAAGAATCCTATAATTCAGTATAGTACCTTCACCAATTTCACGATAAAGAGTCTGTTGAATAAGATCGAGATATTTATCTTCCAGATATTCATAGAAGAATTGACTTGGAACTTGTATAGTAAGTACCTGCTTCTCGTATTTTAAAGGAACAATAGGTGCAAACCATGTATTAAATGCCGGTTCAGGGATATTATCCCGAATCACATTCAGACAGTTGTTCCATAAATCAGTGCAATTACTATTCATTTAGTTCTAAAAGTTCAAAAAAATAAAAATGATTTTCTCTTTTCGCAATTGAATTACAAATTTTGAAAAAAAAAACGAGAAATAAAAATGAAACTTTTTCTTCAAAATCGATTATCGGGAGAAAATGCTATCAATCAATCAAATAGAGCTAATATCCTCATAACAAAACATTTACACATCAACGCAAAATCAAATCAAGCTGATTAACAAGTAGATATAAAAAAAACCTTTGAGTCTTTAAAATTTATGAATTTATTGTCTCAAACTCTCATTTAGTCGGGCTAACAGCATGATCAAATATGGACTAAGCAATTCACTCTATTTAGAATGAGTCTATTTATCGCAATTTTAAAATAGCTTCAACCTTATTGTCAAATATCGGTCAGGATTCTCTCTTATGTCTTCAAGCAACCGGGTTGCATTGTCTATTGTGACATTTATACTGTCATGAAGACTAGTGTCGTTCAACAATAATCCTAGTGAATTATTGTTACTATTCAACTTATCTGTTAACAATTTTAAATTATTTATTGTCTCATCAATCGATGCATAAGTTTTATTTAAATCAAATTGTGAGAGATTATCACTTACGGTTTTTAAATCTTCTGTTGCAGAATTTAGATTCTGACTTATCTGAGGCAGGTCTTTCTCAATTGTATTTACAATCCTGTTAAGGCTCATACTTGTATTATTAAGCTGATCAACAGCAGACCCTAATCCTATAATTGAGCTTTCTACTACAGGGTGTGAAATTAATTTGTTTAGTGAATAAACTATTGAATCAATTTTAATAAGAATTGAGTCCGCTCTTGGCATAACTCCGGCTACACCATCCATTAGACCTATCTCTTTATCTCCAGAAAGTGTATCTCCTGGTTGAAGATATTTGTCAGAAGCCACTAAAACCAGATTAACGGTAGATGCTCCAAACATATCTATTCCATATTGCAGGTAGCTTCCTTCTGGAATTTTAAAATCTTCCTCAAGGTTTATACCTACTAAAAACTGGATAGGATCTGAATCTGCCATTTTAATATTATTGATTAGTCCTACTTGATAACCTTTAACATAGACAGGTGAAGAGATCAGCAATTTTGACACATCTCCGAATATTGCATAATATTGATTCTGTTTCTTAAAGACATTTGCTCCTTTCAGGAAATTAATCCCGAAGTATATCATAAATAAGCTAGCTATAAAAGCCAGTCCGATTAACGCATTTCTGCTCAGATTATTTTTCATATTCATTACTGTTTATTTAACGCGTTTGCCATTCTCTAACTCAATTATAAAAGCATCCTTGAATTTCTTCTTTACATCTCTGAGCTCGTTTTTTAAATCATTTGGATTATTGGTCTTTCCATATGTATACTTATAAAGGTTGCCATCTTTATAAAAATCTACTGGTCCTAGACCTTTAAATTCAGGAGCTCCATTTTCCAGCTTATTGACAGAAGCGAATATCTGTATTCTGTACTCTATTCCTCCGATTGACTGAACTACTCCGCCCGACCTGCTATCAGGTGTTCCGAGGTTTCTGTTCGAGAAAACAAAACTCTTCTTGTCATGTTCTCTCTTATACTCCCTGAAGCCATTATATATTGAGTTTGCCAATGAGGTCTGCCCACTACTGCTTTTCAAATAGTTCTCTTCCTGTTTATTACTTATATATCCCAATTCAACTAATACACTGGGCATTGCCACTTCGCGCAACACAAGAAATCCTGCCTGACGAACATTTCTGTTTACTCTTTTAGAGTTTGAGACTAACTGATTTTGAACTAATGAGGCAAGCTGAACGCTTTGATCAAGGAATTCGTTTGCCATAAATTCAAAAATTATGTAAGATTCCGGTTCATTAGGGTTAAATCCCTCATATTTCACAGAGTAGTCATCTTCGTACATAATTACGGCGTTTTCAGCTTTTGCCACATCCAGGTTATCATTACTCCTGTGTAAACCAAGTACAAAAGTCTCCACTCCTTGTGGTGAAGTTTTTCTTCTGTCAAGAGCATTGCAATGCAAAGAGATAAAGAGATCTGCATGAGCCTTATTGGCTATTGTTGCACGCTGATTAAGAGGTACAAAAACATCCTTATCCCGTGTGTATATAACTTTTACATCAGGGTGATTATCTTCTATTAATTTACCCAATTTAAGTCCTACAGACAAAACGATATCTTTCTCTTTTGATGTTGACCCTAATGCACCGGGATCTCTTCCCCCATGTCCGGGGTCTATCACTACAGTAAAACTTCTGCTTTGTGCAGTTAGTGAAGTGGTGTAAAAAATGGTCAGAAAGACACCTAAAAGTAAAATGAGGATTCTTTCAGATGGTTTCATATTTAATCTCTTTTATGCAAAAATAGGTATAAATTTTTTATTGAAAACTATTTCAGATGCCACATGTAACAATTAGATCTACATTCATTGATTTTAACATGGTGAATCCGTTCTATTATAACAGGAAACATAAAAAAAGTGGACCATTTTAAATCCACTTTTTATAAGCATTTATATTCTATATGGAGAATTATGCATTAAGGCATTAATTCAGCCAGTTTTTCATTAAGAGCATCTCCTCTAAGATCTTTTTCAATAATTACTCCATCTTTATCCAAAAGAACTGTATGAGGAATTCCCAGAATAGCATAAAGATCAACAATAGGACTATCCCAGTATTGCAGATCTGACATCTGTGGCCATGTCATCTTAAGATCAGCAATACCCTTAGTCCATGTATCATAATCCTGATCAAAAGAGACCCCTACTACTTCAAATCCTTTAGATTTATATTTATCGTATGCAGCAACAACATTTGGCATTTCCTGTCGACAAGGTCCGCACCATGCAGCCCAGAAATCAACAAGAACATACTTGCCCTGTCCTGCATAATCAGAAAGTGAAACATCGTTTCCTTCAGGATCTTTTAATGTGAAATCTGCAAACTTCTTGCCTACAGCCACTTTATCGAGACTCTCTAAACGTTCTACTATTCTTTGTACAGTTTCTTTTGACTTGAAGGATTCATCAGCAAGATATAAAATTTCCTTTTGTTGTATAGGCTCAAACATAGATGAAGAAGAAACAAATACATACTGACCAAGTTGATTTCCAATGTTACTCTTAACGAAATCAAAGTTTAGTTGGGTTAACTGATTGCTGATATTGTCATATTCCTGATTAATTTCACTTTCAAGTTCACTTGTCATAATACCTTCTGAATTGGCATTATTAAAGCGTTCCACAACTTTTCTTATTTTTGATATAAGTGCACGTTGCTCAACTCTCAAGTCATTATATGCATTGTTAACCGGAGTACCACTAACAGTTATTACCGAGTCAAATACAAGTTCTACTCTACCCGGTTCTACCAATACTGGCACTCTAATCTCATTCTCATAATTTACGGTCTCGTCTAATGTAACAAATCGGAGAATTGAAGTCTCAGCTGACCCTGTGAATGTAAATTCTCCATTTTGAACTACTGCAGTATCAGTAACAATCATAGAGTTATCTGTCATTTCCTGCATGTACACATTTGTGCCTTCGTATGCTGAGTCAGCAACTATACCTTTTATAGTGTAATTTTTATTTTGACATGACATTAGAAAAACTACAGCAGTCAAAAGTAAATAAATTGTTTTCTTCATTCTAATTCTTTTTTAGTTTTAATTCGTTGCAAAGATATGTAAATAATACACATAAGTAATAATTTACTGTTTTTATTTTAACTAGTTACAATATTGAATAAGTAGTTACGTTTTAATTAAACAACCAAAGATGAAATGAGTTTATTTATTCCAGAAATTCCTGACAAAAAAAATAGTTATATGACGGACAGTCTGAATCTGTCTAAAATTACTTCTACTGTTATAAGACAGTTTGCCTCATCTGTATATATTGTAGAGGAGCTTAATTTCCCTGACAAGATAATCTGTTTAAACTAATTGAAAGTTCTTACATTTCATCCATAAAGCATTACTGACTTTAAAATTGCTGATAGTGGCGTCATTTAATTGATAGTTGGATATTTAAGTTTTTTCAACTACTTTTGAATAAATAAAAATGTTAATTATGAGCACAATTGTTGCACCGTCACTTTTATCCGCAGATTTTTTAAACCTCGAAAGGGATATTGAAATGCTAAACCGCAGTGAAGCAGATTGGATCCACCTTGACATTATGGATGGAGTCTTTGTGCCAAACATCTCTTTTGGGTTTGCAGTTACCAACCTCCTGAAAAAGATATCAAAAAAGCCTCTTGATACACACTTGATGATAGTACAGCCTGAAAAGTTCATCAAGGAAATAGCTGCTACCGGTACAACATATATGAATGTACATTTTGAGGCTTGCACACACTTACACAGAGTAGTGCAGCAAATTAGGGATAATGGGATGAAGCCTGCTGTTACACTTAATCCTCACACTCCGGTTTCCTTATTAGAGGATATAATAAAAGATGTCGACATGGTACTTCTAATGTCGGTTAACCCCGGATTTGGGGGCCAAAAATTTATTGAAAACTCAGTAAAGAAAGTAACACAGCTCAAAGATATGATTCTAAGGCAAAATGCTTCTGCCCTAATACAAGTAGATGGAGGAGTAAACCTGGAAACTGGCAGGAAACTGGTAGATGCCGGAGCTGATGCGCTTGTTGCAGGCAGTTTTGTATTTTCATCTGAAAATCCAGTAGAAACCATTCGTCAATTAAAAGCTCTTTAAAGGTTTTTTCTTTATACTCTTTTTATTTACCTTAATAATATGTCCAGTGAGATTGGGAAAACACCTTTTTTCAGGTTATTGATCCCGGTAATTACAGGTATTGTTATTAGCTCATGTCTGCCCGACTTCTCTTACTATAGTAAACTGATATCTGGAATTTCCGGCATAATCATAATCTTTATATCTTTCATAATAGGTAACAGAAACAGATTCCACCTTAGATGGCTGTTTGGAGCCGGCACCTTTTTATTTATTGTATCGTTAACACAGGTGCAATATCATCAACATGAAAAAAAAGCTCTTTACAATTTCAATGAAAACACACAATATTATATAGGAACTATTACTGATATTCCTAAAATTAAACCTAAGACTATCGCATGTGACGTAAAGATCAACAATCAGGAAGGGAAAAAAGTAATATTGTATATACAGCAGGATGATCGATCCTATTCACTTAAGCCAGGAGATGAGATAGTGTTTCAGGCCAGAATACAAGCTTTTAGAAATTTCGAAAAAATTGACACCTTTGATTATGTCAGATATATGAAAATTAAGGGTTATTCAGGATCAGCATATATACCCTCAACTGCATGGGAAAACACAAACAGGAAATCAGTCTCTTTATATACAATATCTCAAAGATTTCGATTAAAAGCTCTGAATTTTTATAAAAGTTTTGAATTGAGTGATGATGCTTATTCCTTAATATCAGCTTTAACACTTGGATATAAAGAGGATCTTACAGAAGACCTTCGGGAAGCATTTCGAATATCAGGCACGGCCCATGTTCTTGCAGTTAGCGGATTGCATGTCGGTATAATATATGTAGTCATTAGTCTCTTATTCTCATTCTTAAGGAAGCAGGGGACAACAAATAAAGTTAAACAGTTGATCATAATCATTATTCTATGGTCATACGTTTTTATTGCAGGCATGTCAGCTTCCGTAATCAGAGCAGCTATAATGCTCACTATAAACTGCATCGCTAAAATATTCAACCGAAGGGGGTTTACCTATAATACTCTGTCGGCTGCCGCGTTTTTTATTCTTATATATCGCCCATTTTTCCTATTCGATATAAGTTTTCAGATGAGCTTTGCTGCAGTTGTTGCCATACTGTTTTTCATGCCTAAGTTTAATATTATATACACACCTTCCAATATAGTTGCAAAATACGTTTATAATCTGTTTACAATATCTCTATCAGCTCAATTAGGGGTTTTCCCTCTTGTACTCTTTTATTTCGGGACATTCCCGACATACTTCATAATAACAAATATTTTAGTAGTACCGCTAATTGGAGTAATAATATACTCTGTCGTACCTTTAATAATAATCAGTCTGCTAACTCATTTAAATTTAAAAGTATTTGAGCTTCTATTCAGCATATTCCAATGGTTTATTAAAACAGCTACAGAAATCACAATATTCATTGTTTATAAAGTTGAAATGTTGCCTTTAGCACAGATATCAAATATAAGTATCTCAGTGTTACAGCTTTTACTACTTTTTACAATAACATTTAGTTTTGGCCACTGGCTATTCAGCCATAGATCTAAGTCATTGATTATCGCCCTTTCTTCAATTTTGATGTTTTCACTGACCTCTACATATACTCTTATAAATGGGTAATAAAATAATATATTTGCTCGTGTATTATATGCGACGATGTATGCAAAGATGACATACTATAACTGAATTTTTACTACTTTTGTTGATTAGCATCAAAGATTTAAATAGTAAAATGCATAATTTACCATATATAAGCGAAGTAATTGAACCCCACAAAGTGGAACAGATTATCGACTATATTGACAACTCTGATAAGATTGTAATAACCACGCATATATCTCCTGATGGGGATGCTATAGGTTCCTCGCTCGCACTGTATCATTTTATTAAGAACAGAGGAAAAAATGTAATGATAATTGTTCCCAATTCATTCCCATATTTCCTCAAATGGATGGATGGAGCAAATAATATTGAAATATTTGAGTACAATCCATCAGCAGGAGCAAAAATTCTTTCATATGCTGACCTGATCTTCTCTCTCGATTATAATATATTAAAAAGAGCAGGAGAAATGTCAACTGTACTGGAAACCTCCAAAGCAAAAAAAATAATGATTGATCATCACCCTTTTCCAGGTGAAGATTTCGACATAATTGTTTCTAAGCCTCATATTTCATCAACAAGTGAATTGATATTCAGATTCATATATCAAGCAGGAGAATATAGTGAAATGACAAAAGCCGAAGCTGAATCTATTTACTGTGGAATGATGACGGATACCGGTGGTTTCACTTACAATTCTGCGGATCCCGAGATATATGAAATAATTAGCATGATACTGCGAAAGGATATCGACAAAGATGCAATTTATTCAAAAGTCTTCAACAACTATTCTGAAGAGAGATTCAGATTGCTAGGCTTTACCCTTTCTCAAAGGATGGAGGTTTATCACGACAAACATGCAGCCCTACTTTATCTTTCAAACGAAGATCAGTCGCAATTCCGTTACAGCAAAGGCGACACAGAAGGATTTGTAAATTATCCGCTAAGCATCAAAGGAATCATTTTTTCAACATTTATACGTGAAGAGGAAGGTATGGTCAAGATATCATTCCGATCTCAGAAATCATTCCGATGCAATGAGTTTGCTTCAGAGTTTTTTAATGGAGGTGGACATGTAAACGCATCAGGAGGAGAATTTCAGGGCAGCTTGGAAGAAGCATTAAAAATTTATTCAGAAGGATTGGAGAAATACAAGGAGAGATTAATAATGGCAGTTAATGAGGATTAACCCATTTTAAATAATAGTTATTGTTTAGTTTATGTATTTTTGTCTACAAATTTATTTACACAAAGATAAACATGAAAAGATTTGAAACCATTTTTATACTATTATCCACGCTACTGCTTTTTGCCTCATCTTGCAAGGATAGGAAAACCTATGCAGATTATCTTAAAGATGAGACAAAAGCCATAGAACTTTTTATACTTAAAAATAATTTTTCGGTACTGGAAAAGTTCCCTGGCAACGGCGTCTTTAATCAAGGTGATTTTTACAAAGATCCCGAATCAGGAGTATATTATAATATTGTTGACTATGGAGATACAACAAAGAATCTTAAGATAGCAGAAAAAGTATATGCTCGTTTCAGTGGAGTATATTTTATGGTTGATGATTCTGTAAAATTCTCCAACTTAACAAGCACAATGCCTTTTGAGATAGAATTTTACGGTCCTGTAAACTCAAACAGCAAAAACTATTACAATATTCCCGGTCTGGCTGTCCCATTAACTAGAGTTGGCCATAATGGAATTGTAAAATTAATAGTCCCATTCAATATGGGTTCTGCAACTGACAGACAACAATATCAACCCACATATTACGACTATGTGGAATACAGATTCGAAAATCAGATTTGGTAATTCCAATAAACAATTTTTATGACATTAATTAAATCAATATCCGGAATCAGAGGCACAATTGGGGGATATCCCGGAGACAACCTGACACCTCTTGATATAGTTAAATTCACAGCTGCTTATGCTTCTTTTATCAAAGAAAGTTCCAATTCAGGTAAACCTGTTATAGTAGTGGGCCGTGATGCCCGCATTTCAGGTAAAATGGTACATCGTGTGATAACTGGCACATTAATAGGCATGGGATGTGATGTCACTGATATCGGTATGGCTACGACACCTACAACAGAAATTGCAGTAACTAAAGAAAATGCAGCCGGTGGTATAATCATAACTGCCAGTCACAACCCTAAGCAATGGAACGCCTTGAAGCTATTAGACAATAAAGGTGAGTTTCTTAGTGCCGAAGATGGAGAAAAGATATTATCTTATGCGGAAAAAGAGGAGTTCTCATTTGTTGAAGTAGATGAATTGGGTAAAATAACTCAGAAGCAATATCTGCATGAGCATATCCAAAGTATACTTTCGCTGGATCTTGTAGACACAAAAGCGATTAAGGATGCTAATTTCCGTGTTGCTATTGACTGTGTAAACTCAGTGGGTGGAATTGCAATTCCTGAGCTATTATATGCACTAGGCGTAAAAGAGATTTTTAAACTGCACTGTGCACCTCATGGTAATTTCTCTCATAATCCTGAACCTTTACCTGAGAACCTTACTGAACTATCGTCACTGACACGTAGTTCAAAAGCAGATGTAGGGTTTGCTGTTGACCCTGACGTCGACAGATTAGCAATATATTGTGAAAATGGTGAACCTTTCGGAGAAGAGTACACTTTGGTTGCAGTAGCTGATTACGTATTAGAACACACTCCCGGTAATACTGTTTCAAATCTCAGCTCATCAAGAGCTCTACGAGATGTAACAGTTCAGAAGGGAGGAAATTACTATGCTGCTGCGGTAGGAGAAGTAAATGTTGTTGCTAAGATGAAAGAGGTGAAAGCTGTAATAGGTGGAGAAGGAAATGGCGGTATAATCTATCCTGCATCTCACTTTGGTCGCGACGCTCTGGTAGGTATAGCTCTATTTCTTACACAGCTTGCCAAGACCGGGAAAAAGCCTTCTGAGCTAAGAAGAAAATATCCTTCTTACTTTATGTCGAAGCAGAAAGTAGAACTTACAAGGGATATGAATATTGACAACATTCTGGAAAAGGTAAAAGAGAGATTCAGTAATGAAAAAGTAACAGACATAGATGGTGTAAAAATTGACTTCCAAGACAAATGGGTGCATTTGAGAAAATCTAACACAGAACCCATAATTCGTATTTATTCAGAAGCAGGTTCTGAAGAAGATGCAAAAAACATAGGAGAAAAGATTATCAAACTGATAAAAGAGCTTGCTTAAACTTTAACTTATGAATTAGGGCTAATGAAGGACGCATTAATTAGTAGAGATGACTTAAGGGGTTTACACCCGGTATTTCGTGGAAGCTATGGTGACAAACTTATTGATATTGGCATAAAGATTTCGGCTTTACATGTCCCAAATGAAATTTACAACCGGTCAAAACATCTTACAAGCCACGAATTTTGCAAAGATGTTTTGGATAAATTAGGAGTAATACGTATATTACAAAATATTGAAGTTCTGGATGATTTTAAGGATAAGCCATTCATCACAGTCTCAAATCACCCATACGGTCATATAGATGGTATTGCAGTAATAGAAACTTTTGCTAGTCGTGTTGATAATTACAAGATAATGGTTAATCATATTTTGGGCCTTATCGACACAATGTCAGAAAACTTTATCACTGTAGACCCATTTGGTAATGAAGATAAAAACAAGGTAACGTTTGGCGGTATAAGGGAAAGCATTGCTCATATTAAGAAAAAATATCCTATGGGATTTTTTCCTGCCGGAGCTGTTTCAAACCTATATTTTAAAAAAGGAAAATTTGTGATCGAGGATAGGGATTGGCAACCAGCCGTACTTAAGATTATTCAAAAATCAGGTATACCTGTAATTCCTGTTCATATTTCAGGGCATAACAGTATGTCTTTTTATCTTTCAAGAATGTTTGGCTGGAAGTTTCGTAATCTTAGGTTATGTCACGAGCTATACAATAAAAAAGGCAAAAAAGTTGTAATTACTTTAGGCGAACCTATAATGCCGGATGTTATAAAAGAGTTAAATGGTGATACAGTTGAACTAGGAAAATTCCTTAAAGAAAGAACTTATTCGTTAGGAAAAAAATAAAAAAACATTCACTCATTTATGGCGAAGCAATCAATACAGCAAATCAAACAAAGATTCGAAATAATTGGTACGTCTCCTGAACTGGATCGTGCAATTGATATAGCACTACAGGTTGCACCAACAGATCTGTCTGTACTAATTACGGGTGAAAGTGGAGTCGGCAAGGAAAACTTCCCCCAGATAGTTCATCAGTTCAGTAAACGAAAACATGGACCATATTTTGCAATCAATTGCGGCTCCATACCTGAAGGAACTATTGACTCTGAGCTATTTGGACATGAAAAAGGCTCTTTTACCGGTGCTACAGGAACCCGAAAAGGTTATTTTGAAGTTGCTGATGGTGGAACACTGTTTTTGGATGAAGTGGGAGAACTGCCTTTGTCAACTCAGGCGCGTCTGCTTAGAGTATTGGAGAGTGGAGAATTTATAAAAGTAGGATCCTCAAAAGTAGAGAAGAGTGATGTGCGAGTAGTTGCTGCAACTAATCTAGATTTGGTTAATGCAGTTGAAAAAGGTAAATTCAGAGAAGATCTCTACTTCAGACTCAATACTGTACCCATTCGTATTCCTCCACTTCGCAATCGTAGAGACGATATACCTCTGTTATTCAGAAAATTTGCTGCAGACTGTGCTGAAAAGTATATGATGCCGCAAATCAATCTGTCAGAAGATGCAATTGAACTACTAAAAAGTTACAGATGGCCCGGCAATGTAAGGCAACTAAAAAACATTACCGAACAGATATCAATTATTGAAAAGGAGCGTATTATTACATCTGAAATATTGCAAAACTATTTGCCGGATCATGAAGTTGGTATGCTTCCTGTTTCATTATCAAAGATACATGAGTCTGAACATAAATCTTTTGCCAATGAGCGTGAGATTCTATATCAGGTACTGTTTGATATGAAAAAGGACATATCAGATCTCAAGCAGGTAGTAAACAGTATATTAGAAGATTCCGGCACTCATTCTTCAACTATAATACCAAGTGATCACACACGAGTAGCTGTTCCTGTGAAATATGAACATTTCACAGATAATTTTGCTATAAGTAAAACTGAAGGTCATGACATACAGGAAGCTACAGAGTATGAAGAAAGTTCACTGTCTATTAGTGAAGTGGAAAAAGATATGATTGCTAAAGCTCTTGAGCGTCATAACGGTAAAAGAAAATTAGCAGCTAAAGATCTTGGAATATCTGAACGTACACTTTACAGAAAAATTAAGGAGTACGATTTATAATAAAAAACCACTTATGAAGAGTATAAAATATATTTCTTTGTTATTGCTGATCTTTGTGGTTAGCTCATGTCGTATTTCCTATTCTTTCAGGACTGCATCCATTGATTATGATCTTACAAAGACATTGACTATTGGACGCTTTATAAATCAGGCTCCTTTAGTCTATCCTCCTCTCGAACAAAGATTTAATGAATCAATGATTGATATGTTTACCCGTAACACCAAACTACAACTGGTTGATCAGAATGGTGATATGGAAATTGAGGGAGAAATTGTAGGTTATCAGTTAACACCATTAGCAGTTCAGGAAGATGCATTTGCTTCAGAGACACGATTAACTATGACTGTTAGAATGAGGTTTCGCAATAATAAAACAGATGCACCTCAAATGGAAGAGACTATTTCTGCAAACCGTACTTTCTCTAGTAATACAGTATTCGACTCAGTTCAAGATCAATTGATTAATGAACTTATTGATGAAATTGTAGATCAGATATTCAATGCTACGATGGCTAACTGGTAAGGTATATGGAAAAGGATAATTTATATCGGCTGATAGATGATGAATCCATTGAAAATTTATCAATTGATGAATTACAATGTATCATAGAAGAGTATCCATACTTTCAATCTGCCAGACTACTTTACACTAGAGAACTACTGAAATCCGATAATGAACAGTATGGTGAAGAATTAGCTAAAACAGCAGTTTTATGTGCCGATAGAAGAAAACTTTTCTATATGATCTATAATGAGGAATATGAAACTCTACTTTTCCCTCAAGGGAGGAACTTTCAAGAGAAAAGGGACAGAACAGAAGCATTACTTGATTCGTACTTTACCTCTTTTGGAAAAGAGGATATAAATGAAACACCAACTTATACACCAGAGATAAATTATGTCACAACAGATTACTTTGGGTATCTGGAATCATTAGGAGAAGAAACTAGGCGGGAGTCTTCTCCCGAACCGTTTCAGCATCAAGACATAATAGATGCTTTCATAAAAAACAATGAATCAGATCCAATTCAAATACGCCCATTTAAGGAAAAGAGTGACAGCAATAAGAAAAAACATGTTGATGATATTGTAAATGATGAAGGGAATGAGTTTCTAACTGAAACACTTGCAAAGATTTATATCAAGCAAAAGAAATATGAACAGGCACTTACAATAATTAAGCGATTAAGTTTGACTTTTCCGAAAAAAAGTAGTTACTTTGCGGACCAAATTCGTTTCCTGGAGTATTTGATTATAAACGAAAAAAACAAATAAATAGTTATTATGTATATTTTTATCACCATTCTGATATTGCTAGCTTCGATACTGATGATTTTTGCTGTATTAGTTCAAAAATCAAAGGGTGGTGGTTTAGCAAGCGGTTTTTCTTCATCCAACCAAATTATGGGAGTAAGAAAGACTACAGATTTCCTTGAAAAATTCACTTGGACATTAGCCGCTATTGTGATTTTACTAAGCATCCTGACTGCTAAATACACAGCTTCAAGCTCTGCTCTGCCACAGTCACAGGTTGAAGTTCAACAACCTGCACCACTTAGTCCATCAACTGCGCCTGATGTTACACCTGTAACTCCATTTCAAGCTCAGCCTACAGAAACTCCTACAGAGTAATTTATCTGCTATATAGCAGATTGTCTGAAAATCAGCTAACTGAATTGTTCCCTGTGTTTCAAAGTTTGATAAAATGAGAAGTTGGTTAATATATCTGCTCTTACTTTTACCTATTATTGCAAATGCACAGGGATTCAGTTATGATACAATCAGGGTTGGAGCAGACGACTCTCGCAATATACACTCCTCTGGCAGGGAATATTATCGGATCACTGATCACAACGAGAGTAAAGCAGAACTATTCGACAAAAGCAAATTGCGTTTCGGTGCAAACCTCGGACTTTCTTTAAGTCGGAACTATACACATCTTGGATTGGGGCCACAGATTGGTTACCAGTTCAATCAATATTTTATGGCCGGTACCGGCATAAAATATTACTATTCCAGGGCAAATCTTTCTAACTATGAGAATAAAGATAATTTGCTGGGAATTAACCTTTTCGGCTATACTTACCCTGTACATTTTATTACAATATTTACTCAGCCGGAATTAAATTATATCTGGTCGAAACTGACTTACAAATCAACAGGAGAAGTAATTAAATCAAATGGTTTCGTACCTTCACTCATTGTTGGTGCAGGTTTCAGATTAGGTTACACACATATTACACTTAATTACGATCTGGCTCAACGCCCCAATTCGCCTCATCCTGATGGATTCTACCTTGGTGTGTCTGCATTCTTTTAACGCAAAACAATATCTTTTACAACAGGGGACTCAGCATATTCATTTATTTTATCAATCAACCCCTTCTTGTTCATGAGTAGTTCGGCACGTAAAACTGCCGATGATAGTTGTACGTATAATATATTTCTTCTAAAATAAACATTCCTAGTGTATTTGGATACACCCTCTCCAAGGACTTCATTCCATCCATTTACTGCACGATATTCTGCCAGCTTCATCTTTAGTTCGCTGTTTGCACTAAAAAAGTCAGACATTGCCTTGGAAATAGGCTGACTATTTTTCTTTTGCATATTTATTCTGTTTACCTTTTGTTTAGATCAAGTTAATCTCTCCATTAATAACCGAATAAATGTGAGAGTCGTTATTAAGTCTGTCAAGTATTTTATCAAGTGATTCCCGGTTGGTATCTGACATAAAGATCTGTCCAAATTCTGGTTCTGAGACAAGCTTCACTATCTCCTCCACCCTTTTTGAATCCAACCTGTCAAAAATATCATCCAAAACAAGTATAGGGGTGGTATTACCAGTATCAAGCAGATATTTGAATTGAGCCAGTTTCAGTGAAACGAAATATGTTTTATTCTGACCCTGAGAACCAATTTTTTTAATCGGGAATCCATTAAGTAACATTTCAAGTTCATCTCTGTGAACACCTACTGTTGTATGACCAATAGATAAATCTCGTTGACGGTTACCTTTCATTTTGTCCTTAAAATCACCATCATTTAATTGTGATATGTATTCAAATGAAACAGTTTCGGCAGAACCGCTTACACGTGAATAAAAGTCGTTGAACATTGGAGTAAGCTTCATAATAAACTCCACTCGTTTATTATAAATTAAAACACCATCCTCAACCATCTGATCCTCCCACAGTTCTAACAGAGTAATATCAATTAAATCCTCATCGTTTTTAAGAAGTGCATTTCTTTGCTGCAATGCCTTATTATACCTCACTAATGCACGAAGATACTCTTTATCAAACTGTGAAATGGCAATATCCATAAATCTGCGTCTTCCTTCACTTGCCCCGGTAATAAGTTCAATATCGGCAGGTGATATCATAACAAGTGGAATTAATCCAATGTGATCAGATAAGCGCTCGTACTCTTTTTTATTTCTTTTAAACTGTTTTTTCTGTCTTCTGCGAATTCCACTATAAATTTCTTCCTGTGTTGAATCCTCAAAGATATATTTCCCCTGCAGCATGCAGATGTCAGAGTCATGTTTTATTATCTGTGAATCAACAGGATTAGTGTAGCTTCTGCAAAATGACAAGTAGTAAACTGCATCAAGCAGATTTGTTTTTCCCATCCCGTTGTTCCCAATGAAACAATTTATTTTAGGTGAAAGTTGAAGCTCAGCCTGAGCGATATTTTTGTAGTTTATTATTGACAGTTCTTTAAGAATCATCTGATTATCTTTAATCCTCCGCAATTAAAAGCCGTTGTAAATCTTCAGGAGTAATATTCAGTTTCAAACGTCCCTGAGAGGCAAACGATATTCTACCTCTCTCTTCTGATACAATTATCACTTTCGCATCAGTTTCCTGAGATATACCCAGTCCGGCCCTATGTCTTAATCCCAGGTGATTAGGAATATTTGGGTTTTGAGATATTGGCAAAATACAACCAGCTGCTTTAATTTTCTTTCCTACAATTATCATAGCACCATCGTGCAAAGGACTGTTCTTAAAGAATATATTCTCAATTAATCTTGAGGAAATATCAGCGTTTACTATTTCACCCGTTTGTTCATATAGACCCATTTGAATATCACCCTGTACAGCAATTAGTGCTCCTGTATTTGTTTTCGATAGATTCATACAAGCAAGTACAATTGCTGTTAGGTGCGACTGATCCTTTTTATCTCTTTCACTTGGAAAGATCAATTTTGTAATATAATTCCATCTCTTCTTTGAGCCTAACGACATTAAAAACCTTCTTATTTCATCCTGAAAAAGAATTACTAACAGAAATAAGCCAACACTTACAAATTGATCAAGTATCGACCCCAGTAACACCATATTAAATACACGTGAAACCAAGATCCATATTACCATGAATACCAGAATACCGATAAACAGCGGTCTGAGTCCTGAAATTTTTACTAATCTGAATAGATAAAACAGTAGTAAAGCAACCAGAACAACATCAATAAAATCCTTTATACCAAAATGAGCTAACATATCTTTTATTTATCGTACTCAGCCAACTTACCAATTATCTTTACACACTCCACAGCCTCTTTAACATCGTGTACACGAAGAATATCTGCTCCAGACAGCAAAGCTACACTATTTAGCACTGTGGTGCCATTAAGACTATCTTCGGGTGTTGATTCCAGCAGTTTATAAATCATAGATTTACGAGATATACCAACAAGTATAGGCTCCTCAAAGATATGAAAATATTTAAGATATGCCATTAATTCGTAGTTTTGAGAAAGAGTCTTGCTAAATCCAAAACCAGGATCAATTATCACATCATTTACACCTAATAAGTTGAGTTTCGCCTTCCTTTCAGAAAAATAGTATAATATATCCTGAATAAAGTCATCATAATCCGTCATACTCTGCATAGTTTGAGGAACACCCCTCATATGCATTAATATATATGGAACATTTAATGATGCAATAACCGGGAACATCTGATCATCAATCTGTCCACCTGACACATCATTTACTATATTCGCGCCAAACTCTTCCACAGCCTGTTTTGCAACATCAGCATAGAAAGTATCTACTGAAACAATTACCTTTGGGAACTCTCTCCTAATAATTTTTAGTGCAGGTATCAATCTTTCGGCCTCTTCAGCCGCTGTTAACAGTTTTGATGTCGGAGTAGTGGATTGAGCTCCTAAATCAATAATCGATCCCCCTTCATCCATAATTTGCCTACACCTGTTTATGATATCCTTTTCAGACTGCTTCCTGCTGTTTTTAAAGAATGAATCAGGTGTAACATTAAGAATACCCATCACAAGAGGTGATGAAAGATCAATCAGAGAGCCATTTATATTTATTGATTTATTCATAAAACTGAATTTGGATCACGATCAGGATAGTCAACTGTAAAATGCAATCCTCTACTCTCTTTTCTAGCCATTGCCTGTTTAATTACAAGATATCCAACTTTTATAATATTTCTCAATTCACATATATCACGTGAAACAATTGACCTTTGAAACAGATTTTCAGTTTCCCTAAACAGGATATTTAGCCTATCCATTGCTCTGTTAAGTCTGATATCTGATCTGACAATACCAACATAAGATGACATTATCTGCCCAACCTCCTTGTAGCTCTGTGTAATTAAAACCATCTCTTCCGGAGAGGTTGTTCCTTCTGCATTCCATGGTGGGATATCTTCCTGAAAGGTATAATTTTTAATTAGCGGAACGGAGTGTTTAGCTGCAGCGTCGGCATACACAACTGCCTCAATTAAAGAATTTGATGCAAGACGATTTGCTCCATGCAATCCGGTACATGCACACTCACCGTTGGCATACAAACGACCAATACTTGTCTCTCCATCAAGATTTACACTGATTCCCCCACATAGATAATGAGCAGCAGGAGCAACAGGGATCATATCTTTTGTTATATCAATTCCATATGAGAGACACTTCTGATAAATAGTAGGAAAGTGTTTTTTTGTCTCCTCCGGATCTTTAAAAGTAACATCCAGAAACACATGATCATAACCTCGCTCCTTCATTTCTGTATCAATGGCACGAGCAACTATATCACGTGGAGCAAGTGACCCCCGCTCATCATATTTATGCATAAACTCCTTTCCTTTCAAGGTCTTGAGCACTCCTCCATAACCCCTCATCGCTTCAGTAATAAGAAATGAGGGTCTGGCTCCTGGGTGATAAAGTGCAGTTGGATGAAATTGTACAAACTCCATCCCTTTCACTTCTCCTTTAGCACGTGCAACCATGGCAATGCCATCTCCTGTTGCCACATCAGGATTGGTAGTAGTCTGATATACTGATCCTATGCCCCCTGTAGCCATCATTGTAACCTTTGATAAAAAAGTATCAATCTCATTTGTCTCCTGGTTCAGGATATATGCACCATAACACTCAATTCCGGGTGTATGTCGAGTAACTACCTGACCCAAGTGATGTTGTGTGAGTACTTCAATTGCAAAATGGTTGTCAAATACATCTATATTCGGATGTCTCCTTATCGCATCTATCAAGCTGACCTGAATCTCAGCACCTGTATTATCTTTATGATGAAGAATACGGAATTCGGAATGTCCACCCTCCTTATGAAGATCGAAGTTACCTTTATCATCCTTATCAAAATTCACGCCCCAGTTAATAAGCTCTCTGATCTGAGCAGGTGCCTCTCTGACAACTTTTTCAACAACCAACTGATCACAAAGCCCGCCCCCGGCATCCAAAGTGTCAGCAATATGCTTCTCAAAATTATCCCATGGATTTGTAACTGATGCTATACCCCCCTGTGCATAATAAGTATTTGCTTCCTCAAGCTGGTTTTTTGCAATAATAGCTACTTTACCATAATTTGCCACTTTCAAAGCATAGCTCATACCTGCTATACCTGAGCCAATTACTAGAAAGTCATATCTGTATACCATTGTATATTCTGTATTTAAACGCACAAATTTAATCAATTATCGGGGTTACCGCAATAATATAATGCTCACAGTTAAATATCTCATATTAATTTGTATATTTGTACGAATTAGTTTACTTTGTTAGCTGAAGATAAATTAGTTACGATATTGGATCAATATTCTTTTTTGTATAAGTCACATTTATAAAAAGAAACATATCAAATGAAAAACTTAATCACTTTTTTTCTGATCCTTAGTCTGTTCCCTTTTACTGCCCTCAATTCGGCAAATATTGTGCAACAGCAAGATGCAACGTATGTACTTAGAGGAAGAGTTTTAGGAGGTGATACTAACCAACCATTAGTCAATGCAAGTGTTTCTGTTCAAAGTGTAAATGTATCTACTGTAACCAACCAAGATGGATATTTCTCCATAAGAGTTCCGGCAGAATCCAGAAATTCTACACTTATTATCCGTCATCTTGGATATTCAAACATGGAAATTCCGGTTGTCACTCTTATAGATAGTCCCAACAATCACATAACTTTAGTCCCATCTCCTATTCAGTTAAGTGAATTGCAGGTTATTTCCGGAGACGGTACTCATCTTCTACAGGATGCATTACGAAGAATTCCTGAAAACTATGCAGCCGAACCCAATATGATGGTTGCATTCTACCGCGAATCGGTAAAAAAAGGCTCCAAGCACATTTCACTTGTTGAAGCTGTTCTGGATGTTTATAAAGCCTCCTACAGATCTTATAGTAACGATCAGGCTCGTATATATATCGGCAGAAAGGCAACAGATATATCTCCTCGTGACACTGTTCTTATGAAATTTCAGGGAGGTATAAGTGACGCTCTTTTACTGGATATTGCGAAAAATCCGGAGATAGTATTTGGAACAGATGGTTCTGATTATTCCTACCATATTGAGGGGCTTATAAATATTAATAACAAGCCGCATTATAAAATTTATTTCCAGCCGATTAACAAAATTGATGAGATACTGTTCAGAGGAACAATTTACCTTGATTACGAATCACTGGCTTTTGCCCGCATGGAATTCAACATGAATGTAGAAGACAGAAAGGATGCATCAAATATTTTCATCAGGCGTAAACCTTCTAAAATGCGGGTAGAGGTTGAAAAAGCACAGTATACGGTTGATTTTATAGAAGACGATGGAAAATGGTACTTTAATTATAGTAGTACAGAGGTAGAGTTCAGAGTAAGGTGGACCAACCGTTTCTTCGGACTATTTGCCACTAACTATACAATTGGTTCAGAAATCGCTGTAACTGACAGATACACTGACAATGTTATTAAATTTCCCAGAGAAGAACGAATTAGATCTACTGATGTAATCGCTGAAAGAGTAGAGTATTTCCTTGATCCGGATTTTTGGGGCGATTATAATGTTATAGAGCCTGATCAGGAAATAAATGATGCTATCAAGAGATTGAGTGATAAATTACGCCGCCGAAATTGAAAAAAACAGCAAACCGTTTGTATATAAAAAAATTAGAGGTATCTTTGCATCCCAAAGTTTTTATAACGTTTTATTACAAACAAACATGTATTTAGATTCTACTAAAAAACAGGAAATCTTTGCAAAGTACGGAAAGTCTAACACTGATACTGGCTCACCTGAAGCGCAGATAGCATTGTTTTCATACCGTATTTCGCATTTGACTCAGCATTTGAAGTCAAACAAAAAAGATTATAACACTGAAAGAGCATTGAGAGTATTAGTTGGTAAACGTCGCCGTTTACTCGATTACCTGATCGACAAGGATATCGAAAGATATCGTGCAATCATTAAAGAATTAGGTATTAGAAAATAATTCTCATAAAAATTAAGAAGAGGGTAGAATCAAGTTTTATCCTCTTTTTTTATATATACACCTAAGACATGATAAATCAGCAACTTAAAGTGATTAACAATGCAAATATCCAAAAAAACATATTCTAAAACTATGTTTTATAATATGTTTTTTTATTTTGCTCATTCAAAATAGTGGCCTATCTTTGTATCGATAACCTAAAACAATCTTTTTTACCTTAATGCTAATATCACGTTAACCAGTACAAAAGGGGCCTTCTCGATCGAGGTGGCCTCTTTTTTAATTTTAAAAACATTTATATATGAAAAATTTATTAACTCTGTTACACTTTACAGTCTTATTAGTTTTCATAGTATCATGCTCTTCAAACCAGCATAATGATGAGAACGATACCAGTTTTATTGGAGAAAATGTCTCATTTTCTGCAAATCAGTACTCTTTAATGATTGATAAGATTGAAGATTTTGCAAATTTAGTGAATCCTAAATCTATTATTGACGGTGAGATGAAGTATATACCTGCAACAGAATGGACATCAGGGTTTTTTCCAGGAAGTCTTTGGTATCTTTATGAGTTGACAGGTGATGAAAAATGGAAACCATTGGCAATTAAATATACCGAAGCCCTGGATTCTATTCAATATTATACAGGAAACCATGATGTGGGATTTATGATCTATTGCAGCTATGGCAATGGTCTTAGACTTACAGGTAACGAAGCCTACAAGAATGTAATAATTAATGCTGCGAAATCACTTTCTACCCGATACAAACCTGCTGCAGGTATAATACAATCCTGGAATGCAAATAAATCCAATGATTGGCTGTGTCCGGTAATAATAGATAATATGATGAACCTGGAACTGCTGTTTGAAGCTACAAAACTTTCAGGTGACTCAACATTTCATAATATTGCGATAAACCATGCAAACACTACTATTAAAAATCATTACAGACCTGATTACAGTACATGGCATGTAATCGATTACGACACAAATGATGGGAGCGTCAGGCACAGAAATACCCATCAAGGATTCTCTGACGAAAGCACATGGTCTCGTGGTCAGATCTGGGGTGTTTACGGATTTGTTATCTGTTATCGAGAAACTGGTAATCCTGTATATCTTGAGCAGGCTATCAAAAGTGCAGAATATGTTCTCAACCACCCTAACTATCCTGAAGACGGTGTTCCTTATTGGGATATAAGTGCCGATGATATCACTGACACCTATCGCGATGCATCAGCCGGAGCTATTTTAGCTTCAGCTTTATATGAATTGTCAACGTTCTCAAACGATAGAGATTATAAGTCAATTGCTGATAATATAATTACTACACTGTCAGGACCTGAATATCGTGCTGAACTAGGTGAAAATGGAGATTTTATTTTAATGCACTCCGTTGGAAGTCTTCCTCACAACTCCGAGGTTGATGTGCCTCTGAATTATGCAGATTATTATTATCTTGAGGCTTTGAAAAGAAAAAAAGAGCTCGAGAACAAATAATAGTACATAAACTCTAAGTTATAAGCACAGTTATGACAACTCTGACAATAGTGCTGATAATTGTTTCTGCAGTGTTTCTACTGCTATTCATGGTGCTGAAACTAAAGATAAGTGCCTTTATATCACTACTGCTCATTGCAATATATGTAGGTATCCTAACCGGTATGCCACTCAGTGCCATAACCAGATCAATTCAGGAAGGGATGGGCAGTACGTTGGGATTCGTAGCAACTGTTGTAGGACTTGGTGCAATCTTCGGCCAGATGCTTGAAAGTTCGGGAGGTGCGGAATCTATGGCACACTATCTCATAAATAAATTTGGGAAGGATCGCGCTCCATGGGCTATGGTCATTACAGGCTTTCTTGTAGGTATTCCTGTATTTTTTGATGTTGGATTTATTATTATTGTACCAATTGTATACGCTCTTGCACGCGACACAAAAAAATCATTGCTATATTATGCAATTCCACTTCTCGCCGGTTTAGCTGTAACACATAGCTTTATACCTCCAACACCGGGACCCGTAGCTGTCGCTGACATTATTAATGCCCAACTTGGCTGGGTAATTCTTTTGGGGTTTATTATAGGATTACCTACCGCAATTATTGCCGGTCCTGTATTTGGAAAGTTTATATCTAAAAAGATCCACCTGGAACATAATTACGTATTTGAGGAAACTCAACTGGAATTCGACTCTAAAAAATATCCCTCTTTCAGTTCAATTGCCATAATAATTTCAGTACCACTCATTCTAATTCTATTAAATACATTTACAACTGTAGCAGTTGCAAATGAGGTGATAAGTAAATCGATCTGGACAGACATTATTGAATTTTTAGGCCACCCTTTCTCTGCATTAATAATAGCTACATTAATAGCGATCTATTTTCTTTGTCTAAAAAGAGGTATGGATAAGCAGAAGATACTAACACTCAGCACCAAGGCATTGGGCCCCGCAGGAATTATTATCCTTATTACAGGAGCAGGCGGGGTACTTAAGCAGGTATTGATAGATAGCGGAATAGGACAAATGATGGCTGAATCGATGGTAAATTCACCATTACCTCCAATACTACTTGCATGGATGATTTCAGCTGCTGTAAGAGTAACTCAAGGTTCAGCTACTGTAGCAATGATTACTGCAGCAAGTCTTGTAGCACCTTTAATTTCTGAATTCGCCCTAAGCGATCCTCAAAGGGCATTAATAGTACTCTCAATTTCATCTGGAGCAACATTACTGTCACATGTAAATGACAGTGGCTTCTGGCTTGTAGGAAAATATCTGGGAATGAATGAAAAACAGACATTGCAGAGCTGGACAGTAATGGAATCAATAATAGCTTTTTGCGGACTTGGTTTTACTCTTTTAGCAAGCCTGTTTTTTAATTAAAAAACAGTTCTCATTAATCTTCTTAATTATTACTCAATTTGTAAACAGTTGGTGCTGATAAACTGTTATAGCTCTGTCTGTAAAATTTTTGCTGTAAATTAGAATGTCCAACTTTTATGAATAACAACTGGAAGAGAACCTTTACAATTATCTGGAGTGGCCAGTTTTTTTCTATTTTAACCAGCAGTCTAGTTAATTTTGCAATTATCATTTGGCTAAGTCTGCAAACGGGATCAGCCGAAATATTAGCTTTTGCTGCAATTGCCGGTATGCTTCCTCAAACTGTAATCGGACCGTTTACGGGAGCGCTTATCGACCGATGGAACCGTAAGAGAATAATGATGCTGGCTGACACTTTCATTGCTCTTTGTACACTTATACTTGCACTCCTCTTCTGGTTCGACAAAGCAGAACTGTGGCACATATTTGCATTATTAGCACTCAGATCTGTGGGATCTTCATTTCATATGCCGGCAATGCAAGCCTCTGTACCGCTACTGGCTCCTTCCGACCAGTTAACCCGTATAGCTGGAATAAACCAGATAATAGCATCTGTGAGTCAGATAGCCGGTCCGGCATTAGGAGCAATGATGATTACAATATGGGATATAGAGTATGTACTTATTTTTGATGTTGCAGGAGCATTAATCGCTGTATCCTCTCTCTTTTTCGTAAATATTCCGAATCCTGAGAAAACAGAAAACAGCGAGCGTCACTTCTTAAAAGAGATGAAAGAAGGAGCAATGGTTGTATTAAGAAACAAAGGACTAAGTCTTGTCTTTCTTTACTCAATTATAATACTTTTCTTTATTATACCAATTAGTGTACTTTTCCCTCTCATGACATTAGATTATTTCAACGGAACAGAGTTTCAGGCTGGGGTTATAGAAGCAGTGTGGAGTGTTGGAGCACTTGCAGGTGGTGCAATTATGGGAGTTAAAGTTTATAAAGTAAATCGTGTTGGATTAATTAACTGGACCTACATCCTCTTAGGTATGGCTTTCATGGGGTCAGGAATCTTATCTCCAAACGGTTATATATGGTTTGCCATATTGACCTGCATAAGTGGAATAGCAGGAGCTGTTTACAATTCAGCATTTACCGGATTGGTACAAAATAAAATAGATCCAGCTGCACTTGGAAGAGTATTCTCTACATTTTATGCTGTAGCACTTATACCATCGATGATCGGTCTGATTGGGATTGGTTTCATTGCAGATACAATAGGCCTGAACACATCTTTTATTATTTCAGGATTGGTGATTATTTTAACCGGGGTTATTGCATTTTTCACTAAACCGGCAATGAAATTAGATAAAATAGATATCTAATATATATTTAAATTTAAGACCTGAGAACAAAGTTTTTACCCTCAGGTCTTAATCAATTAATAGAACAAGTAACTAACTATATTACATATCTTCAGGCATACCGGTATATCTGTATCCTCCTATAACATATGTTTCTTCCATTTCAGGATTAGGAACAGCTGAAGTAAACTTCCATGCATATTCGGGCACTTCGGGATCTGCCCTTAAAGCCACGGGTACTTCATAGCTGGTGAAAGTAGCTGCACCACTATAAAGTCTGATTTTCATATAAATGCTGTCAGCTTGATTGCCACCTGGGGTTGTAGCAGCTTTAGGTAAAATTTTACCTTCAAGAATCGCCGCTTTTATATACCATTGTTCCTCTTCAGTATAAGTTTGACCTGCAGCTGTTGGAACAACAGATGGTACATCTTCAGTTGAATGAATATTTTCAGGAAGTTGCGCAAAATCTTCAGTTACAGATTTAAAAGAAGAGGCATTACCTGTAAATACAAATTTGCTTTTCAGAGGAAAGATTAATCCATGATCATCAATCCAAACGTTATTTTGAATGTTTTCCGCTGTATTGTAAATCTGTATTTCATAACCTTCATAATCAATATATGTATCAGACATATCTTCTGACATAAGTTTGAAAACAAATCTACCGCTGTACTCAAATGTCTCACTGTACCAGTTATCCAGCTCCTCCTGACAGGATGTAAACATACAGAGCAAACATACAGCACTAATTATATAAGCTAATTTCTTCATAATATATTTCATTATTGTTTTGTTGCAATTATATTAAAATCATATGACAGTGCATACTGAGCTGTGTAGGTAAGAGTCTTTGTTTCCGGAGAATAACTGCCATTTACAACATCATCAAGTCCATCCCCCCATCCGGCTATTCTACTATCAACCAGTGTAATGGTAAGATCATCATTAAGTAAAAAATTACCTGTCATGGCGTATGTGGCACCATATCCTCTTCCCACCTCATAATAACCACCAATAAAATCAGAAGTATAAAACTTACCAGGTGATACCTGATAAATCAGGATAGTGGGTTCAGAAGAAAACTCGCTTGAACCTGCTGATCCTGGTCCTGAACCAAATGATGTACGGCTGCTTGACTTAGATACTTTATACAATCCGGATTCTAGTGGAGATGGTGTTGGGTCGTAAACAACAACCTTACGTGTTACATTTTTTGCAAAACCATCTACATTTACAGCGCTATATGTTATATTATACAACCCTGCTTTATTAGTATCAACACTTCCGGATACTTTCACATCACCTGATACATCTTCACCTTCTTGAATTGCAGTCCAACCCGGCTCATCATATGATCCTCCAAGTTGAGTAAATTCTACAGGGTTTCCTTTTAAAGTGAGATCCACATAATAGGTGACTCTGGATATTCCCTCTGTTTCTTTTTCGCATGAGAAAAAGATTAAAGCGGAAATTAAAATCAAACTATATTTAAATTTTTTCATATCTTCTTAATTAATTATCAGGTAAATACTATTTCCCAATCTTCATATTCCACCATACTTTCTCGCCAACATTTGCTTTTTGAGAAGGTGCATTATTATTCCTGAATAAATAGGAAGTTGGATATAAAGGAGATGCAGGTAAATTCCCATTAAGAAGAGCTCTTCCTTTCACTGAGATCGTGAGATCTCCTACCGGAAAATTGTTAAATGCAAACTGCCTGTTAGCTTCTATATCGATATCATTTACTGATGGATACTTTGTCCTGTTCCTTTCAAGGAATGATTCAATATGCTGATAATTAGCATTTGCAACCCACTTCTGCATTGCAATCTGTTTAATATTTTGTTCAACAGTTCCATTTGTCCATGCAGCATAACCACCATCTTCAATTATACTTGTATCACTAATACCGTGCTGACTTAGAGATGCTATTACCCCTGCATCATAAAATTCCTTTGCCTGTGCATTTTGTGCAGCGCGTGCATATACTTCAGCAATATAAAAATTAACCTCCCAGTCAGACATTATCATTAAGTCCATATTACCTGAGAAAATTACAGTTGCATAAGCTTCATTTGCATCATTTGTACCATTACCATCTGAGTCCTCTTTAGAATCAAAATCACCATAGAAAGCACCTTTTGTTCCATTGAACAATTTGCTAAGTCGGGGATCATCATTCACACTCAAATAATCGATAAAGTTCTTTGCAGCTATAACATTTGTTGAAAAATAGTTAGCACCTCCAGCCTGAAACTCTCTCATAGGATGACGTTTTCCTTCCATTGCATCATTCCACACTGATCCGGAAATTTTTGCGCTTGTAGTCAGCAAATCAGCGCTCTGAATAAAACTCAATACAGAAGAGTTATTATAACCGGGAGTTTCTGACAGACGGATCATCAACTTCAATTTAAGAGAATTAGCAAAACGATACCACTGATCC
The DNA here is from genome assembly GCF_001282625.1 of Lascolabacillus massiliensis. NCBI lineage: Bacteria > Pseudomonadati > Bacteroidota > Bacteroidia > Bacteroidales > Porphyromonadaceae > Lascolabacillus > Lascolabacillus massiliensis. Next base: position 1,071,440 of record NZ_CTEJ01000002.1, read on the forward strand.
AGATCACCTTCAAATATAAAATCCGATTCAGGAGAGATTGAAGAGCCGCTTAAGTCAGTTTCCAGCAATGCATTAATACGCAACATTAAATCTTCATAGATGGCAGCACCTGTATCCTGCTTAGGATGTAATATTCCTTCATCCACTTTCAAAGCTTCAAAATATGGCATATCACCCCACACATCTGTTATAATTTGCCATGTGAAGATTGATAATGCCTCAGCTACGAAATAGTAGCCTTTATTTTCATCTTCAGCCGACATTGTTTTTATACGCTTAAGGTCATTCATCGGTTCTCTCATCAGAGACTGATAAGCAGTATTAAACTCCTGAGGAAGATACTCAGTAAGAGATTTAAACTGAGATGCTGTATATGATTGTGTCCAATACTCAACCCAAAATGCTCCACCGAAACCAAAATCCCAACCCATTAGATTATTGCCAATACCAACCTGGGCAGCCGGAAGCAATACTTTTGCATCAGGGATCTCCTCAAGTGCATTCGGGTCGTGGTTTACATCCAACCAGTCATTGCAACTTGACGAAGCAAGCAACATAAACAGGACTGATATTATTATTAATATTTTATTTTTCATATTTTCTGATATTTACTAATTATTAAAACGAAATATTTAACCCGAAAACATATGTCTGATAAGGAGGGTTAGTACCAAACTCTCCAAACTTAGCCTCAATATTGTTACCAAAGGTTGTAACCTCTGGATCGATATACATATTTTCTGCAGGTGTCCACAAAAGTATATTTGAAGCTGTTACAGAAGCGCTGATAGCTCTCACACCTAATTTACCGGCAATTGATGACGGTAGTTCATAAGCCAGACTCAGATTTCTAAGCTTCAGATAAGATCTGTCAATTACAGCAAAGTCAGTATAGTTAAATCCTCCGTTACTATAAAAAGTATGCAGAGCTGTTGGATCTACAGGAGTTGTGTTTTCACTGTAAGTTCCATCTCCATTATCAACTACCGAATTAGGAATAATAAACGGATTTCGGTCGTTATATATTGTTTCAGGACCACTTCCTACCCAATGCATGTAGTCTTTTGTGTAACTGTAAATACTTCCGCCATATCTAAGGTCAAAAGTTCCAGATAAAGTAAGACCCTTAAAAGTAAAAGAGTTGGTTAGACCCATACGATATTTTTCATTAATATCCTTTCCAAGAAACTCTTCATTAGGTGTTGGCTGAGGATTTCCATTACCATCCACAATAGTATGTTCAACACCATCTATTACAGTTTTAAGTGCTTTTTGAGATTTAAACTGTCCAATGGGCTCTCCTTCAACTGCATAGATACCCATACCTCCAAAACCTCCAAGGAAAACTTCTGGTACATCCAGACGTTCAACTTTATTATAATTCTTAGTGAAGTTGTATGAGATATTCCATTCAAAATCTCTTGTTCTCACAGGAACAAAGTTTGCCATTATCTCCACACCACTGTTTCTTACATCGCCTAAGTTTGTTACTTGTGCAGTATAACCTGTAGTTGGGTCAATTGGTAGAGTAGAGATCAGTCCGTTAGTCATCTTGTTATAATATGATAATTCGAGACCTACTCTATGCTTAAACAGATTGATATCTAGTCCCACTTCAAGCTCATCTGTCAGCTCAGGTTTCAGATTGATATTTCCTGCTGTATTTGAAACAGTATAAGCATTTACACCACCCAATGGAAATGACAGGTTATCAACACTTGGATATCCCGGGTTAGTAAGTTCTGACGCAACAAGTCTATCATATACAGCATATAATCCCGCATCCTTACCTGTACGACCGAAAGAGAATCTTAACTTAGCGAAATCCACAATACCTGTATTAATACCTCTGGAGTTAAAGAAGTCTGTTGCAAGGAAACTGATCATAGCACCTGGATAGAAATATGAATTCTTCCCGAGTGGCAATGTTGATGAGTAGTCGTTTCTGCCTGTCAATGTAAGATACAGATAGTCTCTGAAACCAAGGTCAGCATTAAGATACATACCCCACAAACGATAAAGGCTTGAAGCCTGATTTGCAGTAGAAGGACTTAATGAGTTTGTGAAATCATAGAATCCAGGTATATCTATTGAAGTTATTTCTCCACCCAAAGCATTGTAAGATTGCTCATTTGTATTTGCTCCAGCAATTGCATTAAAGGAGAAGTCCCCGAAATTAGCATTATAGTTTAAAATGAGGTCATGATTCATCTGAACTCTCTGTCTTCTCACCTGATCATAAGAACCTGGACTTGCATTTGATGAGCCATCATTAGGTGAACCTGGAGTAAAAACAATAGCATCGAAATGAGTATCAGCAATTGTAGCCTCATAGTCACCCCCAAACCTATATGTAAGCTTCAGGTTATCAAGAATATCATAATCCAGCTGAAGTTTGCCGAAAAATTTATTCTTGGTCTGAACAGCCTCTTTAATATTAAGAATGTGATAAGGATTCATTCCATAAGGAGTAAAGTAATTATCTACATTATTAAATTTGTTATTCAGATCTTTCAAGTCTACAATAGATATATCTGTAGCAATTTCATTCAATGAACGATAAATAGAGTTATCCTGACCTGTTGGAGAGGCCTCATTTCTTTCAGAACTGAAATTTATTGAGGTGCTTATAGTAAACTTATTCTGTTTATGCGACCCACTTGATGCAATTGTATACCTTTTATATGAGTCATCATCAGTAGGTATCGGGCCATCAATAAAATTCTGTGAAATAGAAGCATGGAACTGCGTATTATCGTTACCACCCGTTGCAGAAACTGAGTTGTTGTACCCAATACCAAAATCATAAAAGTCACGTATACGATTTTTCAGATATACATATGGTTTAATCTGCTGACTATTGTCAACTATATTACCCCACACACGGTCTTTCCCATCGAATGGAGCTCCCCAGTTGCCGTTTTCATCCAAAGCACGGTCACCACTCCAGCCCTGACCAAACATGGTCTGTTCTGTTGGGATACGACCAACCTGCTGAACCGTAACACTTCCATCATAAGTAACCAGTAGTTCACCACCGGTATTCCGGCCAGACTTTGTTGTAATCATTATAACCCCTTGTGCCGCTCTTGATCCATACAGAGCAGAAGCAGCAGATCCTTTTAACACTGTAATATTTTCAATATCATTTGGGTTAAGTGCATTTATACCTGATCCGAAGTCAGCCTGTGAATTAAGGTTAGATCCTGAACGGTTTTGAGCATTAGTAATTGGAACACCATCAACAACATATAGTGGCTGGTTATTACCAAATGAACTAAACCCGCGAATCGCAATATTTTGCGTACCACCGGGATTAGCAGCAGAAGAGACATCCAAACCGGCAACTTTCCCGGAAAGTGCTTGCATCGGGTTAATTGTCTGAGCACTTGAAATCTCATCTCCCGAAACTGAGGTCACACCATAACCCAGAGTCTTTTTTTCTCTGGTCAGACCTAAAGCTGTCACTACCACTTCATCAAGCAATTCAGTATCCTCTACAAGTACTATTCTTGGAGAAGCAGTAACCGGTATCTCCTGTGGTCGATATCCCACGAATGAAATTATCAATACACCATCTTCAGGAGCAGACAGCTGGAAATTACCATCTAAATCGGTAGTAGTTCCACGACCGGTTCCTTTTATTTGTATTGTAGCCCCAATAACTGGCTCTCCGGTTTCATCAACCACAGTGCCACGTACCTGAGTTTGAGCTACAATAGCACCTATTCCCATAAAGAACAGGCTCAAAAACACAAAAAGTTTTTTCTTCATAAACTCAACTTGTTAGTTAATCATTTTCATTATAGTACTATCGACTAAAACATTTGTTTCATTTAACATTTGGATCGAAATATCATAGACCACAAATGTAATATTTTAATTTATAAAATGTCGTTTTTCCGTCTATTTTTAACTTTAGCGGACTATTATTTGACATTTGTCATTTTTACACTATTTTTCTATCGTTTTGCTGTTTTTAACTCTGGAAAAGAGCTTGAGAAATAAAATCACATTTTAACTCTTACAAACAGTTTCTATGAAATGGCAAGAAGCAATTAACAAATTTCTGTTCTAGTCTTTGTATGTATAAAAAAAACTGCTTCACGATTTACCGTGAAGCAGTTTATATTGAATGCTTAAATCTAAGTTGTTTTTAGAATACTAAAAAGCTCGCGAAATATTCCTTTTTTTATCCTTAGATATTTTTCCTTGTATTGAGAAATTAGCACCTGATTTGTTTGCACTTCTGAGGCTTACTGAACTTTGTAATTCCAGTTCTTCTGCATCAGCAACAACCGGTATAAATGCTGGATTTAAGTTTGTATTCAAATATCCTGCATCATCTTCATCTTCTACATTATAGCCGATAATTCTAAATCCGGTACCTACACTTGATTCTGATACAATCAAATTGCCTCTTAAATCGAATTCAAATTCTAATGCTGCACTAGCACTTAAGCCGCCAGGAGTTTGAGTATACCAAACAGCGTTATAAGTAGCTGCATCTTCACCCTCACCTAATGTGACATCTGCTAATTCCTGAGGGGTAATTGACAAAGTTTGATCTTCAGGACTAAATTCAGCAACTACCTCTTCAGCTCTGCTAATACCAGTAATTACAAAGCTATTTGGTGACTCTTCAGCAATTTCCACGTCTGCTGGAGCTGACCCACCTATTAGTGTGAATTCACCTAAGAAATCTTCTTTAGTATAAGTCAAAGCCTCTTCTGAATAGAAGAATGTTTCAGCAAAATCACCAACAATAGTACCATCACTGAAGTGGAAAGTTAGGCCAAAAGTATATATTGATGTCCCTTTATAGTTTACAACAACAGAGGACTCATTATTATCACTTTGTGAAACATACAGATCTTGTCCAAACACTTTAGTTCCGATCTTCTGACTTTCAGGTATAGTTACCTTTCCTGATGTCTTATCATAGTAGAAAGCAAGTCCATAACCTTCAGCATAAAGATCTGCCAGGTAGAATAAGTTTTTATATTCACTTGCAACATTTGTAGAGTCTATATCAATAGCTTTATATAATGTTCTATCCCAAGTTTCACCATAAGCTAATGTTTCATATTTACCTAACTCACCTTCAACCTCAACATACTCTACATCATTGTAATCAGTAATTCGCATGTTATCTTTAATATAGGCTTCCTTTGTCAGGTATATAAGTGTTTGTTGTGCATTATAGCTACCATCATCATCATAAAACAGAAGAGTACCAGCAGGGAAAGTAATCTTATTATTGGAAAGAGTGCCAAATGAGCCAGCTTTTGAACCAATAGAGATCTTTCCATATGTTGAACGTTCAGATCCAATTTGATGTGTGAACATTGATACATTTCCAGATGTTCCTGCAGCAGAATGAATTTCAATTACTGTATACCAGTCTTTGCTTGAATCAAACCCAGGAGTAAAGCTATAAAAACCATTATACACACCATCAGCATCTGGAGTTGAAGATGTAGCAGGTTTATACACATTTTTTAATCTATAGCGTACTGAGGCTCCAAGTTGAGCTTTTTCTGCGTAAACATACATTGGTCTTGAGTTATCACCCCAACCGGCACCTTGAAAAGTACCATCTCTGTAAATAAAAGGATTCTCAACCGGAGTCCATTTAATACGTGTAACCTGAGTTGCAACAGAAACAGCACCTTCACCATAAGGATCAACTGACTGATCACCTTCTACAGCTATAACAAGTTTATATGTAACACCTTCACCTGCATTAGGGAAAGTAACAACAACATCTGTTTCAGTTTCACCATCTGCAAAGTTTGCAGTAGCAGGAACATTAAATACACCCTCATCATTAGTAACAACTACTAACGGAATGCTGGCAGCGCCAGATGAAACTGTTCTTGATACTTTTACTGTAATCTGTGTTGGGTCTGTTGGCTCTAGTTCATGAGCTGTAACATTAGTTGTAGGGAAAAACACTCCTTGATTACCGGCTGGTTTTTCCGGGCTTAGAAGCTCAGTATCTTCAAAGTCGCTACAAGCAGCAAATGCAACCACCAGCAACAATGAAAAAGCCTTTATTATTCTATTTAATTTCATATATATCTTAAATTATAGGTAAAACATTAAATATCTGCAACTGGCGTAGGTGTTGGAGCAGAAGGATTATTATCTTCCTCGTTTAATGCAGGGTTAGCAATAATCTCTTTCTGAGGAATTCTCCATAATAATAATGGGTCTCCCGCAGGTATATTGAAAACCATAGTTGCGTTAGGAAAACCACCACCGCGACGATCTACAGGCTTATTTAGTCTCATAATATCGAACCAGTTGAGACCCTCGCCCCAAAGTTCAATTCTTCTCTGACGGAAAACTTCTTCCTGTATTTCAGCTGCATCTGTGGAAGAGAATGAATAATCAGGATCTCTGTAAGTACTTACGAAATCGACTAAAGTACTATTTCCTCCACCATTCATAGCTTCTGCTTCAGCTTTAATAAGATACATTTCTTCAACTCGCATTAATGGAATATCATTTGCATTAGTTGAATTCTTCATCACATTCTGATAAGGAGCAAACTTAACTTGTGTATAAGGATCATAACCATAAGAGTCAATTGTTTCCTGTTGTTCTTTTGTCAGGTTTGCAGATACTCCATCAGCATCTGTCCACCATCCTTTACGAACATCAGTGTCTGAGATTGAATTATACAATGCCTTATTAATCTGTTTTCCTCCTGAAAAGTTAGCGTAACCATAGTTGAACGAACCCATATGAGAAATCCAGTTTACAATACCTGATGTTACAACACGGTCAGTTTCTGAAATAATTATTCCCCACATCCAGTTTTTCTCATTGACATCCATGAAAGCTGGTTTATTAGCTTCAGTTAAACCTGTAGGTACAGCTGAAGTTTCAGCAATTGCTTTAGTAGCATCTGCTGCAGCATCAGACCACTTCTGCATTGTCAAATTCACTCTTGCTCTAAGTCCATAAGCTACTGCAAGATCAAAATAACGTTTGTCGGCACGTGTAACTCCACCCTCTTGAGCAGACTCCAAAAGTCCGATTGCACTTGATATATCATTTAATATTAAAGTGTATACTTCTTCAACAGTTGCACGAGGCGCTCCTTCAAGAGCAGCAACATCTGAGTTTTCATCAGTAATAATAGGAACAGCCGGTTTGCTTTGGTTTCCTACATAATTAAACTGATATAACTGAACCAGATTAAAGTAACTGAATGCTCTGGCTGCTAATCCCTGTGCTAAGTAGTATTGAGACTGTGGATCATCTGTATCAGCATCAATAGGTCCGATAACATTATTTGCTGTATAAATCAGAGCATACAAGTTATTCCACATAATCTGAGCCTCATTTGAGGTGTAAACTCTATCGGTAAAATCAAGACTGTTACCAGTCCAGTTGTAACCATTATCATCTGATACAACATCAATACCGTTGGCGTCTGTGAACAACATAACAGAAGGATAACCAAAGTCATTATGTCTGCTGGCACCAAGTGCTGTTTCATTAGGCATATACTGGTTGAACTGAGCAAAGATGGCATTTACCCCCGCCTCTGCTCTTTCAGGATTCAACATGTATGTTTCTTCCTTTTGTTTAGAAGTAACATCATTTCCCAGAGGCAGTGTGTCTAAATCATTACATCCTGTAAACAAAAAAGCTAATGATGCAATTGTTATTATTAAATATTTTATTTTCATAATCTTCTATATTTTCAATTAAAATGTTAAACTAACACCACCGGATACTGAACGTATAGGAGTATATAATGCAGTTGTAGCTGAAATATAACTCTGTCTTGGGTCTAATCCTTTTCTGCTTGTTAAGATTCCAACATTTTCTGCAACCATATAAATTCTAATTCTGCTAATATCTACAGATGCTAATTTCTGAACAGGAATAGTGTATCCTAAGCTTACACTGTTAAGACTCAGATAGTTTGAGCTCGTCAAGAAACGTGTTGATGTTGAGCTGGCATATCTGTCATTAGCGTTAAGTCTCGGAACATCAGTATTAGTGTTCTCTGGAGTCCAGGCATTGTAAATATCTTTATGCCAGTTGAAGCCGGCGCTGCCTGAAAGACCACTATGCATTAATCTCTGGTAACCACTATCAAAAATCTTACCACCTAGCTGATATGCGAACTGAATACCAGCATCAAATCCATAAGCAGTAATTGAAGTACCAAAACCTCCATATACTTTTGGAAGAAGGTCTTTTGTTGCAATTCTGTAATTCTGAGCAACTGCATAGTCCTCTGTAAGATATCTCTCTTCTGTATCAGGATCTGTAGCCCAATATTGTGCAACCCCATTTTCTGGATTAACACCACCATATTCAACAAGGTACATACGATACATTGACTCACCTTCTTCATAGATACGTGTTCCGTCAATCATCTTTCCTTCAAGGTCGGGATGCAATTCATTAATTTTGTTTTTAATTGAAGTTGCATTAAAGTATACATCCCAGTTTATATCACGATTATTAACAACATTCCAGTTAACATCTAATTCTAAACCGGAGTTGGTCATTGAACCAATATTCATTGGGATTGATGTGTAACCCAAACTACCTGCTGTTGGCTTGTTGTATAACATATCGCCTGATCTTCTTCCGAAATACTCTAAACTACCAGTCAATGAATTATTAAACATTGCATAGTCGAAACCGATATTATAGGAAGTTGAAGTTTCCCATGAAAGATCTGCATTCCCTTTATATATAAGTGCACCATCAGCAAATACACCGTCAGCACCTGTCATTCTAAACTGGTCTAACCATGCATAGTAGTTACCAATATTATCGTTACCCTGCTGACCAAATGATGCTTTAAGCTTTAGCATATTCAACCAGTCAACTCCTTCCATGAATTCTTCATCACTCATCATCCAGGCAGCACTTGCTGACCAGAAGTTACCCCATCTGTTATCTGGATGGAAGCGAGATGATGCGTCTCTTCTGTATGCTACGTTAGCGAAATATTTATTATCATGTGAATAGTTCAAACGTGAAATAATACCACGGGTTGCATATTCATTAAGTGTACCACCACCTCTCAAGTTATCAATAGCATTGCTTACATAATAACTTTCTGGGTTATATAGATTCTGACCTGAAGCGAAAAGCATTTGGTTACTGTAAGAATACTCATCATAACCAACTGTCACGTCAAAGTTGTTTTTCTCATCCACTGTATAGCTATAGTGTGCAAGATATTGCTGGTTGAATCCGTAATATCTGTTTAGTTGCTGGTAAGCAGTACCTCCGTAAGAAGAGCTCTGACCCATATATGCATTACCTAGATCGCTGTATTTGCGATTGTTCACGTTAAGACCGTATCTCGCAGTCAATGTTAATCCTTCAAGAGGAGAAACTTCTGCATACCAGCTACCATTGAAAATATCCATTGCATAGTTGGTATCATTAAAAAACAGGTCACCTGCAGGGTTGGCTATTGACATAAAACTTCTGCTGAAGTTTGTACTTTGTCCATCACCATAATCAAAAGCAGTTTTACCATTTATAAGTTTTATCTGCTGATCAGATGCATTTCTTACATATATTGGATAAATTGGTGCAATATAGTTTGCAATGAAGAATGCATTACCAGAAGAGCTGGTAGCTGTATTTTCATCAGAGAAGCGGCTGTTTGAGTAGTTGTAGTTCATATTAGCACCAACCTTAAGCCACTCTTTAACTTTATAATCACCGTTAAAACGTGTTGAGTATCTTTCAAAGGCTGAATTTGGAACAATACCCTGGTCGTTCAGATATCCAAAAGATATGTAGTGATTTCCTCTGTCATTACCACCTGAAATTGATAGATTGTATTCCTGACGTGGGTTATTGCTAAATGTTTCATTAGCCCAGTTATCAGGAGTATAGTAATACTCCCCATCACTGTAACCTAATACTGCGTTAGGATTAAGCATACCATTTGTACCTACAAGAAGCTCTCCTTCAGGGACAGTATATATTGTATAACCTGATCCTCCTTCACTTTCTTTTGTCAAAGTAGTATTTGCATATCTGTTTGCTCTTACAGGATCATATCCTAACGAATATACACCGGCATTATAAATAGCCTGATAAGATTTTTCTATATAATTCTTTGGACTGGTCATAACATCGTAGTTCTTGATTGAACGTGAGTTTACACCATATCTTGCTTCAAAATTAACTGTAGAGCCTCCCTTACCTTGTTTTGTTGTAATCATTATGATACCATTTGCTCCACGGGCACCATATAATGCAGTTGAAGCAGCATCTTTCAATACTGTCATAGACGCAATATCAGATGGGTTAAGTGATGATAGATCGCCATCAAATGGTATACCATCAACAACATAAAGTGGATCCATCCCTGCATTGATAGAACCAACACCTCTAATACGTACTGTAGCAGAAGATCCGGGTTGTCCATCATTGCTCAGAATCTGAACACCTGCAACATTACCTGAAAGGGCATTAGAAACGTTGGATATCTGACGCATTTCAAGTTTTTCCGAATCAACAACTCCGGCAGAACCTGTAAATGTACCCCTGGTTGAGGTTCCATAGGCAACGACAATCACTTCATCCAGCAACTCTGTATCTGTATGAAGGATTATATTAACACTAGCACTCACAGGTACCTCTTGTGTAACAAAACCAACATATGAGACAACCAATGTCCCTCCGGTAGGAGCAGACAGAGAAAAATTGCCATCAAAGTCAGTAACAGTACCCTGTGTAGTACCTTTTACCTGTATTGTAACCCCAATTAGTGGTTCACCTGAAGCATCAGTCACATTACCACGTACTTGTGTTTGAGCTACAACAATTCCTATTCCAATAAAGAATAGGGCTAAAACCATAGTTAGCTTCCTTTTCATAAACTCTACTTTTTAATTAAACACTTTCATTATTATTATTTTTACTTCAATATTCTTTCAAATCTATATTCTAGATTGACAAATTCGTTGTACTGCTTTTTAGAAAAAGAAATGTTTTCGTGGCTTCTGACTAAAGTTATTTATCAATTCACCCCACACTTTAACATTTACATAGATTTGATTCATCTCACAAATATAAATTATTTTATTTAACTAATAATTTTTTGTCACATTATTTTTAAAAAAAAGGAGAAATAGTTGCAAAAAAGATCGTTTTAGTAACTTTTATTGCATTTCAGCTCATTTTTTAACTTAGAAAACAATGCAAAAACTTTATTATTTTAACAATTGAATAACCTAATCAACTTCTCGAAAATCGAGAAGATGCAAAAGTAAGATATAAAAAATCATTATGCAACTTTTTAACCGCGTAACTAACATTTTTGATGCCTAATCGAGGTTATCTATGAAAAATGGTAAGACAAAATACTAATAGCAGAATTTACTTATTAAGGTCTACAAAAAAATAAGACTGCCCCGAAGAGCAGTCTTACAAAATAATAATAATGATGTTTAATTCCAGCCGGCATTTTGTTGACTTGCAATCTTTGGATTGGAAGATATCTCAGATAGTGGTATTGGAAAAATATATCTCCTATCCTCGAAATTAAAACCTGCTGTTTTTATTATCTCTGGATCTACGACTCCTGAAGCCGGGTCATATGATTCTGTTTTCATACTACCCCATGAAGCTTTATCGGGAATGCCGGCTTTTCCATCCTTACTTTTAATTGCATATTTGCTGTCGTACGTTAAACGATGTATATCCGGCCAACGTCTACCTTCAGCAAGAAACTCAATTTCTCTCTCCTTAAGTATGGCGTCCATCAACTCATCAACATTTGCAAATGATGAAAGTGTGAACTGTAACTCAGGATCTGTTACAGCTCTGTTTCGTACTGCATTAAGCAGATCTACAGCTTTTTGAGTAACTCCGTTCTGACGTGCTTCAGCCTCGGCGTAATTAAGCAAAACTTCTGCATAACGAATTACCGGTGTCCAGTCATCCATAACAGTACCTGCACGGTATTTCCAAGACCAGAATGCATTAACACTTCCATACTGAGCTCTTTTCAAAAGCTGCTCACGCCTAAGATCGCTTTCAAGCCAATAATCAGCATTAATGATAATAGGACTTACGGCAACCAAACTGCGCACTGTTGAATAGAATTGTGAAAGTGAACCGTTATTTGTTGCGTTATCCAATGCACTGTTTTCAATTGAAAATATTGACTCACTGTTACCACTGTTGTTAACAAATGGACCTTCTGGCTCGGCTGTTAATGCATAACCTCCAATTGGACTTGTGAAAGGTGCTGTTGCACTTACTATCTTATTTGATTCAGCAATTACATTTGACCAATTACCCATATGCTGATACACTCTGGCTTTTAAAGCTATGGCAGCACCTTTGGTTGCACGTGATATTTTCAAACCACCAGATCTTGTTGCTGCAAGATTCTGTTCTGCAAATTCAAGATCTTCAAGTATCTGACTATATGTTTCAGCCACTGTTGCTCTTCCTGCTTCTTTTGCCTCCTCTACTTTTTCAATTGTATTGATAGGAACAGTACTGATTGGAACACCATAATGCGAAGCATCAGCAGTAGCTGCATAAGGAAGTGCAAAATAAACTAACAGTTCATGAAACCCAAGGGCTCTTAAAAAACGCACTTCTGCTTCTCCATCCAACGCCTCTTCTTGTGTCAATACACCGTTTTCTGCAGCAGTTCTGAGACCTTCAATTACAATATTAATTTTATTTATCATTTGATAAGTACACTCCCAGTGAGCCTGACCATTTGGAGATGACACATTATAATCTCCATTATATGTTACGGCGAAAAACTGCTGTACATTTACCATAAGTTCACCCTTCATATCACCCTGCTCAACAGAAGCAGCGCCGAATGGATAACCTCTTCTTTGGTTATTACCCGGGTAATAACCGCTCTGAGCCGCATCATAACAGCCAATAATAGCTAATTCACATCTATCGGCTGTCGCAAATGCCACATCATAGGGTATAGCATCTTTCTGATCAAGATTAATTGCCTGATCAGTACAGCTGAAAAGCAATGCCACACAAAATAAAATAGATAATATATTTTTCATATTACATCTGTATTTTCGTTAAACATTTAATTAAAAACCAATATTCAAGCCAAAGACTACAGTTCTTTGCTGAGGATTACCATTCCAGTCAACTCCCGGAACAACAGTATAACCTTCAGGATCTAAACCTGTGTATTTTGTGAAAGTTGCTAAATTCTGACCCTGTACATAAACTCTAACTCTCTCAACCCAAAGCTGTTTGCATATTTCCTGAGGTACGTTATATCCAACTGCCAGGTTCTGAAGTTTAAGAAAATCCCCATCTTCGATCCATCGTGACATACCTTCACCTGTTCTGTTAATGAATGCTCCTTTTCCGTACCACAATTTTGGAACATCTCCATTACCCGGATTCTCTACACTTTGCCATCTGTTCAATATTTCTTTACTGCTGTTTGTGAAGCCTTGATCTAGCATATCTCTGCGAGTAACATTAGCAATTTTGTTACCTCCTGAAAAGCGGAAGAAAATATTGAAATCGAAATTTTCAATGGTAAATGTATTGTCCCATCCACCAAACCATGATGGAAGTGAATTGCCAAGTATAAACTTATCCTCTTCAACCAGGTTATCAGTTTGACTTAAATCTGTCGGATTACTTGGATTATAGGCATAATATCTTGAATCAGTTATATTACCCTGAACTATTGATCCATCCTTTTTGTAATACATGGGGTTACCATTACTCATATTTACCCCTGCATATTTATAACCCCATAAAGCATTCACCGATTCACCCTCACGAAGTATATAGTGTTCATAAGGTATATCATTCACTAATGTTACAACTTTGCTTTTCTGTGTTGAAAAATTGAAAGCAGTTTTCCAGATAAAATCGCTTCTCTGAATTATATTACCTCCTACTTCTAACTCTATGCCACTATTTTCTATTTGACCATAGTTTTGTGCAATTTCATTCCATGGAATACCCAATGATGGAGGAGTAGGAACATCTAAAACAATGTCACTGTTGTCTTTTTGCCAATAAGCAAAAACCAGGTTAAATCTGTTATGCATAAAACCGGCATCAAAACCAAAGTCAAGTATTTTTTGCTTTTCCCATCTCAGTGCAGGATTACCTGCCTGATAATATGCAATACCTGCCTGATCTCCATATTTTTGACCAGCGAAAATATCCTGGAACATGAAGTCGCCCGAAAGTCTGTCATTTCCAACTTCTGCAAAACTACCTCTTATGCGCAGATCACTAATAACATCGTTTATTGGGCTTTCGCTCCAGAAATTCATTGCTGAAATTCTGAATGCAGCAGATCCTCCATAGAATGTACCCCAGCGATTATCTCTGTGCAGATTTGAAATACCATCACGACGAACAGATCCGCCAATATAGAGCATGCTTTTGTAATTGTAATTTGCACGGAAAATATATGAAGCCAAACCGTTTGTAGTAACACTACCTCCTGAACTCTGGGTTACATATGTGTCAGAAATAATCTCATCTACAAAGAATGGATCAGAAAAATCACGAGCTCCCGCAGTGAAACGATTATATGTATAATTTGTCCACTCAGCAACTGCCGTTGCATCTAAATTGTGAGATCCAAATGATTTGTTGAAACTTAAAATATTCTGGAAATTCCAGCGCTGTCTCTTTATAGAAGATCTGTTTATAAGTCCCTTATAACCAAAACCATCTCCCGACTCTGGTTTCCAAACATAGCTATCGTCAATTAAATTTACATCAGCACCTACAAGCATTCTATATGTAAGCCAGCTTACAGGCTTTATATCAATATTTGCAGTTGGAAGCAACCTGTACGAGATATTTGATTGTCTGTTATTCTTCAATACCCATACTATATTTGGAATAGTATTTTCGATTGTACGCAGGTTTGGACCCTTTGCGAGTGACTTACGATCGGAAGGATCTATGTTGTATCCGGTTGGGTCATCAGGATTGTAAACTGCCACGTTTGGCAACATCCTTGAACTTGCATACATATTGTCACTAATTGAGTTTGTACCTTTAACAGGACCTGCATTTACCTGATTGGATGCATTAAGAGAAAATCCTGCAGAAAGATAATCTTTCAGGAATTTATGTTCAGCTCTTGCATAAAAGGTGTACCTGTTATAACTATTGTTAATTGCAAGACCTTTCTGATCTGTAAACCCTGCAGACATAAAGTATTGTGTCTGTGGGGAAGCACCTGATATTGATACAGTATGACTATGCTGGAATCCTGTTCTGAAAACATGATCATACCAGTTTACGTCTGTACCTCTTTCATCCATATTAGCCTGAGGATTTCCTCCGGCATTTGTATACTTTTCATTTGCAATAGTAACAAATTCCTCGGCGTTTAGCAGATCGTAAAGCTTTGCAGCTTTTGACCAGCCCATCCAAGAGTCATAAGATATTTTTGCTGCACCCTGTTTTCCCTGTTTTGTAGTAATCAAAACAACACCATTAGCAGCACGTGAACCATAGATAGCTGTTGCAGCTCCATCTTTTAAAATCTCGAAAGATTCGATATCCGAAGGGTTGATGTCTGCAAGAGCATTATTATTAGAATAAGAGTAGCCTACGTTACCTGAAGTTACGGGAACTCCATTAATTACATAGAGAGGTGCATTTGATGAGGAGATTGTTCCCACGCCTCTGATTATTACTCTTGGTGCTTGAGTAACATCGCCTGAAGGTGAAATAACCTGTACACCAGAAGCTCTACCTGCCATTTGCTGCATAAAGCTTGGAGATGCTTTTGAAGCTAAATCATCTCCTCTGATTTGAGAAATGGAACTGGTAACATCTCTTTTTCTTTGTGTACCATAACCAACAACAACAACCTCATCCAGCTGCTCCGTATCACTTGTTAACACAACTCTTACCTGGGAACTCACAGCAACTTCTTCTGTTATGTATCCTACATAAGAAACCACGAGAGTACCTCCGACTGGTGCGGTCAGCGTAAAATTACCATCTATATCAGTAACTGTTCCCTGATAGGTGCCTTTAATTAATATGGTGGCTCCTATAACCGGTTCACCTGATTCATCCACAACGATTCCTCGAACTTGTGTCTGAGCCATCAGAATCCCCACCCCTGTAAAGAGCAGGGTAAAAAACAAAATAAGCTTTCTTTTCATAAACTCAACTTTTAAAATTATATACTATTCTTTAGGGATATATATTTAAATCTTAAATGTAATTTTCTCGGAAAAGGGATTAACAAAGTCTTTCAATTAACTAACCAGAGAGTGATTAATTGCATAACCAGTTATTATATTATTTTTAACCTTTAAATTAATATATATTATTTTTGCAAATATATAACATTTATTCAAACTGCAACACTTTCTAAATAATATTTTATATTTATTTCTATTTTCATCGTTTTTCAGGCCATTTTTTTTCATTTTAAAGCTTAATCATAAACCCAGGCAAACAACCTACAAGTATTGTAATGATTTAACGGCAATATTTAATCTTAACATTTCCTAATTTGATCTGATATTATAGATACAAAAAAAGCAGCCCGAAAAGGCTGCTTCATTATAAAAGCTTATTTTACTAAAACTGATATTTCTTATTATTCAATGCCTAATAATTCAACTTCAAAAATAAGGTTTGAGAAAGGTTTTATTGAACCTCTGTCCGAAGAACCGTAAGCTAAGTCATAAGGAATATAAAGTTTCCATTTTGAACCTACAGGCATAAGCTGAAGAGCTTCGGTCCATCCTGCAATAACCTGAGTTACTCCGAAAGTTGCAGGTTCACCTCTTTCCACACTACTGTCGAAAACGCTTCCATCAATCAACGTTCCATGATAGTGCACTTTAACTCTATCACTTACTGTAGGAGTTGCACCTTTTCCTTCTTTAATAACTTCATACTGCAATCCGCTAGGCAGAGTAACCACTCCTTCTCTTGATCCATTTTCCGACATAAATGCATCACCCTGAGCAATTTCATCCTGATACTGTTCTTTAAGCTCTTCTTCCTGACGCTTCATCTGTGCTTCCTGAGCTTTCTCCATTTCTGTCTGTATCAAATTATTTGCATCAAGTTTATTGATTGCAAGTTCCTGATTCTTCAATGTTGAGATCAGACCAGCAAGTAACTGATCACTATTTGCTTTTTGATCCGAGTTTTCACCATAGACCATAGAGTTAAACTGTGGCAGAAGCTGCTGTGAAAACTGTACACCTATACTTAATCCATGTGCATAGGGAGATTTTTCATCAAGACTAATAGCCTCTTTCATACCTTTGATGAATTCATTTAATCTTGGTCCGTTAACTTTATTAATTGAATCAATTTTTGCTGCCTTCTCTGCAAGTAAAGCAGCTTTTTCTGTTGAATCTGCCGCAGCGATCCTCAATTGATAATCATACTCAATGTCTGATGTACTTAAAAGAACACCAGCCTGCTCAAGAAATTGTGCTAATCCCTGATCAGCCATTGTAACTCCATAAGCATAAGAAACACTGTCAACAGAATTTTTCAAGGAGGTCTTTGGAGTAGATGCTCCTCCGCAGGAGATCATCATAACCGCCAAAACTGCTAATGCACTAAAAGTGCCTAAAATTGTTTTCTTCATTTTACTTAATATTATTATATGTATTTTTTTTACTATACAATTCCCAATAATTCCACGTCAAATATCAGAGTTGTATTTGGCTCAATTGAACCACCCGCTCCCTGCTTTCCATAGGCAAGATCTGAAGGAATATATAATCTCCATTTTGAGCCAACGGACATAAGCTGAAGTGCTTCAACCCATCCTTTTATGACCTGATTTACTCCAAAAACAGCCGGCTGACCACGCTGTACTGAGCTATCAAATACTGTACCATCAATAAGTGTACCATGGTAGTGGCATTTAACCTTGTCTGTAGCTTTGGGAATTGCACCATCACCTTCGTTAATTACTTCATATTGTAACCCGCTTGGTAATGTTACAACACCTTCTCGCTTTTTATTTTCTTCCAGGAAAGCTTTTCCTGCTTCCAGATTCTTATTCAGCATCTCGTCTTGTTGTTTGGTGAAATAGTCCTGTAATATCTGATTTGCTTCTTGTGGAGACATTGAAGGAGTTTTGTTATCCATGATCTCTGTGAAGGCTTTTACAAAGGAATCAACATCTATATTTTTGAGTCCTGAATTCATTAGGTTTGAGGCCATACTCATACCCAATGCATAACTTAATTTGTCCATTAATATATTTACTTTTCGAATTATCGTACAAAAGTACGATTTAAATTATAAATAGAGTATGTTTAACTCGTAAAATGTTTTGATCTTGGTATAAAAAGCTATATTTGAGATAAAAAGAGGTAAAAAACTATGAAAAAGAGATTGGTGGTTCTAACTGGTGCAGGTATGAGCGCAGAAAGTGGTATCTCTACTTTCAGAGATTCTGGGGGACTGTGGGATAAATATCCAGTGGAACAGGTTGCAACTCCCGAAGGTTTCAGGGCAAATCCTGAATTGGTACTTAACTTTTATAATATCAGGAGACGTGAACTTCTTTCTGTGAAACCTAATGAGGGACATTATGGACTGGTGGACCTGGAAAAACATTTTGAAGTTAATATTATTACTCAAAACATTGATAATCTGCATGAACAGGCAGGTAGCTCATCTGTTATTCATCTTCATGGCGAATTGATGAAATCACGGTCTACGGCTGATGAGTCGCTAGTCTATGATATTGACCCTGAAAAATGTGAAATTCTTTTAGGTGATACATGCGAGAAGGGTTCTCAGTTACGTCCTCACATAGTTTGGTTTGGAGAGATGGTCCCTATGATGTCAGTCGCTGAAGAAATCACCCGTAAAGCTGATATATTTGTAATTATTGGCACTTCAATGAATGTTTATCCGGCAGCCGGTCTGCTTCATGACGTAAAGTATGACACCCCTGTTTATCTTATTGACCCTAAAGATGTAAATACCGGAAGAAGAGACATACATCATATCAGAATGGGAGCTTCAGAAGGTGTGAAGGAATTAAAGAAAATTCTGTTAACATAAATTGCACTTTAATGTTTCTTTCAACACTCTTTGTTCTTGGATTCTTTTATTTTAAAAGAAGATCATAAGAGCGAAGTAAGTATGAGGTGTGAGTAAGTACTTTTTGAGAGTGTTGTTTTTTTTGTATTTTTGATTTGAAATAGCGGCAACTAAGCCTGCTTAAATTAACTTGATTTGTAGCTTGTGGCAAAAAAAATAGCAGAAACACCAATGATGAAGCAGTTTGTTGAGATAAAGAGTCAACATCCCGACGCTATACTGCTTTTCAGAGTTGGTGATTTTTATGAGACTTTTTCGGATGATGCGATAACAGCATCTGAGATTTTAGGAATAACTCTAACCAGAAGAGCCAATGGTGCTGCACAGTTTGTAGAATTGGCCGGCTTCCCTCATCATGCTCTTGATACTTACTTGCCCAAACTTGTCAGGGCAGGGAAAAGGGTAGCAATTTGTGACCAGCTGGAGGACCCAAAGACAACTAAAAAACTGGTAAAACGGGGTATAACTGAACTGGTTACGCCGGGTGTATCGATAAATGACAATGTTCTAAACCATAAGGAGAATAATTTTCTCTGTGCGATTCACTTTACAAACAATCTTTTAGGTATATCATTCCTTGATATATCAACAGGAGAGTTCCTTACTACTGAAGGTAAAAAGGACAATATTGACAAACTGTTATCTAATTTCTCTCCTAAGGAAATTTTGATTGAGCATTCAAAAAAAAGGAAATTTGAGGAGATATTTGGTTCGGGATGGATGACCTCGGTTCTGGATGACTGGATTTTTACTGAAAATGCAGCTCGTGACAGACTATTGGCGCATTTTAAATCTGCGAGCCTTAAAGGTTTTGGTGTTGAGCAGCTTGAACAAGGTATCATAGCATCTGGAGCTATTTTACATTATATGGATATCACTCAGCATCCAAATATTGAACATATAACATCATTAACCAGAATTGAAGAGGAGAGATTTGTACGTCTTGATAAATTCACGGTAAGAAACCTGGAGCTGCTTTCTCCAATGAATGAAGGTGGTAAAAGTTTGCTGGATATCCTTGACAAGACTATATCTCCAATGGGATCACGTCTTATGAGACGTTGGGTTGTTTTTCCACTAAAAGATGTTTTGCCAATTAATGATCGTTTAAATATAGTTGAGTACTTTTTTCGTGATCCTGAGTTGAAAAAGTTTCTTGCTCAACAGCTTTCTCTTATTGGAGATCTGGAAAGAATTATCTCTAAAGCGGCTGTTGGCAGAATTAATCCAAGAGAGGTGGTTCAGCTAAAAGTTGCACTGAATGCAATTGATCCTATCCAGCAGGCCTTTGCTGATTCTGACAATAGCAATCTAAGGGAGATGGGTGAATTATTGAATCCATGTCCGGTATTGAGAGAAAAGATAGAAAAGGAGATTGTTTCTGATCCTCCGGCTCTGATCAATAAGGGTGGATTTATAAGAAAAGGGATAAATAAGGATCTTGATGAACTCAGGGATATTGCTTTTTCGGGAAAGGATTATCTTCTGAAATTGCAGCAACGGGAGAGTGAAAGAACGGGAATACCTTCTCTTAAAATTGCATTTAATAATGTATTCGGATATTATATAGAGGTGCGAAATACTCATAAAAGTAAAGTGCCTGCAGATTGGACCAGAAAACAGACATTGGTTAGCGCTGAAAGATATATTACCGAGGAACTGAAAGTGTATGAGGAGAAGATTCTTGGTGCTGAAGAGAAGATAATAGCTCTGGAGAACAAAATATATACAGAGCTGGTTGAAAGTCTGATAGGTTATATTCCTGTTATTCAAAATAATGCAAATATAATTGCTCGTGCTGACTGCCTCCTTTCGTTTGCAAATGTGGCCGAGAGGTATAACTATATTCGTCCTGAGATTAATGAGAGCCTTGTTATTGATATAAAAAAAGGAAGACACCCTGTAATTGAAAGACAGCTTCCTGCAGATGAGCCTTATGTCTCTAATGATGTTTATCTGGATAATGATAATCAACAGATATTAATTATTACAGGACCAAACATGTCTGGTAAATCAGCTTTGCTCCGTCAAACTGCTCTGATTACTCTGATGGCTCAGATAGGATCGTTTGTACCTGCTGAGTCAGCAAAGATAGGTCTGGTTGATAAAATATTTACAAGGGTTGGCGCATCTGACAATATCTCGCTAGGAGAATCTACATTTATGGTGGAAATGAACGAGGCTGCCAATATTATGAATAATCTTTCTGACAGAAGCCTTGTACTTTTTGATGAGCTTGGCAGGGGTACAAGTACTTATGATGGGATATCAATTGCCTGGGCTATTGTAGAGTATATTCACGAGAATCCTAAAGCAAGAGCGAAGACTCTGTTTGCAACACATTATCATGAACTTAATGAGATGGAGAAGTCTTTTAAACGTATCAGGAATTTCAATGTATCGGTAAAAGAGATTGATAATAAAGTTATATTTCTTCGTAAACTGAAGTCCGGGGGAAGTGAGCACAGCTTTGGTATTCATGTTGCCAGGATGGCCGGTATGCCGCAAAGTATTACTAAAAGGGCAGATGCTATACTATCTCAGATGGAGAACTCAAACCGTAAAGGTGATATTAAAAAACCTATAAAGGATTTTGTGGAAAAACAGGAGGGGTATCAACTTAGTTTTTTCCAGCTTGACGACCCGATATTAAGTCAGGTAAGAGATGAGATAATCAATTTGGATGTGAACAATTTAACTCCAATCGATGCACTTAATAAGCTTAATGAAATAAAGAAGATTGTTAAAGGTAAATAAACATTATCTTGAAAGTATTTATAAATTTCATTAATCAATCACAAACAAAATGTAAAGTAATTTGTTTGAATTGTGAAAGAACCAGAACTAAAACTATTTTTTAACGAAAAAATTGACTTATGAAACTAAAAAAATTAATCTTTGCGGGACTGCTTATAGCAGCATTCACAACTACAACATTACAAGCCCAGAGTTATAATACGGCATTTGGTGTGCGTTTGGGATATGACAGCGGATTATCACTAAAACACTTCTTTGCACCTTCTAATGCAGGTGAGTTCATCCTTTCAGCTTCACCACGATGGTTTCAGCTGACAGGTCTTTATGAATATCAACAGCCTGTACCTAATGCACCGGGATTGGACTGGTATGTGGGTCTGGGTGCTCATATTGGAGGTATACACAAACATAAAGACAGTTATAATAGTGCGTTTTTGGTTGGAGCTGATCTGATTGGAGGTTTGGAATATATTTTCCCGAGTGCTCCTTTTAATATTTCTCTCGACTGGAAGCCATCTTTTAACTTCACAAACGATTATAATGATTACTGGTATAGCGGTTTTGCATTGAGTTTGCGATACACTTTCAGATAAAAGTCCTTTTAATGATTATAAAACCGCTTTCAGTTGAGAGCGGTTTTTTTTGTACTTTTGTGTATATGCATAAGACAGAAATAAACAACGAATTTAGTTTACTGGATCAGTTAAACCAGGCACAGCGAGCGGCCGTGGAGTTTTGTGATGGTCCTTCACTGGTGATAGCTGGAGCGGGATCGGGTAAGACACGTGTACTCACTCACAAAATTGCCTATCTGCTTGAATTGGGCTTACCTCCTTACTATATACTTGCACTTACTTTTACCAATAAAGCTGCACGGGAAATGAAATCACGTATTGCAGAACTTGTTGGAGAGAAAAAAGCAAGAAGCCTGTGGATGGGTACCTTTCATTCTATTTTCGCACGTATACTCCGCAAAGAAGCTGATTCAATAGGCTTTCAATCCAATTTCACTATTTTCGACTCGTCTGATTCACATAATCTGGTTAAGCTTATTATTAAAGATATGAATCTTGATGATAAGCAATACAGGCCAGGCCATGTTCACGGACAGATATCAAGAGCAAAGAACAGTTTGATTACTCCAACCATGTATGCAGCAAATACTGAAATTATTCAGTATGACAACAGAGCAAGACAGCCTCAGATTTTTGAGATATATAAGAGATACCAAAATCGCCTGCGCGCTGCCAACAGTATGGATTTTGATGATCTGCTGATGTATACTAACATACTGTTTCGTGATCATAAGGAAATTCTTGATAAATATCGTAATCAGTTTCAGTATATACTTGTAGATGAGTACCAGGACACCAATTTTGCTCAGCACCTGATAGTTAAACAACTTGCTGATGAGCATCATCGTGTGTGCGTAGTGGGTGATGATGCTCAAAGTATTTATTCGTTCCGTGGAGCAAATATCGATAATATATTAAATTTCAAATCCACCTTCCCTGAAACAAAGGTCTTTAAGCTTGAACAGAACTACCGTTCTACTCAAAATATAGTAAATGCAGCAAATAGCCTGATTAAGAAAAACACTGAGCAGATCGCCAAAGATGTGTTTTCTGAAAATGAGGTTGGCGAGAAAATGGAGGTAATCAGTACTTTTTCTGATTTTGAGGAGGGACTTGTTGTTGCAAACAAGATTGCAAGGATGCGGCTGGAGAACCATTCTGCATATAGTGATTTTGCTATTCTCTATCGAACTAATGCTCAATCGAGAATATTTGAAGATTCATTGAGAAAGAAAAATATTCCTTACAGGATTTATGGTGGCAAATCGTTCTATCAACGTAAAGAGATAAAAGATGTGATTGCCTATTTCAGGCTTATAGTTAATCCTTCTGATGAGGAGGCATTTCGTAGAATTATCAACTATCCTGCCAGGGGAATTGGGGATGTTACGGTTGGCAAAGTATCGTCTGCTGCGACACTTCATCAGAAAAGTTTATGGGAGATAATATCTACTCCTATTGATTATAATCTGAATGTGAATTCAGGAACACAGAAAAGACTTAAAGCTTTCTATGACCTCATATGTGAATTTATTGATAAAAATGAATCACTTAATGCATTTGAACTTGCTCAGGAGGTATTAAAAAAGTCAGGCATAGCACATGAAGCATATCAGGACCTTACACCTGAGGGAATGAGCCGCTCACAAAATATCCAAGAACTTCTTAATGCCATTAATGAGTTTGTATCTACAAGGCAGGAGCAAGGAGAAGAGGAGATCGGGTTAGTTGATTTCTTGTCAGAAGTTTCTCTGCTTACTGATCAGGATACTGATAAAGAAGAGGAGGCTGAAAAGGTTACTTTAATGACTGTTCACTCGGCAAAGGGTCTTGAGTTTAATAATGTGTTTGTAGTTGGTATGGAAGAAGATCTTTTCCCATCATCCATGACAAAATCAGAAATTAGAGGACTGGAAGAAGAGCGACGTCTTTTTTATGTTGCTATCACCCGTGCTAGAAAAACCTGCACAATTACATATGCCAGAAGCAGATTCAAAAATGGTCAGACAACTTCGGCTGTCGAAAGCAGGTTTCTGAGAGAGATTGATCCTGCTTATATCTATATGGAATCAAACAGCTCATTTAGTACCGCAACAACAGATAAGGCTGTTGATTTCTGGGGTACGATGCGTGAACAAAGACTGCAACGAGAGAGCAGGACTGATAAAAACATATACTCAGAAAGATCTGACAGGAGCTCATTCAAAGCCGGCCCTAGTACAGGGAGACTAGTTTCTGTACATAACAGCTCATCTTCTATGCCATTATCAAAAGAGGCAAAGGAGCTTGAGGAGGGAGATATAATTGAACATGAAAGATTCGGTCAAGGGGAAGTTACATCTATCGAAATGAGTGGAAATGACCGCCGGGCGATAGTTGAGTTTGAGTCTGCAGGCAGAAAACAGCTGCTGCTTAAGTTCGCAAAATTTAAAATAATAGGGAAAAAGTGAAATAGTCACCTTTTCCCCCCAAATAAAGAAAAACCTAATATCAATAAAGTAGATTAAAGTTCCAAGAGAGCTTTCTCACTATTGCTTCCCCCGAATAGAATATCAGTTGGATTCTCCAGAAGCTCTTTAATTCTTAATAAAAAGCCTACCGAGTCTTTTCCATCAATAACTCTATGGTCATAAGACAATGCAACATACATCATTGGGCGTATAACAACTTGTCCGTCGATCGCTACTGGTCGTTCTATTATATTATGCATACCTAGTATAGCCGACTGTGGCGGATTGATCAGAGGTGTTGACATCATGGATCCAAAAACTCCTCCATTTGTTATTGTAAAAGTACCTCCTGTCATTTCAGGAATAGATAGTTTGCCACTTCGGGCTTTTCCGGCCAGATCAGCGATTGCTTTCTCAATCTCAGCTAAACCAAGACTTTCCACATTGCGTACTACAGGAACCATTAAGCCTTTTGGTGCACTTACTGCAACTGAGATGTCAGTATAATCAAATGTTATAAGATTCTCTCCATCTAACATACTGTTTACATTTGGATGTTCAAGAAGTGCTACCGATGCTGCTTTCATGAAAAAAGACATGATACCAAGTTTTATACCATATTTATCTGTAAACTTGGCCTGATTTCTCTTCCTGATATCCATTATAGGCTTCATATCCACCTCATTGAAGGTGGTTAGCATTGCAGTCTCATTCTTTACTGAAACCAAACGTTCGCTTAGTTTTCTGCGTAAAGAACTTAACCTTTCTGTTTTTGACTCTCTGCTTGCTTGCCTCTTTAACCCGGATGTTAGGGGCTGAGATGTAGCTTCTGTATTATCTTTTGCATTTAATACAGCTTCAACATCTTCTCTTTTTAAACGTTTAAGTCCATTTATTACATCCTCAACCGACAACTCATACTTATCCATTACCTTTTGTGCCAAAGGAGTAATTTTCACCTTTCCTAAATCAGATTGATCAGGAGCTTCACTTTTTTTCGTTTCCGGTTCGGAAGAAATTGCATTCACAGTTAATTTATCCTTTTCGGGAGTTTCTCCAGTCTCTCTGGATTTTACTACTTTAGATGAATCTTCCGTAACAACCGCTTTTACTGAATCAGAAGTCGCTTTTGTACTATCCGGTTCAGGAGAAACAGAGGCTGCAGCAGAGGGTTGTATTGAAGTGTCAATTGTACATGCAACTGAACCTACTTCGAGCATATCCCCTTCCTTTGCTTTAAATGATATCTTACCTGATTCATATGCAACAAGCATAAGAGTTGCTTTGTCTGATTCAAGTTCCGCGATTTCGGTATCTTTTGCAACAATAGCACCATCTTCAACAAGCCAATGGAAAAGCTCTACATGTGTGATTGATTCACCGGGACTGGGGATTTTAACTTCTATAATTGCCATTATTTGGTTTTAGTTTAAATGAGACTAAATATTCTAATGATTTTAATTTAACTCATTATCATGTTACTTTGTTTAAAATTTAAATATTCGCTCCATAATTTATTCAAAAACCTTATCAATGATTTTTGCCTGATTGATTTTATGAAGTGCTGTTAATCCTTCAGCTGTAACCCCGCTTGCAGGCCTGCTTATCACCTGGATATTCTTATCCTCCAGCCTCTGTTTAACATAAAGAGATGCTCCCATGTTTAACGGCTCCTCTTGTACCCATACAAGCTCTGTATCTTCTGGATAGCTATTGATCAGATCTCTAATCTGTTTTTCCGGAAATGGATACAGCTGCTCCAGACGTATAATTGATACATCTCCTGAATTCTTTTCACGACGGGCGTCCTTTAGTTCATAGTAGATTTTGCCGGTACAGAGAATGAGTCTCTTGATTTCAGACTTAGATTGTAACTCTGTATCCTCTATTACTTCCATAAATCGACCTTCTGTGAAGTCTGAAATTGAAGATGTACACTCAGGATGTCTCAACAAGCTCTTTGGAGTAAATACTATAAGAGGAATTCTGAAATCACGATACATTTGCCGGCGTATTACATGAAATAGATTTGCAGGAGTGGTGCAATTGACCACCTGCATATTATTATTACCGCAAAGTGCGAGGAAACGCTCCATTCTTCCGCTTGAGTGCTCTGCCCCCTGCCCTTCATAACCATGAGGTAAAAACATTACCAGTCCTGATTTTAGACCCCATTTTTCCTGTGCTGAACATATATACTGATCTACTATAACCTGTCCGACATTATAAAAATCTCCAAATTGAGCTTCCCATATAGTCAGACCATCCGGAAATGCAAGTGAGTAGCCATATTCAAATCCAAGTATACCATATTCACTTAACATAGAGTTGTATACTCTTACAGGAGCCTGCTCGCCACCCAGGTTTTTCAATGGAAAATATTTTTCTGTACCCTCATCTTCAGTAACTATTTCTGCATGACGATGAGAAAATGTGCCTCTTTCTGAGTCCTGACCACTTAAGCGAACCGGAATCATCTCTTTTGCAAGTGTAGCATAAGCCATTAACTCACCCATTGCCCAATCATAAGAATTGGCCTCTATCATGGAGGCACGTTGAGAAAAGAGTCTGGTTGTCTTATTGAAAAACTGTCTGTCGCCTGGTAAAGTTGTAATGCGTTTTGCCAGATCCAGGAATAGTTCACGTGACACTTTTGTGTTTACCTCTTTTTCGAAGTCTTGTAGTGCCGGTAGACGTAAATGACTGTTTTTATCTGACAAAAAAGGTTGGAAATTTAACTTGTTCGACTTTAAAGAGTCTTCATAAGATTTATCGAGTTTTCTGTGAAAGTCGGATACCATTTTGTCAAAAACTGCTCCTTCAACTACTTTTTCTGATATAAGCCTATCTGCATAGATATCTCTGGGGTTCTTATGTTTGGCTATAATATCATATAACTCAGGTTGAGTGAAACGTGGCTCATCCCCCTCATTATGACCATATTTTCTGTATGATAGCAGATCGATAAAAACATCTGTATTGAACTCCTGGCGAAATTCAAGAGCTAATTTAGCTACAAAAACCATTGCTTCAGGATCATCTCCATTAACATGAAATACAGGCGATTGTGTAACTTTTGCAACGTCTGTACAGTATGTACTTGATCTTGCCTGCAGGTAGCTGGTTGTAAACCCTACCTGGTTATTAATAACAATATGGATTGTACCTCCAGTTTTATAACCTCCAAGCTTTGAAAATTGTATAGTTTCATAAACTACACCTTGTCCTGCAATTGCAGCATCACCGTGAACTACAATTGGCAATACCTCATCATAGTTCAAATTATGATCGTTCTCAAGTTTAGCACGTGCTATTCCCTGAACAACCGGACCAACTGCTTCAAGATGTGAGGGGTTTGGAGCAAGGTTCATAGAGATTTTACGTCCTTCATAATCAATAGTATTACTATATCCAAGATGATATTTAACATCACCATATTTTATCTCTTCATCATAATTTTGTGCATTGAATTCACGAAATACCTGCGAGTATGGCTTTTTCATAATATTGGTAAGCACATTTAATCTTCCACGATGTGCCATCCCAATTACAATGTCATTTACATTATAGTCTCCCCCTCTGGAAATAATAGCTTCAAGTGCAGGTATAATGGATTCTGATCCTTCAAGAGAAAAACGCTTTTGTCCAACAAACTTTTTGTGCATATAATCCTCAAAGCCTGAAGCCTCTATCAGTAAACTAAGGATATGCAATTTCTTTTCTATCGGCAAATCCTCCCTGTTCCTTGAGCTCTCCATCTTCTCCTGAAGCCATTTCACTTTATCAGGATTAGTCATGTATCGATACTCTACACCTATAGAGGCACAATAGGTCTCTTCAAGTAGAGTAATTATATCACGTAGGGTTGCTCTTCCAAGACCAACTTCTTTACCTGCTTCAAAGACTAAATCCAGATCTTTCTCTGAAAGATCAAAGTTTTCTATTGCAAGTGTAGGAGTGTAGCTCCTTCTGGCTCTAACAGGATTGGTTTTGGTAAACAGATGCCCTCTTCTTCGGTAAGCTGTAATAAGACGCATTACATTCAACTCTTTGGGGGAATGCTCTATACCACCATTTTTTTCATTTGGTATTAAAGGGAAGCGGTTTGTAGCTAAGTCAAAGCCTTGAAAAAAATAACGAAAACTTTCATCAACACTTTCAGGCGCTTCTTTGTATTTTTTGTACAAATCTTCTATTGCTTCGATCTCCATAGAATCGAATTCATTTCCGGTATTCATTGGTAAATAAATATTTATTTATATATAAATAGTAAAGGAGGTGAAATTGTTCATTAAAAACAACTAATAGATATAAATTCAATGATAGTTAGATAAATTCAATGATTATTAGACGAAAAAATCGTATATTTGACATTCCAAATAAACTTATCAGTTAAGTAATTAACAAGACAATTAATAAATTTCAAATTTCATGACTAAAAGCGCTTTACAAATTGCGAGGACTAATTATGTCCCTAAAATGCCTGAGGGTCTTAAAGGCAATGTAAAAATAGCAGAAGGTGCTGCTACTGAGTCTGTGGCTGACCAGAAAGAGATAAAGGAGTTATTCCCTAACACATACGGTCTACCAATTGTAACTTTTAAACAGGCAGAGGGCGAAATCGGCGCTTCGGATCCTGTTAATGTAGGTGTTATACTATCGGGAGGACAAGCTCCGGGAGGACATAATGTTATTGCCGGAATTTTTGATGGAATAAAACGTATACACAAAGACAGCAAATTATATGGTTTTATTCTTGGACCTTCCGGTTTAATAGATCATCAGTATAAGGAATTGACAAGCGAGATAATAGATGAATACAGGAATACAGGAGGTTTTGACATTATTGGATCCGGACGTACTAAGCTTGAAACAAAAGAACAGTTCGACAAGGGTCTGATAATTCTTAAGAAACTTGACATAAAAGCACTTGTGATTATTGGAGGAGATGACTCTAATACTAATGCATGTGTATTAGCTGAATACTACAAATCTATTAATGCAGGTGTTCAAGTGCTTGGATGCCCAAAAACAATTGATGGTGACCTGAAAAATGATCAGATTGAAACATCTTTCGGTTTTGATACTGCTTGTAAAGTATATTCTGAATTAATTGGGAATATTCAGCGCGACTGTAACTCAGCACGAAAATATTGGCACTTCATTAAAGTAATGGGGCGATCTGCGTCTCATATCGCATTAGAATGTGCACTTCAGACTCACCCTAATGTTTGTATTATTTCAGAAGAAGTTGAGCAGAAAGGCTTGTCTCTTGATGATATTATTGAATATATAGCCGGTGTCATCGCAAAAAGAGCAGAGAATGGCTTAAACTTCGGTACTGTTATTATTCCTGAAGGTTTAATTGAATTCATCCCGGCGATGAAAAACCTTATTAGCGAACTTAATGATTTCCTCGCTCATAATCAGGAAGAGTTCGACCTTGTACGTCGTTCAGGTAAGCGTGAATATATTATCAGTAAATTATCTCCTGAAAACTCAGAGATATATGCAAGTCTGCCGGAAACTGTAGCTCGTCAGCTTACACTTGACCGCGACCCACATGGTAATGTACAGGTATCTCTTATTGAAACAGAGAAACTGCTTACTGAGATGGTTAGTAAAAAACTTAGCGATTGGGCAAAAGAAGGTAAATATAAAGGTAAATTTGCCAGCATCACTCATTTCTTTGGATATGAAGGCCGTTGCGCAGCTCCTTCAAACTATGATGCCGACTATTGCTATTCATTAGGATATACAGCATCAATGCTTGTAGCATCTGGTAAAACAGGTTATATGTCATCTGTAAAAAATACTACAGCACCTGCAGCTGAATGGGTAGCCGGTGGTGTTCCAATCACTATGATGCTTAATCTTGAACGTCGTCATGGAGAAATGAAGCCTGTAATTCAAAAAGCTTTAGTGAAGCTTGATGGCGCTCCTTTCTTATATTATAAAGAAAAGCGTGCAGAGTGGGCAATTCATACTGATTACGTATATCCTGGTCCAATACAGTACTTTGGTCCTACAGAAGTATGTGATCAACCAAGTAAAACATTACAATTGGAACAGACAGGAAAAATTACTTTCTAATATATATATATAAGTATATTTAAATAATTAGGGCCGCCCCTCACGGGACGGCCCTTTTATTTATTCACTTTGAAAATTTATTCCACATAAATATTGAATCAGAAGAACCTATATCTGTTATCCTCAACTCCCAGCTTACTCTTAAGAGTTTCTAATGCCTGCATTTGTAATCTGTAAGCATTATTATTCAACAGTGATTCTTTCTGCTCTTTGTCGTTATATTCCGCACTTCCTTCAGAACGATCAATAACTTTCGTAACAAATACACCCATATTACCTTCCATAGGTCCTACAACTGTATTAAGAGGCGCAAATGATGACACAGCGTTAATAACAGGCTCATATCCCAAACCAACTATATTCTGTGTTGTAAAGTTTACAAATCTAACTGAATCAACTCTTGAATTCATAGCTTCAGCATAATCTTCTATAGATGCAATGTTCTGCTGCTCTAAATCAGCTATTATTTTGTCAGCCTTTTTCTTATTGATTAACTGCGTTCTGATAATGTCAGCAACTTCTGAAATTGGACTAGTACCTGACGGAATAACTTCATCTACTCTTGCAACTATTCTTAAATTTGTAAGATCAAATTTTCTGACTGCACCAATCTCCTTCTGATTAACAGCCCATGAAATTACCTGGCGAGAACCTGATATTTGTCCCAAAGAAAAATCATTAGCAGAGAACGACATATTCGGAATGACCATATATCCTGCTTCAGTTGCCAATTGATTGAAGTTTTGTTTAATATCTTCTTTTGAGACAAATTGATTTAACTCGTTATCTATATTATTTGATGTTTTCTCACTAGGCAATACAGGCATATTTATTACTGCAAGCTTGAATTTATTCACAGGTTTTGTTTTTTGTTCTACCTGGAAGATTACTTGCTGTCCTGGCAATGATATCCTAACAGGCTCACCTACCGGTGCATTGAACGCGGCATCAACCATCTCTTTACCAAAAGGAAGAAGATCAATTTCTCTTGCCCATCCCACATCACCTCCGTTAGAACCGGGATTCAGACTATTAGCCACATTTGCAAACGATTCGCCGTTTTTAATAGAGTTATAAATACTATCAACAAATTGTGTTATCACTGAATCTTGTCCTACCATTGTAGATGTTGGTACAGCCATCATACTTAGATATACTGAGTCAGGTGCAACAGTTTTATCAACAAGCTTATAAAGCTGGAATGAATCACCCTCACGTACTGGTCCATATATATCAGAAATATTTGCTGTTCTGGCAAAGTCAAGTTGAGAAGGTGTAAGCAATCTTTCACCCATAAATACATCGCGATATGGGATATCTGAATAATCAGCAACAACAGTTGCAGGATTTACAGCTGATTGTAACTGTTCAAAAGCAGTATGTGACTGTTGCTCTATTGCAGCAAAATCCTCATCACTTGGAACAATCTCTTTAGTAAAATATGATATCTTTACAATTGGAGCTTCAAGCTTAAACGATTTCTTATTTTTATTATAGAAATCTCTTATTTCCTTATCAGTTACTGTTACACTAGAATCAGGTACAGTAAAATAGCTCTTCATAACATATTCGATCTCAGCATTCTGTTGTGATAAATCGAATGTTCTCTTAGCCTCTAAATCATTAACTATAACTGAATTGGAAAGCAGAGAGATATACTTTTCTTCAAGACGCTGGGTTTTAATCATATTCTCAATGAACAGCCATAATGATTTATACTGATCCACTAAAGCTTGTTCCTGAGGATTTGGGTTTGGAGTATTGATAACATTTAAAAACTCGACTAATGCTGTACGGCTGAATATTCCAGTCTGGGGATCCACGAAAAATGGTAACTGTTGTAAAATAGGTGAAACAGACTGACCATATACAAGATCATTTATCTCTTCCTTTGTTACTACTAATCCAAGATCATCAGCCTGATCTTTAAGCAATCTGTCGCGAACCATTTGCTGATAAACTGCCTCACGAATCTGTAATGAAATGTTTTCATCTAGTGAAGATTGTCCGCTGATCATTTTTTGGAATTCCTCAAATTCAGTTATCTTGTTTGAGTATTCTTGTGTTGTTATAACTTCTCCATTAACAACAAAAGCTCTATCCCTTGCTTTTCCTACAAGCAATGATCCGGAACTGAAAAGGTCTCCTAACACAAAGGCTAGCAGTGCTACACCTATAACAATGACCAGCAGCGGTCCTTTATTTCTGATGTTTTGTAAAGTTGCCATCTAAAATCTATTAGTCTGTTTCAATTAACGTTAAAAAATATTTTTATTCAAATCAGGGCACGAAGTTAGTAAAAATAAAGTAGATAACTATATTATTTTTGTCTAAAAAACCACATTTTATTAATTATACTGAAGTTTCAATCTCTTTGCTATTGTCAGTTATCAGGCGGACTACCTCAATTTTACGATCTGTAACTTTCAATATCTTGAAATTATAATCACCTATAACTACATTTTCATAAGTTTTAGGAAAACGCTGAGTATGGTGAAGAAGGTATCCTGCAACTGTTGAGTATTCATCTGACTCAGGTATCTCCAGTCCATAAACCTCGTTGAGATGGTCGATTTCTACGCGTCCCGAAAGTACATACTGACCTTTTGACTCCTTTTTAACAAATTTAGATTTAATGTCATATTCATCCTCGATTTCTCCAAAAATCTCTTCTACAAGATCTTCCATAGTTACAATACCTGAAGTACCCCCAAATTCGTCCACAACAACCGCAATACTTTTACGCTGTAGCATCAGTTCACTCATGAGTTTGCTAGCCTGCATACTTTCTGGAACAAATGAAATAGAAGCAATTTTTTTAGTCCAGTCTTTCGGATTTGTGAAAATCTCCCACATATGAATATACCCTGCAATATCATCAATATCCTCCTTAAATACCAGTATCCTGGAAATGCCGGTCTCAATAAACTTATCTTTTAGAGTATCAATATCTGTATCAATACTAACAGCTACTATATCAGCTCTTGGAACCATACAATCCCTCAGTTTCATCGAGCTGAAATCCAAGGCATTCCTGAATATCTTTACTTCTGAATCCATTTCGCTGATTCTGGAAGGATCATCTATATTTTTTTTCACGAAAGTGTCCAGATCCACTCTGCTGAATGTTTGATCAACAGGCTGAATAAATTTCAAACCAAACAATCTCAGTATTCCTTCAGAAATAAAAATAAAAATATATGCGATCGGAAAAAGCAAGATAAAGAAGAAAAATGATGGTATTGCAAAAGCCTTTATCCATGAACTTGGGTTAATCTTGAATAATGTTCTAGGTATAAGCTCATTAGATATAAGAATAATAAAAGTGGTAAATAAAATTATAAGAATAATACTGATCCAATCCTGAACAAAATAGTTTCTAAAAAAAATTCCGGAAATAAGTATTGTAAAATATACAAACAGGACTAGAGATATAACTTTACCAATTATCAATGTTGCTAAAAATTCTCGGGAATTTCCATAGATTGAATTTAGCATAAAATTATAAACCCCTTTATTTTTCCTGGTAATAGCAAACTGAAGCTTATCTGTTGCAACAAAAGCCATATCTATACCTGAAAAGAATATCGACAAGATAAGAAATGTAATCCACAATACTATTTCTAAAGATATTGTCATCTCTTTATTCCATTAATATAATTGCTTCCTGATCACCAATTTTATTAATATTTGCAGTAGAATCAGTTTTCTCAATTTCAAGAGAGTCTGTTGGTACTGAAGGTTTGTCAACAAAAGGAAGTTTTCCATCGTGAGGCCGAAAAATCCTATAATCAGTCATCTGTTCATTTGACTCAAATCCATAACCTTTAAGTTGTGAATCTTTTCGTTTAATCTCGATATAAGTATTAGAGTAAACCTTTCCATTCTCCATATCCCAAAAGAGTTCTTCACTATTAAACTCTTCACCCTGCATATTCTGAACATGAACGTTACTTCTCAATCTCCATAACTTTTTATCATCAAAGTACCAGGCAGTATCCGCCTCTACTGTAGCTTCAGTAGTAAAATCGGGAGTAAACCTTTCTAAGTATAGACCATTTGGAAAAAACTGATACGGCTCCTTAGCCTTATCAAATACCATCCATACATCGTAAGAGATTTTATAGCGAGTTACACCTGAGTCTGAAAGCAACTGATATGCAGAGTCAGTAATCATTGTAGGTATTACCTCAGGATCATACTTAAAATCAACAAGATTGTCATTACCATTCTTACAGGAGACGAAATAAAGCAGCATAACAACCAGCCAAAGGGTGGTTGTTATGCGCCTAAATTTTGATATGTTGTGTTGTAACTTCAACACTATATAGATATTTATCTAAGTCTTACTGTAGTATTTTCTCCAATCCAACCAGGAATGAATACTGTTTCACCAGTTTTATAACCCATCATAAATGCAGTCTCAGTATCCAGGAACCTTGCAGAGTAGCTGCTGATAAGGCTATTTGCTTTACTTGCTACACTTGGATCAACTGATCTTGCTTTTTGCAGTTTGTCTACAGCTGCACAGTATACCAAGCCTGCTTTTTCGGTCTCGGGGAAAATATTATTTGCTGAACTTGCATACAACTGAGCTACCAGTATATAAGCATCTCCATTGTTTGGATTATATTCCAGTGCATCATATGCAGCCTGTCTTGCTCTTGCAAAATTGCGCTGGTTTGAGAAGATACTTGCAAGTTGCAACATATACTCTGAAGCTCTAACTTTGTCAGTTTCCAAATTTGCTGCCTCACTGTAATATTTAACTGCTGTTTCGTAGTCTTTATCTCTCAGACTCTTGTTTGCAAGACCTAAAGCAGCATTAGCTGATGGCTCCAGCTTATGCAGATATTCTGAAACAGTAAAATACAAATCAGAATCATTACAACCGATAGAACCCAAAGCATTTACAACTTCACTGAGAAATTCTTTATTAGTTTTGTTAGGTTCCACTTTATCTGCATAATATTCAGTAAGTGTTTTGCAATCTCCTGCTCCACTATTAACAAACGCAGTTTGTATACCTTCCTGAACTATTCCTAAATAGTCAGCACTTCCCTGATCATTAGCAGCTTTTGCATTAGCAATAGCTTTTTCTATATAATCCATTACATTAAAGTAGTCAGAAATATACTGATCCTTTAAAGAATTATCGTTCAGATAAAGACTCAAAGAAGAAAGCATATAATATGAGTAAGCATCAAGAGGATACATTTTATCTTTCAACCCATTTACAGATTCATTTAACCATTCATAAATCTGTTTCTGATCTGCCTGATCACCCATTAATTCCATATAATCATATGTTTTATATGCAATTATTGTCTCTTTCGGATCATCTTTACCAAAATAGGTTATCCTCTTATCATATATTTCCAGAGTCTTATCGAGGTACTCTTTTTTCTTTGCAGCATCAGTCTCTTTCTCATAAAGAGCTTTGAAAATTCTGGGACCGTAAATAAATGTATTCTTACTTGCGGCTGGACAGTTTTCGTAAACTGATGACCATGGTATCAAAGCAGATTCATAAGCTTCAGCTTTAGCTGCAGTTTGCATCAAACTTAGATTAACACGACAATTTACGCTGTCCTCTCCATGACCAAAAGGCGCGTTCACAGGATCGTATCCCGCTTTTTGGGCAATTGCTCCGGCTATTACTGCTATAGCCAAAAAACCAGTTAATAATAATTTTCTCATATTGTTTGATATTTATTGTTGTTGTTTTATTACTGCAACTTGGACAAAATGTTAAAAGAATGGTTTAATATGATTCTTTTTGTCATTTTCCCATTTAATATTCAGTTAATTATATTTTAAACAGTTGCCGAAGTTAAAAAAATAATTCTAAAAACCTGGCAATTTTAATTATTCAAACTGTCGTTTGAAGAACCAAAGTTCATTAACATTCATATTTACAGATATTTTGAACATATCCTGACCCACCATAAATTGGCTATTTGGATCCTGTCTGGAATATCCGAAACCTATATTTAACATAGATAAATGTCCAGTTCTTAAATCGTGAAATGGTAATCCAAGTCCAATATTTATGCCATATTCATTAAAACTACCCATTCCTATATTCTGACTGCTTTCGGGATTACTTACACTTACATTAATATAAGAGTTTGAGTATGATATACCTCCCCTGAAGCGTATACGGTTAAAAAAGTTCTGACTATAGGGATCTATCACATACTCTGCACCGGCATTTATACGATAAAGATCGTTATACCTGTTATTGTCCGTCAATCCATCGAGCTGACTTGAATACGCTGAATTCTTCCATAATTGGTATGTTCCATCTACTCCAACTAAAAAATTCTCAGTCTGATAGGTCAACCCTGCTCCAAAAGTCTGTGGAATTTGAAAACCCTCTCCACTCAATGTATCACTACTGATAATTTGAACAGGCTCTAGATCTGGACTTTGATAAGGATCAGAAGTATAGTTCATTACTGAAGAATAGACATCAGCTTTTGTTGTTATTTGAGGAGAATAAACAGCCCCAAAGGTAATCGATTTAGTATTGCTGATATTATAGGAGTATTGAAGTCCCAAATCATATTTCAATTCACGAATCGAGAATCTGTTTTTACCTTCACTGATTAGTGCATTACTCGTAACAGGAGTACTTATCCTGCTATGCGAAAAATTACCAAAAAGATATGATACATTTGCTCCTATTGATAAACTTTTGAAAGGTTCCCATGCAGCACCGAAGTAAACCTGGCTTAGGCCGCCTGTTCCTCTGTATGTTTCTAAGTATTGAATATCAGACAATGAACGTCTGTTTCCAAAATTATATCCCACCTTTGAGTATGGCAGTAAACCCACACTTCCCCCCATATTACGGAATAATGGGAATTGGAGTGCTATATAATCAAGATTTCCATTATAGAAATCGCGACTGTTTACCCCATCGCTCATACTGGATAGTTGAGCTGATACCCCTAAATCGAAAATAAAAGTTAAAGAGTCAAGTTCTGAGTAAGAAGCCGGATTTCCTGGATTAACCTGCTGGCTTCTGCGCAAACCATAACTGATACCACCCATTGCTTCTGAAGCACCCAAAGCTGGGTTAGACAGAACACCAAATCCATATCTCCCATATGGGGAATTGGAACCTACCTGTTGTGCTAAAATCACTGTGGTAATCGTAAGAAAAGCGATCAGTAAAGGGAAACGTTTTTTCTTAATATTCATTTGTTTAGGTATATCAACCAGCCTCGGTCACTTAGTTTCATAAAAAAATTTGTGGTTACAAAGATGACATATTTTTATGATGTCACCAACAAAACCTTAACAACATCCTGTTAAAAAGATTAAAGTTTAATGATTATAAACTTTTTACACTCAAGTATGATATGATTTTTCGCTATAGGATTAACCCTTTTTATATCCGTTATATGATACTATCTCATTAATTTGCTTTCTCTTTTTTTCTCTTAAGGACTGAGTGCTATATCCAATTGTTATATCCAGCCAAACTCTTTTTGAGTCTGGAATTGAAAGTATCTCACGCATTGCTGGCTCGTTAAACCATCCAAGAATACATGAGCCCAATCCTTCTGCATGAGCTGCTAAAACTATATGTGCTGCAATAACACCCAAATCCATCTGTGCATAATCTTTCTGTTTCACCCATCCGCCAATGCCTGAAGATAGGTTTACTTTTTCCTCAACCAGTACTAAATGCACGGGAGCCTGTTTAGTAAAATGATTCATACCCAGAGCTCGGGCAGAAGTGGCATCAGCCACCCTGTTCTTTATTACCGGATCATCAACAACAATAATATGCCAAGGCTGAGCATTACAAGCAGAAGGAGACAATCTGGCCGTCTCTAAAATACGTTCAATTTTCTCCTTTTCTACCGGTCGGTTTGTGTCATATGCACGAACACTCTGACGTGAAGAGACAAATTCAAGAAAATCAATACTATCCATATTTGTCATTTTTCAACGCTAAGTTATTATTGCTCTATATTAAGATTGAGCAAACGGCTAATATACTTTCCAATTATATCAAATTCAAGATTCACTACACTTCCCACTTTAATTTGATGAAAATTTGTATGTTCGTAAGTGTATGGAATTATAGCAACTTTAAAACTGTTATCAGTAGGCTCAACCACAGTTAAACTTACACCATTTACAGTTACAGAACCTTTATCAACAGTCATATAACCCTTAGCGGCCTTCTCTTTATCAAACTCATATTCAAAAGTAAAGTACCAGCTTCCACCAACCTCTGTCACATCTTTACAAATAGCAGTCTGATCTACATGCCCCTGTACGATATGTCCATCAAGTCGGCCATTCATCATCATACTGCGCTCCAGGTTAACTTTACTACCAACTTCAAGCAGACCAAGGTTTGAAATATCTAAAGTCTCCTTTATAGCTGTCACAGTATAAACGTCACCATCAATAGAAACAACAGTCAGGCATACCCCATTATGAGATATGCTCTGATCAATTTTCAATTCATTTGTAAAAGAACATTTCAGAGATATATTAAGGTTAGATTGATCTTTTTCCAATGCAACAACAGTTGCAGCCTCTTCAACTATTCCAGAAAACATATTAAAAAACAGATTTATTTTATTAGTAAATTATCCCATATTTTTATCTACCAGATAGAAGCACGCTCTTCTGCCGGTACATACATAGGATCCTCAGAATCTATACCAAATGCTTCATACCATGCTTCAATATGAGGTAAAGCTCCATCAACCCTCCATTTTCCAAGAGAGTGCGGATCGATTTGAGTGAGCCTTAGAATCTCAGCATCGCGAACATTTCCTGCCCAAAGTCCGGCATAACTTAAAAAGAAACGTTGTGCTGGAGTGAAGCCATCAATATTTTCATCTTTTTTAGCCTGATCTGTTTTCTGAAAAGCATGATATGCAACCTGAAGACCACCATGGTCGGCAATATTCTCACCCAATGTAAATGTTCCATTAGCATGCACAGTGTCAAGTACCACAATATTATCGAAGAAATCTACCAACACCTTTGCTCTTTCATCAAATCTGGCAGCATCCTCCGCTGTCCACCAGTCGGTAAGATTACCATCTTTATCAAACTTCCTGCCCTGATCATCAAAGCCATGTGTCATTTCATGTCCAATAACAACACCAATTCCACCATAGTTTATAGCATCATCACCATCCATATAGAAAAATGGGGGCTGCAATATTCCCGCGGGGAAGCATATCTCATTTGATGAAGGACTATAATATGCATTTACTGTTTGTGGAGACATATACCATTTTGTACGGTCAACCGGTTTTCCAAGCTCATCCATCATTTCTTCCCATGCAAACTCAGAAGCACGCATAATATTCTGCCAGTATGAATCATCCTTAATCTCAAGTGATGAATAATCTTTCCATTTGTCGGGATACCCAATCTTTACGATAAATGTACCAAGTTTTTCCTGCGCTTTTTCCTTAGTAGCATCACTCATCCATTCCAGCTGACTAATACGTTCGCCAAGAGATATTTTCAGGTTCTCAACGAGATTAAGCATCCTCTCTTTTGCTTCAGCAGGAAAATACTTCTCAACATACAGTTGTCCAACTGCCTCACCCATTGCACCATTAACTGCATCTATGGTTCTTCTCCAACGAGGGCGTAGCTCTTTACTTCCACTCATTGTTCTACCATAAAACTCGAAATTAGCATTTACAAAATCATCACTCAAATAATTTGCAGCTGAATTTATAACTTTCCAGCTAAGATAATCTTTCAGCACCTCAATCGGTTCTCTTTCAATTATGGCAATTGCAGCTTTCACCGGTTCAATCTGAGAAACATTTAGGCTATCAATACCGGCAGCGCCTAGTTCATCAAAATATATATTCCATGCAAATGGTGCAACCTGATTATCAAGTTCTGAGACCAATAGCTTATGGTAATTAAGTTCCGGTAAGCGACGCATCTCTTTTGTCACATGCGCACCTGCAAGCTCAGTTTCAATTTTCATCACATTAGCAGCTGCTTTTTTAGCGTCTGCTTCACTATAACCTGTATTCTGGAATTGTGTCTCCATCAACTTTATATAAGCTGCACGAAGATTTTGTGAATGCTCATTCTGCAAAAGATAGTAATCCCTGTCGCCCATTCCAATACCGGATTGATATATATGAACAATATTCATACTGCTGTTTTTATCGTCCGGACCAACAGAAAAGCCGAAGAATGGATTTGAAACCACTTTTGAAAGTTGCGCAGACACTCTTATTATATCCTCTTTACTCACTACATCTGCAATTTTCTGTAACAATGGTCTAATTGGCTCAGCACCATCGCTATTCAATTTTACACTATCCATTCCTATAGAATATAAGTCTCCCACCTTCTGAGCATTGGTGCCATTCTCATAATCCTGTCCACTCAAGGCCTGAATCAAGGCCTGAATCTGGTGTTGATTCTCTTCACGTAGTTTGTCAAAAGATCCGTAACGCGCATACTCATCGGGTATAGGATTTGCTTTTTGCCATCCTCCTGTAGCATATTGATAAAAACTTTCACCCGGGCTAACTGTTGTGTCCATATCAGAGATATTAAGACCTTGAGTCATACCGGTTTTACCTTGTTCAGTGCAGCCTATTGTCGTCATTATAAAAAAAACTGTAATTGGGAACAATAATCGTTTCATGTGATGAAAATTTGAATTCAATTATTTAATGTGCAAAAATACAAAATATATTTCAATTACTGTCAGATGGTTAGAACCAACACAGTAATGTACCTCAAATCATAAGATATTCAGGATTGTCAAAGATATTTAGCTTTACTCAAAGCCTCTTTTATCATTAAAGCAGTCTTATCGCTAACTGGTACAAGTGGTAATCGCAATCTGTTCTTAATTATACCTTTTTGACTCAGAATTGATTTCACACCTGCTGGATTTCCTTCTATAAAAATAAGGTGAAAAAGCTCATTAAAATCCTCCTCCATTTTATTTCTGGCATTAATAGAATCACCTTTAAGTGCACAATCCACTAGCCATGACATTTCCTTTGGAAAAGCATTCCCGAAAACAGAAATAACACCTATCCCTCCCATATCAATTACTGCAGTTGTTACAGCATCATCTCCTGAAATTACAGAAAAACCTTTAGGGGACCCTTTTATAATTTCTTCAATCTGATCCAGTTTACCAGATGCCTCTTTTATTGCGATCACTTTACTACAATCATTTGCAATTCTTAGAGTAGTTTCAGAAGTCATATTCACACCTGTTCTGCCAGGCACATTATATAAGATCAGAGGCAGAGGTGATGCTTCCGAGAGGGCTTTATAATGCTGATAAAGTCCCTCCTGTGTAGGTTTATTATAATAAGGAGTTACCGAAAGTATTGCACTAATACCACTAAAGTCAGACCTTTTCAGTTCCTCAACAAGTGCTAAAGTATTATTACCTCCTACACCCAAAACAACCGGTACCCTTCCGTCAACTTTTTTAACTATGAATCTAGATACCTCTTTTTTCTCATCTTTAGAGAGTGTGGGAGTTTCAGCAGTTGTGCCAAGAGCCACAATATAATCTGTTCCATTATCCAACTGATAATCAATTAAGCGGGATAAAGCTTCATAATCGATCGAACCATCATCATTAAAAGGAGTGATCATGGCTACTCCCAAGCCTTTCAAGTTTACTTCTGTCATGAAATGATAGATTTTACTTACAGTTTTATTACGTATCACCTGTTTTAAAAACAAAATGATCCAGAAATACAAAGGTACACAATTTTCAAAACGCACACTAAAAACAGATCGATTTTGTTGTCACTATTACAATTACATATATGAATTCACATATTTAAGTTTAATCCTGTATTGTCCTAATTTTTGTTTACATAAATCTCAATAATGAGTAAGCCTAATTAAGGCTATAAATACACTTAGTCCAAAGATCACTTATAGATACCTTATACATAGCTTATCTGCACATAAGGTATGTATAAGGAATCTTCGGCTGAAGTATACCCGATATTACTATAAATTTTGAGTCATAGTAATATTATATATCAACCTATTAATGTTATCTTTGTGATAACCTGTAACTACTATATTATGCAATTTACTCCTGAAAAATACCGTGTTCCTGATATTCCAATGCAGCCGTTTATTGATGCGGAGGAGATATGGCAATACCTGAATAATACTTCTTGTTCGGCTGATAAGGTAAAGGATATAATTGATAAGTCACTGTCAAAAGAAAGATTAAACCTGGAGGAAGTCGCAACTCTTATTAATGCAACTGATACTGACTTAATAGAGCAAATTAAAGAGGGAGCCAAACTGCTGAAGCAAAATATATATGGAAACAGAATAGTTCTATTTGCTCCTCTTTATGTTGGAAACAGATGTTCAAATAACTGCGACTATTGTGGGTTCAGAGCCTCCAATAAGGCTCAGGTACGAAAAACTCTAACTAATGATGAACTAATAAAAGAGGTTGAAGCACTTGAGGATGAGGGTCAGAAGAGACTAATCCTTGTTTTCGGTGAACATGCTGAATACTCTCCGGAGTTTATAGCAGATTCGGTTAGGACTGCCTACAGTGTGAAAAAAGGTAATGGGGAAATCCGACGCCTGAATATTAATGCAGCACCTCTGGATATTGAGGGATATAAAATAGTAAAAAAGTCCGGAATTGGGACATATCAGGTTTTTCAGGAAACATATCATCCCGAAATATATAAAAAGCACCACACATCAGGCAGAAAGGCTGATTATAACTGGCGTTTGACTGCCTTAGACCGGGCACAAGAGGCTGGAATTGATGATGTGGGAATAGGAGCCTTGATAGGTTTGTACGATTGGCGTTTTGAGGTTATGGGACTTGTGAGGCATACTAATCACCTTGAGGCCTGTTATAATATTGGTCCTCATACTATCTCATTTCCTAGGATTAAGGATGCATCAAACTTAAATATTGAGTCCAATTATTTTATCTCTGATGAGGACTTTGTCAGGTTGGTTGCTATTCTCAGATTAGCTGTTCCATATACCGGTATGATACTTACCGCGAGAGAGCCTGCTATAGTAAGAGATGAGATTATACAATATGGTATTTCACAAATAGATGGTGGATCCAAAATAGAGCTAGGCAGCTATTCATTCAAAGGAAATAGTCATAACATTGATAGAAGTCAGTTCCAAATCAGTGATGATCGCCCATTAAATGATATAATAGATGAGCTGCTTGAACAAGATATGATCCCATCATTCTGCACTGCATGCTACAGGTTAGGAAGAACAGGAGAGCATTTTATGGAATTTTCTGTTCCAGGATTCATTAAAAGATTCTGCACACCTAATGCAATCTTAACCCTGGCCGAATATCTGTTTGATTATGCACCCGAGCAGACAAGATTAAAAGGCATGATGGTGATTGAAAACAATTTAAAATCATTGAGTGCAAATTTAGAAAAAGAGGTAAAAGAAAAAATTAGCAGAATTGAAATGGGAGAGAGAGACCTGTATTTTTAAAGGTTTTGACAATTTCCCTCTAAAATAATTATATGATATTTAAATGTTAAGGCATAAGGCCTGATCTGAAAATTGTTAATTAAATCATGAGCGTAACAAATCTTCATTTAGGAATTTTCGGTCGCACAAACACAGGCAAGAGCTCATTAATAAATATGCTGACCGATCAGGATATCTCAATTGTTTCTGAAAAAAAGGGGACGACTACCGACCCAGTAAAAAAAACAGTAGAAATATTTGGAATTGGTCCGGCCACCATAATAGACACAGCAGGAGTTGATGATTTGGGTGAAATCGGGCATCTGAAGATTCAAAAATCACTAGAAGTTATCCGCAGGGTTGATTGCGCAATACTC
Organism: Lascolabacillus massiliensis; assembly: GCF_001282625.1. Classification (NCBI taxonomy): domain Bacteria; kingdom Pseudomonadati; phylum Bacteroidota; class Bacteroidia; order Bacteroidales; family Porphyromonadaceae; genus Lascolabacillus; species Lascolabacillus massiliensis. Next base: position 1,116,281 of record NZ_CTEJ01000002.1, read on the forward strand.
CTGATTGCCGGGAATCAGTTCGGTGATTATGAGGTAAGACTGATTGATCAGTTTAAAGAGCATGATGTACCCTATATTATTGTTCATAATAAAAATGATATAAGCAAAATAGCAGCAATTACAAAAAATGCAATCAAATGGCACACAAATGCTGAAATTATAGATATAAGCACCCTCAATTCAACTGATAGAGACCTGTTGATCAATTCACTTAAGAAGATTATACCTGAAACAGTATACAAGAACTTAACACTTATAGGAGACCTTGTAAAGCCAAAAGATTTAATCCTGATCATTATAGCAATAGACAGTGAAGCTCCAGAAGGTCGTTTGATTTATCCACAGAATCTAACTATACGTGATGCTATTGATAATCATTGCATCACGGTAGTTTTACGAGAAGATGAAATTGAAGATTTCTTAAAGAGTGGATTAACACCTGCACTGGTAATCACGGATAGCCAGATTTTCAAATCTGTAAAAGAGAAGCTGCCTGAAAACATCCCTTTAACCAGCTTCAGTATACTTTTTGCAAGATTAAAGGGGAACCTGATTGCTTATTTAAGGGGAACGCCTTGTATCTCAAACCTTAAGGATGGGGATAATGTCTTGATACTGGAGAGCTGCACACATCAGACAAGTTGTGATGATATCGGCAGAGTAAAAATACCAAAGAAACTAAAAGAATTCACAGGGAAGAGACTAAACTTCAAGATAATTTCGGGTCTGTCTCCTTTGCCTGAAAATATTGATGATTTTGCTCTGGTTATACAGTGCGGAGGATGTATGGTAACACGTAAACAGTTGTCAAACAGAATAAACCCCTTCATCAAAAGAGGAATTCCGGTTACCAATTATGGAATGGCTCTGGCATATGTAAACGGAGTGTTTGAGAGAGTAGTATCAATTTTCAGAAAGTTTTACGAGTATGATAGAAACAATCCTAAACTACCCTTTATCGAGGGATAGATTGATTGATCTTTTATCCTCTTCAGGTGAGGAAGAGAAAGCTTTGTTTGATTACTCCACTGCGACCAAACTTAAAAACGTTGGCAATGAAGTTTATTTGCGTGGATTAATTGAACTATCAAACATTTGCGATAAGGATTGTTTTTATTGTGGAATCAGAAAATCAAACAACAACATTACCCGGTTTACTCTAAAATATGAAGAGGTAATAGAGTCAGTCAAATATGCTTATGAAAAGGGTTACGGATCAATTGTCATTCAATCGGGAGAGAGATCATCAAGATCATTTTCAGATAAGATTGACAAGATAATCAGAGAATCAAAAAAAATCACCAATAACAATATAGGTATTACACTTTCCTGTGGTGAGCAGAGCGAGGAGACATACCTCAGGTGGTTTGAAAGTGGTGCTGACCGATACCTGCTGCGTATTGAGACCTCTTCTGAAGAGCTATATAAAAAGCTTCACCCTAAAGATACACTACATAATTATACAAATCGTAGAAATGCTCTGGAGCTATTACGAAAAACAGGTTATCAGCTGGGAACTGGAGTAATGATTGGTCTGCCGTTTCAAACAACAGAAATGCTTGCAGATGATCTTATTTTCATGAGGGATTTAAATATCGACATGTGTGGAATGGGGCCTTACATTGAACATACAAAAACTCCTTTATATAAATTCAGGGAACAATTACCTATTACTACTGTTCGATTGAGTCTTGCATTAAAAATGATTTCACTCTCAAGGATATTAATGCCAGATATTAATATTGCTGCAACCACTGCCCTCAAAGTTTTAGACCAAAAGGCAACTGAAAAAGCTATAGCAATAGGAGCAAATGTAATAATGCCCAACATCACTCCTTTATTTTATAGAAAAGAATATCTCCTATACGAAAACAGATCAGAGCCTCTATTTAGTTTTGAAGATGAACTTGCCCTTCTGGAAAAAAGATTAGAGACTATTTCTCATAGGATAGGCTATAATAAACAGGGAAATTCAAAGCATTATACTAAAAACTGGTCAAGATGTATACCAGAATAGGATATCAGCTATTTCCTATACTCATCTAAAATTGCTTTAACTCCATCAGGAGAGACTCTGCCAAAAACTCTTTCCCCAACTAATACCACAGGCGAGAGTCCACAAGCTCCAACACATCGGAGACAGTTAATTGAAAACTTCCCATCAGAGGTTGTTTCACCTACTTTAATATTCAACTCTTTCTTGAACTCCTCAAGTACTTTTTCAGCACCGCGAACATAGCAGGCTGTACCTGTACATATTGATATTGGATGTTCTCCCTTAGGTATCATGGAGAAGAACGAATAAAATGTGACAACACCATACACCTGTGCTACAGAGATATGCAGATTATGTGCAATTACATCCTGCACCTCTGCCGGCAGGTAACCAAACTCATGCTGTGCCTCATGTAATATGTTTATTAATTCAAGTGGCTCGTTATCAAACATGTTACATATATTGTTTATCTTGTCGACCTTCTCCTTTGAGAGATTAACTCTAACCTCCACATTATCTGTTCCGGTCACTTTTTCCATGAAGCTGTATACTTCCGGATTAACTTTAATATTCTGACTCATAATATTTACATATTTTGTTTATATCTCACCATTCAAATGAAGAGTAACCTCATTACTTTTAGGAAAATATTCAGTGTGAAGCAAACTGTGTGCTTTGTGGCTGCCCGGTTCGCCCAGAAACTCATTATAAAGTTTGATTATTGAAGGATTCTCGTGCGATTTACGAATTATTTTCCTCTTATCCTCAGAGTAAATAGCTGCTGCACGTCTATTCAGAATTTCGCTTTTGCCATGATGATATGGCTGACCTCCGCCACCAATACACCCACCCGGGCAGGCCATGATCTCTATTGCATGATATTTGGATGTTCCTGCCCTAACCTCATTCAAAAGTTTGCGAGCATTACCCAAACCATGAGCAATACCTATATTAAGCTCAAGTCCGCCAAAATCAACCTTCGCAGAGCGTATCCCCTCCATGCCACGCAAATTATCAAATTCAACCTTCTCAAGTTTTTTCCCTGTATAAAGTTCATATGCAGTTCTGCAGGCAGCCTCAATTACCCCTCCTGTATTACCGAAAATGACCCCTGCACCGGTGGATTCACCCAGAGGATCATCAAAATCTGAATCAGGCAGATTCAGGAAATCTATATTAGCTTCCTTAATAAAAGCAGCCAGTTCACGGGTAGAGATTGAATAATCAACATCCTGATTTCCATCCACCTTAAACTCATCTCTCTGACACTCATATTTTTTAGCAATGCATGGCATTATTGAAACCACTATAAGATCTTTTCTGCTTACTCCTATCTTATCTGCGAGGTAGGTTTTGGCAATCGCTCCAAACATTTGTTGAGGAGATTTAGCAGTTGAAGGAACATCCAGCAGATCAGGAAAATTATGTTCAAAAAAGTTTACCCATCCGGGACAACAGGATGTAAGTATGGGTAAACGAACATTGGTATCTCCCGACATAAATGCCTTCAGGCGCTGTAACAGCTCTGTTCCCTCTTCCATTATGGTAAGATCAGCGCTATAATCTGTATCAAATACATAATCAAAGCCAAGCTCTTTTAATGCTGACACCATCTTACCGGTAACCAAAGTGCCTGGCTTTAACCCAAACTCCTCTCCGAGAGCTGCTCTGACAGCAGGTGCAGTCTGCACAATTACTGTTTTTGATGAATCACTAAGTGCACGAATTATATCATTTGTATGATCAACCTCTGTAAGTGCACCTGTAGGGCAAACAGAAAGACACTGACCACAATAAGTGCATGGTGAATCTTCCAGATTCATCTCGAAAGCTGGAGCTACAGCTGACATGAAACCACGGTTTACAGCTGAAAGTGCACCAACTGTCTGAACATCGTTGCACATCATTTCGCATCTGCGGCACATTATACATTTATCTATATCCCTGATAATTGAAGGTGATGTATCTTTTCTGTATCTGGATTGTTCACCCTCATATGGCAGACTTCTGATATTGAATTGTGTAGCCAGGCTTTGCAGTTCACACTGTCCCGACTTTGCACATACAAGGCAGTCAAACGGGTGGTCTGAAATAATCAATTTTAAAACAGTAGTTCGGGCATTCAGCACTCTTATATTATGGGTATTTATAACCATCCCCTCCTGTGCTTCTGTTATACATGAGGGGGCCAGATTTTTACGTCCTTCAACCTCAACTACACATATCCTGCATCCACCGGGTTTATTCTCAATACCCATATCACACAGTTCGAAATGACATAGTGTAGGTATCTCTACTCCAGCCATCCTGGCTGCCTTAAGAATAGTTGTACCTTCTTCAACCTGTACTTTTTTCTTATCTATGGTAAGTTCAATCATATCTTTCTATTTTTTGATACAGTTAAAATCATTAAGCCATCTCCGCCGACACTTTTGGATAGTCACTTCTAAGGCTGATGGCATCAAATTTGCATTTTTCCATGCAAGCTCCACATTTAATACATATTTCCTGATTTATTACATGCACCTCTTTCTTTTCACCACTAATTGCATGTGTAGGACATGCCCTCTTACAAGCAAGACATCCTATGCACTCCTCTGGTGAAATGATATAGAAAAGCAGACTAGTGCATTTACCTGCACGACATTTTTTATCAAATACATGTTCATTATACTCCTCCACGAAATTCTCCATGGTAGAAAGAACAGGGTTGGGTGAAGTCTGTCCTAATCCGCATAAAGATGTATCCTTAATTACATAGCTAAGATTTTTGAGTTTTTCTAAATCCTCCTGTGTCCCTTTTCCTTCAGTTATCCTTTTGAGTGTCTCGAACATGCGCTTATTGCCTATACGACATGGAGCACATTTTCCACAAGATTCGTCAACAATAAATTCCAGGTAAAATTTAGCTACCGACACCATGCAATCATCTTCATCGAGAACAATCATTCCTCCCGAACCCATCATAGAACCTGATGCTGTAAGACTTTCATAGTCAATAGGAATATCCAGATGTTTTTCTGTCAGACATCCGCCTGAAGGTCCGCCTGTTTGTACCGCTTTAAATTTCTTGCCATTTTTAATACCACCACCTATTTCATAAATAATCTCACGCAAAGTGATACCCATTGGCACCTCTATCAAGCCTACGTTATTAATCTTTCCGGCAAGTGCAAAAACTTTGGTTCCCTTTGACTTTTCTGTTCCTATAGAAGAGAACCACTCTGCTCCTTTTAGAATTATTGCAGGAATGTTTGCGAAAGTCTCCACATTATTCACGTTGGTTGGCTTGCCCAGATATCCGCTTTGTGCAGGAAAAGGAGGTTTATTTGAAGGTTCGCCCCTTTTCCCTTCCATTGAGTGTATCAAAGCTGTTTCTTCTCCACAAACAAAAGCTCCGGCACCATATTTTAAAGAGACATCAAAACAAAAATCAGTACCAAATATATTATCACCTAGCAAGCCATAATCATGAGCCTGAGCTATAGCAATTTTCAGTCTCTTTACTGCAAGAGGATATTCAGCACGAATATAAACCAACCCCTTTGTGGCGCCTATGCAATATCCACAAATAGCCATCGCTTCTATGATAGAATGCGGATCACCCTCAAGAATAGAACGATCCATAAAAGCTCCAGGATCACCCTCGTCAGCATTACATACCACATACTTCTGATCGGAAACATTTTTTTTGGCAATATCCCATTTCAGTCCCGTTGGGAAACCAGCTCCACCACGACCTCTCAGGCCTGATGATTTAATAATATTTATTGTTTCTTCCTGTCCCAGCTCAGTGATTACCTTCCCCAATGCCTGATATGCATCACGTGCAATTGCTTCATCAATATTCTCAGGGTCGATTGTTCCACAATTTCTAAGGGCTACACGAATTTGCTTTTGGTAAAATCCCATATGCTTTGAATCAGGCAAATGTTCTCCCGATTCAGGATCTGTATAAAGCAGCCGATATACTTTCCTCCCTTTAATGATATGCTCATCTATAATCTCTTTAGCATCTGAAGGTTTGACATGAGTGTAAAAGGTATTATCAGGCAGAACTTTCACTATTGGTCCTTTTTCACAAAAACCAAAACATCCGGTACGAATAATCTGTACATCACCGCTAAGTCCTTTTCTACTGACCTCATCTAGCAACATCTCATAGACCAGATTACTTTCTGAAGAACTGCATCCGGTGCCTGCACAGACTAAAATATGTATTTTATACTTACTCATATACAGCTGTTTAAGATTTTATGGTATTATAATTCTGAGGAATGATGCCATCTACCAGCTCACCCTCTTTTATATAATGTTCAATTATTTCATCTGCCTTACTGACAGTTACATAACCAAACACAATAGGATCTCTTCCCGGCAGTGTAACTTCTACAGTTGGCTCTGCATAGCAATAACCCATACAGCCGGTCTGTGTAACAATTGCACGAATTGATCTTTTATCGAGCTCATCTACAAAGTACTCCATGACTTCTTTTGCACCTGAGGCTATTCCACATGTAGCCATAGCAACTTTCACTTGCACAAAGGATCCGGGATTTTCAGCACTATCCCTTAATCTAATCCTGTTTAGCATCTCCTCCTGTTTTTTCTTAAGGTCGGCTAATGTTTTTATTTCACTCATATACTTAAAGTTTACAGGTTAATTTACAGACATTTATATCTTCGATGTTTTTCCTATTTTAATTTCAGCATAAAAGGCTTTTTTCAGATCTGCAGAGAATCAACTGCTCCAGTTTATCTTTTATATATGATTTAATCAGACCGGATACTCCTTGCTGTTGAGAGTCTATTCCCTCTTCTATTAGCTCTGTACTATCAATAATAAACTCCTCTTTATCAATTTTGTATGAAAATCTAATCCTTAATAGAGGATTTGCTATCAGCAACATTGTCAGGTAACCAGGTATATCACCTATAGGCAGACAGTCAGGATTATCTGTACGATATGTTGCTTCGACAGTAGTTCCAACTCCACTTTCAGAAGTAACAGTAAGATGGCCACCACACTGTTCGCACGTCATCTTAAGCAGAGGGATTCCAAGTCCTACTTTTCTTGTAGTTCTGGTTGTAAAAAAGGGATCACTCAATCTGTTCAGCTCTTTAGTACTCATCCCCTTACCATCATCTATGATTCTGAATATTAAAACATTGTTATCGTTATCCTCGAAGAAGCTGATACAAATGTTTTTCGCACCAGCTCTTATAGAGTTTTGTGCAATATCCATCATATGCATCGCCATATCTACCATTCCAAAACAGCTTATACTTGATAATCAACTGATTCTCTCATCATATAAATATGAAATTATTGTTTGTTGAATAGCAATTTGAAGCATTCCCAGTTTGCCGATTCCATCTTAAACATGTTATAAGCTACAGCAATATCATCAGTATAGTGCGCATCAGAGTTTTGAAGAAAAAACTCTCCTTTCAGTTCAGGGTGCTTTTCTGTAAAATCATCCACTGTAGTTCTCTTAGAAACTTCCAGTGCATCATAGTCAAGATCTTTTGGTATAAAACCGAGTTGACTGAAAAGAGAGTTTACAGGACGATCTATATGTGCAGGCACAAATAATCCTCCCAATTTATGTACCACTTTTGCCAAAGTATCAATACTATCCATTATACCGATAAACAGAGAGCGCTCTTCTTCGTATATGATAACATCATTCTCATCAACTGCTACCTGATATCCAAATTTATCAGGATCATTTTTTATATTTGCAATCCGGCTGTCAAGATATTTCTGAAAATCATCTAGTGCCCACAGATGAGGAAAGTAGCATAGGCAGTGTACCTCTTCAATGGTGTTTACTTCACAACCGGGTATCACAAATAATCCTTTTCTGTTGCCAAGCTCTACACAAACACTCACGTTATGCGTACTGTTATGATCTGTTATTGCAATTATCTGCAAATTTCTCTCAATAGCGATGTTTATAATGTTTCGCGGACTCATGTCTACATCACCACAAGGAGATAGACATGTATGAATATGCAGATCAGCATTAAAATAACCCATAACAGTTCCACACTTTACAGTAGTTACTCTATATCATACAAACTGCAATACAGTTTACCCGCAGTTTCAAATGCAGGCAAACTTGAGTAGAGAACAACAACCCCTTCCGACTCTGCACTTTCTAGAACATCCATTTCAACTCCTCTCTCATTTACAATTATTATTGCACTCAGCTCTTTTAAACTGGCTACTGCAATAATATTTCTATGAGCCTGAGATGTTATCCATATCATATCCTCACGAGCTTTGCCCATTACTTCACTTAGCAAGTCGGACACATATGCTCCTTTTGGGACCCTGCTAAGCAGATTTTTACTGGCTTTGCATTCTAACCCCAACTTATTTACAAGATATTTAAGATCCTTTACCATATGATCTGATCTAATATAATTTATCTAATCTACCTTTACCCCATATCTTTTCAATTACTGTAAAAGCCTGATCAGGACTAAGTTTATAATTTTTCTCCATTATACGCTGAACAAACACACAGTGAGATATTGTGGCTTTATCTTTTATAATATCCTCAGCAAGATTTCTGCAACTCGGTGCACCGCATGCTCCGCAGTCGAATCCGGGCAGGTATGACTCTAACCGATTAATTCGCTGCAATTTAATCAATGCCTTCTCCATATCGTCGTCAAGCAACAGACCATCTCTAGGATAAACCGGGTCAACACCAGAAGATTCATGAAGTTTTTCACTGTAATCCAATAATGAATTGAATACTTTTCCCCTGTTGACTGATTTCAGATTCTCCAATCTTTTTTGTCTCTGTTCTAATCTTTCTACTGTCAGGAAACGGTTGCCTGGACATAGGATACCGCCGGCGCAACCCTGATCACAAGCTCTCATCTCGAGAAAATCGATATCTTTTATATGTCCAGATTCAAGCTTCTCAAGAAACTCTATTACATTCTCTATTCCATCGATAGCAAGATTTCTGCCTGCGTAATATTTTTTCTCGGTTCCTGAAAGTGACCATTGCACGGAATCAGGACTCATATTTGCTGCTGTTTTGTGCTTCCCGGAGTTCTTTTCTCCAATCAGTATCACAGAAATACGATTGTAAACTTCTGTCATGTTTATCGTACTATCAATTGCAGACTTATCTTCACCAACCGGAGAGAGTGCTGCCACTATCTTTGCTGCACAAGGAGTGATGTAATAGATATGGATACTGGAATCTTCTTTAACTAAATTTTTCTTTGATTCCCTGAGATATATAGCTGCAATATCATGCGGAGCCTTGAGCCTGATAATATTGTGTGTAAGAGAAGGATATTTTACCTGAATCAAGCGTACCACCGCTGGGCAAAATGAACTTATCAGAGGGCGTTGCAACTCATCTGATTTAAGTTTCATATACTCTTCCTTTATAAAGTCAATAGCCTGTTCAACCTCAAACACATCATCAAATCCCAGCTGTTTAATCGCATCCATAACCTGAGTTGCTGAGTACTCAGATGAAAACTGACCAATAAATACTGATGGAACGAGAGCTATTTTATAGCCTGATTTTTCTGCAGATTTAAGTCCGTCATCCTTAGCATACACAGCCCTTTGCGGACATACCCTATAGCACTCTCCACAATCAATACATCTTTCTGGCTGAATTAATGCGTGCCCTTCAACAATACGGATTGCCTGTGTAGAACAAACACGCATACAGTGTGAACAGCCGATACATTTATTTATATCGATCTGAATCGAATGCGTATAGTTCCTGTCTTTCATAGTCTTAAAACAAAACTTTTATTTCGAGTCTTGTGCCTGTTCCGGGTAAAGATGAAAGCAACATTTCGTCGCAGTTTTTTTTTATGTTTGGTAAACCCATGCCTGCACCAAAACCCATTTGCCTCACCTCTTCAGAAGCGGTAGAAAAACCCTCCTGCATAGCTTTTTCAATATCCTCAATTCCGGGACCTTCATCTACAAAAACTACATTTATATAGTCGGGTCTAAGATCTACTTCCATAGTACCCTTGTAAGCGTGTGCAACCACATTCATCTCAGCTTCGTAAAGTGCAATTGCTATACGACGTACTTTATCCGGGGATATATTAAACTGTTTAATAATACTTTTTACCTCAGTACTGGCACGACCACCTTCGCTGAAGTCCCCACCCTTGATAAAGTATTGCATTTTCATTAATAAACAGGTTTTAAACCATTCTTATATAATAATCCTGATATTTCATAAACTGTTGTCTGAGTAGATATAATTGAGATTCTGCTTTTAGTTGCCAGCTCTATCATTTCGTCCGACACCTTTTTATCTCTTGCAATTATCAGGCATGACAAGTTTGATATTTCTGCTGTTCGTATTGTCTGTATTGTTGAGAGTCCTGTTATTAAAACAGTGTTTTCCATTGGAAATCTAAGTACATCACTCATCAAGTCTGAAGCAAATGCTTTAGTGTAATCTGATGAATTCTGAGATTCATTTATAATTCTACCTTCAACTATGTCGCATATCGTTTGCAACTTCATGTTTTCTTATTATTAGACAAGACAGGTTGTTTACAGTATAACTGCTCAAATGTAATAAATTACGATGAATTAAAGAAATATTTCCTTAATTTTATCGTCTTAACTATGTTAAATAAGAAAACTATATTAAATCACTACTTATCAGCATATTAAAATGCATAAATTAATCCATTCTCTGTTAATAATTATTTTTTAATTCTACTCTTTTGATTTGTAGAGTTTATAAAAAGTATACTTTAGTAAATTATTTTGTACTTTTGTATGATTTTTATTTAGTTATGCACAATTTAGAACTTAGTGAACAGGAGATAATTCGCAGGCAGAGTCTGGATGAATTAAGAGAGTTGGGTATAGAACCTTATCCGGCATCAGGTTTTGATGTTGACTCATACTCCATCGATATAAAAAATGAATTTGAGGATGATTCTGATCGCCGTAATGTAAAAATTGCAGGTAGAATAATGAGTCGCCGTATAATGGGTAAAGCCTCTTTTGTTGAACTTATGGATTCAAAAGGGCGTATTCAGGTATACATAACACGTGATGATATATGCCCGGATGAAAATAAGGAGCTATACAACACTGTATTTAAAAAGTTGCTTGATATTGGAGATTTCATTGGCATAGAGGGTTTTGTTTTCCGTACAAAAACGGGAGAAATTTCAGTTCATGCAGAAAAACTTACGGTATTATCTAAGTCTTTGAGACCACTTCCTGTTGTTAAAATGAAGGATGGTGTGGCTTTTGATAAATTTACCGACCCTGAATTACGTTATCGTCAGAGATATGTAGATCTTCTTGTGAATGAAGATGTTAAAGACATCTTCACAAAGCGCACAAAAATATTTGATGCGATGCGTGAATTTTTTAACAATGAGGGTTATCTTGAGGTGGATACTCCTGTATTACAGAGTATCCCCGGCGGAGCTGCTGCGAGACCATTTATAACTCACCTTAATGCTCTTGATATTGATCTATATTTACGTATTGCAAATGAGCTGTATCTGAAACGTCTAATAGTTGGTGGTTTTGAAGGGGTTTATGAATTCTCAAGAAACTTCCGAAATGAGGGGATGGACCGCACTCACAACCCTGAGTTTACTGTAATGGAGATATATGTATCATACAAAGATTACAGATGGATGATGGAGTTCACCGAACAGATGCTTGAGCATGTTGCCCTTAAAGTTCTTGGTACTACAAAAGTAAAGGTTGGTGAAAATGAAATCGACTTTAAAGCTCCCTATAAAAGGGTTACAATGATTGATGCAATTAAGGATCATACCGGTATTGACATAAGTGGTTTGGATGAGGACCAATTGCGAGAAGTTTGCAAAAAGCTTGGTGTGGAGCAAGATGAAACAATGGGTAAAGGTAAACTTATTGATGAGATTTTCGGAGAAAAAGCAGAAGGTAAATATATCCAGCCAACATTTATTATTGATTACCCCATTGAGATGTCACCTCTTTGTAAAAGGCATCGGGACAATCCTGAGTTAACTGAAAGGTTTGAGCTGATGGTAAACGGCAAGGAGCTTGCAAATGCATATACCGAATTAAATGACCCGATTGATCAGAGAAAACGTTTTGAAGAGCAACTCAAACTCTCTGAAAAAGGAGATGATGAGGCAATGTTCATTGATCAGGATTTCTTAAGAGCACTTGAGTATGGCATGCCTCCTACTTCCGGTATGGGTATAGGTATGGACAGACTAACAATGTTACTGACCGGACAGGTTTCTATTCAGGAGGTTCTGCTTTTCCCACTCATGCGTCCTGAAAAAAGAGTAAAAAGAGATACAGTCTCTGATTTTATAAAAATTGGTATTCCTGAAGAGTGGGTGCAACTAGTACAGAAGGCAGGTTATACACAAATTAGTGATCTTATCGATTTAAATCCAAACAAACTTCACCAGGAAGTTTGCGGCTTGAATAAAAAAATGAAGCTGGAACTAAATAATCCTTCTCCGGAAGAGGTTAAAACATGGGTAGCAAACGCTTCCGGACAGGAGTAATCCAACTTGCTGAAATAAAATAGAAATGGATTCAATAGGTAAAATCTGTATCCTGGGTGGAGGAACTTGGGGAACGGCATTAGCAAAAATGGTGCTGATGAACCAGAAACATATAAATTGGTTTATCCGTCGAGATGATCAGATTGAAGGTTTTTATAAACTCGGACACAATCCGAGCTATTTGACTAATGTCAAGTTCAATTTGGCTCAGATCACATTCTACTCAAATCTCGAAAGAGCAATAAAAGACTCTGACACAGTAATCATTGCAATCCCTTCTCCTTATGTAAAGCAATATTTCAGACGCATATGGAACAGCACATTCAGAGGTAAGTTCATGGTATCAGCATTGAAAGGAATTATTCCTAACGATAATATGGTTATGAGTGAATATCTGGCTGATAATTTTAAGATTCCAACTGAGAATATTGGAGTGCTTTCCGGTCCATGTCATGCTGAAGAAGTAGCATTGGAGAGACTTTCATTTCTTACTGCAGCAAGTAAGGATATTGAGAAAGCAAATCTTTTGTCAGAATCCATATCTTCCAGAATTCTAAAAACACGTACTTCAAATGATGTGGTTGGGATTGAGCTGGCTGCAGTTTTGAAAAATATCTACGCAATAGCTTCTGGTATTTGTCAGGGATTACTTTATGGAGATAACTTCCAGGCTGTACTGATGAGTAACTGTGCAAAAGAGATGTCGCTCTTTCTGAATACAGTTGTTCCAATTGAACGTAATATTACTGATCAGCATTATCTTGGTGATATGCTTGTTACAAGTTATTCGCAATTCAGCAGAAACAGGACACTTGGAACTATGATTGGAAAAGGTTATTCAGTTAAAACGGCTCAGCTTGAAATGGAAATGATCGCTGAGGGTTACTATGGAGCTAAGTGTATACATGAAATGAACAACCGTTTTAAGGTTAATATACCAATTGTTGAAACTGTTTATAAAATTCTGTATGAGCGACTTGAACCTAAGAGTGCCATAAAAAATCTTATAGACTTCTTTTAATGATTTTCTGTTACATTGTATTCAAACTTAAATAACATATAAATATATGGATAGCATTCAAATTAACATTAAAAATCTTGCCGGAATTGTTTCAGAAGAAGAGATTCTAAGAAAATCAGAGCTAGCTACTTCAGCAAACAATGCATTGCATGATGGTACTCGGGAAGGTAGTGATTTCCTTGGTTGGGTTGACCTGCCATCTTCAATTACAGAGGAGGAGTTTCGTGACATCGAAGAAGCAGCTACAGTTTTACGCACTCATTGTGATGTAGTTGTGGTTGTAGGTATTGGGGGCAGCTATCTCGGTGCCCGTGCAGTTATAGATGCGTTAACAAACTCATTCGATTGGTTACAGCCGGAAAAGAAACGCAAGAACCCAGTTATATTGTATGCGGGAAATAATATTAGTGAGGACTACCTGTCTGAAATGATTGATTATCTTGAAAATAAGGAGTTTGGTATAATCAATATTTCAAAATCAGGTACAACCACAGAACCGGCAATCGCTTTCAGGTTACTAAAGAATTTACTTGAGAAAAAAGTTGGTAATGAAGAGTCTAAAAAACGTATAGTTGCAATTACCGATGCTACGAAAGGAGCTCTCCGCACTTTAGCTGATAGTGAAGGATATAAAACATTTATCATTCCTGATAATATTGGTGGTCGTTATTCTGTTTTAACTCCCGTAGGTTTGCTGCCGATAGCTGTTGCAGGAATAAATATCAGGAAATTGGTTACAGGTGCCGCAGAGATAGAGAAGGCAACTGATAAAACAGTATCATTTGATTATAATCTACCTGCTATTTATGCAGTAATCCGTAATGAGTTGTACAGAAGAGGCAAGAAAATTGAGATTCTTGTTAATTATCATCCTAAACTTCATTTTCTTGCTGAGTGGTGGAAACAACTTTTTGGAGAAAGTGAGGGTAAGGATAAAATGGGAATATTTCCGGCAGCTGTTGACTTTACAGCTGACCTCCATTCTATGGGCCAATGGATTCAGGAAGGAGAACGCACTATTTTTGAAACTGTAATATCTATTAAAGAGCCTAATAAGAAAGTGCTTGTACCTCATGATGAGGTTAACCTGGATGGATTGAACTATCTGAAAGGCAAGAGAGTTGACGAAGTTAATAAAATGGCAGAATTGGGAACACGATTAGCTCACGTGGATGGTGGAGTTCCTAATATTTTAATTGAAATCCCAGAGCTAAATGAAAAATATATAGGTCAGCTTATTTACTTCTTTGAAAAAGCTTGTGGCATAAGTGGTTATCTGCTGGGGGTAAATCCTTTCAACCAGCCCGGTGTTGAAGCATATAAAAGCAATATGTTTGCATTGCTGGAGAAACCGGGATATGAAGAAGCTACAAAGTCTATCAAATCGAAACTTTAATTGAATAATACAGACTTTAATTGACATAAAGAGGGGGAATGAAACATAGCGAAACTCATTCCCCCTTTTAATATACTATTCCGAAACCTCGCGAAAGGTTTTTTTCGCTTTATCCTTATATCCATAATATTAAATTACAGCACTTTAACTTTAGCGACAAAAAAATTATGTTTTTAAACATGTTTTCGAAGCTTTCGATGGTTTCGGATTGTTTTACTTTTGCATACATCCTAAAGCTATATAATATGGCAAGCATACAGACTACATCATTTGACACTATACATGAGATTTACCAACAACCTGAAATGTGGAGACAGACTTATCAAATACTTTTAGATAAGGAAAAAGAGATTTCTGAGTTCATGACCAGTCACTACAATGAAGAAACTACCATTATACTTACCGGTGCGGGTACATCATCTTTTATTGGAAATATACTGGAATTCGTAATGCCAAAGTATGGCTTTTATAGCGTAAAATCAGTTCCAACAACTGATATTACTACCCATCCAGAGGCTATTTTTAATAAAAATAAAAAATATATACTTGTCTCATTTGCCAGATCAGGGAATAGTCCTGAGAGCCTGGCTGCTGTTAATATTGCCGACTCAATATGTCATAACAATATTGCACATATAATCATTACCTGTAACGAGAATGGCAAACTGGTTAAAGAATATGCAGAAGATAACAGGCTGATATTGATTTTACCTCCTGAGACTAATGATAAGGGACTTGCAATGACGAGCAGTTTCTCTTCAATGCTTTTGGCTTCAATGCTTCTTTTTGATGTTAAGAAAATAGTGAATAAAAAGGAGGGTATCGACAACCTTTATAAAAAGGGAGAATACTTTATTTCAACTTACAGTGACCAGATAAAAAAAATAGCAGCTCTTGATTTTGAAAGGGCTGTTTTTCTTGGGACAGGAGAGCTTAAAGGTATTGCAGAAGAGTGTCACCTTAAATTACAGGAACTTACAGATGGTAAAGTTGTATGTCTCTTTGACTCATTCCTGGGACTTAGACATGGCCCAAAAGCTGCCATTAATGAGAAAACATTACTGGTTTACCTTTTCTCTAATGATGATAAAGTTTTTCAGTATGAAAGAGATCTTGTAGTTCAGACTAACCAACAGGTTAAGCCGATAGCTCAGATTTATGTATCACAGAAAAAACGTTCAACAGGAAATGTAGTTTTTGATCTGGAAGTGTTGCCGGATAGAATGAATTTTACTGAATTTGATGCTATATTGTATGTATTAATCGGTCAATTACTCGGATTTTATAAATCAATTGATCTAAAACTCGACCCTGACAATCCTTCAGCGAGTGGAAAAATCGCAAGGGTAGTTGAAGGAGTTATCATTTACTAATTTTTTAAGGTTAATTAAATAATGAAATTACAGCAAAAACTAAAGGAGTATCAACAAAAACAGAAAGCAATTCTAGCAACTAACTTCTATAATTTAGAGACTTTGCAGGGTATACTTATTGCTGCATCAAAATCTAATGTGCCTGTTATACTGCAGTTAACAAGAAGTTCAATTGAGTATATGGGATTGAAAGAAGCTGTTGCACTTGCCCGACAATCACTTGAAACTTATCAGGTAGAAGGATGGATTCATCTTGATCACGGTGACTCTTTTGAACTGGTAAAGAGATGTCTTGAACAGGGATTCGACTCTGTAATGATTGATGCCAGCAATGAGACTTTTGAAGAAAATGTGAGAATATCCAGCCTTGTTGTTGAAGAGGCCAAGAAGTATGGTGCCAATGTTGAAGCAGAGCTGGGATATATTGCAAAGCTTGGCCAGGACCAAGATAGTATCTATACATCCGTAGAAGAGGCAACCGAATTTGTAAAACAAACAGGTGTTGATGCTCTTGCAATTGCGATTGGCTCAGCACATGGGTTTTATAAATCAGAACCAAATTTAAATATTGAGAGACTCAAAGAGATCCATGCAGCAATAGATACCGTTTTGGTACTACATGGAAGTTCAGGAATTCCTGACCAAATGCTTAAAGAATCAATCCAGAACGGAATTGCAAAAGTGAACCTTGCCACAGAGATTAAAAACACATTCATGAAATCATTGAAACAGATATTACTGAACAGTGATGAAATAGATTTGCGCAAAGTATTTCCTAAAGCAACTGAACAGGTTGTTGAATTACTTATAAATAAATATAATGTTGTGAGCTTATAATAAATAGTGTGATAAATTAGGTGTACCAGAAAACAAGAGAATGATTTTAAAATATTTATAAAATTAACATTATGCAAAGCAAACTAAAGTTAATATGCATGTTTTTTCTCCTCTTTTCTATTAGTATCCATGCACAGGTTACTATAAGAGGAACGGTAGTATCGGCTGAGGACCAGCAGCCACTGCCGGGAGTAAGCGTTTTGGTCAAAGGTACTACGAATGGTACAGTTACTGATATAGATGGTAATTATACGATCGAAACAGCAACTGGAAATGTGCTTGTTTTTACATTCGTAGGTTTTGTTCCTCAGGAATATACTGTAAGCGGACAAGGTACAATAAATGTTACCTTAAATCCGGATACATATATGATGGAGGAGGTTATTGTGATGGGTTATTCAAGTCAGAAGAAAGCAGAACTTTCCAGCTCTGTAGTAACCTTATCAGCCGACCAGCTCACAGATGTCAGCTCTTCTGACGTTGGGAATCTACTTCAAGGTAAAGTTGCCGGTGTTGTGGTATTCAACTCTACAGGACAGCCGGGAGCAGATGCTGAAATACGAATCAGAGGCACAGGATCCATAACTGCAGATGCTGACCCTCTTTACGTTGTTGATGGAGTGCCATATGGAACCTTCAATCCAAATGATGTTGAAACCATAACAGTATTGAAAGATGCAGGAGCAACAGCTTTATATGGTTCTGCTGCAGCAGGTGGTGTAATCGTTGTGACTACAAAATCAGCATCCAGAAATCAACCTACAAAAATAGACTTCAAAGCCAGAGTAGGTCAAAAAAGCCCATTGTTCGGCAATTATAAAATGATGGACTCAAGAGAACTTTTCCTAATGCATAAGGAGATGATCAGTCCTTCACTATTCAAACAAATGCGTCCATTTTATCTTATCGGCCTGGATTACAACTGGCAGGATGCATTTTTCTCTACAGCTTTGCAGCAAAACTATTACACATCTATCTCAGGAAGTACAGACAGGTTAGGCTATTTTGCCAGTGTTGACTATTACAATGAAGATGGAACACTTATCAACACAAATTACGATAGGATTTCTGCACGCTTGAATTTGAATGCCAAATTGTATTCCAATCTTGATTTGAATGTAAGGCTTTCTTATACAAACTCGAAGGACCAGGGAACATCAAGCTGGACAACCTTAAATGATGCGTATACAAAGATGCCTTGGGATATTCCATATGATGAAAATGGTGAAATAGTGAAAATAACAAGCTCTGCTCGCCCTGATAATGGCAAGACCTGGTATTCTCAAGATAAATGGAACTCACTCCATAATGAACAGTATAACTATAGTAAATCAAAATCATTCGGAGTTGTTGCTGATGTTCAGTTCAACTGGACAATACTACCTTGGCTTGTATTTACTACTACTAACAGATTTTCACAAGGCACATATAAATATGCACAATTTATTGATCCAAGATCATATAGTCCCCAATTTGCTAAGGGTTATCTACAAAATGATGTAGGTCATGACAGATCTTTTAGTACTACAAATCTTCTAAAAGCAAATACAGAATTTGGTGACCACTCTTTAAACGGTTTGATTGGATGGGAATATAGCAGCTATGAAAATGAGTTCACTTCTGCTTCAGGTATTGGTATGCCAAACGGCATGGATGCCTTGAATGCTGCAGCTGTTTATGCAGTGGGCGGATACAGAATACCGGGTGCAGGTTGGTCTACATTTGCACAAGGACAATATAGCTACGACAACCGCTATTTTGCTACTGCATCATACCGTATAGATGCCAGCTCTACTTTTGGTCCTGAAAGAAGAATTGGCTATTTCCCCTCAGTTTCAGGATCATGGCTATTAAGTAATGAAGAGTTTTTAAAGGACAGTGATCTTATTAGCTTCCTAAAACTTCGTGCGAGCTATGGTGTTACAGGTAACTCTAATATAGGGTCATTCCGCTATCTCTCTACTTTCTCTCTGAACAGTACATATCAGGATTTAGTAGGTGCAACTCCTGAGCGCTCGGGCAATCCTTATCTGGGTTGGGAAACAGCTTATATGTCAGGTTTAGGGGTTGATATTAATTTTGGCAATCGAATCGAATTAAACTTTGACCTTTATAATATAGACAATAAAGATCTTCTGCTTGCTGTGCCCAAGAAGCCTTCCACAGGATTCTTCGAAGGAATGGAAAATATTGGAAGCGTACGTAATCAAGGGGTTGAGGTACAATTAAATACTAGAAATATCATTACACCTGACTTCACATGGAATACCATGTTCAATATAGGATTCAATAAAAACAGAGTTACTGAAACTCCCAATAATGAGCCATTCCTGCTTACAAGAAATATGATTTATCAGGAGGTTAAGCCCGGTCAGGATATATTCAGCTGGTATATGCCAAAATGGGTTGGTGTTGATCCGGAAAATGGAGATCCTTTATGGGAAAAAATCACCAGAAATGAAAATGGAGATATAACAGAGCGAACAACTACAAACGATTACACACAGGCTGCACCACAAGTTATGGGAAAAGCTACTCCAAAATTCAGTGGTGGTTTTATTAACAATTTCACTTATAAGAGATTTAGCCTCAATGTAAATACCAATTATGTATACGGTAATAAAATATACAATTATAACCGTATGTCTTCTGATGGTGATGGTGCATACCTGGGCTATAATCAGATGTCTATTGAGAACAGCAAGCTGGGATGGAACAGATGGAGAGAACCCGGAGATATTGCAACCCACCCTAAAGCAGTTATGAACGGTAACAAAGGATCAAATAATATATCCTCAAGATTCCTTGAAGATGGAAGCTTTTTCAGGATTAAGAATGTGACTTTAAGTTACAATATACCACAAAGTAAGTTGCAGAAAGTATCAATGTCGAACTGCAGACTTTATATCTCAGGTGACAACCTGTTAACTTTTACAAACTTTTCCGGAATGGATCCTGAAGTAAGTTTAAAATCAACAGAATATTCACTTGCTGGTCTTTATGCTGATAACTATCCTATTAGTCGACAGATATTATTTGGTGTGGAAATAAGCTTTTAATTTTAAAAAAAGGAAATTATGAAAAAGATATTATTATATACAATTTCACTTCTGTTCTTAGTTACCTCATGCGATCTGGACTATTTTCCTTCTGATGCACTGACTCCGGATCAGCTGTCGGCAGACCCGGGAGGCGCAATTTATATTACTGAAGGCAACTATTCAATGTTCAAGGATGAATATGAGTATAAAGGGCTGTATTCCAGTGGCAACACCTATATCAGACACTATATGATGATGACGGAATATCCGGGTGATAATGTTACATTGTCAGGACGTACAACCGACCCTCTATATGAGGCAGCGGTTTACAGGACTACCAATACATTGAAAAATGTTTCAACATTATGGTGGCTTGGTTATAGAATTCTTCTGGGTACAAATTCAGTAATCGGAAATGTACAGGATGGGGCCTCAGTAGAATCAGACCATATTAAGGGAGAAAACTATTTCTTGAGGGCTATTACTCACTTGCACCTTGTAACTCTATACGCAAAGCCATACTCGCAGGGCAGAGAAAACAAGGGAATTATTTTACGTACAAGTACAGATACATCCAACTCTGACTTCGCTACTGTTGGTGAAGTTTATGATCAGATTGTAGCTGACCTTAAGGAGGCAATCAGACTTATGAGTATTGGTTCCCGCAGAGGTAATGCTGGATTTGCATCAAAAGCTGCCGCACAGGGTCTGCTATCCAGAGTTTACCTTTATATGGGAATGAATCAGGAGGTTATAGACCTTGTAGATGAAATGCTAGCCGGAGCTACTCCTGAGTCAAAACTGGAATCTTCTGCAACATTCCCGGGTTATTTCGCGAATGCTTTAACCTCTAGAGAGACATTATGGGCAATTGCTCACACCTCTCTGGAATCACAAGGTCAATCATCAATCGCCTCTATGTATCTGAATGATGGTATGGGTTGGGGTGAAGTATTTTCTTCAGACCCGTTGAATGACCTTTATGAAAGATATCCAGAAGATATCAGATATCGCTCTTTTGTAATCCCTAAATATGATCCTAATTCATCATCTATGATGATCAGCTGGCCTGTGGCAAGTGAAGGTACAGAAGACTTCCGTTCAAATGAACTGCGTGATGTTGAACTCAATGTTTCTACAAACAAATACTTTTTCACCGAAGGCTCACAGAACATTACGGTGGAAACAGAAATTGTAAACGGTTATCCGCAAAACTATATCATTTGGAATGGAACTAAGCATAAAGTTAGATTAACTCGTAGAATGCAGAATAGGAATAGTTTCCCACTCTATTACATCAGCAAGTTCTCTTATCAGGATGGAGATCCGATGTTAAGTTCACCTGTAATGATCAGATGGGCTGAAGTTATTCTCAACAGAGCTGAAGCCTATGCAAAGCTAAACAGGAGCGCAGAAGCTCTGGCCGATGTAAATGTTATCCGTCAGCGTGCCGGATTATCAGGTGATGCTCTGTTCACAACATCCAATTTAGCAGAAAGAGGATACAGTTCAGTGCTGGATGTGGTTCTGGATGAAAGACGTCTCGAACTAGCGTTTGAAGGGCACCGCATGTTTGATGTATATCGCAATAATAAAGAGATGGATCGCAGATTTGCAGGCGTACAGCCATGGGAAGTAATTAGTCCGGATAATCCTAAGATTCAATATCCTATACCTTTCGACGAAACTTCTGTAAACTAATTAAGAGTAATAACAATTAAATATATAAAACAATGAAAAATTGCATAAGATTTTCACTAATAGGCATTTTAGCATTTATTTTACTATCATGCGAAAAAGCAGAAATGCCAATGGCTTTATTTGATTATCAGATAGATGGTATAACAGTGCAGTTTACTAACTATTCGACTGACGCAACCACCTACATGTGGGATTTTGGCGATGGCAATACATCAACAGAGGAGAATCCGCTGCATGTATATGCAGAATCGGGAAACTATATTATCACATTTACTGCTACAGGTGAGGGTGGATCTAAAACCATCAAGGAGATGCTTAAAATACAGAAACCTGCATTAATCCAGATTGATGGTAATTTCGATGACTGGGATAATGTTCCTGCAGAAGCACTTGCATCAGTAACTACTTTGGATGAAGAGTCAGCCCTTAAAGAGATGAAAGCAACTTCTGACGATAACTATATCTATATTTACCTGGTACTTGAAGAGTCAAAAGTATTCCCAATTGATATCTTTATCAATGCAGACAATAATTCTTCAACAGGAGGAAATACTTGGTTGTGGGATCCTTGTGGTGCTGAATTTCTACTGGAAGGTTTCATCTCTGCCAATCTGGAGGATGTAACAGTATTCAACTTCCCGGCAGATGCAGCTCAGGACGACTGGGCATGGACTGAAGTTTTAGGTCCCGGAAGCGGTATTATCAAGATGTCCTCTCCAAAAACCATTAACGGTGATATTGTAGCAATTGAGATGTATATCATTAAAGAAATGATTCCTGCAACACTTGCTCCAGAAATTGGTATCGGTATTTTCTCATCTGATGAAAACTGGTCTGATAATGGTGTACTTCCAAATACAGCAACTGGTGACCCGGCTCCATTAATGACTTTGAAACTACAATAAGAGTCTTATGACTGAGCGCTGATAAGTAACCGTCGCTCAGCAATAATAACCAGACTTTAGAAGTATAATATTAATTGTAACTTTGCAATTAATATTATACTTCTATTTTTTATGAACATACGTAAGCAGTTTGAGAGTTATCTCAGAAAACATAACTACACAAATTTTGATTTAAAGGCAGTTCTATTTGATATGGATGGTATTCTTTACGACTCCATGCCTGCACATGCAAAGTCATGGCAAATGACAATGGAGGAGTTTGGATATAAGTCAACCGAACCCATAGAGTTTTATTTTCATGAAGGTCGTGTTGGCAAATCTACTATAAACATCATAACTGAAAGAGAATTTAAAAGAAGCGCAACCAGAGAGGAGAAAGATAAAATATATGCACGCAAAACAGAACTGTTTCAACAGATTAATGATAATGCAATTATAAAAGGATCAAAAGAAGTTCTCAAATTTGTCAAAGATAATGAAATGAAAACTGTACTGGTTACAGGTTCCGGACAGCCATCACTACTGGACAGGATCGACTCTCATTTTCCTGACACATTTTCCCCGGAAACAATGGTTACCGCTTTTGATGTAGTGAATGGTAAGCCTGATCCTGAACCATATCTTATGGGGTTAGAGAAGGGTGGAAAGTTAACTCCTAACCAGGCATTGGTCATTGAAAATGCTCCACTTGGTATTGAATCTGCTGCGGCTGCTGGTATTTTTACCATTGCTGTGAATACAGGGTTGCTAAGTGATGAAATGCTTATGGATGCAGGTGCCTCACTTCTGTTTCATTCTATGACTGAACTTCTCGATAATCTCCCTGAAATAATTCATCTGACTGATACAATCAGAATATAACAGACAATATTTAATAAGCATTTTTTGATATCTTTGTTACAACAATAGTAATCAGCAGTATGGTTATGAAATTCAAAACTCTAGCTTCTATATTGTTTTCTTTTCAATTTACATTGATCTTTTCTCAATCTTTCACGGAAAGAGAACTGGAAATAATATATAATGGAGATGAAGACTCTCCTTTTAGGGTTTTGCAAACTACAGATAAGGTTGATTCATTAATTCTGAGAATGGAATCTGCAGATATCGATGCTGACTCAATTGCAGGAAATGAAGATTTGCGGTATTTTCTTAAAAGACTAAAAAATACTTTATATGCTTCGGGTGGTGTAGGAATTGCTGCTCCTCAGGTTGGCGTTCTAAAGAACATATTCCTATTTATGAGAATGAATCATCCTGAGCAATTAGTAGAGACAGCTTTAAATCCTAAAATAGTAAGTCACCCGATTGAAACAGTCTGTTTTGAGCGCGATGGCTGTCTTTCAATACCTGAATTAAGAGGGAATTCTATTAGATTTCCATGGATTGATGTTGAATATTATGATGATTCCGGCAATTTGATAAATGAACGTCTTGAAGGATATAGCAGAATGGGTGACTTCACCTCTGTTATTTTCCAGCATGAGTATGATCATTTAAATGGCATTTTATTTATTGACAGACTCTGCCAGCCACTAATTAATTCAGATGAACTTGACAGAAGAGTCGCCCTCGACTTCAACAAAAGCAGAGATGACATAGTAAAATGGATTCAGAGTAATCACAATTTTACTCCAACCGAGAAACAACTTGATGAATGGGAGGAGTCAGGGATTCTTGAATTCAGAATTATTGAAGGGGAGAAAAGATATTTCCGAAACGCAGCTCCAAATATTTTCAGAGTGAATGCTGATGCTCGTCAGTTTATAAATTCATCCATCATAAAGAGTGCGGAGGCAGGTGCAAAAAACATTTTAGACACTCATCTGAATGAAATTTCTGAAACTGATATAAAAGGCAAGTATGTTCTGCCGGAAGTATCCACTCATGTGAAATACACTATCACAGTACTTGAAAGTAAAGTTAATGTTGGAGAGACAGTAAAGGCATGGTTGCCATATCCAAGAATGGATATTGATCGTCAGACTAATGTCTCTTTTATCAATGCGTCTCAAGACAATTATATATTATCTGAAGATCAGACCGAACACACTTCAATTTATATGGAACAAGTAGCTAAGAAAGGAGAACCGATTACTTTTTCTGTGGAGTTTTCTTTCACATCACAGGGTGAATGGTTTGATTTATCACAAATAACTCCTAAACCATATAATAAAGATTCTGAACTTTATAGAAAATATACCTCTCAGAAACCTCCCCATATTGTTTTTTCAGAAAACATCAGAAGTCTGACCGACAGCATAACAAGGAATGATAAATCAGAAATAGAGAATTTACAATCTATATATAGTTATATAACTTCAAATTTCCCTTGGGCCAGTGCATTGGAATATTCAACTATACCAAATATACCGGAATATGTGCTTCAATATAATAAAGGTGATTGTGGTCAGGTAGCACTACTTTTAATAAGCATGTTGCGATACAAAGGTATCCCTGCACGCTGGCAAAGCGGATGGATGACTCACCCTGGAGAAGTTAATCTTCATGACTGGGCTGAAGTCTATTTTGAAGGTGTAGGGTGGATTCCGGTAGATGTATCGTTTGGTCGCGGAGAACCACTTAATAACAGGATTGGAAGAAAATTCTTCATGTCAGGTATTGACTCATACAGACTGTATATCAACAACGATTTCTCCGGTAAATTTTATCCTGCAAAACAGTTTCCAAGGAGCGAAACTGTAGATTTCCAAAGAGGTGAAGTTGAAACCGAAAAAGAGAATCTGTATTTTAACAAATGGGATTATAAGCTGGAGATTATATCACAAAAGAAAGAATGACAACAAATAAGGCTACAGAAATGAATATTAATGATCTTGGATTTCTTCGGGTTGCAGCTTCTGCACCAAAATTAAAAGTGGCAGACTGCGACTTTAATACAAACGAAATTAAGTCGGTTATAGAAAAAGCACTTAAAGAGGATGTACAGATAATCTGTTTTCCTGAACTCAGCATAACTTCTTATAGCTGTGGTGATCTTTTTTTTCAGGAAGCACTTCAGCAAAAGGCTTTAACATCGTTGATAGATTTATCTGATTTTGTTAAAGAAAAGAGGGATATCATTGTAATAGTTGGGTTACCACTAAAGATTAAAAATAGTCTTTTCAATGTAGCAGCTGTTTTGTCAAACGAAGGAATAATTGGGCTGGTTCCAAAAAAGTTTCTCCCTAACAGCGACGAGTTTCAGGAAAAGAGATGGTTTGCCACCGGTACCGGAATTGGTGAATTCAATGTAGATATAAATAACGAAGTTGTTCCCATCACTTCTGAAGGAATGGTCTTCACAAGCCCTTACGGAAATTTCGGAATTGAGATTTGTGAAGACTTATGGACTCCTCTGCCTCCCTCTTCAGAGCCAATAATGCAGGATGCAGATATTATATTCAACCTTTCCGCAAGCAATGAGCTGGTAGGAAAATACAAGTATCGAAAATCACTTGTTTTGCAACAGTCAGCAAGATGCAGTTCGGCATATGTTTATGCTTCTGCCGGTGTAGGTGAATCATCAACCGATTTGGTGTTTTCCGGAGCCTGTATCATTAGTGAGAATGGAAGACTGCTTACTGAGTCAAAAAGGTTTTCACTGGATAGTGAAGTAATTATCGCAGATATTGACATCACTTCACTGCGTCACGATAAGCTGGTTGACACAAATATTATTTATAATGCATCAGGTTATTTAACTGAGATTGAGTGTCCGATTGTACCTATATCCCCTGAGAAAATGTACCGAAGCTTTAATCCATACCCATTTATACCTTCTAAGGGAGAGGAGAATGACAGTTTTACAGATCTTTTCAATATACAAACACATGGACTTGCAAAGAGATTACTGCATACTGGAGTTGATAAAGCTGTAATTGGGATATCGGGTGGACTTGATTCTACTCTGGCGCTCTTGGTGGTTGTTAAAACATTTGACTTACTCGGTTATCCTCGTGAGAATATATTTGGAATAACAATGCCCGGATTTGGAACAACAGACAGAACCTACTCAAATGCAGTTTCACTTATGAAATCTGCAGGTATTACAGTAAAAGAGATATCAATAACAGATGCGGTTATGCATCATTTTGATAGCATTGGTCATGATCCTGCAATACATGATGTTACATACGAAAATAGCCAGGCAAGAGAGCGCACTCAGATTCTTATGGATTTTGCCAATAAAGTTGGAGGACTGGTTGTAGGTACAGGAAATATGTCAGAACTTGCATTAGGATGGGCTACCTATAACGGAGATCATATGTCGATGTATGGAGTAAACAGTGGAGTTCCTAAGACTTTAGTTTCTTCGCTTGTACGTTGGATTGCCGACACTCAGCTTGATAATGCTACCAGCAAAATCTTACATGATATCCTTGACACTCCATTCAGTCCTGAACTGCTTCCGGCTGATAATGAAGGGAAGATCGCTCAAAAAACAGAACATTTTGTGGGTCCTTATGAGCTGCACGACTTTTTCCTTCATCGTATGATACGATTTGGAGATAGACCAAAACGCATATTATTTATGGCAACTCTGGCTTTTAAAGAAAAATACTCTAGTGATGAGATACAAAAATGGCTAAGGGTATTCTACAAAAGATTCTTTGAACAGCAGTTCAAGCGATCATGTATGCCTGATGGTCCAAAAGTGGGAACTGTAAATCTTTCTCCTCGAGGTTCATGGAGAATGCCTAGTGATGCGGTTTTAAAAATATGGACAGATGAGATAGAGTAGAATAAATGAATAAAAAATTTAGTCTTCATGAAACAACTAATAGGACTGTTTTCTGATTTTACAGGTAAAAAAAATCCCTCTATAGAAGTTTTGCCTACTTCTGGCTCAAACCGTAAATATTACAGACTTCAAAGTAATAATATTTCATTAATTGGTGTACATGGTGAGTCAGTAGATGAAAATCGCGCATTCATCTGTTTAGCCAGACATTTCTTGGGCAGAGGTTTGAATGTACCTGAAGTATTAGCTGTATCTGACGATGAGATGTTTTATATTCAACAGGATTTAGGAGACACAATACTTTTTGATACCATAAAAGGAGGCAGGTTAACCGGTGTTTTTAGTCACCAGGAGAAAGAGCTTCTTCATAAAACCATATATTCATTAGCTGATTTCCAGATTAAGGGGGCACAAGAACTTGATTTCAGTATATGCTATCCTCTTTCTGAGTTTAATCTTCGATCAGTAATGTGGGATTTGAACTACTTCAAATACAGTTTTTTGAAGACCACAGGTATGGATTTCAGAGAAGACCTTCTGGAAAATGATTTTGAAAAACTTGCCTCAACACTTTTAGAGGATAAGTCAGATACTTTCATGTATCGCGATTTTCAGTCACGTAAT
Source organism: Lascolabacillus massiliensis (assembly GCF_001282625.1). Lineage (NCBI taxonomy): Bacteria > Pseudomonadati > Bacteroidota > Bacteroidia > Bacteroidales > Porphyromonadaceae > Lascolabacillus > Lascolabacillus massiliensis. Next base: position 1,144,470 of record NZ_CTEJ01000002.1, read on the forward strand.
GTCATGCTTGTTGACAGCTCTCCATACTTTATTGATTTTCAAGGAGGGAGAAAAGGTCCGATCCACTATGACGTTGCATCTTTTCTCTGGCAAGCTAAAGCAAATTTCTCTTCTGATCTAAGAGAAGAGCTAATTAAAACATATATTACGTCACTCGGCAAATATAAACAAGTTGATGAGAGTGAATTTAAATATCGTTTACGTCAGTTTGTACTTTTCAGAACACTTCAGGTATTGGGTGCATATGGTTTCCGCGGATATTTTGAAAAGAAACCTCATTTTATTCAGAGTGTCCCTTTTGCTCTTAACAACTTACGTGAACTACTTCGAGAGGGATTCAGTGAATATCCATATCTTGACACACTACTGCGGGAGATGGTTGATCTGCAACAATTTGCAGACACACGTAAACGAGAATTGGAGGTAAAGGTTTACAGTTTCGCCTATAAGAAAGGAATACCAAACGATGTTTCAGGTAATGGAGGAGGCTACGTTTTTGATTGCCGTGCTATAAACAATCCCGGGAAATTTGAAAGGTATAGCAATGTTACCGGACTGGATGAATCTGTCATTAAATTTTTGGAAGATGATGGCGAGATAGTAGATTTTCTTGAAAACATTTATCCATTAGTCGACATGCATGTTAAGCGATATATGGAAAGAAATTTTACAAACCTGATGATCTCCTTCGGCTGTACGGGAGGTCAGCACCGTTCCGTTTATGCAGCACAGCATGTAGCTGAACATATACATAAGAAGTTTGGTGTAAAGGTTTCTCTTGTACATAGAGAACAGAATATTGAGCATGAGTTTAAATAGGTATTGTCAGTAATCTCATGAAAGCAATGATATTTGCAGCCGGACTCGGCACTCGTCTTAAACCAATAACAGATACAACTCCCAAGGCATTGGTGCCTGTTGGGGGTAAACCATTATTGCAGCATACTATAGAGAAGCTCAAACTGGCAGGATTTGATGAGATAATAATAAATATCCATCACTTTGGTGATCAGATTATCGATTTTGTGAAATCCAATAAATATTTTGATATAAGAATTGAATTCTCTGACGAACGTGCATCACTTCTTGATACAGGAGGAGGAATAAAAAAGGCTTCCCATTTTTTTAACGATAATAAACCCTTTCTGGTACATAATGTAGATATCCTTTCAAATATAGATCTGAATCAACTCTATAATTACCATTTAAACAATAATGCTGTAGCAACACTTGTATGCAGTTGCAGAAAAACATCCAGGTACCTCTGCTTTGACTCGGAAAGACAACTGAAGGGGTGGGTTAATATTAAAACCGGTGAGGTGAAATCCTCTATTCCCGAATTCAATTCTAACCAATATATTCAGATGGCATTTTCAGGCATTCACATAATTAATCCTGAAATATTTAACCAAATGCATAAGTTTGAGGACAGGTTTTCAATCATAGATTTTTACCTATCCATCTGCAATGATGAGAAAATAGTATACTACTCCAATGAAAATAGTCAAATGATTGATGTAGGTAAAATGGAGTCACTGGAACAAGCAAATAAATTTTTCTCTTAGCATCTATTTATTAAATATTTTTATTAATAGTGAGTAAGGTATTAATTGCTATTGATCATTTTTATCTATCTCTGAAATTAACATATTTTTCTCTCCTGACTTCACAGTTATTCCCTATACTCTGATAGTAAAACATATATTCTACTTGTTGGAAGCTACTTATAATTTTTAAAATAAGTGGTTACTTTCAATTTCAATACTTAAGAATTTATATCAACTCCACCAGACTTATTAACATAATATAGTTAATTATCGTTAAGTATATAAAGTATTTAATCAACACTTTGCATTATAAATATTTTTGTAGTTAATTTGCCATATAGTTAATTTTTTTATTTAGTAGGTTATATTTGAATTTATATTTAACTATTAGTGGCAATGAATAGAATGATTTTTATCAAAAAACAGTGAGAAAATGTTAGACTATAATAATTTAGAGAAACTTTATAAAACTGAACTTTTAGAAAACGTAGTACCATTCTGGTTATTTAAATCTCAGGATAAGGAATTTGGAGGTTACTTTACCTGCCTTGATCGGGAAGGTAATGTATTTGATACAGATAAATTCATCTGGTTACAAGGAAGGCAAGTCTGGCTTTTCTCAATGCTTTACAATAAAGTGGAGAAAAAACAAGAGTGGCTCGATTGCGCTATACAAGGTGCTGAATTCTTGAAAAAATATGGTCACGATGGTAATTATAATTGGTACTTTTCACTCACAAAAGAGGGAAAACCTTTAATAGAGCCATATAATATTTTCTCATACACATTTGCCTGTATGGCATTTGGTCAGTTAAGCCTTGCCACTAAAAACAACGAGTATTCTGAAATTGCAATAAAAACATTTCAAAAGATACTTTCCAAAAGAGAAAATCCAAAAGGTAAATGGAATAAAGCTTATCCTGGAACACGCCAACTGAAAAGCTTCTCCTTACCTATGATTTTAAGCAACCTTACACTTGAGATTGAGCATCTTCTTGACAAAGAAACGATAGAGCGAACTATGGAAGAATGCATTCACGAGGTAATGGATGTGTTCCTTCGTCCTGAGCTGGGTGGAATTATAGTGGAAAACCTAAACGCAGACGGGACATTATCAGATACATTCGATGGTCGTCTAGTTAATCCCGGACATGGACTTGAGTCTATGTGGTTCATTATGGACCTGGGTGTCAGACTTAATAGGAAAGATTTAATTGAGAAGGCCGTAAAAACAACATTAACTTTAATGGAATACGGATGGGATAAAAAGTACGGTGGCATTTTTTATTTCATGGACCGTAAAGGATTTCCACCTCAACATCTGGAATGGGACCAGAAACTATGGTGGGTACACATTGAAGCGCTTATAGCTTTATTAAAAGGATATCAACTTACAGGTTCTGAGGAGTGTATTGCCTGGTTTGAAAAGTTACACGAATATACATGGAATCACTTTAAAGACAGTGAACACCCAGAATGGTGGGGATACTTAAATAGAGAAGGTAAAGTTTTACTTGATTTAAAAGGAGGAAAATGGAAAGGTTGTTTTCATGTTCCCAGAGGCCTATTCCAATGCTGGAAGACATTAGAACAGATTAACAAACAATAAAAGACTTATAATTTAATATAGTTATCAAATAATATCCATGTTACTAATTGAAAATGAAAATGAAAATGCGTAAAACAGAAAAAGCACTGAGAGGATGGCTGTTAAGTCTATTCCTGATTTTTAGTTCAGCCTCACTCTTTGCACAAAACATCACAGTGAGCGGAACGGTTACTGACAACGTGTTCAAAGAACCACTAGTCGGAGTAACCATTGTAATTGAAGGCACAGCCGATGGAACAGTCACTGATATTGATGGAAACTACACAATTGACAACGTACCATCAAATGGCAATCTTGTTGTATCATACGTAGGAATGCAATCTCAAACTGTTGCAGTTAATGGTCGAAATACGATTAACATTGTTTTAAGAGAAGACAGTGAATTACTTGAGGAAGTAGTTGTAACCGGTTATGGTGGTACTCAGTTACGTAGTAAATTAACTAACTCTATTGCCAAAGTATCAGAAGAAACACTTACAGTGGGTGTGTACTCCAACCCTGCTCAAGCACTTTCAGGTGCTGTTTCTGGTCTTAGAGTTATTCAATCATCCGGTAATCCGGGTGCAACTCCACAAATTGTACTTCGTGGAGGTACAAACCTTGACGGATCAGGTTCTCCTCTGATTATGGTTGATGGCCAGTTAAGATCAAGCTTAAGTGATATTAACCCTGCAGATATTGAATCTATGGAGGTTCTTAAAGACGCAGGTGCTACTGCTCTTTACGGAGCCAGAGCCAGTAATGGAGTTATTCTTGTTACAACAAAGAACGGAAAAGCCGGTCAGCGTGCATTAAACTTCTCAGCTAAATTTGGTTTAAACTATGTGAATAACCCATATACATTCTTAGGTGTTGAAGATTATATCACATATCAGAGAAATGCATACAACAATACACCATGGGCTTCAAAAGCTTCACTTAATGCTGCCAACCCACTTGGTACAGGTAATGTATATAATGAAAGAATGGTATGGAATCTAATGAATCTGAATGATGACAATAAATTCCTACTTGAAAAAGGATGGAAAACCATGCCCGATCCTATCAACTCTCAGAATACATTAATATACAGAGAAACTGATATTGCTAAATATAGTTTTGTTGATCCTTCATTTACTCAAGATTACAATATTAATATGTCAGGTGGTAATGATAGAGGAACATACTATGCGGGTGTTGGTTATAACCACTCAGAGGGTTTACCAATAACTTCGTTCTATGAAAGATTAAGCTTTGTTTTAAATGGTAGCTACAAAGTTACTGATTGGTTAACAAGCAAATCAAACTTCAACTACAACCGTGCAGACTGGAATTCGATGCCTCCAACTCAAACAAGTGAAGCAAACTACTTCGGTCGTATTCAATCTATTCCTCCAACAGCACGTTTCGAAGATGAAGATGGAAATATGTTGCTTGGAGCAAACTCAGGTGATGGTAACCAGTCATACCAAGCTCATAGATTTATGAGAGATAACCAGACTGACAAATTTACTATGATTCAGTCATTCGAAGCAAAATTCTTAAAAGACTTTACAGCCAGAGCATCAGCACAATGGTATTACGACGAAGGCTTTTATGAGTCATTTAACAAAGACTACGAAACAACTCCAGGTAACTGGAATCGTTCTAGAAACTCTTCTGCACAGTTTGACAGGAGTATTAATCAAACTTATAATGCGACAATCAACTATGATAAACTACTTGCTGGTAAACATGATGTGAGTGTTCTTCTTGGTATGGAGTATTTTGACAGACATACCAAAGGATTTAATGCATCAGGTGGTAACGCACCAACAGATGATTTCTGGGATTTAGGATTAACTGACAGTGGTGAGAATAAGAGAGGTATTGACTCATGGCACTCAAGATATCGTATTTTATCTTATTTCGGTCGTGCTAACTACGACTATTTAGGGAAATATCTACTTTCAGCAGTATTCCGTCAGGATGGGTACTCATCGTTATTAGGAGATAACCGCTGGGGATTCTTCCCTGGACTTTCTGCAGGATGGATCTTTGGTAATGAAGATTTTGTAAAAGAGAACTTGCCAGCACTTTCTTTTGGTAAACTCCGCACAAGTTATGGTATTAACGGTAATGCAAGCGGTATTGGTGCATATACACTACAAGGATCATATAATCCTCAAACATACAATGGCCGTACAGGTTTCTTAATCGGAGCACTTCCTAACCCAGCCTTAAGATGGGAAAAAACCCGTACTTTCGAAGTTGGAGTTGATGTTAGTTTCTTTGAGAATAAATTGAATGCAAACCTGACATATTATAACCGTTTAACAATGGATAAATATGCAGCATTTGCACTTCCTTCAACCACAGGTTTCTCATCTATTACAAATAACAATGGTGAGTTCCAGAACAAAGGTGTTGAATTAGAACTTTCCGGAAGAATCATAAATAGAGAAGACTTCAGCTGGAATATGAGTGGTAATATCACATACAATAGAAACATTATTGTATCATTACCTGATAACGGTTTAGAAAAAAATCGTCAGGGTGGAGTTCAGATTTATACAGGAAATGGAGATGAAACTGTCTTCGTTGGTGGTTACCAGGAAGGTCAGGAACCAGGACTATTAGTTGGTTACAAATTTGAAGGGCTTTATAAAAGTGTAGATGAAATACCAGGAAATCTTGTTGTACAAACAGGGAATGCTCAAGGTAAATATCAGTATGGACCTGATGCCTATAATGCTCTAACAGATAACCAAAAGGCAAATGCGATACTAATAGAGCCAGGTGATGCTAAGTGGAAAGATATTAACGGTGATGGAGTAATTGACAATTTTGACCAGGTAAAAATTGGAAACACTACACCACGCTGGACTGGTGGTTTTAATACAAACTTCACGTATAAAAACTTCACTTTATATGGAAGATTCGACTTCGGATTAGATTTCTGGACATATGACAACTCAACTCCATGGTTCCTTGGAAATATGCAGGGTACTTATAATACAACAACTGATGTATTTAATACCTGGACACCAGAAAATCCAAATGCAAAATTCCCACGCTATGTATGGGCTGACCAATTAGGTACTGGTAATTTAAATCGTACATCTACTTTATTTGCGTATAAAGGAGACTATTTGGCATTCCGTGAAATATCTCTTTCATACTCACTACCACAAACAATTGCTAAAAAGCTTTATATGCAGGCAATGAATGTTTCAGTTACAGGTCAGAACCTTGGTTATCTGACAGCAGCTCCGGTTGCAAACCCTGAACGTTCTTACGGAGCCGGAATTGCAAGTGGCACAGGTTATGGATTACCTAGAACTTTACTTTTTGGTGTTAACGTTACATTTTAATCAATTAAAGAAGAATTCAATATTATGAAGATTTCAAAAATAACTATATTATCAAGCTTGCTGATGTTGCTTATTGGGGCTACAAACACATCATGCAGCGACGCACTGGATCTTGGTCCTATCGACTATTACGGAAGTGAATCGTATTGGAAAACAGAAGCTCATGCTGAAGGTTATATCGATGGTATTCACAAACATCTTAGAGATGCTGCATGGCAACATACAATTACATTTGGTGAGTTAAGAGGAGGACATTACATTACTGGTACCAGTGGTGACGGATCTTCAGTGTCAGGAGGAGCAATTGCAAGTCAAAACTTTGACTCAAACAATACGGGTGTCACAAAGTTTGGTGATTTGTATGGCAGAATTACTAACCTGAACCTTTTCATTGCCAGAGTATCAGATGCTGATTTTATTGGAACTGATAAAAAGAATTACTTCCTTGGTATAGTTTATGGCTTAAGAGCATTCTACTATTTCGACCTATATCGTATATATGGTGGTGTACCCTTACGTTTAGGTGTTGAAGTTATTGATGGAGAGTTAGATCCTACAAAGTTGTATTTACCACGTTCTACTCCGGCAGAGGTAATGGCACAGATCAAGAGTGACCTGCAGAAATCACTTGACTATTTTGGAGATGTAAACAGTTTCAACCCTTATGGAATGGGAAGCAAGGTTTACTGGAACAAAGCTGCCACAGAGGCGCTTATAGGCGAGGTATATTTATGGAATTCAAAAGTTACTACCGGTAATAATGCAGCTAATGTTTCTGATCTGGCTGTAGCTAAACAGCACCTCCTGAATGTAGTAAACAATTACGGACTAAGTCTTCAGCCTAATTTTGCAGATGTTTTTGATGCAAGAAATAAAGCTAACAGTGAAATTATCTTTGCTATTCGTTTTGCTGAAAATGAAGCATCAAACGGATTTGGAAGCTATGTCTATAATATAGGAACAGGGCAGACAACCAATAGTTCTTATCTGGAAGATGGATCTTTATTTGTAGACCCACTACAGGTAGCCGGTTCAGGATCAATGCAAAGATATGAATACAAGGAAGAGCTCTTCCGTATATTTGATGTTGAAGATAGCAGACGTGATGCTACATTCCTTGCAGCATATTATAAAGACGATGAGGGTAATCTTACTTACAGAGGAACCCATGTACGAAAAAATATTGGTCTGATAAATTCTAGTGGTATTCGTATATGGATTGGAGACATGCCTTTCTACAGACTCTCATGGGTATATCTGACTTTAGCTGAAATTGCCAATATGGAAGGTGATAATGCAAAAGTTGAAGAATATATAAACATTGTTCGTGAACGTGCATATGGTGAAAACTGGTCGCCAGAGTTTGCTTATGAAGCAGGTGACTTTACAGCAAACGAGCTTGCAATCCTTGCAGAGAAAGATAAAGAATTTGTTCAGGAAGGACAACGTTGGTGGGATATACGTCGTATGACTCTTACCAAAGGAGGAAAACCTCTAGTGTTTACACCACAGGCAAGTTTTAATGGTGAGCCAATTTTGAATGAGTCAACAGAAGCTCATAAAGTATTATGGCCTATTGATAGAGCATTGCTTGATAATGATGATGCCTTAGAGCAAACTCCTGGTTATTAAACATTTCATTCTCTTTATTAATCCAAAGATGGCGATATTTTATTACATTTATCGCTATCTTTGGATAGTTTTTAGATGACTACTCATTTGCTTATGAGATACTTAACTAGACAATCAGTTATATTATTGTTTTTATTTGCCTTTGTAGCCTCAATTCAGGCTCAGAATGGCAATCACTCCACTTTCTATTATCAGAGAGTATCATTATTTGAGAAACTACCTGTCTCTAATGAAGATATTATCTTCCTTGGAAATAGTATTACCAATGGAGGAGAGTGGGCTGAACTGCTGAATGATATAAGAATCAAAAACCGAGGTATCAGCGGAGATGTTTGTCAAGGAGTACTTGACAGACTAAACTCAATTATAGATGGAGAGCCTTCTAAAATATTTCTTTTGATTGGAATAAACGATCTCGCAAGAGGTATTTCATCGGACAGCATAGTATCCGGTACAGAGAAAATTATAGATAGAATAAAGTCTGATTCACCAAATAGTTTAATCTATATTCAAAGCATTTTACCTGTCAATGATTCATTCGGTATGTTTAGCAGACATACCAAGCATAAAGAAATAATCAAGTCATTAAACAACAAACTCGAGTCTCTTGCAAATAGTAAAAAGGTAAAGTTTATAGACCTGTATAGTCATTTTGTAACTCCGGGTACGAACAATCTTAATCCTGAATATACAAATGATGGACTACACCTCATGGGAGAGGGATATATAAAATGGATAGAAATAATTAAACCATATATATATGAATAATACTTGGAGCAAAATAGTTCTTATTGTTACTTTTTATTTATTAGTAACTTCTTCAATTTTTGGTCAACCTATCAAGATTGCCTGTGTGGGGAACTCTGTTACATATGGTATGGGAATTGAGAATCCTGAAGAAAGATACCCTGCTCAATTACAAGTAATGCTTGGCAATGAATATGAGGTAGGAAATTTTGGTCACAGCGGAGCTACCTTAATGAAACATGGATACAGACCCTATTGGAATTTACCTGAATTTAAAGAAGCTGTTGATTTCAGAGCAGACATCGTTATAATTCATTTAGGATTAAATGACACAGACCCAAGAGCATGGCCGAAGTACAGAGATGAATTTGTAAGAGACTATATTAACCTGATCGATACATTCAAACAAGTAAATCCTGATGCAGATGTTAAGATTTGCAGGATGACTCCAATATTTACCGGTCATTCGCGCTTTGAATCAAGTACCAGAGATTGGTATTGGCAGATTCAAGAAACAATTGAAGTGATTGCTGAAATTAGTGGTGTAGAGTTGATTGATTTGCATACGCCACTACATAAACGACCAGACCTTTTCCCGGATAATCTGCATCCCACTGGTGAAGGTGCAAAAATAATTGCAGAAAAAGTATATGGTGCCATAACAGGTGATTATGGAGGTTTAAAACCAGCTTCAATATTTACCAGCGGTATGGTACTACAAAGGAATAAACCCATAATATTCTGGGGTACAGCTAATGCTAACGAAATAGTAGAAATAGAATTCAATAATCAAAAAAGAGATACTTCAGTAAACAGGTCAGGCAAGTGGGAAATTGAATTCCCTCCTTTAGAGGCAGGTGGGCCATACATCATTACAATCTCAAATGGTAATGAGGTTATCAGCTTGAAAGATATACTTATTGGAGACATATGGTTATGTTCAGGTCAGTCAAATATGGAGTTCCGACTTAATCAGGCTGCTACTTATTCTGATGATATAAAGGATGCAAATCTGCCTGAAGTAAGATTGTTCAATATGCAGCCTGTTGCGTATACAAATAATGTAGCATGGGATAAAGAGACGCTTGATAAAATAAATCGACTTCAATATTTTACCAAAACCGAATGGAAGAGAACTACACCTGAAACAGCAAAGGATTTCTCGGCAGTTGCGTATCATTTTGGCAAAACATTGCACCAGGAGACAGATGTACCGATCGGACTTATACTGAACGCTATAGGTGGATCTCCGGCAGAGGCATGGATAGACCGTTTTACTTTGGAGCACCATCCTCGCCTTGTTGGATTGTTTCGTAACTGGAAAAACAATGATTATATAAATCCATGGTGCAGAGAAAGAGCAGAAAAAAACAGTGAGCTCTCTGAAAACCCTTTACAACGCCACCCATATCAACCTTCTTATCTTTATGAAGCTGGTATACAGGACATCACAAGACTAAATATCGCAGGTGTTATATGGTATCAGGGAGAATCAAATGAACAAAATGTTGAATTGCACGAAGTAATTTTCCCTACACTGGTTGAAAGCTGGAGAAATGCATGGAGTGATGATCTGCCATTTTACTATGTACAGTTATCCAGTATGGCTGTGGGCAGAGAGACTTGGGGGCATTTCAGGGATAGTCAGCGCCGGCTCATGTACGAAATCCCAAATAGCGGAATGGCTGTTTCCTCTGATCTTGGAGACAGCACCGATGTTCACCCTCGTGAAAAGAGACAAATAGGTGAGAGGCTTGCTCGCTGGGCATTAAATAAAACATATGGTGTTGATGATATTATACCTTCTGGACCTCTGTTTCATGATTTCTTTATAGAAAATGATACAGTTTATCTCTCTTTCGAGTATGCTGAAGGACTTAGAACTTCTGATGGAAAAGCTCCCAGATCATTTGAGCTTGCTGAATTCCCGGGACTCTATTATCCTGCTGATACAGTAATCGAGGGAAATGTGATTAAAGTAACTTCTTCTAAAGTCAAAACTCCAAGATATGTAAGGTACGGTTGGAGTTCTTTTTCAGATGGCAATCTTATAAACATTGAGGGATTGCCCGCATCAACATTCTCAACACAGTTTAATAATAATTCACGATAGAATGATATATAAAAGAGGAGTGATATCAACTTTTTTGCTCAGTGCAGTATTTTCAATAATGTTTGCAGGGACTTCTTTGGCAGACAGTGTAATATGGGAACCAAAAGTAATAGGCATTCCTCCAAGTGATGCATATATTGGTCTTTCACTACTTGAGTCTGGTGAAATCAGACATTACAATTATGGTGAACAGGCTGACGAAGGAACTTTTTATCTTTCAAGCAAAGATAAAGGGCTGACATGGACTAAAGTAAACATTCCAAACAATATTCCCTTTGCCGATACCCGCAGTCCACTCAGCGGTGAATATTTAAGACTAATATCTTCACCGGGTATGGGCACTTATGCCATACGTACTAATGGAGGGCTTAACGGTGGCAGAGAGCTGGTTAAGGTATCCGATTCTATGGGCATTATGCTGAAGCCACCTGTTTTTATCAGAAATGGTAAACGTGTTGTTGTAGCAGGACATTATGGACTGCAAAGAGGTCTTCCAAGAGCATGTTTCACATTTATTTCAGATGATGACGGAAGAACCTGGAGACGTTCATCACTTGTCACAACTCCCGACCATCAGGGAGGCGGATTTCATGATGGTATACGTTGGAATCACGGTGCGGCAGAGCCTACGGTAATTGAACTTAAAGATGGAAGATTGTGGATGATTATACGAACTTCTCAAGATCACCACTATCAGTCGTTCTCAGACGATGGAGGAGAAACATGGAGTGATGCAACTCCCTCACCATTCTATGGCACAATTACAATGCCTACAATTGGCAGATTACAGGATGGAAGGATTTTATTCCTTTGGTCAAATACCACACCTCTACCCGAAGTAAATAATACTAATGGAGTATGGGATGATGTTTTTACCAACAGAAATGTAATTCATGCAGCAATATCTTCTGATGATGGGAAAAGTTGGCAGGGATTCCGTGAACTATATCTTGATCCCAGGAGAAATGCAGAAGACTTCGGGACAATACCAGGTATAGACAAAAGTGTTCATCAGAGTCAGTTTATTGAGGTCGATCCTGGTGAAGTTTTAGTATCACTTGGTCAACATCCACTACACAGGGTTATGCTTCGGTTTAATGTAGACTGGCTATATGAGAATGAACGTTTTTGCGATTTTTCTGATGGACTAGACCAATGGAGTGTCTTTAATTACTACAAAGGTATAGTGGGCCATTGCGGCTATAACCGTATTCCGGGTTGTACTCTTGAGGATGGGAAATTACTGGTAAAGTATATCGAAGATGATACATTGCTTACCTCTGTAAGAGGAGCTGTATGGAATTTCCCTGCTTTTCATAAGGGAAAATTGTCACTGTCTATTAAATTTAATGATTTAAACAGTCAGGGAGAGCTGATACTTAACGATAGATGGTTCAACCCAACCGATACAACTGCATCATATTTTGCCCCCTTCAGTCTTAAGTTAAATACTAAGATTCTAAAGATAAGGGATACTAATCCACACTTAATAGAGATTGAATGGGATCTCAATAAAACCAGACCTGCTGCAATTGTATATGTAGATAAAAGAAAAAGATTGTCATTACCTCTTTCAGATGAGTCTCTACATGGCATCTCTTATCTGCAACTGCTTAGTGACAGGGTTAAAGGAGACAAAGGTTATCTAATTGAATGGGTAAAGGCTGAAAAGCTTTAATAAAAACAATAGAAATGAAACTTAATAGCAAATTACTTTTTGTACTTTTTTTAGTATCAGGACTTATTTCCTGCTCAAATAAAAAAAATAGTGAGTCGCTCCAATTGCTCCCAATGCCCCAGGAAGTAGTGGTCGACTGGTCAAAAAAACATCAGCTTAAAAACGGTGAGATTGATGCTGATAAAATATCAGTAAAATTCATAAGCTCATTCCCTGAAGAGGAGGGATACAGACTTTCGGTAACTCCTGACTCTGTGATAATAGAAGCTGTAAACGATAAAGGTGTTTTTTGGGCTAAACAAACATTAAATCAACTTATTTTACAGGCACAAAATAGTAATCAGTATATACCTCAGGTTGTTATTACCGACTGGCCTGCTTTTCGTGTCCGTGGTTTTATGCATGATGTTGGCAGAAGTTTTATATCTGTAGAAGAGCTTAAAAAACAGATTTCACTTTTATCACAGTATAAGGTAAATGTGTTTCACTGGCATTTGACTGAAAATCAAGGATGGCGACTAGAAAGCAAGCGATTCCCTCAACTTAACGACAGCAGCAGTTTCACCCGTTTACACGGAAAATACTATACTATTGAAGATGCTCACGAGATTGCAGATTGGGCCCGTCAACACAATATGATGTTAATTCCAGAGATTGATATGCCGGGTCACAGTGCGGCTTTTGTACGTGCAATGGGTGTGGATATGCAATCTCCTGAAGGAATGAAGATATTAAAGGAGCTTATGGAAGAGATCTGTACAGAGGTCTTCCCTGATGCTGAGTACATACATATTGGTACTGACGAAGTGCAATTTACTAATCCTGATTTTGTTCCTGAGATGGTAGAATATGTCCGTGGTTTCGGAAAGAAGGTAATCTCATGGAATCCCGGCTGGAATTATAAACCGGGAGAGATTGATGCTACTCAGCTATGGAGTTATAAAGGCAAGGCACAGCCGGGTATACCTGCGATAGATTCAAAGTTTCATTATATAAATCACTTCGATGCCTTTGGAGATATCGTTGCGTTATATAACAGCAGAATATACAATCAGGTGCAGGGAAGTGATGATATAGCCGGGTCAATACTTGCAATTTGGAATGATCGTTATTTGCCAACTGAAAAAGAAATTATACTTCAAAACTATTTCTATCCAAATATGATGGCGTTTGCAGAACGTACCTGGAGAGGTGGCGGCAGTGAATATTTTGATAAAAATGGTGTAATTCTGCCTACTGATGAAAATGATCCTGTTTTCATTGAGTTTGCCAATTTTGAGGATCGCATGCTTTGGCATAAAAAGTATATTTTTGCTGATGAACCTTTCCCTTATGTTAAACAGACCCATTTGAAATGGAATATTACAGATCCATTTCCAAACGAAGGAGATCTGGATATGTCGTTCCCTCCTGAAGAGAATCTAAGTGATAGTTATACATATGAAGGAGAAGTATATAATGCAAACCCTGCAGTTGGTGCAGGTATTTATTTACGACATGTTTGGGGTCAAACTGTTCCTGCTTTCTATGATAACCCTCAGGAAAATCATACAGCATATGCATACACATGGGTATGGTCTCCTAAGTCTCAAAAAGTAGGTTTATGGGCTTCTACTCAGGACTACAGCAGATCAGAAGCTGATCTTGCAGCACCACAGGGACAATGGGACTATCGAGGTAGTAAGATATGGATTAATGATCAGGAACTTCCGGCTCCTGTGTGGGAAAATACTCATACTGAAAAGACAAATGAGATTACACTTAAGAATGAGAACTATATAGCCCGTGAACCAATAGAGGTTCAGTTAAATAAAGGATGGAACAAGATACTTTTGAAACTGCCCGTTGGTAAATTCAGTACTCCTGAAGTAAGGCTGCAGAAATGGATGTATACATTTATATTTGTCACTCCTGACGGAAAAGAGGCAATGCCGGGATTAATATATAGCCCTTCGAAAATAAAAGAATAAGAGTTGAATTTGAAAATGAATTCGTTTACTACTTTCATATCGCAACTATTTATTATTTCACTTGTAGCAGTATTCACACTTTCTTGTAAACAGCCTGCAAGTGAAAAATCAAAAAACAATACAATGAAAATAAACTGGAACAAATTATCAACAGCCGGTTTAAACGGAGATTTAACTAAAGGTGTATCTGCATCTTATGCTGCACTGATTAACGGGAAATTAATAGTTGCAGGAGGAGCAAATTTTCCCGGTAAGCTTGGTTTTGAAGGTGGAGCAAAAGCTTTTTACGATGAGATATTGATTTATGACAATACTTCTGAAGATTGGAAAGTTATAGGCCGGCTCCCAACACCCTCAGCCTATGGAGTCTCTGTTTCTGTCTCAGAAGGAGCACTATGGATAGGTGGTAACAATGAAAAAGAATCATCAAAGTCCTGTTATAAGGTGACGCTATCACCAAATAATGAAATTTCACTCAAACCATTAGCTGATTTACCTTTTCCTATGGACAATTTCTCTGGTTGCTCCATTAATGAAACTGTATTTGTTGGTGGTGGCATCGTGGATGGCAAATCTTCCAATAAATTTTATTGCTTAGATACTAAAACTGATAGTGAGTGGATTGAATTGCCAGATTACCCAGGAATACCACGAGTACAGCCAGTATTGGTTTCATTAGAAACAGAAGGTAAAACCTATATTTATCTTTTAGGAGGCTTCTTTGGTGGTGATGAGAATCAAGAACCGGCTATGGCCACTGATATTTTACGATTTGATGTTGCTGAAAATGTATGGTCAGTGGTTGGTGAGCAGATTGACCCTGAAACAGGTAATCCCTTCTCACTTGGAGGAGCAACTGCGTTTGCTATCAACAACAGATATATAATATGCCTTGGTGGTGTAAATTATGATATATTCCTTGATGCAATCACTACGCAATATAACATTGGATTTGATACTAAATTAACTCCTGAAGAAAAGAAGGAGAAAAATCTAAATTTCTCAAAGCATTATATGACTCAACCTGTTGAATATTATAAGTTCAACACTGAATGCAGGGTTTATGATACTCATACAGGAGAATGGATAACCATTGATAATACAACCAACTCAGCACGCGCCGGTGCCACTTTGGTAACTGATGGAAACAGATTCTATGCTGTGCAGGGTGAGTTAAAGCCTGGTTTAAGAACATCTATATCATATATGGGAGAGGTTGTAACAGAGTAAATATACACCCTTAATATGGGGTCAAATTGAAATTATTAATCAAAGAAACAATATAAAAGACAAATAATGAGAAACAGTAAATATTATCCCTGGGTAGTAGTTGGATTGCTTTGGTTTGTAGCCCTTCTGAATTATCTCGACAGACAGATGCTTTCTACCATGCAATCTTCTATGCAGATGGATATCCGTGAACTGGCAATTGCAGAGAACTTTGGACGAATAATGGGTATATTCCTGCTTATATATGGATTAATGAGTCCTATAGCAGGTATAATTGCAGATAGAGTAAATCGTAAATGGCTAATTGTGGGCAGCCTTTTCGTTTGGTCGGCCGTAACCTGGGGAATGGGTTATGCTGAGACCTACAGTCAGGTTTATTGGCTTAGAGCGCTAATGGGTGTAAGTGAAGCGCTGTATCTGCCTACCGGACTTGCTATGATTGCAGATTTTCATAGCTCAAAAACAAGATCTCTGGCAATTGGAATACATATGTCGGGACTTTATACCGGTCAGGCTCTCGGTGGTTTTGGTGCTACTATTGCCGCAAATTACTCCTGGCAAACTGTATTTCACTGGTTTGGAATAGTTGGAATAATTTATTCAGTATTATTGATATTCATACTATTTGATAAAGAGGGTCATGCAGGAACAAAAACATCAAAACTCAATGTCGATCCTCAAAAAACTCCAGTTAAGAAAGCCTCTGTTTTAAGTTCATTCGGATTAATATTAGGAACACTCTCATTCTGGATAATGCTGTTCTATTTTATGGCTCCAAGTTTCCCGGGATGGGCAACAAAAAACTGGCTACCTACTCTATTCTCAGAGAATCTGGGTGTAGAAATGGCTAAGGCAGGACCTATGGCTACGATATCTATTGCTATCGCATCGTTTTTTGGAGTACTTATTGGTGGGCCACTTTCTGACAAGTGGGTACAGAAAAATATAAGAGGAAGAATTTACACTAGCGTTATAGGTTTAACGCTTACTATTCCATCTCTGATTTTATTAGGCTATGGTCACAGCTATGTAGGACTAATTGGTGCTGCTGTGCTGTTTGGTATTGGTTTTGGTATGTTTGACACAAACAACATGCCTATTCTTTGCCAGATTATACCACAGAAACTAAGGGCAACAGCATATGGAATAATGAATATGATGGGTGTATTTGCAGGTTATATCGTTACTCTCATGCTTGGCAGTTCAACAGATGCAGGAAATCTGGGAGCAGACTTCAGCAAATTATCAATTGTAGTATTAGTTGCCGTAGTACTGATGCTTATATTTGTAAAACCTAAACCTGAACTGACTTACAATCAGGAGAATTAAAGCTAAAAGCAAAAAATAAGAATTATAAATCGTAAACAAATAAAAATACTAAGTATGCAATTCGAAAAGATTAAAGGATTAATAGTAGCACCATTTACTCCTTTTGACAAAAAAGGTGAAGTGGATCTGAGCCCTATAGATAATTATGCATCCATGTTGCAGAAAAATGGACTGATAGGCGTATTTATAAACGGATCTTCGGGTGAAGGTTATATGCTGACAGTTGAAGAGCGAATGAAACTTGCTGAAAAGTGGGTATCAGTATCTCCCAAAGGATTTAAGGTAATTGTACATGTGGGGGCAACCTGTATAAAGGATAGCTTCAGGCTTGCTCAGCATGCACAGGAGATAGGAGCTTTTGGTACAGGTGCAATGGCTTCACCATTCCCAAAAGCAGGAAGAGTTGAAGAGCTTGTAAAATATTGCGAAGAAATTGCTTGCGGCGCCCCTGATCTGCCATTCTATTTCTATCATATACCTGCATTAAATGGAGTTTTCCTTCCTATGCTTCCTTTCCTTAAAGCTGCAGATGGAAGAATCCCTAATCTGGCTGGTATCAAATACACATATGAAAGTCTGTATGAATACAATCAGTGCATGCTCTATGAAAATGGTAAATTTGATATGCTCCATGGGCAGGATGAGACAATACTTTCTGCTCTGATTATGGGTGGTGCTCAGGGAGGAATTAGCGGAACTGGCAGTTACATTGGTAAAACTCTTGTTAGCGTTATTGATGAATATAATAAAGGTAATATTGCCGAAGCTGTTGATCACCAAAACTTTGCACAGGAAGTTATCAATGTTATTGCTCGTTACAGAGGCAATATTGTTGCCGGAAAACGAATAATGAAATTCTTAGGTATTGATTTGGGTATCAATCGTACTCCATTCCAGAATGTAACATCTGAAGAAGAAGCTATAATAAGAAAAGAGCTTGAAGCAATCGGTTTCTTCGAACGATGCAACAAGCTCTGATCATTATTTATAATGATTGATTAACTATTTGATGAGGTCAGTCAGTTTAACAGCCTGGAAGGTCATGTGTGCTACACTACTTTCGTAAAGGATGCCAACTGTCTCCTCATCAATCATAGTTAAGCATGAATAACCCCAACCGTAATCCTCATCAAGCAATACATCATATTCTGTCGGGAATGTTAATCCACCATCTAAGCTTGCTTTGATAGTAATATTATTTCTGCCCTTTGTTGTATTGGGATTTGAGAAAAGGAGTATATCCTTACCAATTATATTATCTTCTGCTTTAACACTTATCAAACTTGCCATACAAACCGGCTCCTGAAGTACGCTGCGTGATGATGGATGTTCCTTCCATGTTTTACCCAGATCGGTAGTTATAGCAACAGCCCTGCTCCCTCCTCTGTTATCTCTCATGTTTAGCATTAACACACCCGGCTCAACTTCCACCACTTGTGCTTCTGTTGTGTTAGATCTTGCAGGATTGTGAATTTTCCATGTCTCTCCATGATCCTTACTATACATTATGCCTGCATGAGGCATTCTTTCTGAGTCGATAAACTGAATTGCAAACACTAATGTTCCATCTTCCATTGTTATACCTTTACCGGGGCCTTGCAGTAAAAAGTTCCATGAAGGATCTTTAACCTGCTCTGTAATATTAATAGGCTCAGACCAGGTTTTGCCATCATCTGTACTTTTACTTAATACCAGCTGAGCTGTAGTCTCTTTTCCATTTCCTGACATTGAGTTTGTCCATGCTCTGCCATTCCCCATACCGTGTGTCCATGCTGCAATAACCCAGATAGTACCTGTTTTTTTGTCAACAAGAATTGCCGGATCACCTACTCCATTCTGTGCCTTTGGCATACCATCAGTTTCACCAAAACTTAAAGGTAATCTCATTTTCTCCCATGTTTGACCTTTATCTGTACTTCTGCTTAGTCCAACATCAACATATTCCTGCAGATCTACACTACTGTTATAACGTACATCGTATACACCTAAAAGTGTACCCTCATTTGAAGTATCTAATCCTGGTATTCTGAAAGAGGCAGAACCATCATCACCAGCATGTCTCACACCAATTCCCAGTCTATGAACTGCCTTCTCTGAAAACATTGATAAAGGTGCATCCTTACCATCAAGTTTTACAGAACTCATTTCCACATCTATTTTTGAGACAAGAGAGCTGTTGGGTTTCATCTGCAAACTTACCCAGAAGTAGTTAATACCAGGGAATAGTTTATAATTGGGAGAAAAAACTACATCGTTGCCAGGTGACTTCTCTTCACTAATTTTTATGGAGTATGACTCATTGGCTGATAAAGTCTCTCCGGGTGAGTGACTGGATATATATTGTCCCACAGGTGCAAAATGAAGCTCTCCTCTTCTTTGCGGTGCTTCAGTACCGCTATAATAAAGTTTTACTGATGCAATTTCGCTAAGGTTTACTTCATCTGCAAAGCGAAGCTTTATCTCATTCAGCTCTTTGGAACTCTTGGCATCAATCCTTACATAGAATAATACATTGTCGGTTCTGTCAATAAGAATCGGAATCTTGGTCTGCTTTACCTGTACTGTATCAGCAGCCTGAATTATAAAAGTAAGTGCAAAAAGTTGCAACAAAAAAAGTAAAGAGATTTTAGTTTTCATAAAAAAAGTTAGTTTGTTTGTATAATATTTTAATAATACTGGTGTATATAATTAGTAAATATAGTAAAACAAATTATATACTCAATAAATAAAACAGTAAATTGCCTATATTGTATATAAATTATATTATTATAAGGCCTCTTTGCTTATTTCTTCAACTATTTCAGGATTTACCAATGTTGTTATATCACCAAAATCACTCTTTTCCCCTTCCGCTATTTTCCTCAAAATACGGCGCATTATTTTTCCTGATCTTGTTTTTGGCAATCCTGTTACAAACTGTATCTTATCCAGTTTAGCTATTCCACCTATCTGATCAGAAATAAGCTGGTTGATCTCTTTATACAGATTATTTCTGTCACGCCATAAACCAACCTCTTTCAGTACCACAAATCCATACAGTGCATTACCTTTAATATCATGAGGAAATCCTACAACAGCACTTTCAGCAACAGTCTGATGCTCATTGATTGCATCTTCTATAGGTGCAGTGCCCAGGTTGTGACCCGAAACAATAATCACATCATCAACTCTTCCGGTAATCCTGTAATAGCCAACCTCATCTCGCAAAGCTCCATCACCGGAAAAATATTTCCCCGGGAACTTAGAAAAATATGTATCAATATATCTCTGATGATCCCCCCAAATGGTTCTTGCAATTCCCGGCCATGGATAATCAATGCAGAGGTTACCAAGTTTCTGGTTTCCCTCTATCTCATTTCTCAGTTCATCCATCAATACCGGTCTGATACCCGGCAGTGGCAAAGAAGCGTATGTAGGTTTTGTTGGTGTAACAAAAGGTATGGCAGAGATTACAATTCCTCCTGTTTCAGTTTGCCACCATGTATCTACCAATGGACAGCGTTTATTACCTACATGGTCGTTGTACCAATGCCATGCCTCTTCATTTATTGGCTCTCCTACTGAACCGATCACTTTAAGGCTATCCATTTCAAAATCCTGTACAAATTCTATTCTCTCTTTAGCAAGCGAACGAATAGCAGTAGGTGCTGTATAAAACTGATTCACATTATGTTTTTGTATTACATTCCAGAATCTGCTGTGATCGGGATAAGACGGAATACCTTCAAATAATACTGTTGTCGCACCATTAAGCAAGGGTCCATATATTGTATATGAGTGGCCTGTTATCCATCCTATGTCAGCTGTACACCAATAGACATCATTTTCTTTGTAATTAAATACATTTTTAAATGTATATGCAACATATACCATATATCCTGCGGTTGTATGCACCATACCTTTTGGTTTGCCGGTTGAACCTGATGTATATAGTATAAAAAGAGGATCTTCTGCATCCATAACTTCAGCTTTACTGGTAGTTTCTGCCTGTTCAAGCAAAGGTTGCAGCCATATGTCGCGCCCCTCTTTAAAATCTATTTCCTGATTAGTTCTTTTTACCAGGAGAACCTTTTCTATTGTATTAGTTTTGTTTAGAGCATCATCCACAATTTTTTTAAGATCAACAGTTTTATTGCCTCTATATCCTCCGTCAGCAGTAATGATTACCTTTGCATTGCAGTCATTAATCCTGGTTGACAGAGCATTTGCTGAAAAGCCTGCGAAAATGACTGAGTGAATAGCTCCTATTCTGGCACATGCTAAGACTGTAAACACAAGTTCCGGAATCATAGGCAAGTATATACAGACTCTGTCACCCTTTTTTACACCCTGATCACGTAAAACATTAGCCATCTTGGACACTTCAGTATAAAGCTCACTGTACGTGAAAAATCTTGATGGTTCATCGGGATTATTTGGTTCAAATATGATTGCTTTTTTATCACCTCTGTTGGCAAGATGTCTGTCGATACAATTTTTTGTTATATTAAGCTTTGCGTTCTTATACCAAACAAACTCCGCTTTCTGCATATCAAACTCCACAACTTTATCCCACTTCTGATACCATGTAAAATTATTTTCTGCAATTTTACCCCAGAACTTTTTAGGTTTATTCACTGATTTCCTATACACCTTAAAGTATTGTTCCAGAGAGTCTATACTGTAACTACTCATATTTACCGGATTTTTAAATGTTTAAACAATTTTAATTCTGAACATATCTGTGAGTGAAAAAGTTTTAGATATCCTTAGCTTTGTATAATAAAAAAAAGTAGTGGTCAGAATTTTTAATAATCTGACCACTACTTTCTTATATAAATATTCTCTTTTAGTACCTAATCGAACATCTTTCTGAATTTATTGAACACACTTTTACGTGCGGTTGCTGAAGGAGAAAAGCTCTCTGATTTCTCAAACTCTTCCATCTGCTTACGCTCTTTAGCACTAAGATTCTCCGGTACATATACATTTACATGTATCAACTGATCTCCCTTTCCATATCCATTAACAGTGGGCAGTCCCTTATTTCGCAGGCGTAAAACCTTACCCGGTTGTGTTCCCGGATCAATTTTAACTTTAGCTATACCATCAATTGTTGGCACCTCCACGGTTCCACCAAGTGCTGCAGTTGGGAAACTAAGGAACAGATTATATATCACATCATTTTCATCTCTGATAAGATTTGGATCTTCCTCCTCTTCTATTACTATCAGCAAATCACCGTTTACACCGCCTCTACGTGCAGCATTACCCTTTCCGGACATAGAAAGCTGCATACCTTCAGCTACACCTGCAGGAATCTTTATAGATATAACTTCTTCCTCCCTTACTATACCTTCACCATTACAGTTAGAACATTTTTTTGTTATTGTTTTTCCATCACCGTTACAGGTAGGACAGGTTGATGAAGTCTGCATTTGACCAAGTATAGTGTTTGCAACACGTGTTACAACCCCTGAACCATTACATGTGGTACATGTAGATACAGAGTTACCGTTTTCAGAGCCATTACCATCGCAGTGGGAACAAGAGACATATTTCTTAACTTTAATCTTTTTCTCAACTCCGTTAAGAATCTCTTTTAGTGTAAGCTTCACTTTCACTCGTAGATCAGAACCCCTGTTAACCCTTCTTCCGCGCTGAGAACTGCCAAAGCCCCCGAAACCGCCAAATCCACCAAAGTGTCCTCCGAAAATATCTCCAAACTGAGAGAAGATGTCGTCCATTGACATCCCTCCACCACCAAAACCGCTTGATGCAGAACTGCCTACACCTGCATGTCCAAACTGATCGTATCTTGCACGTTTATTCTCGTCACTCAATACTTCATAAGCTTCGGCAGCCTCCTTAAACTTTTCCTCAGAAGCCTTATCCCCTGGATTCTTATCCGGGTGATACTGAATTGCCTTTTTTCGGTAGGCCTTTTTTATCTCTTCAGCTGATGCATTTCTGGGTACCTCCAGAACTTCGTAATAATCTCTTTTACCGGCCATATTATTCTCCTACAACTACTTTAGGGAAACGAATAATTTTATCGTTCAATTTATAACCCTTTTGTATACAATCAATCACTTTACCTTTCTGTGACTCATCTTGTGCTGGTACGGTTGTAACAGCTTCAAAAGTGTCAGCATCAAAAGGCATGCCTACAGATTCGATCTCTTCTACTCCATTTTGTTTTAGGAAGCTGATGAACTTTGAATAAATAAGATCCATGCCCTCAAGCATTGCATCCTTATCCTCTGACTGATGCAAAGAGTCAAGTGCACGTTCAAAATCGTCTACTAATGATATAATATTAAGCAGAACTCTCTCACCTCCATTTTTTATGATCTCTGCTTTCTCTTTTATAGTTCTTTTTCTGAAATTGTCAAATTCAGCATTTAACCTTAGGAAACTGTCATTCAGATCTTCATGACTTTTCTGAAGCTCATCATATTCACTCTTAAGCTTTGTATACTCGTCAATATCCTCCTGTTCCCCGGAATCTTTATTTACTTCTTCCTTAGCTGAATTATCGCTGTTTTCTGTCAAATTGTCCTTAATATCTTTTTCACTGTCTTTAGCACTATCGTGCTGACCTGTTCCACGTTTCATATATAATTTATTTTGTTTTCAATATCTACCCTAAGTCTACTGCAAATAGTTTGCCATAATTTTTTCAAAGAAATAATTCACACCATTCATCAAAAATTTCTACTTGATGCCAACCATGTCTGCTCAGGCTTTGTCTTATCTTCTTTAATGGTTTTTCTTTTCCCAACTGAGATTTTGAAAAAAATTTATCTGCAAAGCAGATTATCTGCTCCTCAAGACTTTGGGGTCTCATATCTCTTTTTGGAATTGGCAAGTTCCTGTTGAGGATTGTTTCAAGACTTAGTCCTGTACCTGTATGTCTCTCACACACCTTACCATGCTTAGGGTACCCCTCTTCGGTCAATAGCTCTCGTCCCAGATAACCGTGACATATATATGGCATATCTCCCATACATGCAATATGAGGAGCTTTGGTCTTAAAAATCCCAATATCATGAAGCATTCCTGCCTCCTCTATAAACTTAACATCTACAGCCAGCTCAGGATGTTTATTAACTATATCAAGAGCCTTTTTTGTCACATCGCTACAATGAGACATATAGATATCATATAATTTAGTTCCTTCTTTATAGTACTTTCTTATAATTATATTTGGATCCATAAATATCGGTTTTCCAGCTACAAAGGTAGCATAAAAATATCAATCTGTCAGCTGATTCATATTTGTTAATTTAGTCTAAACATATAAGTGAGAAAATATAAATAACATATATTTGTCAACATATGCTGAAAAAAAGGTTGAATAGGCTTAGTTTGTTTTATCCATTGCTGTTTACATTATACGTATGCAGTATCACACTTTTCACCCATTCACATTATATTAACAACATCAGGTACGTTCACTCACACCCTATAAGGTTAGGTGAAATACCTTCACATGACCACTCTGAAAAAGAGCTTCAGCTGCTCGATCAGCTTTTCAACACATCAATAACATCAGATATAATACCTGATGTAGATCTTTCAGGTAATATTCCCCTAAAAAAGATAAGATATAGCAATCTTTATCAGCACCTGCACATAATTAGCCCCACTACATCATTACTGCTCAGGGCTCCTCCTTCATTTCTGTGAATAGATCGGTCTGGATATCAGACCACACAATCATTTCATCTATGATTGATAAAATAGTAGACCTATCATAGTCTGATAGTCTCATACAGAATAACTATACACTCAAATCAAACAACAGAATGAAGAAGTTTATAATAATCACTCTGATAGTTGTACTATTTAACAACTATATCAAAGCGGATAATAACATTACAGATCAGACAGATGCAAATATTTATGGCCATGTTTTGGATAAAAAAACCAATGAACATCTCCCATATGCAACAGTTAAACTGCAGGGCACAACAATTGGGATAACTACAGATGGTACTGGCCACTACTTTTTAAGAAATCTTCCCACAGGCAATTTCACTCTTGAAGTGTCTATGATTGGATTCAAGACAGTTTCAAGAGAAGTAAACATTGAAGCCGGAAAAACAATAGAGATAAATTTTGAACTGGAAGAGTCGTCAACTTCACTTAATGAAGTGGTTGTATCTGCAAATAGAAATGAGACAACAAGAAGAACTGCACCATCACTAGTCAGTGTTCTCGATATGCAAACATTAGATGTAACAAATTCAAAAACATTGTCGGATGGACTTAAATTTCAACCCGGATTAAGAGTTGAAAATAATTGCCAGAATTGTGGAACTACACAGGTTAGAATAAATGGTATGGAAGGTTCATATTCACAGATTCTCATCGACTCTCGGCCGATGATTGGAGCACTAGCTGGTGTTTATGGTCTGGAACAGATACCTGCTAATATGATTGAACGAATTGAAATAATTCGTGGAGGCGGATCTGCCCTTTTCGGAGCCAATGCCATAGGAGGAACAATTAATATTATAACGCGGGAACCTATTAGAAACAGTGGTGAGTTCTCTCACACCTTATCAAGTATAAACAGCAGCGGTAGTTTAGAGAATAACACAACATTTAATGCCTCACTTGTAAATGACACTCGAAATGCAGGTATAATGGTTTATGGTCAGCACCGCCTAAGAGATGGGTTTGATATAGATGGAGATAGCTTTACAGAGCTGCCCTCGTTAAAAAACAGGTCACTCGGATTTAGATCTTTCCTTAAAACAGGTGTATATTCAAAGCTTACCCTTGAATACAGGAATATTCATGAGTTCCGGCGTGGTGGAGACAGATTAGATCTTAAACCTTATGAAAGTTTTATAACAGAGCAAGTTGAGCATTACATTAATAGTGGTTCTCTGAGCTTCGATAAATATTCATCTGATCAAAAAAGCAAACTTAATCTCTATACAGCTGCCAGTCATACGGAAAGAGCAAGTTACTATGGTGCAGGTACTCCTTTTAATAATAATGTACCTGCAATTGAACCAGGTATGTCTCAAGATGAAATCGAAAGCATAAATGAAATAATAAAGAACAACCAAGCACGATTAAATTCCTTTGGTACAACATCTGAACTCACCTATCAGATTGGAGGTCATTATATCCGATCGTTCAGCAATCTGTGGTTCATGCCGGCTGACCTTACTGCCGGAGCTGAATACCTTGGGAGTGAACTTGATGATATAAGTGGCTACCGAACAGAGAAAATTTCACAGAAAACATATACATTAAGTGGATTCATCCAAAATGAATGGAAAATTGAAATGTGGAGCTTTCTTGTTGGTGGAAGACTTGATAAGCATAATTTAGTGGATAACGCAATTTTCAGTCCTAGAATTAATATGCGGTACAACCCAACCGAAAATATTAACTTCAGACTTACATATAGTGCGGGTTTTCGTGCGCCTCAGATATTCGATGAAAACCTCCATGTGGATATTGCAGGAGGTAAACAGATAGTGAGGATACTCTCTGAAAAGCTGAAAGAAGAGAGATCAAACAGTGTTAGTGGCTCGGTAGATTTCTATCATCAGATAGATAACAACAGACTATTAAACCTGCTTATCGAGGGATTCTATACAAAACTAAACAACCCTTTTACTGATGTAAGACTTGGAAATGAAATTGTTATAGAGAATGCAAGCTCTGGAGCGATGGTGTATGGTATGAACCTTGAAGGCAGAATTGCATTAAACAATAAACTCGATCTGCAGGCAGGGGCTACATTTCAAAAAAGTCTGTATGAAGAGGAGAGAAAATGGTGGGAACCTGAAACACCCGAAGAGGAAGAATTAGATAAGGTAATACCTACGAAAAGAATGATGCGAACACCTGACAGTTATGCATATTTAGTGATAACTTTAGCTCCAACAGATAAGTTTACAGCCTCTTTGTCGGGCAACTATACTGGCAGTATGCTTGTGCCTCATGATGCAGGTTTTGGTGTAGAAGGTGTTGACAAGTTCTCTACAGTTTATATAACTGAAAAATCTCCATCATTTTTTGAACTCAATACAAAAATTGCATACACTATTAATGTTTATCATGACACAAAGCTTGAGCTGAATGCTGGCATTCAAAACATTTTCAACTCATTTCAGAAAGATTTTGATACCGGTGCAGGAAGAGCCAGCAACTACATTTATGGACCTGGAATGCCAAGAACATTTTTCATAGGTACAAAAATATTGCTCTAACTATCAAAAAACATTAAACCAAAACAGGTGCAACTGCATAAAGTTGCACCTATTTTATTTATACATATCTATTTTATTGGTCACATTCTACTCTTACATGCTCCTTATTTAAAAGAGCAACATAAGAACAAGGTAAGAGCAAAGTAAGAGTTAAGCAAGTACCAATAGTGTGTAAACTGTCAATATAATTATAACGGAATTACATATTTTTTCATTGCCTCATCCTGGAGAGATTTTGGCACAGCCTCCTTCACTTCATCAACAATAATGTTGATCAACCTTTCGCGGATAAACTCCTTACGGGTTACGAGACTGACTTCACGTACAGGAGTTGAGTTTTTAAATGGTCTTACATTCTTTTTTTGCTTCTCACTGAGGTTGGCGATAGCCATTTCTGGAATAACAGTCAGACCCTCATTCTCATCTACAATATTTATAAGTGTATCGATACTGCCCGCTTCATAGGAGAAAATGGATTGATTTGCACCTTTTCTTTTCTTAAGATTGCACAAGTGAAGAATCTGCGTCCTGAAACAATGCACCTCGTCAAGCAACCATAACTTAGTAGCATTCAGATCATCTTCATCCAATGCATTTTTTGCATACAGAGATCGCTCAAGTGGTGAAACATATGCAAAAAACTGTTCGTAATAGATTGGGGTTTCATTTATCGAAGGTTCTTTCAGCGGAGTAGCCAGAATTCCACCATCAAGAGAATCATTAGATAAACCTTTTAATATCTGATCGGTTGTAAGCTCTGAAATAATTATTCTGATATCATAATTATTGTCACGATGAACCTGCATGAGTTTAGGCAAAAGATAGGGAGAGATAGTAGGAATTATTCCGAGTCTGAACACCCCTTTTACGATACCTTTCTCCTCCAGAATTATCTCCTTTATATGATTAACCTGAGCAACAGCAACGCGGGCTTGGTCGATAATACGTTCTCCAATCTCTGTTGGCTGAACAGGCAGTTGTGAACGATCGAATATTTTTACTCCCAGCTCCTCCTCCAGCTTTTGAATCATCATACTCAGTGTTGGCTGTGTTACAAACGATGCCTCTGCAGCTTTGGAAAAATGGCGATAGTTATCTACTGCAATAATATATTCTAACTGTTGTATATTCATAAAGCTTATTCTTTAATCAAATGAAACATAAAAATTACCTGTATATTACTTGTAGTTTGAGAAATACTTCATAAACTGTACACGTTCGTACAGGTATGGACTCTTTATGTTTGCATAGTTCAATTTACCCTTAAACTCCTCAATATTTGTATAGTTGTTTTGGTTCATCCACTCTTCAATACATGTAAGGATATGATCAACTGTTTCCAAACCGTTTTCATATAATGTACTGCATAATTGTATTGCTCCAGCACCTGCAAGAATTCCCTTAATTACATCTTCCCATGAATGAACACCGTATGAACAGGCAATATCAAAATCAGGCACTCGACCCGACACTATTGCGGTCCACCTTAAAGTATCACTGAAATCAGAAGGGTTGCTGAAAACCGGACCTGGTACTAACTCCAGAGTCTTAATATCAATATCAAGCTGATAGAAACGATTAAACAACACTATACCATCAGCTCTAAGAGCCTTCAACTTTGAAACAAGTCCCGGTAAATTACTGATATTCTTTGCCATTTTGATTACAACCGGTATATGGATAACCTTTTTTAGTTCCCTGACAATATTAACATATGTATCCTCAAGATATGTATCTCCAAACTCACCGGCATTTAGAACAAACAGGTTAAGTTCCAAACCATCAGCTCCTGCATCCTGAATAGTTTTTGCAAATTCAGTCCATCTTGCCATTTTATAGCAGTTTATACTTGCAATAATTGGCACACTGCAACGCTTCTTTGCCGATCTGATTAAATCAAGATATTTATCCATATGATTCATCTGAACATAAGTATTGATGTAATCTGCAGCTTCCGGGTAATCTGCTATCTGAGATAGTTTTTCTGAATGATTTTCAATCTGCTCTTCAAAAAGAGATTTCAAAACTATTGCTCCCACACCTGAGTTTTCCAGTTCTATAATCTTATTAATAGAATTTGTTAACCCACTGCTTGCAGCAATTATGGGATTTTTTAGTTTTAACCCCGCAAATGTTGTTTGTAAACTTGTAGTCATACGATGAAGAAATGTTTTTCAAAATTTCATAATAAACAAAAATAGGGAATTTTATTGATAAAATCGATATGTTATATTTAAAAATAATGTCATCGTTTATCAGCGACTTCCAAATATAAGTGTCCCTATTCTTACAATTGTACTCCCTGACTCAATTGCGAGGGGGTAGTCGCCGGTCATTCCCATTGAAACTTCTTTAAAATCAGCATCATCTTTAAAATGAAGATCTTTGAATTCATCAAAAAGCGACTTAAGCTGATCGAACTCATTTTTCACCTTTTTTTCATCTTCAGTAAATGTGGCCATACCCATGAGGCCCGAAATTTTCACATGCCTGCATTCTCTCCATCTGCCTTCTGACAAGAACTTGCGACACTCTTCGGGAGAGAATCCTGATTTAGTGTCTTCATCTGCAATATGTATCTGAAGCAAACATGGTATTACCCTGTTATTGGCGCTACCCTGCTTCTCAATTTCACGCATTAGCCTCTCACTATCTAAGCTATGAATTAACGTAACAAAAGGGGCAATCTGTTTTACTTTATTACGCTGCAGATTCCCAATGAAATGCCACTCAATATCTTTTGGCAGTTCCTGTTGTTTTTGCACAAGCTCCTGTACACGACTCTCGCCAAACAATCGCTGTCCGGCATTATAAGCTTCCATAATCTCTTCATTTGAATGAAATTTGGAAACAGCAACAATCTTTACATTCGATGGAACAGTCTCTTTTAACGCCTCTATTTTTGATCTTATACTCATTCTTCCTTATTAGTAACCTTATCGCCCGTATATGGGAAAACATCCATAATAGCTGTCTCTGTGACAGACGCTATTGAATAGTCTATCATAGTTTTTTTCATTTCAGCCTCAATAATTTCAACTGCCTCTTTAAGTTCAGATGCCTGAACGAGCATGTTTACAGCAGTTTTTTTCTCTGAACCGCTTTTTTCATCAAGTGTTATATAATACAGTTTTGCCTTATAATATCTATCACCTGTTTCATTAAAAAATGAGTCTGAATATTTAACTCGCTTAATATCAGACACAGTAAATTCGCCCGAAATGAAGGGTCTGATCTCTTCTATAATTCTTGCCTCAGCTTCGGTAAATGACAACGCATCCACCAGATAAGGCTCTGTAACAGTTTTCTGAATGCCGGTCTCCAGCATTTTATCATATCTCAGTTTACACTCAAACCAGTTGTACATATAATCTTATTAATTTATTTTATTAGGATAACAAAGATAAGGATAAAATAGAAATGAAAAGGAGATTTTGTGAAAGCTGAAGTGATTTGCAGTTATTCGGTTTTAAATACTATTTTTGCAAATTATCTTAATAAAATGATTGGAACCATTGTAAATACAGTAGCGGTACTGGTGGGCGGACTACTAGGTCTTGTTCTCAATAAAAAAATGCCTGGAAGAGTTACATCAATTTATTTTCAGGCAATTGGACTTTTCACTCTTGCAATAGGAGCCACTATGGCTGTGAGCATGGAAAAAATACTTATAATAGTTAGCAGTCTTGCTATTGGTTCTCTCTTGGGTGAGTGGTGGAACCTGGAAAAAGGTGCAGAACAGTTGAGTGAGTACCTTAAAAAGCGCTTCAAAATTGGGAGTGAGAGGTTTTCAGAGGGATTGGTTACTGCTTTTCTTTTGTTTTGCGTAGGTTCGATGACTATACTTGGCACTATACAGGAAGGAACAGGAGGGTCACCTGATCTCCTTTATACTAAATCGATGATGGATTTTTTCTCTGCAATACTCCTGGCTTCTGCATTTGGAGTAGGTGTAGCATTTTCTGCTCTGCCACTTTTTTTATTTCAGGCATCATTGACGCTATTTGCCATGTTTGCATCCCATTTTTTCACTGATGATATTATACTGGGACTAACCAATGTAGGAGGAATATTATTAATAGGATTAGGTATCAACATACTTGAAATAAAGAAACTCCGCATTATGAATATGCTTCCCTCTCTGGTTATAGTGGTGCTGTTACTATGGATTTTTAACTAAATTCCTCTCAAAAGTTGCAAAAGAAAGATCAGAAGTTAGGTTTATGGCTGTTGGTTTTTATAGCCCTCGGATCGATGATTGGATCCGGCATATTTAATTCTCCTAAAGATCTCATCAGTTCGGCTAATCCACAAGGTGCGATGATTGCCTGGCTTATAGGTGGATTCGGAGCTTTGATGCTTGCTCTGGTATTTGTTTATCTCGCAGCAAGAAAACCAGAATTGAAAAGTGGTATCTATGCCTATGCCCGTGATGGGTTTGGCGATTTCATGGGATTCAATTCAGCATGGGGATACTGGTCGTTAGGCTGGCTTGGCAACATTGGATTTATCGTACTATTTTTTAAGACATTTAATGATCTGCTGGGCGATAAAGCTATTTCACCCCTACAAGCTTTTATTATTGGTTCACTTATTATCTGGATATTCTTTTTTATACTGAAAGCGGGTATAAGAGAAGGCGCCATACTTAATTTCATAGTAACAACTGCAAAGCTGATTCCTGTTATTCTTATAATAGTTCTAGGTGTTTTACTGGTAAAAAGTGATCTCTTCATTGTAGAAAACTGGCAAACAAGACTTGCCTCAACAGGTGAACCAATATCGCCCACGATACAGATTAAAAGTGCAATGGCAATTATTTTATGGTGTTTCGTGGGAATGGAGGCAGCATCGGTATTATCTGGAAGAGCCAAAAGTCAGAAGATTGTCAGACTTACTATTATAATCTCTCTGCTTATTGTGCTTGGGGTATATATGCTGATCACTTTTATTGCAATGTCCTCTATACCGGCAGATAAATTAGCAGCATCTGAGACTCCTTTGGCACTGGTTCTTGAGCAGACTGCGGTAGGTGCAGCCGGAGGAGTGATAGTGAAGCTTGGAATTATGGTTTCCGTGCTTGGTGCAAGTTTCTCCTGGATTATGCTGTCGGTTGAGACACTATATGTTGCAGCAGTTGATAATGTTCTTCCCCGTATATTTAAAAAGGTAAACAAAAACGGAACCCCCGTAACTGTACTTCTGATTACTCAGGGTTTTACTCAAATATTTCTTATTTCAATATTGTCGCCTAAACTAAACGAGACATATCTGGCTGCTATAACAATTGCAACTACGCTGGCGCTTATTCCCTATTTACTGTCATCACTTTATGCTGTAAAGATTGCAATGATTAACAGAAAAAGGGAATCATTGCATCATCTTATTATTGCACTGTTGGGTACGATCTACTCTCTTTATGTAATATTTGCCGTAGGTATTAAATATCTTATTCTTTCCTTACTATTTTATGCCATAGGATCACTTCTCTTTATAAAAGCAAAAAGAGAGCAAAAAAAACAGCCCAAACCTTGGGAGTGGGCTGTTATAGTTTTATTGCTAATTGGATCACTGATAATAACCGGTCTGATTTTTTCAGGGAAAATCATTCTCTGATTATCTGTCAAATGTATATCTTAATGTAGCTCCTATTCTGGCAGGATAACCACGCTGAACGAATGAATTAGTATTTCCTGTAGTCATATCGGACGCCTCAAAAAGGAATGAATTATAATCTTTTCCTAATAGGTTTTTTCCCCATAATTCCAGAGAAAAAACACCTTTCTCAACTGCTACTGTTCCATTTACCAAACCATAAAATGGCTGATAAAGCTCTTCGCCATTTACATCTTCATTAGACTCAGTCCAGTATATTTTTCCTACTCCTGTATATTGAACATTAGCAATAAATCTGTCAATAAAAGATCCATTACCAAATTTATATACATAACCGGCTCCCAGACTTAAAGTATGACGAGGAGCAAATGGGATATAATTTCCTGCATAATTTACATCCTCAGATGCCTGATAGTCTTTAAATCGAGCATTAGCAAAGCCATAATCACCATAAAATGAAAGATTACTAATAGGACTGTACTTAACACTCAACTCAAATCCCTTGCTTTCTGATTTACCGGCATTTTCCACTGTTCTGCCTGAAGTTCCCTGTCTTGTAAGTTTAATTATCTGGATGTCATTTACTCGAGAGTAGAACAGAGCATATGTAAGTGAAAGTTTATTGTTTAACATTTCATAGCGACCACCCAGCTCATATGTCCAACTTGTTTCAGGATCATATGAAAGCATCTCCTCCAGACTTGGATCTTCATCTCCATTTCCGGGAGCACCACCACCAGGCAACATTCCGGGAGGCATTCCGCTCATTGCATTTCTCATTATTGATTCCGAAAGAGCTCCTTGCAGCACTTCGGAGAACACCTGTTCGTTATATCCGCCTGTTTTATATCCTTTAGAGGCTGATAAATAAATCATTGAAGTAGGTGAGTAATTATATTTTAATGCGAATTTTGGAAGAAGCTGACCAAAATCCCTGCTGAAAGACCCTTCAATTAAAGTATCTCCCTCAACAAATATATCAGGCATTGGTCTGTTTGGAATCTGAAATTTAAGATTTACATCACCACCATCACTTTCAGTAGAGAAATCTATGGCAGTCTGCTCATAGTCGAATCTCAAACCTGCTGTAGCTGACAAGCCTTCAACACCAAAAAGATCATTTATTGTTGATTGGTGGAAAAGAGCCGCTCCCTTTGAGGGTTTTGTATATATTCCGGGAAGATCAATTCTATCATTAGCGTAGACAATTCTAAGCGGGGCTCCCATTCTCTCCATAGCTGTATCGAGATGACCCTGCATGGCAACCATACCATCCTCTTTAATTGCTACAGGTGTATCTACAACTCTTCTGTCATAAAATCCAAATGCACCAAGCACCCAGCTATAAGTTTTATTTAAGTCTGACTTAACGGTAAACTCCTGACTAATAGAATGCTGCTTTTGCTTTTGATTTATAGAAAAAACAGAATTGGAGGTATAGTCCTGATCCATTTTCATATCATCTTTCAGATACTGAAATCCGGTTGTTGAGTGAACTGTGAAGCCACTCCTGCGCCATTCAAGAGACAATCCGTTTGTAAAAAGATGGCGATCATAGGAAGAGGGTTCATTAAAACTGGATCTGGTTGAATCGACATGCATATAGGGGAATGCTCCACCGGTAACATAATCATAATTACCAAACAGCATTGCTTTAAAATCAGGTGATGCCTGCCATTCTAATTTAATTTTGCCTCCGGCATTTTCTGAATTGTCGACTTTTTCTCCTGTATAGCTATTAGTAAAATAACCATCATCGCGCTTATAATATGCTGCTGCAGAGAGACCAAAATTGTTGGAAAGCTTACTGTAATTTGAGCCCATTAGTGAAAACTGGCCATAATTGCCCCCACTCATTGTCAAGCGGGTTCCCTGATATGCTAAAGGAGACAGGGTGTAAAGATTCACAATGCCGCCAATTGCATTTCTGCCATAAAGTGTTCCTTGTGCTCCTCGCAATACCTCTACACGCTGAATATCCTGAAATTCAAAATCAAAAGCTGATGGATTGAAGCTTGGCACATTGTCTACATACAAACTAACTGTTTGAGAACCTAACCGTGCACCAATACCTCTAATATAAATAGGAGTGGACACTTTTGAACCATAAGTGGGTATAAAGAAGTTTGGTATATAACTGCTTAGATCAGGCAGTGATTCAATCTGTGTATTCTGCAGCTGCTTAGGAGATACAACCGAAACAGCGGTTGGCATATTTTTCAGGTTATTTGTTTCCTTCACGGAACTACTAATCACAAATTCGTCTAAATAATATACCCTTAATGTATCTTGTGGATTTTCTTTTTCATAATCTGCTCCTGAAGCAGTAATAAAAGTGTAGCAAACTACAGACATTAACAATATCAACTTCTTCATATTTGAAATTTTATTTAAATAGAAAAGACAACAATAGATCAATCCTCTATTGTAGTCTTAAAATTAACCTAAGATATAATGCAAAGTAATATTAATTAGAACGATGAAACAATCACTACTATTAGTGATTTTTTTCTTTAATCACATTACTTGAAAATAAAATAGACAGCAAGCACAAGAAAGACAAATCCTATAAGATGATTCATTTTCAAAGTTGTCTGAAATGCAAATGAGGAGAACAGAACAAAAATTACCAGAGTGATAACCTCTTGAATCACCTTTAACTGAAGTAATGAAAGAGAACCTCCATTGCCTTCATATCCAATACGATTGGCAGGAACTTGAAAACAGTATTCAAAAAATGCAATAAGCCAGCTTACAAGGATTACTCCAATAAGAGGTAATTTACTAAACCAGCTTTGTTCTGCCAGCTTTAGGTGACCATACCATGCCAGCGTCATAAATATATTTGAAATTACTAAAAGTCCGATTGTAAGAATGTAGTTCATATCATTTCAAAAAAATTGCGCAAAAATACAACATTTTAGAATACAAACAATATTATGCACTACCGAACTTTCAGCTAATGAACACCATCTCATATCTTTTGTTATAGTTATATATTTAGGAATTTAGGAGATAATTTATATGAAAACAGCTCTGCTAATTGTTGATGTTCAAAATGATTTTTGTCCCGGTGGTGCACTGGGTGTAAAAGATGGAGATAAAATTGTACCAACTATAAACAAAATAATCAAGAAATTTGACCTGGTTATATCGTCACAGGACTGGCATCCTGAAGATTCTGTACATTTTGAAAAGTGGCCGGTACACTGTGTTGCTGGTACAAAGGGTGCTGAATTTCATCCTGACCTGAAAAGCGAAAAAATTGATCTTAAATTAATTAAGGGTACATATAATAAAGATGATGGCTACTCTGCTTTTGAGGCTACAAATTTATCATTCGCAAATTATCTTGAGGAGAATGAGATTACAACACTTTATATCTGTGGGTTAACAACTGATTACTGCGTTAAAGAGACGGCTCTGGATGCTGTTAAAAACGGTATTCACACTTTTGTTATAACAGATGCAATTGCAGCTGTGAATGTTCAGCCTTGTGATGGCAAAGAGGCTCTTAACGAAATGTATTCAAAAGGTTGTATTTTGATAGAATCTGAAGACATTTCTGATGTTTTATAGAAAACTCCCGGATTGAAATGCTCACAATAATGTAAAATCATTTTTGGTTAGTATCTTTGTATTCAAGATGTCAAATGATATTACTCTACGAAGCGTTAATGTATCAAGGTATATTCTCCCTTTGCGTGAAGGAGGGTCCCTGCCTGCTTTAGCTGAAGCGGACGACGGATTTAAGTATGTACTGAAATTCCGCGGGGCAGGTCATGGTACTAAAATGCTGATATCTGAACTTCTGGGTGGAAAGATTGCATCGGTCCTGGGATTGAATATTCCAGAACTGGTATTTGCACATCTGGATGAAGATTTTGGACGTACAGAAGGTGATGAAGAAATTCAGGATTTACTGAAAGGGAGTAAGGGGCTTAATCTGGGATTACACTACCTGTCAGGAGCCTTGGCTTATGACCCGAAAACAGAGATCGATCCTTTGCTCGCTTCAATTATTGTGTGGTTTGATGCGTTTACAACCAACATCGACCGCACACATAATAACAGCAATCTGCTCTGGTGGCATCAGGAGCTTTGGATTATTGATAATGGGGCATCTTTTTATTTTCATCACTCATGGAAAGATTTTGATAAGAATGCACTTAATCCATTTCCATTTATTAAAGATCACATACTTTTATCGCAAGCATCAAAACTTGATGAAGCTGATGAGATTGCGCATAATATTCTAAATGATAATATACTGAGAGAAATTGTAGACCTTATTCCAGATGATTGGGTTAAATGGGATCACATCAGTGAAAGTCCGGATGAAGTAAGGAAAATCTACTTTAATTTTCTAACAAAAAGGCTGTCAAATTCTGCCATATTCCTTAATAGTGCTAAAGATGCGAGAGGATAAATTATATCATTATGCTGTTATCCGACTGGTGCCTAAAGTGGAGAGGGAGGAGTTTTTCAATGTCGGACTTATTCTCTTCTCAAAAGAAGAGAAGTATATTCGATTAAAATATCATCTCTGTCCAGAAAAGTTTCAGCTTATGTGCACAGGTCTGGAATACGAAGAAGTGATAGAAAGTCTTGAGACATTTAAAAATATTGCAGATGGAAACTGCGATTACGCTCCAATTGCTTTATATGATATACCTGAACGATTCAGATGGCTTACAGCGGTAAGAAGTACAATAATTCAGACATCCCCCGTCCACGCAGGAAAGAGTAATGATCTGGATAGAACTTTTGACAGACTATTTATCGAATTGGTTGTCTAATTATGGCTAAAATTCAATTCACGATTTGGAGTTACCCCAATGCCCGGCAAATCTGATGCTATAACTTTACCTTTTTCGAGTACCGCACCATCAAAACAGTCGTTACTTATTAAAAGAGCACCATCAAGATCAGCAAAATCCATTCCTGAATATAGTTGTGAAGCAGCAGAGATTGCACAGGATGTTTCAGTCATACATCCCATCATCACTTTCATTCCCAATGCTTTTGCCATGTTGCGCATTTTCAGGGCTTCGTGCATACCGGTGCACTTCATCAGTTTTATATTTACACCAGAGAATACACCTTTCAATCGTTCAATATCGCTAAGTCTTTGCAGGGACTCATCAGCAAAAATTGGGAGAGGACTCATTTCTGTAAGTCTGGATATATTGTCAAGATCATTCTTTGGCATGGGCTGTTCAACCATTACCACACCCTGCTCTTTAAGCCAGTAGATCATATCCAGAGCCTCATGTCTGTCAGTCCATCCCTGATTAGCATCTACCGATAACGGAAGGTCTGTAACAGAACGAATTGCATTAATCATTCTTTTATCGTCGGGACCGCCAACTTTCACTTTAAGGATATTAAACTGATCTTTAGCCTCAATGGTTTTTTCTCTTACCACCTCATCTGTATCAATACCAATTGTAAAAGTTGTATCTGGTACATCTCTCTTGTCAAATCCATACATTTTATACCATGGGGCTCCTATAATCTTTCCTGCAAGATCGTGCAGGGCGATGTCCACTGCAGCCTTTGCCGCTGTATTGTTTATGGCAATGGAATCGACATAATGTACAATATCCTCAATATGTGTAGGATCGTTAAATCCGGATAAATCAACCCGTTTTAAAAAGTCAATTACAGAGGCCTGTGATTCACCCAAATATGGTGGAAGAGATGCTTCTCCATACCCAACAACTCCATCATACTCAATTTCTGTGAGTACTACCGGTGTAGTAGTTCTTGAGAAGCCTGAAATGGTGAATGTATGTTTAAGCTGTAGGTTATAGGGAGTCCATGAAAGTTTCATCTTAGAGGAAGAGTTATGATGTTTATTGATACTGAAGAGCATATTGTTTTTTGCAGCACTGTTTATCGAAAATTCAGGTGATGCAAAAGCTACTGCAGCAATTGCAGCCGATCTTATAAAACGACGTCTCTCTTTGTCCATATTAAAATAAACTTGAATTATAAAGGCTCAAATCTGTTTACATTAATAACCTTACCATCTGTAATATATCTTTTTGAACGCAGATATCTGCCTGCATTAAATTTATCATAGAGTTCATCTACAGGGTTTACACTGTTGATATGAATATTATCTGATGCATGAATAAAGTGGTTATTCCCTATATATATTCCTACATGTACAACTCTCTCCTTACTCTCTTCTTTAGTTTTTGCAATTGGTTTGGCTTTTGATCCAAAAAACATAAGATCTCCGGGAAGAAGTTTGCTAAAGTCTCCTGCAGAATCCACTAATTCGCCCTGATTAACCTGTTGTGATGCATCCCTTGCAAGAACAATCCCATGCATGAAGTAGACACTTTTGGTAAATCCACTACAATCAAGTCCTTTTGCTGAAGTACCTCCCCAAAGATATGGAACACCTTTAAACTTATAGGCAGTGTTTACTATACTTTCTCCAGTCAGTACTATATTATTCTTCCAGTCACTAAGATTTAAGGCATCTGTCGATTTAATAAAAGCTATTCTTCCATCAGGATAAATGACCTCAAAATAGTCTTTCCCTTCAGACATGAGATTTAATATGTTTCCAATTACAAGGTCTGATACGGGTAATGAGTTAACATCGGCATTTTCATATGAGATGGCAAAATTACTTGTAATGATAACTTTCTCTTTACTCTCATACTCATTCAGCTCTTCCTGAGTCATGGATTTAACCGAGCCCGATATCCATCCGATATATCCGTCAGGAGTCTGCACCCGCAACCACCCTCTCTGCTCTTCGAGAATTCTTACTATTGTTCCAAGCAATGCCTGAGACACCATCTCTGAACTATATCTTGGAGCACTCCTTAATGTCCCGACAGAGTTATAAATAACGCCAAAGGTTTTCTCACCAAGACTTATATCAGGCAGAACACGAACAGAATCCTCTATGTCAGGATAAATATTTTTTAATTCACTTAATAGTATTTTATGTGCATTACTGCTGGTAGTTTCTCCTTTAATAATGAATCTATTATCTTTTCGAAATAGTTCTACATTAAACACCTCCACTCTCTTGTCAGGTGCATATTTCTCCTGAATATTACGGATTATCTGCTCTGCATCGTTATTCTGAACCATACAACTTTGTATTGAAAGGATACATATAAAAAGTATTAGGAAACCTTTGTTCATATCTAAAAGCCCTTTTTAATAGATACTCGAAATATACGACATTTCTTTTAAAAATTGTTGAATTTAAAGATATTCAGCATAAAGTTCAGAAATACACTATCTTTGTAATAATAATGTAAACAGATTGAAAGATGAAAACAATAAGAAAACATCAAATCACGCTGTTAACAATTCTACTTTGCTGTGCAGGATTAATTACCTGTTCTTCTAATAAGACTAAAAGTAGAAATACAAATCCTGAAGTAATTATGGACTCCCGGCAGATGACAGAAGCTGCTAAGCTGGCAAAGCAGCTTGAACAGAAAGGAATCTCAGACCAGCTTGTTCTCAAGGCTATAGCTAATGTTCCGAGACATGAATTTGTTGATGAAGAGTTAAGAGGTGCAGCCTATATTGACCGACCATTGCCTATTGAGAGAGGACAGACAATCTCTCAGCCATTTACTGTTGCTTACCAATCAGAGCTTTTAAGAATTAAGCCTGGAGAGAAAGTACTGGAAATTGGTACCGGCAGCGGTTATCAGGCAGCTATACTGTGTGAAATGGGAGCGGATGTGTATAGTATTGAAAGATATGAAGAACTATATCTGTCTGCTAAGAAGAGATTGAATTCGTTAGGATACTTCCCCCATCTGTTTTATGGTGATGGTTATGAAGGATTACCGGATGATGCCCCGTTTGATAAGATTCTTGTTACAGCTGCACCTGATAAGGTTCCAGAAAAGCTAATGTATCAATTGCGAATTGGTGGATGGATGGTTGTACCTGTAGGTGGTAGATCGGGACAAAAAATGACAATTATAAAACGAACCGGAGAAGAGTCATTTAAAGAGTCTTTACATGGTGATTTTATATTTGTACCAATGCAAAAAGGGGTTGAAAAGTAAACTCATCAACCCCTGGGTAAAATATCTCTTAATATTATTTATTCGCTTCCTTTACTATAATTTGGTGCTTCACGTGTAATCATAACACCGTGAGGATGACTTTCTGTATATCCTGCAGCTGTAATTCTGGTGAATTTTGCTTCGTGAAGTTTTTCAATATTCTCGGCACCACAGTAACCCATTCCGGCACGCAGACCTCCAACCATCTGGTAGATAACTTCCTGCAAGGTGCCTTTGAAAGGAACTCTGGCTTCAATACCTTCCGGAACAAGTTTCTTAATATCGTCCTCAACATCCTGAAAGTATCTGTCTTTAGAACCCTGTTGCATTGCAGAAAGGGAACCCATGCCTCGATATGTTTTGAATTTCCTTCCGTTAAATATGATAGTTTCACCCGGTGACTCTTCAGTCCCTGCAAGCATAGAGCCCATCATTACTGAAGAGCCTCCTGCAGCAAGTGCTTTAACAATGTCGCCTGAATATCGAAGTCCACCATCTGCAATTAAAGGTATTCCAGTTCCTTTAAGCGCTTTTGATACTTCATAAATTGCAGATAGTTGAGGAACACCCACACCTGCTATTACACGGGTTGTACAAATTGAACCTGGTCCAATACCTACTTTTATACCATCCGCTCCGGCTTCAACTAGAAACTTTGCAGCCTCCGGAGTTGCAATATTACCTACTACCACATCGATTTGAGGGAATTTCTCCTTCACGAGTTTTAACATATCAGCAACACCTTTTGAATGACCATGTGCAGTGTCAATAACTATTGCATCCACCCCGGCTTCAACTAGTGCGGTTGCTCTCTCGATAGAGTCTGCAGTAACACCAATTCCTGCTGCAACTCGAAGTCTTCCCTGTTCATCTTTACAGGCAAAAGGCTTGTCTTTAGCTTTTGTGATATCTTTATATGTGATAAGTCCTACCAGCTTATAGTTGGCATCTACAACCGGTAGTTTTTCTATTTTATGTTTTTGTAGGATCTCTGCTGCATTATCAAGGTCAGTAGAAATTGTTGTGGTAACAAGGTTATCCTTTGTCATAACCACCTCTATCTTCTTATCCATTTCCTTTTCAAAACGGAGATCACGATTAGTAACAATACCAACCAGGATATTATCACCGTTGACTACCGGAATCCCTCCAATCTTATACTCAGACATCAGACCCAGTGCGTCTGATACAGTTTTATCAGGAGTGATGCTTATTGGATCCAGTATCATTCCATTCTCAGCGCGTTTAACCGCTTTTACCTGTTTTGCCTGCTCATCAATACTCATATTTTTATGTATAACTCCAATACCACCTTCTCTTGCTATAGCAATAGCCATAACAGTTTCGGTTACAGTATCCATGGCTGCTGAAACCATAGGGATATTGAGCATTATATTTTTTGAGAATTTTGTCTGCAGGCTTACATCACGTGGTAGCACCTGAGAATAGGCTGGAACAAGAAGGAGGTCGTCAAAAGTCAAACCTTCCATAACAATTTTATCTGCAATAAATGACATAAACTTTACCTTTATATTTTTATTGCATACAAAAGTATATATTTTTTATCTAACGACTCTCTTTCTTGATGTTAAATAACATTGTATAGGATAATGCAATGGATTATAACAAATCTAATTTCTTGAATACTTTTGTGATATTTTCTATTGCAAAATCAATCTGATCTATTGTGTGTGTTGCCATCAATGAAAAACGTATGAGAGTATCTCCGGGAGAAACAGCAGGTGAAACCACAGGATTTACAAATATTCCATTTTCAAACAGCATTTTTGTAATAAGAAATGTTTTATCATTATCCCTAACATAGAGTGGCATAATTGGAGTTGAAGTAGGTCCTAATTCAAACCCTCGCTCCTTAAATTGATTTATTGCATAGTATGTCAATTCCCAAAGTCGCTTTACCCTCTCAGGTTCAGACTTTAAAATATCAAGT
Organism: Lascolabacillus massiliensis; assembly: GCF_001282625.1. Lineage (NCBI taxonomy): Bacteria > Pseudomonadati > Bacteroidota > Bacteroidia > Bacteroidales > Porphyromonadaceae > Lascolabacillus > Lascolabacillus massiliensis. The sequence goes on from NZ_CTEJ01000002.1 coordinate 1,187,507, forward strand.
GCCGCAGTAGCAGCCGCAGTAGCAGCCGGTGTTATACTTGCACTAAAGATATTAGTTCTTGCATTGTGTCTCAAATAGTTGATAACTGGATAATCTCCTGCTATAAAACCTCCAATAGATGCAAGTGACTTGCTAAAGGTTCCCATTACCAGATCCACATCTCCCAGTAAGCCAAAATGATCACATACACCGCGACCACTATATTTTTTACCGAGTACTCCTAAACTGTGAGCCTCATCAACCATTATATTGGCATTATATTTACGAGCCAGTTTCACAATTTCAGGCAGATTGGTCAAATCACCTTCCATGCTAAACACACCATCTACCACAATAAGCTTAACACTCTGTGCATCACAGCGCTTGAGCTGCTTCTCGAGGTGTGCCATATCATTATGCCTGAATTTATACTTCGTAGAAAAAGAGGTCCTTAATCCCTCAATTATTGAAGCGTGATCTCTTTCATCCCATATTATATAATCTTCACGACCTGTAAGGCAACCTAAAACACCTTCGTTTACAGAGAATCCGGTAGAAAATACAATAGCTTCATCTTTATTCATAAAATTGGCAAGCTTTCTCTCCAATTCTATGTGTATATCCAGAGTCCCATTTAAAAAACGAGAGCCCGCCATTCCGGTCCCATATTTTTTAGTTGCAGCTACTGCAGCTTCAATAACTTTTGGATGATTTGTCAGTCCTAAATATGCATTAGAACCAAACATCAGTACTTTCTTGCCACTTATGACAACTTCGGTATCCTGATCACTTTCTATAGCCCTGAAATATGGGTATATTCCTGCTGCCTTCGCACGTTGCGGGGCATCATATTTCATCATTTTTTCTCTTAGCAAGTTCATTTGAAGAAAATTAATAAAAATATTTTTTCACGAAGCCATTGTACAAAGATAGTAATAAATTTAAAAACAATATTCACATCATGATTAACACAGTTTTTATTAATAATAAAAGTGATTACTTTTACAAAACATTTTTCTTAACAGAGCGTTTTAACAAAGTATGGTACAAAAATAATAAAACAGTAAAATTATGATCAGTGAAAAATTAGAAGCAGCAATCAACAAACAGATTAATGCCGAATTATGGTCTGCTTATCTCTATCTTTCTATGTCGGCTCATTTTGCAAACAATGCATTGCCCGGTTTTGCAAATTGGTTTAAAGTACAATTTCATGAAGAACAGGATCATGCACTTAAATTCATGAACTACCTGACTTCAAAAGGAAATAAAGTTGTATTACAACCAATTGAGGGAGTACAAACTTCATGGGATTCAACTCTACAAGCGTTTGAAGACACATTAAAACATGAGAGAGTTGTTACATCGTTAATCAATAACCTGGTAGCAATTGCACGCAGCGAAAATGATTACGCAACTGAAAACATGCTTCAATGGTTTGTAAACGAACAGGTAGAAGAAGAGGAAACAGCACAAGGTATGGTTGATGCATTAAAACTTATTGGAGACAATGGAATTGGTGTTTACATGATGGACAAGGAACTTGCAACCAGATCCTATACACCTTTAAACAGTTCTCAAAGTTCTCAGGAAGCTTAAAACAAACATATATAAAAATATATAAATCAGGGAATTAAAACTCCCTGGTTTATATATTAAAATTTACCCATGGGTAATAAATATATAAAATTAGCCAAATGTGTTTTACTTGATGCTATAGGAATGGCATCAGCCGCTATTCCTGTTGCCGGACCAGTTATTGATGTCATATGGGCACCAGTTGCAGCGTCAATAAGTTACAAGTTGTTTGGCAATAAAAGAGGTAAATACACCTCACTAATTACATTTATTGAGGAACTGCTGCCTGTTACAGACTTTATACCTTCATTTACCATATTCTGGATACTTTTCGATTTCCTTAAGATAGGAAAAGAGGAGCCTTCATTTAGCGACACAAGAGAGGCAGACTTAGTTTGAAACATTCAAATACATTATGAATAGAAAATCACTGTTATTACTAACAGCATTATTAATGATGCTGTCATGTACAGTTCAGTCAAAAGTTGACAACAACTCACTATTATGGAGTATTTCAGGTAATGGACTGGAAAGTCCTTCATATCTTTTTGGGACGCATCATCTTGTACCCATAACATTTCTTGATTCAGTACCCGGACTAAAACACTCTTTTGAAAACACAGAACAAGTAGTTGGAGAGCTGGACATGAGCAATATGGCAGAGATGCAGATGAAAATAATGAGCGAATCAATGTTGCCGAATGGCGTAACTTATGACTCACTCATATCAGAGGAAGATATTGAATTACTTGACAGCACGTTAAGGAATCTTGTAGGAGTTGGTCTTGAACAACTAGGAATCATGAAACCGGCACTCCTTTCTAATTTAATTTCCTTAACTCTATATCAGAAGTTTTATCCAACACTCTCAAATGAGATTAGTATGGATCAGCACTTTCAGGAAGAAGCATTATTGAGAAACAGGCCAGTAATAGGACTTGAGTCAACAGAAGATCAGATAGAGGTGTTGCTTAATCTGCAATCTCCTGAGCGTCAAGCAGAGATGTTAATGTGCATGGTTAAGAATCCTGATTTACTTAAAGAACAGATGGATGAACTACATGTTGCATATCACTCCTATGACATTAATGTACTTTATGAGCTTTCTGAGAAAGAATTGCCAAATGATCCATGCCCAAGTACAGAAGAGGAGAAAAATGCACTAAACAGGGACCGAAATAATAAATGGCTGAGAAAACTACCAGATATAATAGCTGATAAGTCTTCATTCATTGCCGTAGGTTGCCTGCACTTACCCGGAGAAGTTGGTTTGATTGAAGGACTTAGAAGTTTGGGCTATACTGTTGAGCCGGTTAAATAGGTATAATGAGTCTATAAACCTATTTTATCCATTTAAAGTCTACTTTTTCTCTAATAGCACAACATTCTCCACATGATGTGTCTGAGGAAACATATCTACAGGTTGGACTCGTACTACTCTATATTTGGAATCCAGCAGACTGAGGTCACGAGCCTGTGTTGCAGGGTTACAGCTTACATAAACAATTCTTTCAGGTTTTGCTATAAGTATTGCATTTACCACATCTTCATGCATACCTGCACGTGGAGGGTCTGTAATAATTACATCAGGCCTGCCATGTTCGCTTATGAACTCGGTTGTAAGAACATCTTTCATATCACCTGCAAAGAAAAGGGTATTACTAATTCCGTTAATCTCTGAATTTACTTTTGCATCCGCAATTGCCTCTTCAACATATTCAATGCCAATTACCTTTTTGGTATCACGTGCAATAAAGTTGGCAATAGTGCCGGTACCTGTATATAAATCATAAACCAACTCATCACCGCTTAACTGTGCAAATTCACGAGCAATCTCATAAAGATGATATGCCTGTTCGCTATTTGTCTGATAAAATGATTTTGGACCAATTTTGAATTTCAGGCCCTCCATCTCTTCAAAAATATGATCGCGCCCACTCCAGGTAATAACTTCCTGATCGGTAATTGTGTCATTTGCCTTTTGATTGATGACATATAATAATGAAGTTATCTGAGGAAATTCAGTCTGAATGTGACTCATCAGTTTTTCTCTTTTCTCTCGGTCATCTTCATAGAATACAACAATAAGCATCCACTCACCAATAGAAGTGTTTCTTACAACAAGTGTTCGCATCAACCCTTCCTGATTACGAAGATCAAAAAAGGAGTAATCATTATCAAGACAAAACTTACGAAAACTGTTTCTTATATCATTCTGGAGATCATCCATCAGCCAGCACTTATTGATATCAAGCACTTTATCAAACATGCCAGGAATATGAAAGCCCAATGCATTTTTACGAGAGAACTCCTTATCCGACGATATCTCAGCATCCGTAAGCCATCTCTTATCAGAGAAAGTATACTCCAGCTTATTTCTGTAGAAATTTGTTTTAGGTGCACCAAGTATAGGACTAATTTCAGGCAATTCAATCTTTCCAATACGCTCTAGGTTATCTACAACCTGCTTATGTTTGTATTTCAGCTGCTCTTCATAAGGCAGACTCTGCCACTTGCAACCTCCGCATACCCCAAAATGCTCACAGAAAGGCACAGCCCTATTTTCAGAATAGCTCTCGAAACGTACAACCTTACCTTCTGCGAAACTGCTTTTCTTGCGTGTAAGCTGAATATCTACTACATCACCCGGCACTGCATAAGGCACAAATACTGCCATGCCATCCACTTTGGCAATTGCTTTGCCTTCAGCTGCCACATCAGTTATAAGCACATTCTCTATTAGGGGAAGTTGTTTTCTCTTTCTTGCCATTCTTTATATTTTTTGGAGATACAAAGATAGGCATTTTCTATGTTAATACGGTATATTCCTATACACGACAAAATTCAACTTCATTCCTGTGAGAGGAGTTTCATGTACTATTGTGTTTCATCCACAATCAAAGAAATAATAAGCAAATCCTCAGCCACTCATCTTCATGTCTTTCACAAAAATATCATTTGCATTATGTTTTTCTAACCAAATAGTTCCAAGGTAATTTCCAGTCTTGTCAGTTTCAGCTTTTTGAATCATATCAAAGATGGAGGGGCCAATTAAATAAATATGTTATCACCCCTCCATTTTAAAAAATAGCAAGCAATTAAATTCACTTTTTAATAAAAGTCTGTATATAAAACTTCCCTCCTGAGTTCACCTTTACTACATATTCCCCTGCAGGTAGATCACTTACAGACACTTGAGAGGCTCGCTGATCAGTAGTAAATTGTTTAATCATAACAAACTCATTCCAAATCTCAATTTTGTAAAGCTGACTCCCAAAACTAATCGGTTCGTCTACATAATCATTATTTTCTTTTCCAGCAATATCTATAGTAACAATATCTGTTGCAGGATTAGGGAAAAGTGTGAAATATCCACTTCTTGATACTGTCACAATAGTATTTGCTGCAGAACCAAATCCACAAGGGCTAATTATCTGGCATGAAACACTATAAGTACCTTCAGCATGAAAGGTAATAGAATGGATGACAATATAAATAAGATACAACAAATGAAATCTTTCATTTTCTTAAAATCTTAATTAGACCATAATAATGTAAATTTATTGTCTTTCAACAATTTTAAATATTGATTGTGTTTTTCTGAATTAAATTCTATTCTTTCACCGTTGCAATAAAAAAACATCAACCCCTCAGAGAAATTTGAATTTACCAGATCCTCTATTGATACAATTTCTGTATCACCATCAATATAAAACGATACTTTGACAGGTCTATGAGATCTTAATTCTGTTATTTTTGATATTTCAGATAATAACCAAGCTGGGTTCTCAGTACCGCAAACACTTATTTCTATCTCTTCCATTGCCTCACTTCGGTTTTCACAATTAGAAAAAGATAAGATAATAGGCAAAATCAAAATGAATAAATATTTTTTCATAGTAATAATTATTAGAGATGACTTAATAATTCTGTATAAACATCGTAATTGTTCAGTATACCAGTATTTATAAAAACTTCCGTTTCTTCAGAGAATTTAATTCTGGTGTAATTTTCTTTAATGAGTTAGCAATTAAAAGTAAAGAGGCCCCCCTTTGAGTATACACTAAATAATTCGGGATTAGAAATTTTGTAATTTAAAATTTTAGCCATTTCTTCCTTCAACAATAATAATTCCTCTTTTGTAGAATTATTAAGACATTCATCGAAACTCAATAAGCATTCAATCAATGAATATTGATATATAACTTCACCTTTTTCTTCAGTATAGATCTTTGAGTTTATGTCGTTCTGGATTAATGCTAAGTTGATATATTTCAATAATACATAAAAATTATCATCCCTATTAAATAGTTCGATCAAACCATTAAATTCTTTTGACACTTTTACAACACCTTCTTTCAATGAGCTATAGGCATAAAAGTCAAAATTGAGTGGATAATTCAAACATAAACTTAATAGTGTTTGTGTTGAACATTTTTTAAGTACACTATCAGGTATTTGACATAATAATACTTTTTTTGAATGGGTTTTTAGTGATTTCCATTTTTCTGTACCTGGTTTTACAGGATAATCTCATTTAGGGTTTTCCGATAGTCGCGTTGTCATTTGTTCGTTTGAATATACATCTTCTGATAATTCCATTTTCACTTTTTCATCACATCCTAACAATAATTTCAAAATTACTGTAGTGAAAAGAGTAATTAATAAAATTGATTTGTTTTTCATAATTGTTTTTTTTGAATAAATAATAAAACGTAAATATTGCTAATATGATTTTATTAGCAAGCGAAACTGTCTGGTGGACTTAGTTCTGGCATAATATTAATTTTTAAGACATTAGACATTCAATGGTTATATATATATGATGTAAAACCATTAAAATGTTTTGTTAATTTTATGTTATATAATCACAAGCTTAGTTAATGTATTAAAATAAAGAACATAGTTGATATAAATCTAAATAGGCCATATCACATTTTCAGCGATATGGCCCACTTGTAAATTATTTAAACTCTATGCTAATTCGTCTGAATCTTAATACTACCCTTCCTCAATCCTTTTGCATTGGCCTCAAGAGTGATAGTTCCGGGAGTTTCTGAAGATTCTACAATTGCTACCAGTTTACCGTTGAACAAATGCATCTGTGGAAGATGAAACAGATCAAGACTTGAAGGATCGCCATTGGCACCTGCACGATAAGATCCGGCTCCCTTTACGTTGAATTTCACAAGTTCGCTTACATTGGGACAAAGATTGCCGTTTCTGTCAACAACTGAAACTGTTATGAACGAAAGGTCTTTTCCATCAGCAGAGATAACATTCCTGTCGGCTTCAAGAACCAGTCTGTGTGGCTTGCCTGCTGTGCGAATTTCTTTTTCCGCAACTGCATTGCCATCTTCATCATAAGCTACAACTTTAACTGTTCCCGGTTCATACTTGGTATCCATCCACATAAGACGATATCTTTTCTGACGCTCAAAAGATTTTTGTGCCTCAGCTGTATAGCTGCCTTCAATTCCAACAGAAAGATCTTTGGTTCTTACACCCTGACTCTTTCCATTAATGAAAAGTTCAGCTGACGGATAGTTAGTGTAAACAAAAACGGGAGTAACTTCACCTTCACGACCTTCCCAATTCCAGTGAGGCAAGATATGAAGTGTTTCCTCTTCTTTGTTCCAGTGGCTGCGATATAGATAGAATCTGTCTTTTGGAATACCCGCAAGGTCTACTGCACCAAACAGAGAACTGTGACTTGGCCAGTTACTGTAATAAGGAGTTGGCTCACCAAGGTAATCAATACCTGTCCATATAAACTCTCCCATTGTAAATGGCAGGTCATCATGCTGAATAAAATCATCTTCAGGAAGATTAGACCAGCCTGCATGTTCTACATCATAAGAAGATGCCTGGTGATCATCATACATCGCCATCTGTTTGCGCTCTACAGGGAATTTGTATACACCGCGCGAACTGAATGTTGAAGTAGTCTCAGTTCCCAGAATCACCTGCTGAGAGAGTATATCATAAGCTTCCTGATAACGGAATGACCTATAATTAAATCCCGGCACATCCATTATTGCTGCCATACCATTTGAAAAAACATGGTCCGGTCGATCCATCCCATTAGTGATAGGACGTGTAGGATCTTCTCTTTTAACTATATCCTGAAGGAAACTTGCAACTTTAGCTCCCTGTGGGTGACTCTGCTCTTCAACTTCATTACCAATACACCACATTATAACGCTGGCGCTGTTTCTGAAGTTATGAATCAGGTTTACCAGATCCTTCTCTGCCCATTCATCAAAATATAGATTATAACCGTTTCTAACTTTTGGTATTCTCCAGCTGTCGAATGACTCAGCCATAACCATCATACCCATTTCATCGGCAATTCTCACGAAATCAGGTGATGGCATATTATGAGCAGTGCGAATCGCATTAACACCCATATCCTGCATTATACGTATCTGGCGACGAATAGCAGCATCATTTACAGCTGCCCCAAGAGGTCCGAGATCGTGATGCAGACATACACCCTGGAATTTAACGAGTCGACCGTTCAGATAAAAGCCCTTATCTGCAACTACTTCTATAGTTCTGATACCGAATGTGGTGTTGTACTCGTCAACCAATTGGTCATCTTTATAAAGTTTAGAGACAGCCTTATATAGATTTGGCTGTTTGATATCCCACAGTTTTGGATTCTCTACGATAAGAGTCTGAGAAAACTCATTCTGATCGAAAGTGGTCAATACTGATTCAGTAGATGAAACAAGCTTAGCATCACCATCTAAAATCTCTGTAACCAGTTTATATACACCTTTCCCATTATAGTCTTCTCCTGCAGTTACAACCTTAGTCTTCACGTCAACTTTCGCAAACTCATCGTTAACCTCAGGAGTGGTAATATATGTTCCCCATACAGGTATATGAGAATCATTTGTAGTTATGATATGAACATTGCGATACAGACCTGCACCTGGATACCAGCGTGAACCCTCTTCCAAGTTTTCAAGTCTGACTGCAAGGGTATTATCCCTACCGTTATCATTAAGCAAATCAGTTATATCGAAATAAAAAGTGTTGTAGCCATATGGCCAGAAACCTGCTTCTTTACCGTTTACATAAACACGCGCATTACTCATTGCACCGTCAAACTTAACGGTTACCCTTTTACTGTCACTAAATTCAGGTATAGTGAAGTTGATACGATACCAGCCGGCACCAGTGAAAGGCAGTCCTCCAGTCCTTCCGTAATGCTCAATTGCTGAGGTTTGTCCATCCTGAACAATTGCCATATGATGGATATCATTGCTCTTATCAAAAGGACCATAAATTGCCCAGTCGTGTGGTACTCGAACCGATTCCCAGTTACTGTCATCATATACAACCTCCTTTGATTGAGGGTTATCCTCTCTTGTAAACTTCCAACCCTTTTCAAGTGTAACTACAGAGCGTGTTTGCCCTAATGACATGAAAATAGTTGCTAATATTGATATTATAATTAAACTCGTTCTCTTCATAATTTTATTTTTAAACCACCAAATATTGTCAGTTCTGAGTATTAACTAAAACTGCAGTTTGGCTGAGTAACCACCTGGAAGAAGTCGTTACCTTTATCATCAACAAGTATAAAAGCAGGAAAATCCTCTACCTCTATTTTCCAAATCGCTTCCATCCCGAGTTCCGGGTATTCAACACACTCCAGGCTCTTTATGCTCTCTTGAGCAAGAATAGCTGCAGGTCCGCCAATACTACCCAAGTAAAATCCACCATGCTTTTTACAAGCATCTGTTACCTGCTGACTGCGATTACCTTTTGCCAGCATTATCATGCTTCCTCCATGTGACTGGAAAAGATCAACATAAGAGTCCATTCTACCAGCAGTAGTGGGTCCCATAGATCCCGATGCATATCCTGCAGGAGTTTTTGCCGGACCGGCATAATAAATTGGGTGATCTTTCATATACTGAGGCAAACCTTCACCTCTGTCAATACGCTCTTTAAGTTTAGCATGAGCAATGTCGCGACCAACTATAATAGTTCCGTTCAAAGACAGACGTGTAGAAACAGGATACTTTGATAGTTCTGCAAGGATCTTTTCCATAGGCTGATTCAGATCTATCTTAACTCCTCCTGCTTCACCAACCTGGCGATATTCCTCAGGAATTAATCTTGCAGGATTATCCTCCAGTTTCTCAATCCAGATACCATCTTTATTGATTTTTGCTTTTATATTACGGTCGGCTGAGCAAGAAACACCCATACCTACAGGGCATGAAGCACCATGACGAGGTAGACGAATTACACGTATATCATGAGCGAAATACTTTCCTCCAAACTGTGCTCCCAGTCCAAGTTCCTCAGAGGCTTTTTTCAATCTGTTTTCAAGTTCTATATCTCTGAAAGCCTGACCATGTTCATTCCCTTCTGTTGGCAGGTTATCATAATACTTTGCAGATGCCAGTTTTACTGTTTTAAGGTTTGTTTCTGCAGATGTCCCACCAATAACAAAAGCAACATGATAAGGAGGACAAGCTGCTGTACCCAGTGATTTCATCTTCTCAATCAGGAAGTTCTCCAATTTTCCGGGAGTAAGCAATGCTTTTGTTTCCTGATACAGATATGTCTTGTTGGCCGAACCTCCACCCTTTGCAATAAAAAGGAATTTATATTCATTTCCCTCAACAGCATACAGGTCTATCTGTGCAGGAAGATTTGTACCTGTATTAACCTCATCATACATGTTAAGTGCTGCATTCTGAGAATAACGAAGATTTTCATTGACAAAAGTATTATATACACCCCTGGAAAGAGCTTCAGCATCATTGGTGTCTGTCCATACATTCTGACCCTTCTTTCCGGTTATAATTGCTGTACCTGTATCCTGACAGAAAGGAAGAACTCCTTTAGCAGAAATCTCCGCATTACGCAGAAATGTTAAAGCCACAAATTTATCATTCTCACTGGATTCCGGATCATTCAGAATCTTTGCCACCTGCTCCTGATGTTCAGGACGCAGTAAAAATTCCACATCACGAAATGCAGTCTGTGCCATAAGCGTTAATCCCTCAGCTGAGACCTTTAGGATCTCTTTCCCTTCAAACTCTGAAACAGAAACATGATCCTTGGTAAGCAGATAATATTCAGTCTTATCTTCCGACATTGGGAATGGTTCCTGATAAACAAATGGTTTCGTAGCCATAAACTTTAAATTAAATTTTATTTTATTGTTAATTATTTGGTCTATCGATAAATAAGTATACAAAAATACAAAGAAAAAACGGCATCTTGAAACGACGCCGTCTATAATAACTGTTAACCTTTAATCAACTAAACGGGGCAATCATATCTTCAGGTCGTACCCATTCATCGAATTCTTCTGCTGTCACATATCCAAGACGTACAGCCTCCTCTTTAAGTGTAGTACCATTCTTATGAGCCTCATTTGCAATCTCTGCAGCTTTGTAGTAACCTATTTTGGTATTTAGGGCTGTCACCAGCATAAGTGAATTTTCTAGCAGTTCCTTTATTCTGGCTCTGTTTGGTGTTATACCCTGTACACAGTGTATATCAAAAGAGCGTGCTGCATCACCCAGTAGTTGTGCACTCTGAAGGGAGTTAGCTGCCATCAAAGGTTTAAACACGTTTAATTCAAAATGCCCTTGCATCCCCCCCACTGTTATAGCAACATCATTCCCTATTACCTGAGCACAAACCATAGTCAGTGCTTCAGCCTGTGTTGGATTAACCTTGCCAGGCATAATTGAAGAACCTGGTTCGTTTGCAGGTATATTGATCTCACCTATTCCACTTCTTGGTCCAGATGCAAGTAAACGTATATCATTTGCAATCTTATTTAGAGATACAGCAATCTGCTTTAATGCACCATGTGTTTCAACAATTGCATCATGAGCTGCAAGTGCTTCAAATTTATTTTTAGCAGAAACAAAAGGTAGTTCGGTAAATTCAGCAATATATTTTGCAACTAAAACATCATATCCCTTTGGTGTATTAAGGCCTGTGCCAACAGCGGTACCACCTAAAGCAAGTTCCGCCAAATGTGGCAATGTGTTTTCAATTGCTTTGATTCCATGTTCGAGCTGAGACGCATAACCACTGAACTCTTGTCCAAGTGTCAGAGGTGTTGCATCCATAAGATGAGTACGTCCGATTTTCACCACATCAGCCATATCTATCGACTTCTTCTCTAATGATTTATGAAGCTGACGCAGACCCGGAAGAGTATTCTCTACCACCTTTTTATAACATGCAATATGCATAGCTGTTGGAAATGTGTCATTAGATGATTGCGATTTGTTCACATCATCATTTGGCTGCAGTACCTTTTCTCCTTCGCCCACTTTTCTACCTGCAAGCTGATGCGCTCGATTAGCAATAACCTCATTCACATTCATATTGCTTTGAGTCCCGGATCCTGTCTGCCATACAACCAAAGGAAAATGATCATCATGTCTTCCCTCTAGAATCTCATCACAGACTCTTGCAATAAGATCACGTTTTTCAACTGACAATACCCCAAGCTCATGATTTGCATAAGCTGCTCCCTTCTTAAGGTAAGCAAACCCATAGATCAATTCAATTGGCATGGATGCAGATTCCCCTATCTTAAAGTTACTCCGGGACCTCTCTGTCTGAGCACCCCATAACTTTTGTGCCGGTACTTTCACCTCTCCCAATGTGTCTTTTTCGATTCTATACTCCATATTTTTTGATTTTTATATTCTCTTGATTTTACAACAAATCCATCTGTTAATAGTTTCTGTAAAAAAACTAAATTACCTTACATTATTTATACTGGTTATAAATAATAGAAGAAATTGATGTATCTTTGCGAGACAAAAATTGAAGGTTTTAGATGCGACTGTCAGAACTACAAACAGGGCAAACAGCATATATCAAAAAAGTAAATGGTAATGGTGCATTCAGGAAGCGGATCCTGGAGATGGGATTCGTACGCGGTGAAGAGGTAAAATCAATTCTCAATGCTCCACTTAAGGATCCAATTAAATATGGGATCATGGAGTATGAAGTCTCTTTACGTCGTAGTGAGGCGGTGATGATTGAAATTACCATTATGAAATCCGAAGTTACCCAAAACGGATATTCCGAAAATGGTTATTCAGACGATGTAAATATCCTCTCGGGCAAATCTTCAGCAACAGATGAGTTGACAAATATTAATACATTCAATGGTATTAAGTATAAAAACCACAAACAAGAGGCAATTAAATTACCAAACAGAGTTATACTGAATGATGAGTCTAATAAAAGGAAATTAAAAGAAAAAAATATTAAAGTAGCCCTTATTGGCAACCCCAACTCCGGCAAGACTTCAATATTTAACCTGGCATCAGGTGCTCACGAACATGTAGGAAATTACAGTGGTGTAACTATAGACGCCAAAGAGGGATACCTGAGACATAATGATTACCATTTTACACTGGTAGATCTTCCGGGAACTTATTCACTTTCTTCTTATTCTCCTGAAGAACTTTATGCACGTAACTACATACTGGAAGAAAAGCCGGATGTCATTGTAAATGTAGTTTCAGCTTCTGCCTTGGAAAGAAACCTATATCTGACAACAGAACTTCTGGATCTTGAAGTGCCAATGGTAATTGCTCTCAATATGTATGATGAACTTGAGAGCAGTGGTAGAAAGTTTGAACATAACACATTTTCAAAACTCATTAACGTTCCAATTGTACCCACAGTTGGCAAGAGGGGCGAAGGTATCCCTCAGTTGCTAGAGGAGGTTATAAGAGTAAAAAATGAAAAAAACCACACTTTTGCTCAACTTCCTTATGGAAGGGTACTGGAAAAATCCATTTCCATAATGGAACGTGAGCTTAATGACAGTTTTAAGTTGAAAAAGGAGCTATCGTTAAGATATATCTGTATAAAACTGCTTGAAGGCGACAAGGATGTAGAAAAACATATAGCAGGACTTCCTAAACATAATCAGATAATTGCACGCAGAGATAAAGAACGCAATTATATTGAAAAGCTACTAAGAGAAGATGCTGAGTCAGCATTTACAAACGCGAGGTACGGTTTTATTGCGGGAGGGTTAAGAGAGACTCTCGAACAACTGCCGGAGAAAGTTGACAAGGGTAAACTTATCGACTTAATAGTGACAAATAAATACCTGGGCTTCCCAATTTTCTTTCTGTTCCTCTGGATAATGTTTGAAGCAACCTTCCGATTAGGTAATTACCCTATGGAATGGATAGAGAATCTTGTTTCATTTATTGGAAATCTTATCAGGAGCAATATGTCTCCCGGTCCTCTTAAAGATCTTGTTGTTGACGGAATAATTGGTGGAGTAGGCGGGGTGATAGTTTTCTTGCCAAATATTGTAATTTTATACTTTTTTATCGCATTCATGGAAGACTCAGGCTATATGGCCCGGGCAGCTTTTATAATGGATAAACTTATGCATCGGATAGGATTGCACGGGAAATCATTTATCCCATTGATTATGGGGTTCGGTTGCAATGTTCCGGCAATAATGTCAACTCGTACAATTGAGAGCAGAAGCAGCAGAATGATTACCATGCTGATAGTCCCCTTTATGTCATGCAGCGCCAGACTACCTGTTTATATTCTTTTCATTGGCACTTTCTTCCCTAAAAATGCAAGTATTGCATTATTATCGCTTTATATTATCGGAATTATAATAGCAGCTCTCACTGCTTTGCTATTCCGCAAGACGCTTTTCAAAGAGGAAGATACACCATTTGTAATGGAACTACCACCTTTCCGCATGCCTACTCTAAAGTCGATTGTAATACACATGTGGGAAAGAGCCAGTCAATACCTGCGAAAAATGGGAGGACCAATTCTCATAGCTTCAATTATAATCTGGTTTTTGGGATACTTCCCTCAAAACAGCACCCAAAGCAATGAAAATGAACAGCAAATAGCTAATATTGAAACCAGGTTTGAAAATAATCAGATAAGTGCTGATCAGAGAGATCAAATATTAACAGAAATAACACTTATTCAAAACATAGAACATCAGGAGAACTCATATATTGGTAAGATAGGCAAGTTTATTGAACCAATAATGCGTCCTCTTGGATTCGACTGGAAAATGTCAGTAAGCCTCCTTTCAGGGATGGCTGCAAAAGAGATCGTTATTAGCACAATGGGAGTATTATATACAGGCGACAGTGAAAGCCAGGAGTCGCTTCAGTCGCGACTCCTGTCAGAAACCGACACTGATGGCAATCCTGTTTTTAAACCACTTGTTGTAACAGCATTTTTGCTATTTGTACTTATTTATTTCCCATGTATTGCAACTATAGCAGCTATAAAAGAAGAGTCCCATTCTTGGAAATGGGCAATATTCAGCGTCCTCTATTCAACAGGACTGGCCTGGTTAGTTGCACTACTTGTTTTTCAAATCGGAAGTTTATTTATTTAGGTTTAAAGCAGTTACATTATGGA